>JAGWOI010000004.1 GCA_028870995.1 Candidatus Omnitrophota bacterium | reverse complement strand
TGGTCATCACCGCCAGGTCACTCCAGTTGATACCGGATTCGGACAAGGTATTAAAGAAGCTGCCGATGTCAGACCAGTTGATGCCGGTAGTCGTCAATGATTCAAAATCCAGCCAGTTGACGCCGGTACGGCTGAGCTCGTTGAGATCACTCCAGTTGATCCCGTTACGCGACAGCACGTTTATGTCATACCAGTTGATGCCATTCCTGGAGAGGACAGCAAAATCATTCCAGTTAATGCCGGTGCGGCTGGTCACGTATATATCACTCCAGTTGATGCCGTTGCGGGACAGCACGTTGAGGTCATACCAATTGATGCCGTTGTTGGAGAGGATCGCAAAATCATTCCAGTTGATGCCGGTGTGGCTGGCCACGTAAATATCATTCCAGTTGATGCCGGTACGGCTTAAGATACCGAAATCATTCCAGTTGATGCCTGTTCTGCTCAAAACACCGAAATCGTTCCAGTTGATACCGGTCCTGCTCAAGACACCCAGATCGCTCCAGTTGATGCCGGTCTCACTGATGACACCAAAATCATTCCAGTTGATGCCGGTCTTGCTCAACACGGCAAAATCATTCCAGTTGACGCCGTTGCGGGAAAGCACGTTCATGTCATACCAATTGATCCCGGTCTTGCTCAACACGCCCCAGTCATTCCAGTTGATGCCCGTGCGGCTGATGGCGTTGATGTCACTCCAATTGATGCCGGTGCCGGCCAATACACCCAGGTCGTTCCAATTGATGCCGGTCTTGCTCAAAACCCCGAAATCGTTCCAGTTGATGCCTGTCCTGCCCCAGACCGCAAAATCATTCCAGTTGATGCCGCTCTTGCTTAAGACACCAAAATCGTTCCAATTGATGCCCGTACGGGTCAAGCGGTTCATATCGTACCAGTTGACGCCGGTGGTGCTCAACACCGCCAGGTCAGACCAGTTGACCGTGCTGCTGGTGAACACGGCCAAATCCGACCAGTTGACGCCGGAAGAGGTCAGGATGGCCAGGTAGTTCCAGTTGACGCCGGCTTCGGTGAACTGCTCCAGGGCGTTCCAATTGACGTTGGAGTCAGTCAGCAAGGCCAATCCGTTCCAGTTGATGGCCGTAGTGCTCATGACGCTTAAATCATGCCAATTGACGCCAACCTTGCTTAAGACCCCGAAATCATTCCAGTTGATGCCGGTGCGGCCCATGACATTGATATCGTTCCAGTTAATGCCCGTGCGGCTTATAACATTGAGGTCATTCCAGTTGATGCCGTTACGGGAAAGCACATTCATGTCATACCAGTTGATGCCGTTACGGGTCAGCACGTTAAGATCGTACCAGTTGATGCCGGTGGTACCTAACAAGGACCAATCGTCCCAGTTAATGCCGGCATTAGTCAAGACGCCCAGATCATTCCAGTTGATGCCCGTATGGCCCAGAACGTAAAGGTCATTCCAGTTAAGCCCTGTGCGCGACAGGACATTCAAATCACTCCAGTTGATCCCCGTACGGCTTAAAATCCCAAGGTCATTCCAGTTGATGCCCGTACGGCTGATGACATTGATATCGCCCCAATTGATGCCTGTTTTGCTCAAAACCCCAAGGTCATTCCAGTTAATACCAGTATTGCTGAATCTCCCCCAATCACTCCAATTGATCCCGGTCTTGGTGAATACGGACATATCCTGCCAGTTGATGCCCGTCTTGGTCATCACCGCAAAGTCGCTCCAGTTGATCCCGGCTTCCGACAAGGTGTTGATGTAGCTGCCCAGATCCATCCAGTTGATGCCGGTCGAGGACAAAGTCTTAAAGTCGTTCCAATTGATGCCGGTGCGCGAAAGCACATCCAGATCATTCCAGTTGATGGCCGTAGTGCTCATGACGCTTAAATCGTGCCAGTTGATGCCGGTCTTGCTCAAGACCCCGAAATCGCTCCAGTTGATCCCCGTCCTGCCGATGACATTAATATCATTCCAATTGATCCCTGTACGGGAGAGCACGTTCAAATCGCCCCAGTTGATGCCGGTGGCGCTCAACACCCCCAAATCGCTCCAGTTGACGCCTGTCTTGGTCAGCGCCGCCATGTCGCCCCAGTTGATCCCCATCTTCGTCATCACGGCAAAGTCGCTCCAATTGATCCCGGCTTCCGACAAGGTGTTGATGTAGCTGCCCAGGTCCATCCAGTTGATGCCGGTCGTCGACAGGATCTGGAAGTCGCTCCAGTTGATCCCGGCCTTGCTCCATACGGTCAGGTCATTCCAGTTGATGCCCACATTGCTCATCAAACCAAAACTCGTCCAGTTGACGCCCGTACGCGAAAGCACGTTCAAGTCATTCCAATTAAGCCCGGTACGGCTGATGACATTAAAATCGCTCCAGTTGATCCCTGTGCGGCTTAAAATCCCAAGGTCATTCCAATTGATGCCCGTGCGGCTGATGACATTAATATCACCCCAGTTGACGCCGGTACGGCTCAAAACGTTCAGATCATTCCAATTAATGCCTGTGCGGCTGATCGCGTCGATGTCGCCCCAGTTGATGCCGTTACGGGTCAACACATTCAGGTCATACCAGTTGATCCCGTTGCGGCTGAGCACATTCAAATCGCCCCAGTTAATGCCGGTGTTGCTTAATACCCCGAAGTCACTCCAGTTGATCCCCGTGCGGCTGATGACGTCGATATCGCCCCAGTTGATGCCGGTATGGCCGATGACATACAAATCATTCCAGTTGATACCGTTGCGGGTCAACACATTGAGGTCATACCAATTAATGCCGTTACGGCTCAATACGTTCAAGTCATTCCAGTTGATACCGATACGGCTTAAGACCCGAAGGTCATTCCAATTGATGCCGTTATTGCTCAAGACCTGCAGGTCATTCCAGTTGATGCCTGTACGGCTGATGGCGTTGATATCACCCCAATTAATGCCGTTATTGGTCAACACATTCAGGTCATTCCAGTTGATCCCTGTGCGGCTGATCAGATTGAGATCATTCCAGTTGATCCCCGTCCGGCTCAACACGTCGAGATCACCCCAGTTGATGCCGGCCTTCGTCAATACTCCGAAATCGTTCCAATTGATCCCGGTACGGCTGATCGCGTTGATATCACTCCAATTGACGCCGGTGGCGCTCAACACCCCCAAATCATTCCAATTGACGCCGGTTTTGGTCAATGCCGCCATATCGCCCCAGTTGATCCCCATCTTCGTCATCACGGCAAAGTCGCTCCAGTTGATGCCGGCCTCCGACAAGGTGTTGATGTAACTGCCCAGATCCATCCAGTTGATGCCGGTCGTCGACAAAATTTGGAAATCATTCCAGTTGATCCCCGCCTTGCTCCAAGTGGCGATATCGTTCCAGTTGACCCCCACATTGCTCATCAAACCAAAACTCGTCCAGTTGACGCCTGTACGCGAAAGCACGTTCAAGTCATTCCAATTAAGCCCGGTACGGCTAAGCGCATTGAGATCATACCAATTGATTCCGGCCTTGCTTAACACGCCAAAGTCATCCCAGTTGATGCCATTGCGGCTCAAGACGTTCAAGTCATTCCAGTTGATGCCATTGCGGCTCAAGATGCCCAAATCGTTCCAGTTGATCCCGTTGCGGGTCAACGCATTGAGGTCATACCAGTTAACCCCGACCGTGGACAGGATCTGTACATCGTTCCAGTTGATCCCGTTGCGGCTAAGCACATCCAGATCGCCCCAATTAATGCCGGTTCTGCTTAAGACGCCGAAGTCGTTCCAGTTGATCCCCGTACGGCTGATCACGTTGATGTCGCCCCAGTTGATGCCGGTGCGGCCAAGCACATTCAAATCATTCCAGTTGATCCCTGTTGAGCTTAAGACACTGAGGTCGTACCAGTTAATACCCGTGGTGCCCAAGACGCTTAAGTCATACCAATTGAGGCCTGTACGGCTCAACACGTTCAGATCACTCCAGTTGATGCCGGTATGACCGATCACGTACAGATCACTCCAATTGATGCCGTTACGCGTCAGCACGTTCAGGTCATTCCAGTTGATACCGCTATTGGTCAACACATTCAAATCGTGCCAGTTGATGCCGATGCGGCTGATCGCATTCAAGTCATTCCAGTTAATTCCTGTCCGGCTCAAGACGCCAAAATCGTTCCAGTTGATGCCGTTGTTGCTTAAGACCTGGAGGTCATTCCAATTAATGCCGATGTGGCCCAAGACGTAGAGGTCATTCCAGTTGATGCCGTTACGGGTCAACACGTTTAAGTCATACCAATTAATGCCGTTACGGCTCAACACGTTCAGGTCGTTCCAGTTGATGCCTGTACGGCTGAAGATTCCCAGGTCATTCCAATTGATCCCATTACGTGTCAGCACATCCAGGTCATTCCAGTTAACGCCTGTGCGGCTTAATACATCAAAATCACCCCAGTTGATGCCGGCGTTACTTAAGACACCGAAATCATTCCAGTTAATGCCTGTTCTGCTGACAACATTGATATCGTTCCAATTAATGCCCGTCCTGCTTAAAACTTCCAAATTATTCCAGTTCATGCCGACATTGCTTAAGACCCCGAAATCATTCCAGTTAATACCGGTCCGGCTGATAAGATTAATATCATTCCAATTAATGCCGGTCTTGCTCAAAACTCCGAAATCGTCCCAATTGATGCCATTGCGGCTTAAAACATCCAGGTCATACCAGTTGATCCCAGTGCGGCTCAAAACATTCAGGTCATTCCAGTTGATGCCCGTACGGCTCAAGACGTTCAAATCACCCCAATTAATTCCGGTCTGGCTCAAGACTCCCAAGTCATTCCAATTAATGCCCGTACGGCTTAAAACGCCCAAGTCATACCAGTTGATCCCAGTGCGGCTCAAAACATCGACATCGCTCCAGTTGATCCCGTTTCGGGTCAGCACATTCAAATCATTCCAATTGATCCCATTACGGCTTAACACGTTTAAGTCATACCAATTGATCCCTGTGCGGCTCAGGACCCCAAAGTCATTCCAATTGATACCAATGCGGCCGATAACGTTGATGTCACTCCAGTTAATGCCTGTTTGCGTGAGAACCCCGAAATCATGCCAGTTGATCCCGGTGGTGCTCAATACCCCGAAGTCATTCCAATTGATCCCCGTCCGGCTGATCGCATTGATGTCGCTCCAGTTGACGCCTGTCGTACTCAACACACCGAAATCATGCCAGTTGATGCCTGTCCCGCTCAACACTGCTACATCGCCCCAGTTGATCCCCATCTTCGTCATCACCGCAAAGTCGCTCCAGTTGATCCCCGCCTCAGACAACGTGTTGATGTAGCTGCCCAAATCCATCCAGTTGACCCCGGTCGTGGACAAAATCTGGAAGTCGTTCCAGTTGATCCCCGCCTTGCTCCATACAGCAAAATCATTCCAGTTGATGCCCACATTGCTCATTGAACTGAAATTATTCCAATTGACACCCAAGTGCGTAAGCACATACATATCATTCCAATTGACGCCCGTACGGCTCAACACGTCAAGATCATTCCAGTTGATTCCGGCCCTGGTCAAGACATCAAAATCGTTCCAGTTAAGCCCGGTATGGCTGATGACATAAAAATCATCCCAATTGACACCGGCCTTGCTTAACACCCCGAAATCATTCCAGTTGATCCCCGTGCGGCTGATCGCGTTGATGTCGCTCCAGTTGATGCCGGTCGTGCTCAACACCCCGAAATCGTTCCAGTTGATGCCTGTACGGCTGATGACATTGACATCGCCCCAGTTGACCCCCGTATTGCTTAAGACACCAAAATCATTCCAATTGATACCGGTCTTGGTCAAAACGCCCAGGTCATTCCAATTCAACCCTGTCTTTGTCATCATCGCCAAATCGGTCCAGTTGACCCCAGCTTCGGACAATGTATTAAAGAAGCCGCCGATATCCGACCAGTTGACTCCTGTATTGGTCAGGGTCTGGAAATTGGCCCAGTTGACGCCGGTCCTGCTCATCACATCCAGATCATTCCAGTTGATGCCCTCCCTGGTCAGAACGCCAAAATCGTTCCAATTGATCCCGGTCTTGCTCAAGACCCCGAAATCATTCCAGTTGATCCCTGTGCGGCTGAGAACGTCCAAATCATTCCAATTGATCCCATTGCGGGTCAACACATTCAAGTCATTCCAATTAATACCGTTGCGGGTCAACACATTCAGGTCATACCAATTGATGCCATTGCGGGTCAACACATTCAAGTCATACCAATTGATGCCATTGCGGGTCAACACATTCAGGTCATTCCAATTAATGCCATTGCGGGTCAACACATTCAGGTCATCCCAGTTGATTCCCTTACGGGTCAGGACAAGAAAATCATTCCAATTGATCCCCATTCCGGTAAGAACGCTCAAATCATCCCAATTGATCCCTATTTGGCTTAAAACCGCAATATCATTCCAGTTGACGCCCAGCCCGCTCAACTGTTGGAAATTGCTCCAATTGATCCCGGCTTTGCTCAACACCCCGAAGTCGTTCCAGTTAAGCCCAGTTTTGCTTAAGACTCCCCAATCGTTCCAGTTGATGCCTGTACGGCTCAATACCTCAAAATCGTTCCAGTTGAGGCCGGTGTCACTTAATCTGCTTAAATCGTTCCAATTGATTCCGGTCTTGCTTAATACCGAGAAGTCATACCAGTTGATGCCCGAGTTACTGAACACTCCGAAATCATCCCAGTTGATACCGGCCGCACTAAGTACTGCCAAATAATTCCAATTCACCCCGACTTGGGTAAATACCTGCAAGGCCGTCCAGTTAATATTGGAATTGGTGAGCACCGACAAGGAGGACCAGTTGATTCCGATTTTACTCAGTACTCCGAAATCATTCCAGTTGACGCCCACATTGCTCATGACACCCAGACTGTTCCAATTGATCCCGGTCTTGCTCAAGACCCCGAAATCATTCCAGTTGATGCCAGTATCGCTCAAAACCTCCCAATCATTCCAGTTGATACCCACATTGCTCATCGCCGCGAGACTGTTCCAATTAATATTGGCATCGGACATGACGGCGAAATTAGCCCAGTTGATGGCGGCCGTACTGCCGATATTGGAACCCACGATATTAATCAAAGCCTGCCAGTTAATGCCTGTCCTGGTCATGAGGGCCAAGTCGTTCCAGTTGACACCAGACCTGCTCCACACCGACAAATCATCCCAGTTGATCCCCGCCTTGCTTAAGACCCCGAAATCATTCCAGTTGACCCCCACCTTGCTTAAGACCCCGAAATCATTCCAGTTAATGCCCGTCCTGGACAAGACCTGCATGTCATCCCAGTTGATGCCGGTCGTACTTAATCTTCCCAAATCATTCCAGTTGATGCCGATCGTGGTCAACCTTCCCCAGTCATTCCAATTAATGCCTGTTCTACTTATCACATTGAAATCATTCCAATTGATGCCCGTGCGGCCCAAGAGGTAAATATCATTCCAGTTTAGGCCTGTTTTGCTTAATGTGCTGAGATCATACCAGTTGATGCCGATATGGCCCATCACGTACATATCACTCCAATTGAGCCCCATCCTGGTCATCGCGTTAAGATCATTCCAATTGATGCCGGTATGGCTCATCGTCCCCAAATCGCTCCAGTTAAGGCCGGTTTTACTTAAGACCTGCCAATCGTTCCAATTGATACCAGTCGTGCTAAGGATTTGAAGGTCATTCCAGTTCATGCCCACCTTGGTCATCACCGCAAAATCGTTCCAGTTGATCCCTGCCCCGGACAAGGTGTTGACATAGCTGCCCAGGTCCATCCAGTTGACCCCTGAAGAGGACAAAATATGGAAATCATTCCAGTTGATTCCAGCTTCAGTCATGCCGCCGATATCGCTCCAATTGATGCCGGCCTTGCTCAACACGCCGAAATCATTCCAATTGATCCCTGTACGGCTGACAACGTTTAAATCATTCCAATTGATCCCTGTCGTGCTCAAGACCTGAAAACTGCTCCAATTAATGCCCGTCTTGCTTAACACGCCTAAGTCCTGCCAGTTGACACCGGTCTGGGAGAAGGCGGCCCAATATTGCCAGTTAATGCCCGTCTTTGTCATGACGGCAAAGTCGCTCCAGTTGATCCCTGCTTCGGACAAGGTGTTGATATAACTTCCCAAATCCGCCCAGTTGATGCCGGTGTGGGTCAAGGTGTTGAAATCACTCCAATTGATGCCGGCCTTGCTCCAGACCCCCAGGTCGCTCCAATTGATCCCCGTTTTACTCAATACGCCGAAGTCATTCCAATTAATGCCCACCTTGCCCAGGACCCCAAAATCCTGCCAGTTAATGCCCGTCTCGCTCAACTGGCTTAAATCATTCCAATTAATGTTGGCCTCACTTAAAATACTTAAATCCGACCAGTTAACGCCAGTCTGGGAAAGGACGGCTAAATATTGCCAGTTAAGTCCTGTTCTGGTCATCACCGCAAAGTCGCTCCAGTTGATCCCCGCTTCGGACAAAGTGTTGATATAGCTGCCCAAATCCATCCAGTTGATGCCGGTGGTCGTCAGAATATTCAAATCATTCCAGTTGATCCCTGCATGGCTCCAGACGTTGAGATCATTCCAGTTTATGCCGACCGTGCTCATAAGACCGAGGCTGCTCCAATTGATCCCGGTCCTGCTTAATACATCAAAATCACCCCAGTTAATACCCGTACGGCTGACCGCATTGATGTCATTCCAGTTGATGCCGGCCTTGGACAACACGCCGAAATCGTTCCAATTGATTCCTGTCTTGGACAAAACCCCCAGGTCGGTCCAGTTGACACCCGTGGTGGTCAGGGTGGCGAGATTGGACCAATTGATCCCTGATTCCGATAAGGTGTTGAAGAAGCCGCCGATGTCCGACCAATTGATGCCTGTTGAACTCAGCTCTCTGAAATCCGCCCAGTTGATGCCGGTACGGCTCCAGACTTCCATATCATTCCAATTAATGCCTGCCGTGCTCAAGACACCCAGGCTGTTCCAATTGACCCCGCTACGTCCCAAGACGTTAAAATCATCCCAGTTGATGCCGGTACGGCTCAACCTGTAAAAATCATCCCAATTGATACCGGTCTGGCTTAATCTTCCCAAATCGCTCCAGTTGACGCCTGTCTCGCTCAGCACACCCAAATCGTTCCAATTGACCCCCGCCTTGCCCAGCACGGCAAAATCATTCCAATTGACCCCAACCGAACTTGCGACACCCAGCGCGCTCCAGTTGACCCCCGCCTTACTCAAGACCCCAAAATCATTCCAGTTGATCCCCTTCTCGCTTAAAACATTGATATCGTTCCAGTTGATCGAGGTATTGGACATAACCGAGAAATTCTGCCAGTTGACGCCGGAGTTGCTCATGATAAACAGGCCGTTCCAGTTGATGGATCCGGAACCGATCAGATCCAAGGCCGCCCAATTGACCTGGGAGAGGGCCGAGAACGAGGCCCAATTGATGCCCTGCTTGGTCAGTATGCCGAAATCTTCCCAGTTGACACCGGTCTTGCTCATCACCGCCATGTCAGCCCAGTTCATGCCGATCCTGCTCATCACCGCCAGGTCGCTCCAGTTGATCCCTGCTTCGGTCAAGGTGTCAAAGTCGCTGCCCAGGTCATCCCAGTTGATGCCCGTGTGGGAAAGGGTATAAAAATCATTCCAATTAATGCCCTTTGACGACATTACGGCAAAATCGTTCCAGTTAACGCCTGCCGAACTTAGAGTCTGAAGGTTCTGCCAGTTCATGCCGGTCGTTGAGATCGAGGCCCAATATTGCCAGTTCACGCCGGCCTTGGTCATCACGGCGAAATCGCCCCAATTGATGCCCGCTTCGGACAAGGTGTTGAAATAGCTGCCCAGATCGGCCCAGTTGACGCCTGTCCTTGTCAGCGTGTCCAAATCGCTCCAATTGATGCCGGTATCGGAAAGCGTTTGAAGATCATTCCAGTTGACTCCGGCCTTGGTCAGCACGCCGAAATCATCCCAATTGACTCCTGAGTTGCCTACCAGCACCAGGGCCTGCCAATTCACATTGGCATCGCTGAGCGCATTCAAGCCTGCCCAATTAACACCGGCCTTGGTCAAAACCCCCAAATCGTTCCAATTGATGCCGGTCCTGCTCCAGACGCTAAGATCCTGCCAATTGATGCCCGTCTTGCCCAACACAGCCAGATCGTTCCAGTTGATCCCTGTCTTGCTTAAAGCCCCAAAATCGTTCCAGTTGATCCCTGTCTTGCTTAAGACCCCGAAATCCTGCCAGTTAATTCCCGTGCGGCTGAGCGTATTCAAATCGCTCCAATTAATGCCGGCCTTGCTTAAAGTCCCAAAATCGTTCCAATTGATACCGGTCTTGCTCAAAACGCCGAAGTCACTCCAATTGACGCCCGCCTTCCCTAATATTTGTAAATCATTCCAGTTGATGCCGGCCTTGCTCAGGAGGCCGAAATCGGACCAATTGATCCCGGCTTCGCTTAAAACTTTAAAACCGGACCAGTTGATGTTGTTGGTGGACAAAACGGTAAGGTCATCCCAGTTGACGCCCACACTGCTCAAGGCCGCCAGGTCATACCAGTTGATGCCAGAACTCCAAGTCACTCCGGCATTGGTCAGGACTTCGAAATCATACCAGTTGATCCCCACCTTGCTGGAGAGGGCCAGATCAGACCAATTAATGCCGGCCTTGGCCAGCAGGGCCAGGTCATTCCAATTGACGCCGGTGTTGAAAAGTTTCTGGACATCGTTCCAGTTGATGCCCTTGGTGGTCAAGACGCCGAAGTCATTCCAATTTATACCGACATTGGTCAGGACACTCATGTCCTGCCAGTTGATGCCCTTGGCGGACAGCTTGGCGATATCGCTCCAGTTGACGCCGGCATTGGTTTGCACAGCAAAATTGTTCCAGTTGATGCCGTAGGAGTTCGACTGTTGGGTAAAATCATAAATGCTGCTCACATTTGTCTTTAAGACACCGACATCCTCCCAGTTGAGCGTATCGGTTTTGGCCTTGATGGCGCCGATATCCTGCCAGTTGATGGTGTCGGTCTTGGCCTTGATGACGCCGATGTCTTCCCAGTTGATCACGGTACCGTAGGAATCCTGGGTGATGATGCCCGCACTCCCGTTTAAGGCCAGGGGCACGTTGTTGGTACAAGAAGCTGCCCCGCAAGGCGTGGAACCGGTCACGGTCACGGCCGCTGTAAAGCCGTTGGCAAAGGTGGTGCCGTTAAAAGTAGCCGGGGTCCAGACCGAGTTGGACACGCACCAGTTGTGGGTGGTGTCAGCCGTAAAGGAAGCCGAACCAAGGGTTGAGCCGTTTTGGGTGCCATCAGGATTGTAAATAGAAACACTGCATTCATCACCTGAGCCCGTATTGTCCGTGGCGCTGAAAGGCTCCCTGGCATTGTCTGAAGTCACCCATACATAAATGTAGTAACCGCCTTTACCGCCGTTGGCACCGTTGTCCCATACCGCAGAAGCATTAGGACCGGTACCCGGATTAATGGTGAAGGTTGCAGAAGTGGCTGCCGTGAGATTGGGTGATGTCGATGAGGTGGCTTGAAGAGAATACATCTGTCCGGCAGCCGTAATCCCTAAATCGGTGAACTGGGCCAAACCGTTGACCACGGTGACCGTGGCGGTCCCCATGAGAGCACCATTGCCGGGATTGCTCAAAATTGCTACCGTCACCTGGTCGGTGCTATCATTGGCCACCACATTGCCATAGGCATCTTCCACCGCCACCACAGGCTGTCTGGAGAAAGGCTGCGAGTGGTTGGTGTCCGAAGGACTGACCGTAAAGACCAGCTTGGCCGGCGTGCCGTAGGACAAGGCGCCGGTGGATTGCGAGGTGGAATACGGCGAATTATTCTGCGAACCGCCGTCGTAGATGTCGCTGCCGATGGAAGACTCCGCCGCGCCGGATTCATTACCGCCGCTATACTGCGCATCCGCTCGGGAAGAGAAACCAAAGGCCATGAAAAACGCCAGAAGCGCGAAAAGGACAAACCCCTTCGCCTGACCAAACAGGGCCTTTGGCCTTAAATCAATTTTTAAACACGCGTTGTCTTTTGACATGCAATCTATGATTCCAAACCTATCAATGTACCTTAACCTATGAAGCGCTTCTCCCTAAACGACCACCGTAGAACACCCCGCAAGCAGGGTCGTATCGCTCCATGCACCCTTGCGAATCAGGGTCCTTGGCCGCGTAAAATCTTGAAGATGTCGCATATACCGAGGAATTAGGCGACTGAAAATCCCCGCCGCGGTAACCGATACCCACTGTGCCGTCGACACCATTGGCAGGAGTTGGATCAATGCCCGGCCAATCGGCATTGGTGGCAAATCCAAGCGGCGTCAATGTGCCGGTGCCGTTGGTGCCCTGGAAATTAAGCCCTTCCGGCCGTCCAACCGTCACCACCGGTTCCGCCAGGTTGCCTGAAAGTTCCATATTGCCATAAAGTCCGGCCCCGCTGCTGAGGCGCGGATTGGTGGAGTTGGCGACACTGGCCGCGAAAATACCGACGCGTAACGGCCCTGCCTGTCCTGAGGCAATACCGCCGGTGCGGCCGTCGCCTGAGACCCAAGCCACTGAGTTGGCATTAATGTTCGCAGTGTCATTCAAGGTTTCCGCACCATTTTCATCACCGTTGGGAACAATATCCCCGGCGCCGGGTGTCGTGTAGGATGTGGTGCCCCAGGCAAATTCTCCGGGCGTGGCCGGAGTGTCCTTGCCGCGCGCGGCTTTCTCAAATTCCAATTCGGTAATGGGACGAAGCGCAGCCCATTCGGCATACGCGGCCAAATCAGGCCATGAAATGTAGCTTACGGGACGGGCCGGCCTTAAGGTAACCGCTGGAGAAGCCGGTATCGCCGAGTTCCATGAAATCGTGTTGCGGTTGACCACCCCTTCGGAATTCTTGCCTCCTGTCCTGGAATTAAAGGAAGTGATGTCGCGGTAAGGCCTGGCCGCCACGGGTAAAGTATTGAAGAAAGCCACCCACTGGCCTTCGGTCAATTCGTATTTCATGACATAGAAGGCGTTATATCCTTTAGGGAAGGAAGCCGGGATCAGAAAAGATGCGCCGCTGGCAAACTCATCGCCCTTGGCCCCGGTATTCTGATAATAATAGGTGCCGCTGGCATTGCCCGTGGTTTGAATGGCGTTTTCATTCTGGATATACCATGGACTGTTGACCGCACTGCCCTGGGTGAAGGCGTATTCGGTGGAGCTGTTCGAGCTTCCGTCACCGGCATAAAAAGCGCCTTGAGGGATGTAAACCATTTCAATGCCGTAAATCGTGTGCAAGGTATTGGCGGACTGGGCCACGGCTGCTGAAAGGCCATCCAGGGCATAATTCCAGGTGAATTGCACCCCCTTCAGATCAATGCTGCCGCTGGCCTGGGCCGAACGCTGGACGAAAAACCCTTTTTGATCGGAGGGAACGAAAATTTCAAACTGGTTTTGCGATGCGGTCGGGATGGAAAATCCGGAAGGGTTGATCCCTGTCCCCGCCATGGAGGCATGTTTCCAGGTGGCCCCGCCGTCCGTCGAATATTTCATAAACACCCACACCGCGTCAAAATTGGTTTGATTGCGCCAGCTGTTGTCCTGGGACAAATTAAAGGAAAAGGTCATGGTGCCGCCGCTCGTGTTGGCGCTGACTTCATCCAGGCCGCTTAATTGCAGATTGCTGGCATAAACGCTTGTGCCCAAGGCCAGAAAGAAGATCAAAATAACAAGTGCTCTATTAAACGCCGTCATAAGTCCTGACTCCACGTCCGCCGTAGGTATTCAATGCCGCTGTATCGGTCCTGGCCGCCTCACTGCGGTCCGATATCCTTAAATCATTAACGCCATCCGCCCAAGAACCGCCGCGAAAACCGGAACCTGCGGCACCGTCAACCCCATTGGCCGCATTGCCCGCATCCATGCCCGGCCAGCCGGCCGTATTAGCGTTGCCTTCATAACCGGTGGTGGTATTAAGCACCCCGTCCCCTTCGATCCCGGTGAAGCCCAAGCCCGCGGCGTTGCCGATCGTAACAACGCGCTCTTTCAAATTACCGCCCAGGTCCATGACCCCGTAAAAAGAAGCGCCGGAACTTGTCCTCGTGGCATTGGCGCTCGTTGCAAAAATCCCGTTACGCAAGGGGCCTTGATTAAATCCTGTTCCCTGCGCGGAATCTCCGCCGGTAAAGGTGGTGTTGCCATAATTGGCATTCGCATTGGCCGGTGAAACGACGGTTTCCGTGCCGTCTTCGGTAGTGCCGCTGATTGTTGCGGCCGCCGCAGCGTTTTGATTACCCCATATGTATTCGCCGGGGTTGGGCAGAAGCGGCCCGCGGGCCATCTTTTCAAATTCCAGCTCAGTCATGGGACGCAGCGCATCCCAATCCAAAAAAGCGGCCACATCCATCCAGCTTAAATATCCCACGGCTCTGGAAGGCCTTTGAGTGGAGCAGACCAAGGGTGTTCCTACACAGCTGATGGTATTTCTATAAACCACGTTGGTGGAATTCTTGTGATTGTTGTCCGAAATATCGCGGCTTAAACGGTCGGAGGCGGGCAGGGAATTGATAAACTGCACCCACTGCCCTTCATTGATCTCATACTTCATGGCATAAAACGCGTTATATCCTTTAGGGAAGGCGCCGGGAATGGTGAAACTGGATCCGGTGGCATATTCGCCTGAGTTTCCGCCGGAGACATACTGGTAACCGCCTGAAGAGGCGTTGGTCACGGGAAGCGGATTTTCACTGGTGATGTGCCAGGGCCCGCTGTCAGCGGACCCGCTATTTAAGGAAGCGGTGCTGGTATTGTAATCCCCGGCGTAAAAGGAACCCTGCGGGATAAAGACCATTTCCAGGCCGAAAACGCTGGCATAAATCTGATCGGTATCACTGAAGCCGCAATTCTGGTAATTGACCGTCAATTGCACGTTTTGTGTATTGATATTGCCTATAAAACCAGGATTGGCCGGCTGCAAAAAAGCACCCATAGCATCCTGCGGCACATACATCTGCAAATTGGAGCCATTCCCAACGGAAGTCCCGGCGGGATTCAAGCCCGTGGCCGTAATTTGGCATAAGGATGCGGCTGGAGGCGTTGCCTGCGCCTTGATCAAACGCACGGTAAGCCAGGCGGCGTCATAATTGATCTTATTGCGCCAGGAATTTTGCCAGCTGACGTTGAAGTTCACCACCACGGTATGGGCATTAGGATCGCGCGTACCTAAAGTCACGTTCGTCACCGACAAATTATTGGCAAAACTTGGGGCCTGTCCAACCAACACTAATCCCACCATTGACGCCAAAAGTATTTTTCCGAAATATCCGGTCATAAAAAGCTGTTTCTAACGGGTTAAGTTAAAATTACCGTCGTGATTCTCAATAGGGGAATCAATGGCGCCGCGCAAACTGAGCTTGGCCTCAAGGATCTTTTCCTTCACCGCCGCCTTGTCGGAAGCGTTCGGTTTCAGGTAAAGATACATTTGGTAATGTTTCAGCGCCGTTTCCTGGTCCCCTAAATATTCCGCGCTGACAAAGGCCAGGTTGTAATGCGTATCCGGATCATTGGGCTCCAGGTCCACAGCCTGGTAATATTCCACCACGGCCCGCTGATATTCACCACGTTCGAAGTAAATATTGCCCATGTTGTAATGCGCCTTGGCGAGTTCGACCCTGAAGGTCTTGTCCTCGGGATCAAGGTCCCCGCCTTTGGAAAGCATCTCATTGGTCTTGGCTTCCAGTTCCTGGGTCGTGGCCTCGCTTTGTTCCTGGGTCACCTTGTTTTTGGCTTCCTGGGTCTGCTGGGCCGCCAGTTTGTCCTCCAGTTCCTGCATGCGTTTCTGATAATCGGCGTCCTTGTCGGCCAATAAGGAACGGATATCCTTGATTTGATCGGTATATTTCTTATTAAGATATTCCACCCGGCGGATCTCCTTGATCAATTCATCGCGTTGGGCTTGGCTGCCGTCGGCACTGGCCGCCGGCTCTGGGGCAGCCATATTCTCGTCCTGGGCATAGGCACGCCAGGCGCCTGAACCCAAGCCAAACATGAGGACGACGGCCGCGGTTATCCAAAGCGACTGCGCATGTCGGCTAAGCCGACGGATTTTGGGGTTGTTTAACTGATCACATAGTTTGCCCATAAGTTGATCTCCGTCCTTGGGATTATTTGGATTCCGCACCTGCCAATGGTACCGGGACGGCAGGCTGGCCTAATTTGATGCTGTCGTTGTATGTTTTCGGGCCTTTGATCGTGCCCCTGACCTTGCTGAAATCATCCGTCGTACCTTTGACAATATGGGGCGTTATCAAAATGACGATTTCCTTATTAGTCATCGTGTCGGAGGTGCGGCTGAAAAGATAACCCAAATAAGGAATGTCCATAAGCCCCGGAATCCCCTGCCTCGTATGCACCTTGTTCTGGTCGCGCAAGCCCGCCAGGACGATCGTCTGGCCGTCCCTGACCATGACCGATGTCTCCACTTCGGTCTTGTTCACCTCGGGGATGGTGCTGCCCTCGGAAGATGCGACGTTCTTAACGACCGAGGAGATCTCCGGCGTGAGCTTCATGGTGATGACCCCGTCATCATTGATGGTCGGCACCACGCTTAATTTGATGCCCACATCGACGAAACGCACGTCATCGGAGGTGATGGCGTTCTGGCCGGTACCATTGGTGGTGGCCACAATATAAGGAACAGTGTCACCGATATGGATCTTGGCTTCCTCATTATTAGTCACTAAAAGCTGGGGCGTTGAAAGGATCTTGGTATCGCTGACTGATTGCAGGGCGCGGACGGCCGCGGTGAATTGGTTGCCGGTGAAATTTCCGACCACGGCAGACCCGAAGGTCTGGTTCAGGCTTGCCCCTGAACCGGAAGGAGAACTGGACGCCTCTCCGGAAATAATGCCCAGCGCCGTGCTTTGCAGGGAGAAATCCTGACGTCCGTTGTTGGTGATCGGGGCGGTGATATCGGTACCCACATCAAAGTTGGGATTGAAGGTAACCTGCAGGATGCGCGCCTCGATCAAGACTTCCTTGGTTGGCACATCCAGGCTGCGGATGATTTTTTCAACTTCTTCACGGCGGCCCGGGAAGACCCTCACCAAAAGTTCATTGGAACGCTCATCCGCGGTGATGGTACCCACCGCCTTGGCGTCGATGCGGCTACGCAGCTTCTCGGCCACCACATCGGCCTTGGCGTATTTCAAATCAAAAACCATGGTGTCGAGCGGCTTTTCGATCTGGGCGATGGCCTTCTTCATCACCGCGATGGACTGGGGTGTGTCGATAAGGACGACGGACCCGGTGTCTTCATCGATGATGATCTTGCCCCTGTTGCTGCGCATGTTGTCGAGTGCTGCCAGCACATAACTGGGCTTGGCGTACTGCAGGTGAACGATGGCCACTTCGGTCTGGTCGTTGAACTGCTTGCCGTACATGGATTCGTATTCGCTGGCGGTCATGATGTTGACGATATCATCCTCGATGTGGTAGGCCAGCTTATTGGACATGACGACGATGTCCAAAGCGTCCTTGATGTCCACATCGTGCAGCAGCACCGTGGTCCGGCCCTCCACCGACGGAGCGATGATCACGTTAAAATCGCCCTTCTGGGCCAGGAACTTGATGACGTCCACGATGTTCATGTCGCGCACGTCAAGCGTGATCTTGCGCTGCAGCCTTTCATCCAGCGGCTCCTTGGGCTCGGTCATGATGATGGGCTGGATGGCTTGGGCCGCACCGTCATCCGTGTCGGCCTGCGCCAATGAGAAACAGGCGATCGAGCCGGCAAGGCCGATCAGAAAGAAAAAAACTTTAAGGATAGGGATGTGTTTGCTCATAGCTTGATTGTCGTCTCCTCATTTTCGTGACTGAAGACCACTCTATCCGTATAGATGGTCTTGACAGTGACGCCTCCTAATTGTTGACCTTGCTTTAAGAAATAGGTTTTGTTGTTTGTCGTGTCCTCGAGCATAGCCGTGGCCGTCTCGGGAAGGTCCAACCAGGCGATACCGACCAGCTTATACCTGGACATCTGCTGGCTCAATCCCTGCGCCGCCGCTGCGTGTTTGGACTTGGGCACATAAGGATTGAAAATATTGCGCTCATTGACCTGCTGCAGATAATAATCGACGCTGGGAACGGAAGGCAATGCAATTTCGGACAGTGAAGATTCTGGTCTGGATTCGGAAGGAAACACAACAGGCTGGTTTAGCAAGGAAAATCCGGAGCGGATCTCAAGCCCTAAAGCGATGAGGCAGGCCACGATCCCCAGGAACAGTAATGAATTTAAGGCGGTTATGCTGAAAGCAAATCCAAGCTTCTTTTTGGGAGCAGCTGATGACTTGGCGCCGGCGGAAGATGATTTTTGCATCATCCTCATCAACTTCTCTTCTGCTGTTTCCTTTGGCATAGAAAACCTTAAATTAGATTTCCCGTCGGTAAAAAGATATATTGGGTTGTCTGGCCGAAAAAATTTTTTATTTATTTATTTAATCTTAACATAGGTCAAAGGCGATTCAAGGGATTATTAAAAAATTTTACCCTTTGGTTTGTATCCAAAAAGCAAAATTCCCGTCGAGAAACCAAACAAGCGCGCGAACGCGCGGCACCAGCAAACAAAACCGAAAGAAATCCCTTCAAAAAAATTTCCGGTCATGATCAAGGCCCAAATTTCTTCGAACAATAAGAAGGCCGATGACACCAACCCGCCAGCTCCAAGGCATTTTGGATCAGCCGGACTCATAACCAGAAGGACCAGGCAGGCCAGCGCCGCCGGCATCTCCACAATGTCTTTCCAAAAGGTGTAACCGTCCCCGCGCATCATCTGCGGATGGTCTTTATACAAAGCCAAGCGCCAGCAGCCGTGCCGGAACTGCTCTTTGAGATATTTGCCGACAGCGGTGGTGTGGTGGTGATCGACCAGGGCGCGGCGTTCAAAGAAAATCCGCAGGCCTGAGCCCGCGATCTTATAGCTCAAGTCGTTGTCTTCCCCGCTGGCCTGCCGGTATGTGCAATTAAAACCCCCAACCGCTTCAAAAACTTTTTTCCTGACGCAAAAATTATAACTGCCGAAAGAGTTGGGAAAATCCGGCATTAAATGCGCATGGCGCCAAACAATTTCCTTGTGGATGCATCTGGCCAGCGGGCTTTGGGGATTAGCGATGCCGTAACTGCCGGCCACCGCACCCGCCTGCGGACGGTCAAAACCTGATACCAACAATGAGATCCAGTCGCGGTGCGGGATGCAATCGGAATCCGTGAACGCAAGATACTCCCCCTGCGCCAGCCGCGCCCCATGGTTGCGCGCCGAGGCCGGACCGGCGTTGTCCTGGCGCGCGTATTTTACCGACGGGAATGAACAGACGGCATACTCCGTTCCATCGACAGATCCGTCGTCCACCACGATCACTTCAAAGGGTTTGGGAAAATCCTGTTGGAAAATGGCTTGCAGGGTCCCGCCGATGGTGGCAGAGGCGTTGTAGGCGGGGACGATCACACTTACGACTGGCGCATCCTTCATGTCAGACATTCAATTTCTTTTCCAATTCCTTAAGTTCAAATTCCAGCAGCGCAATTTTCTGGGCCATCAGGTCGTTGCGGATATTTTGCTGGCACAAAAACACCGTCAACAGAAGACTTAAGAACACGAACACGCAAAACAGGGTGAAAAAAATGAAATTGCTGGGCAGCTCGAAACCAAGCCACGCAGCGCAGGCAAAAAGAAACCGGTAAAAGACCGCGAAGAAAATACCGCCGCTGGAAACCAGCAGCCAGCCCACGGCGTATTTGAAGGTCAGCCGACGGCGCCGCACCAGGTCAATGACAAACAAAAAGACGGCCACTGAAACAAGAAGAGCCACCATGTGGATATTCATTTATGCCTCCGGCGGCGGATCATCTGCAGGACGATCGCCAGCGTCACCTTCACCATGTAATACAAGGTCTTGAAGTACCTGATGGAACTGCTGCCCGCCTCCCTGGCCCGCATGGCCACGGGCAGCTCCACGATTTTCGCGCGGGCCTGCTGGGCCAGCACGATGGCTTCCGGTTCGGGGAAATCATACGGGTAATAATCCGCGAACAACTCGATCATCCTTTTGTTGTACCCGCGGAAGCCCGATGTCGGATCAGAAACCTTGACACCGGTCAGAGCATTGATCAAATATACAAAAAAATTGATCCCCACCCTGCGGCGAAAAGATGATCTGTAGCCGCGGGAACCCTCCATGAAACGGCTGCCGACGGTCATGTCTGCTGTGCCTTGCGACAAGGGCTCGATGAGCTTGCCCGTATAAGACGGGTCATGCTGGCCGTCACCGTCGATCTGCACAGCGATATCGTATCCGCACTTTTTGGCGTACTGGAATCCGGTCTGCACGGCAGCGCCGATCCCCAGATTAAACGGCAGGGAAACAACCATCCCCCCCGCCGCTGCCGCTTCCCGGGCCGTTTCGTCCCTGGAACCGTCATCGATGACCAGCACGTCGACACCGGCGGCCAGTTTGCGGATCTCCGCCACCGTGCGCCCGATATTGCCGCATTCGTTAAAGGCCGGAACAATGGCCAGTATTCTTTTATCCGCTGTTTTCATGGGTCTTCGCGGGTTTCCTTGTCCCAGCACCTCTTCAAAAAGACAAGCGCTATCAGGACAAAAAAGATTTGAACGGCAATCAGAATAAAGACCATAGCTCAATGCTGCTGCCTGGTTTGCATGGCAATATATGCTGCTGCCAGATTGATCAACCCGTCCTTAGGGGCATCGATGATGATTTTATTGGGCGTTATCCCGTCAAAACCAAAGACATGGCCGTCCGGATAATAACCCCGTGCCACAACCAATGCCAGCATGGAACCATCCCCCATAGGGAACATGCTCTTAAGCAAGATTTGCCCCGCGGTATTGACCCCCAAGACAACCGCACGCCCCCTGAACTGCATGATGCCGGTGAACAATTCCGCGGCGGAGCCGGTGTCGGCATCCACCAGGATGACGATGGGGCCCTTGAACCGGTATTGGGGACCGATATCCGGCACATCCAAATCAGCCTTGGGCCCGTTGCGTTTTTGAAAATACGCAAACTCCTCGCCGCCTTTCAAAAAGAATGACGAAATCTCACGGGCCGCCAATGGCGGACCGCCCGGATTGCCGCGCAAGTCCAGCACCAGACCCTTGGGATGCTGCGCCTCGATGAATGTCAGGAAACGGTACATATCTTCGCCGGTCATGCGGTTGAATTTGGGCACTTCCAGGCAAAACACACCGTCCACAGGTACGGAATGCAAAAACACCGTCTGCTTGAAATATTCCTTGCTCACAGCATCGATGGTCTTTTGCATTTGGGTCTCAGCGCTAAGATAGGTCAGTTTGACGTGGGCGTTCTTCAGCGGCGTTAATTTGTTTTCAATCTCGGCCTGGCTTAAGGGCCTGACACTGTTGCCGTCAATCTGCAGGATCACATCATTTTCCCGCAGACCTTTCTCATAAGCATCGGAACGCGGCTCCATGCGGGTGACCAGGAAACCGATATCATTCTTCTTGCCTTCAATACCCAGATCGATTTTTTCCCCCAGAGCTTCACGCTTGAATTTAACCGCCGGCTTGGGCGGATAAAATTGGGTGAACTTGTCGTCCTTGGACCTTAAGGCGTTGGCCAGATACCAGGCGCTGCGCCAGCGCACATAGTCCTGGCTGTGCCCCTCGCCCTTGAGCTGCGGATAAATAATGCTGTTGAACTTTTGGATAAAATGATCATAGATCTTACGGTCAGGGGCCAGGTAATAATTGTCCTGGAAGGTCTTGTAAACTTTTTCAAAGAAATCGGTGTATTGCTTATAATCGGAAGCGGGAGCGGAAGGATCGGCTACGGCCGGATGCACAAAAACACAAAGGCCGATTATCAAAAAAAGACATAAAATCCTGGGGAACATGTGTATATATTAGCAAAACTAGAATATATATCATTAATTATCTAAAAATTTTTTAAGCTGATCTTGTTTCTCTTGGGCCAGGGAGGGCCCTTTAATAAAAGCCGCAGCGAGACTATAATCCTTAAGGGCCAATGACTTTTCGCCCAGCGCCAAATAGATATCACCCCTGGTGATCAAGGCATGGTAGGGATAAAGCTCAAGGCTTATGGCCTTGGTATAGTCCTGCAAGGCCAAAGCATACTGACCACGGCGAAGCTCAATGATCCCGCGGTTGGCATAGGCATCATCATAAAAAGGATGCATGGCGACGGTTTGGTTGAAAACATCCAGGGCCGCCTGCTGGTCACCGGCCATCAGATAAGCGATACCAAGCTCATTAAGCACCTTGACATCGTATGGGTCTTGCCGCAGGGACATTTTAAAGTCCTGCTGAGCCTGGGGCCACTGGCCTAAAGCCTGGTAAGCTTCCGCGCGCCGGCAATAACTCTTTTTCAAGTCATTATGCAGGGCGATGGAATGCGTGAAATCATCAATGGCTTTATTGTATTGCCGCAGCATCATGTACAGGATCCCGCGCTCGTAAAAGGTGACGCCAAAAGAAGGATCCGCCTCAACGGCACGGCCAAACCAAAATAAGGCTTTCTGAAAATGATGCATGCCCTTTAAAAGAGCCGCCTTTTGGACATAGGCCAGGGCACCTCTGGTTTTGAGGGCGATGGCCGTATCAAAATCATCCAGCGCCTTGTCATTCTTCCCTTTGCCGGCATAAAGCTCACCCCGCATGACATAGGCCATGCCATCGGAAGGATTCAGGCTGATGGCACGGTTGAAATCGCTGAAGGCCAGAAAATAATCCCCTTCGCCCAAAAGGGCCACTCCCCGGATGAAATAACCTTTGGCCGCCGAAGGGTCACGGTCTATGGCTTTGGTCAAGCACCTGAAATCCGGAAGTTTTTTACTCCGTTCATACACGGCTCCCTCCTGATTGGACTTGGCCACGGCATTACGCGGGTCGTGGACCAAGGCCCATGTCCAAAGCGAGAGGTCATCCCTCCAGATCCGGCACTGGTTGAAGGTCATGGCTCCCAACACCACGACAACCACCACCGGCACAACTTTAAATCTCGACAGGCACCTTCCCAGCAGAAGGCAAAATCCCAAAGAAGGCAGGTACATGAAGCGGTCAGCCACGATATTGCTGTCGTTGAAGTCGAACCGCCAAAAGAAAAAAATCGATGCCGCCCAAAAAAGCGCGGCGAACACCCATAAGCGGTTTTTACGCCATCCCCACAGAAGGAATATAAAAACCACGACAATGACCAAAGACAGAATGTAGGCCGGGTTGGACAGGGTCACCGGCAGGGCCGGCGAATAGGTGAGGGTAAAATAATCCGGCAGAAAAAATTTTTTTAAATACCAGGCAAAAGTCCAAAGCCCGATAAGCAGCGAACGGGGTTCGATGTCCGGATGGGGCGATAATTGCAGGAAGGTGACAAGCGCCACGGGGAAAACCAGCGCGGCAAAGGGCAGCTTGTCCAGAAACACAGCCTTGCCGGCCTTGCGGCGGTGGAACCAGTCCAGCAATAACAGCACCCAAGGGATGCTGACGGCCATGGCCTTGGCCAGGATGCTTAAAAAAGCAAAGAGCAGGCTTAAGGCATATTGTTTCCCGGATTGACGGTCGAGATACATCCAGTAGGCCCGCAGGCACAACATGTAAAACAAAATGCTTAATGTGTCCTTTCGCTCCGCCACCCAGGCCACGGATTCCACGTGCATGGGATGAAGGCCGAAAATGGCGGCGGCCAGCCACGCTTCCTTGAGAGAAAACCCCAGACGGCGGGCGAAATCAAAAACCAGCATCACAATGCCCGCATGCAAAAGAATGTTGATCAGGTGCGAGGCAAAGGCCGAGACGCCGAATAAATGATATTCCAGGTTAAACGATAAGGTTGTTAAGGGAATGTAGGTATCGTTGACGGTCTGCCTGAAAATGTTGCAAAGATTGTACCAGGAAAGGCTGTAGACGCATGGATTGGAAATGTAATGCCGGTAATCGTCCCAGCGCAGGAACTGCGCATGCAGGCAGGGGCTGTAGGCCGCCAGCACCAGGCCGGCCAAAAAGGCCAAAAACAGGAAAGCATTCTCTTTTTTAATTTTCTCTGAATTCATGAAATTCTTTTAGCAACCCAAGTTCACGCGCGGAAGGTAAGCATCTGGTTACTTGAAAGATTTCCCCCAAATGGCTTTTAAACACCGCGGGGTCTATGGGGATGTTGGTCACAAAATCGGCATGGGAACGGCCCTGCCTGTAGTCGGGGACCTCCACAGGCATGTTCAAATAGCGCGATATGAGGGACAAATCAAACCGGTACAGGATGGTGCCGTGATGCAGGATATATTTCTTTAAACGGCGTTGGGCATTGCCGGAAAACTTTTTCTCGGTCGGCCCGGCGGCCAGGTCCGACAGAGGCCTGAAATAGGCCTCCACCCCCGAGAGCCGCAGGGCCTCAAGGACTTTCAAGCTGATCCATTGGTAGGATCGGCGCAGGTCGTTGAGCTCGGGGTATTTTTCTTTCGAAAGGACAAGGGTGTAATTAAGGCAGCCGGGGCCCTGCACGACGGTACCCCCGCCGGAAAAACGTCTTAAAACAGGGACATCATCTTTTTTTACGGAGAGCACGTTGACGTCGATCTCAGGCCGGCCGATGCGCCCCAGCACGATGAAATACACAGGTGATTCCCAAAAGCGCAAATATTCCCCGGCCTCTTCTTTTTCCGCCAGATGCAGCAAGACGTCATCAAAGGCAATATTTTCTTGAGGGCCTGGAAAGGAAATGTCTCTAAGATGCATCAGATGATGTTACCAGAAAATAACTGGTTTTAACATCTCGAGCGGCTTTGACTTCATCGGGACGGCTGATGGGCATGGTCTTCGGGAATTCTTTAAAAGCCGCGGGGTTTTCTTGTGACAGCTTGTCGGCCTCGACCATCTTCCCTATATAATAGTCCATGGTTTGCTTGGATTCGGTTTCCGTGGGCTCGATCATGATCGCCTCTGGCACGCTGATGGGGAAATATACCGTCGGAGGATGGATCTGCTCGTCGATCAAGAATTTGGCAATATCGATGGCATGTACGCCGCGTTCCGCTTGTTTGGAAGCCGAAAAAACGCTTTCATGCATGCAGATACGGTCAAAACAGAGCTTGTAATAAGGCGCCAGCTTTTTCATGATGTAATTCGCGTTTAACACCGCGTGATTAGCGGTTTCCAGCAAACCTTCCTTGCCCAGCATCAGGATGTAAGCATATGCTCTCACCAGCAGTCCAAAGTTGCCGTAGAAGGAAGCGATATACCCGATCGTATCGGTGTAATTATAATCCAGGGCAAAGGTGCCGTCACCGCGTTTGATCACGCGGGAGATGGGAAGGAATTTAGCGAGCTTCTCATTGACCCCCACCGGCCCCGCTCCGGGACCGCCGCCGCCGTGGGGCGTGGTGAAGGTCTTATGGGTGTTGATATGCATCACGTCAAAGCCAAGGTCTCCCGGACGGCAGCGGCCTAAAACTGCATTTAAATTAGCCCCGTCGTAATACATGATACCGTCGACGCCATGAATGATCTTGGCGATCTCGGTGATGTTGGGCTCGAAAACCCCGTAGGTGCTAGGCACGGTCATCATCAAGCCGGCAGTCTCTTCGTTGACCGCGGCCTTAAGCGCTTCCAAATCCATACCGCCCTCTTTATTAGAAGGGATGGAAATCGTCTCATAACCGGCGATGGCGGCCGAGGCCGGATTAGTGCCGTGCGCGGAGTCAGGGATGATCACATATTTTTTGCGGGCATTGTTCTTGTGTTTGTGATAGGCCGCCATGAGCATGATGCCCGTCAATTCGCCGTGCGCGCCGGCCAGAGGCTGCATGGTGAAATGCTTGAATCCGGTCATTGCGCACATCCACTGCTCGAGCTCATAGAGAACCTCGAGGGCGCCCTGGGTCCAGCGTTCGCCGCCGGAGAGCTGGGCCAGCAACGGATGCAGATCCGTAAACCCGGACAAGCGGCTTAGGCTCTCGGTGAATTTCGGATTATACTTCATGGTGCAGGAACCCAGCGGATAGAAATGCGTGTCGATGGAAAAATTTTTCTGGGACAAACGGGTGTAATGCCGCACGACATCCAACTCGCTCACCTGCGGCAGCGGCGCGTCCTCTTTGCGGGCATATGGGGCCGGCACTTGGGCGCGGACAGGCACATCCGAAGCCCCGAAGGCGAAGCCTTTACGTCCTTCTGTCGATTTTTCGAAAATTAATTCCATATTTTTAAGCCAATATTTCTTCCAGAGTCTTGACGTAGCGGTCGATCTCTTCCCTGGTCCTCTTCTCCGTGACCGCCACCAGCAAATAACGCTCCATACCGGGATAATAACGGCCCAGCGGGAACCCGGCGGCAAAACCCTTTTGCATCATAGCACCCACGACTTGGGAGGCATCCTTGGGCAAATGCACGGTGAATTCATTAAATGTCGGCGATGAGCGTTTGACCTCCACTCCCTTGATTTTAGACAGCATGTGTTTGGCATATTCCGCCTTGTCCAAATTCAACTGCGCCATTTCTTTCAAACCATTCTTGCCGACCAGGGCCATGAAGACGGCGGCCTGCAAGGCGCACAGGGAAACGTTGGTACAGATATTGGACGTGGCTTTTTCCCGGCGGATATGCTGCTCGCGGGCCTGCAGGGTGTTGACAAAGCAGCGGCGGCCCTTAGAATCTACCGTCTCCCCGACAATGCGCCCCGGCATCTTGCGGATGTATTTCTTGCGGGCGCACATGAAGCCCAGGTACGGCCCGCCGAAATTAAGCGGCAGGCCCAGCGACTGGCCTTCACCGGTGACGATGTCGGCACCCATGTCGGCCGGGGTTTTCAACAATCCCAAAGAAATCGGATAAACGCTGACAATGGCGAGAGCCCCAACTTCATGCGCTTTCTGGATAATATCGGTAAAATCATCGATGGCGCCGAAGAAATTAGGGTTCTGCAAAATGACCGCTGCGGTGTCCTTGTCTAACAACCTTTCCATTTCCGGGCGGCTGCTTTGCCCGTGCACCACCGGGGTCTCTTCGAACTGGTAAGACAAATGATGCGTGTAGGTCTTTAAAATTTTGCGGTAGATGGGGCTCACCCCACCGTCCATGACCACCTTGTGGCGGCCGGTGATGCGGATGGCCATCATCATGGCCTCATAAAGAGCTGTTCCCCCGTCGTACAAGGAAGCGTTGGAAACCTCCATGCCGGTAAGTGCGCTCATGGAACTTTGATATTCGAACAGCGCCTGCAGGGTGCCCTGGGCACATTCCGGCTGATAAGGCGTGTAAGCGGTATAGAATTCCCCGCGGGAAGTCAGGGCCGGCACCGCCGAGGGAATATAATGATCGTAATAACCGCCCCCGATGAAAGGAACGACATGCACATTGTTCTTCAAGGACAGGGCCGTCACGCGGCGCACCACTTCGTACTCTGAAAGGCCTTTGGGTAAATCGAAGGATTGCGGCTTGTGTTCGGGTTTGATATCGGCAAAAAGACCGTCGATGGTGCCCACACCGATGTCTTTAAGCATCTGCTCGACTTCTTGGGGAGTATTGGTGATGTAGGGGTTCACTGCAATCCTAAACTTAATGCTCGAGGGTCTCAAGGAAACTGCGGTATTCGTCCGCGCTCATGAGATTGGTGCTCTCGTCCATATCACGCACTTCGATCTTGGCGATCCAGCCCTTGCCGTAACAATCCTTATTGACCAGGGAAGGGTTCTCTTCCAGTTTGCGGTTGACCTCGACGATCTTGCCGGAAATGGGCGCATAAATGTCGCTGGCCGCCTTGACCGATTCCACGGATACAAATTGCTCGAACTGGTCCACTTCCGTTTCTTCCTCAGGCAATTCCACATAGGTCACATCGCCTAACGCGCCCTGGGCATAATCAGTAATGCCCATGGTGGCGATATTATCTTCGATCGAAACCCATTCATGCTCTTTCGTATAAAGAAAGCTTTCTTCGATTTCCATGATAAGTTCTCCTCATACAAACTTATAAATTATGACTTTAAGGATCCGCCCTTGTAAAAAGGCCTTTTGGCGATCTTGGCTGCCGTCTTGGCCTTATCATCGCCAAAGAAAATGTCCGTCCCCATATCCGCAACCGGATGCGCCATAAATCCAATGCCGATGCCCAACTGCAGGGCCGGCGAAAAAGTACCGCTGGTGACCACTCCGACCCGGCGTCCCTGGGCGTCAAAAATTATATTGCCTGCCCGGGGGCTTTTGCGGGAAATACTAGTCAAATAACCGATGGTTCGCTGCGCCGGCCTGGCAAAAGCCGCCTGCCGTCCGATAAATTCCTTTTTCCCGTCGATAAATTTATCAAGCCCGGCCTCCAGCGGAGAGGTCGCCTCATCGAGTTCATGGCCGTACAGGCTGTAGCACATCTCAACGCGCAACACATCGCGCACGCCCAAGCCCGTGGGTTTTACTGTAGCATCTTGTAAAATAATTTGCCAGATTTCTTTGGATTTTTCCCAGGCACAATAAATTTCATAACCGAGTTCGCCGGTGTAGCCGGTGCGGCTGATCAAACAAGGGATGCCGGCTATCTGGAAATGGCCGAAGGTGTAATAGGCCAATTTCTCAATGCCCGGCGCCAGCACTTTCAAGACATCGCGCGATTGCGGCCCTTGCAGGTCCAATTTGGCTGTCCTAAAGGAAGCATCTTCAAAATGGGCATTGGGATTCAATTGGGTGCGGAAATGATGGGCATTCTTCTCTATATTAGCGGCGTTGACAACAATCATCCAATCCTGCTGGCCTTTGCGGTAGACAATGAGATCATCAATGACCCCGCCCTGCTCATTGAGCATGGCCCCGTAGCGGCAGGTGTTGACCGGCATATCAAGGATGGGCTGCGTGACGATCTTATCCAAACCGGTCTCTTGGGCATCGCCCTTGATGACGAATTCACCCATATGTGAACAGTCGAAAATGGAGACGGCCTTGCGGTTATAATCCCACTCAGCGAGGATGCTCTCGTATTGCAAAGGCATGTTCCAGCCGCCAAAGCCGACCATTTTGGCGCCGAGGGCAATATGCTCCTCCACCAGGGGAGTGTTGTGCAACGACGTTTCCAGGGACATAGATAAAGGGAATATTAGCCAAAAGTCATTTTAAAGTAAAGGAAAAAAGAGGGACTTTAATCACGCGCCTGAGTGGACTCGAACCACCAACACCTAGTTCCGAAGACTAGTGCTCTATCCAGTTGAGCTACAGGCGCAAAAGATCTAACAACCTAACAAACTAAAGAAAGCTTATGCCAAGCGAAGCAATTGGGCCTTTTCCAGTTGAGCTACAGGCGCAGATTTTCCATAAACCAATCAGAATTGAGACTATATTACCATAAATTAAAAAAACCAGCCAACGGCTGGTGTGACATGGTTGAGAAATGATTTTCAGAGGTCTTCCGCTAAATGTCATACTTGCGGAATTCGTACGTCACAAAAAAACTCTCGTTGGTCACCCGCGCCACCTGGGCCTCGACCTCCTTGTTGCCGTTGGAGTCGATCAGCACGAAGTCGCCGCGGGCATGTGCCAAGGCCCCGTCGCCCATGTTCTTCAGCGTATCCAGGAAATACCCCTCGGCCAGGCCCGGCACAATGATCTCCCAGCGTCCGGTGGTATAATTAATGCTTTCCAGCTCATTGATCAGGGAACGCATGGCCTGGGAAGGCCCGAAGCCTTTAAGGACAACCTCGGCGGAATCCTTGAGCAAGCCCCGGGTGGGCGTAAACCAGACCGGCGCGTTGTACTTGCGCTGATAAAAGGCGGCGATGCTGGGGGAAACTTTTTCTCCGACGATCACCACCCGCCTTTCCTGGCTGTAACCGAGGGTGCCGTTGACGCCAGGCGCCGTGATGCATCCGGAAAAGAGGGACAAACTTAAGAAGAGCCAATAAAAAATACGGGCCATATTCATAAAAAAACCCTTGGCAACAGCCTTCTGTCTCCCTAAAATAAAAGAATCCTATGGGACAAAATGAGTTGCTTTCCAAGATAAGGCAATGGGACAACCGCGCCGGCCAGTGGATGGGACGGCATTTTTACATCATTTTCTTCCAGGTCATCCTCATCATTATTTTCATCCTGGGCTTCGGCATCGGCCTTAAAACGATCTATTCCAGCTTCGATGTCCCCAAAAACGATGTCATCGCCCAACTGCTGCTGATCCAAAGCTACGCCATGATCCTCACCGTCATGCTCCTGATATTGATAGCCCTTGGCGTCTTAAACCTCATCAGCCATAATTCCAGGATCCGCAGCGCCATCAGGAACATCGAATTTAACTTAAGCAAACGCCGCTTCGACCAAAAACCCGCCCGCGAAGACAAGGATTATTAAAAATATTCCTGGCACAATTCTCTGACGCTGTTGACGATCTTGTCCTTGAACGCCGCGGGGGTCTTGATGTTCAAAGACTCCTGCTTCTTTTTCAAATAATGCATCCGGCCGAGGCCTATGGCCGCCGCATAGACCGGCGCGTTGTTCAAGCCCGGTGTCGAGGCCCCCATGCGCACCGGACGGTTGACCCGCTCTTCGATGCGCTCAATGGCACCCGTCAATAACGAGCCCCCGCCCACCATCACGATCCCCTTGTTCAATTGGTAATAAAGATTCGACCCCTTCACCACGGCCTCCAAATGGGTCAGGAAATTTTCGATCTCCCAGTTGACCGCCTCGCAAACAGCCTCCCGGCGGATGGGCATATAACCCTTTTCACGCTTAACCAGGATTTCTCCGGAAACCTCCTTGGGATCGGACTGGCTGGCCTGGCCTTGTGTCTTTTTGATCTCCTCGGCCAAATCAACAGTAAGGCTTAAGCGCTCAGCGATCGTTTGGGTGATGTAGTTGCCGCCCCAGGGAATGAATTGCACATCGCCCACGATGCCGTTCTTGAAGAAAATCACCGAGGTGATGTTGGCGCCGATATCCACCAGGGCACAGCCCTGTGTCTTATCTTCCTTGTCAACGGCAACGTCGCCCGCGGCAAACCCGCTAAAGGCGACACTGTTGACCTCGAAGCCCGCCTGGTGCACGGCCTTGGTCAAGTTGCGCAGGCGCAAGGCTTGCGCCGTCAACAATAAAAGGCTGGATTCAATCTTCCGGCCCACCAACCCGGCCGGATTGGCGGACGTATTGACGTCATCGACCCTGTACCACTGCGGAAAATCATGGATAATGTCCTCGTCCAGGTTGACGCCCAGCAATTTGGCCTGGTGATCCACCTTGCGCAAATCAAAGGCGGAGACCACCTTGGTGCCGCTGTCGATCAGCGGAATGATGGCCGAACTGCGCCGGACAGCCAGAAAGCTGCCGCTGATCCCCAGCTGGACGGCGTGAACCTTGATGCCGGTCTTCTGCATCACCCCCTGCATGACATGCTGGATACAATCCGACAGCTCGGCGATATCGCTGATGGAGGCTTCTTTGAAACCCGTGGCCCTGGTCTCGAAGACGCCCATCAGGTCCAGATTCTCCTCGTCCTTGGCGCAGATGATGCCAGCCTTCAGGGTATGGGTGCCCAAATCCAATCCGCAAAAATATTGTGTCTGTGCCATTTTCCTAAACATCCTTATTTTTCCTTGCCTTCCTCGTTGTTGGCGATGATGGGCTCATGAAACCTCAAATCAATGTATTTGACCTTGTTCAAATCGAGCTTGTTCGAGGCCACCAGCATCTGCAGCAGCCCGATCTTTTCCTCGGTATTGTCCTGATCAAGGATCACATGCATGCTCTCTCCTACAGAAAGGTCTATTTTCGCCAGGTTACCCGCCTGGACGGCGTGAATGCGCCAGCGTTTCAGGTAGGGAGAACGCTTGAAGATGTTGAGAATCTTCACTACTTTTTTTAAGCTCGCCCCGCGAACGGTCCCGCCCAAGAACAGTGAATTATCGACAGGAACCCCGAAAACCAAGGGCACCTCGGCCGGCTGCAGGGTATAATATAAAGCCACCCCCTCGGTGTCCAGCTGCAAATACTTTTTCTTATAATAAATCTGCATCAGCGCCTCACGTTGCTTGGCCAGGACCAGGATGCGGTCCGGCAGCTGGCGCACCACCCTTAACTCGGCGATATAAGGATAGCGGCGGCGTATCTGACGGTCAAGCTTATTGATATCCACCTCGAATATATTGGTGCCGGGGATCTCCCTGAGCGTCCGCAGGTCGATAAACTGGATGGAACGGTCGATAAGCACGTCCTTAACGGAAAACAAGGGAGAGCTGGTGAGAAAATCAACGGCGTTGACATAGCCGGTGAATACAACGAAACCGATAAATAAAAAGACAATAACGCGGATGATCGCGATGGGTGAGATATTAACGCTTGACTTTTTTGCCATAGGCCAAATCCAGAAGTTTCTCGCAGACCTGCACAAAACTATACCCGGCTTCCTTGGCCGCCTTGGGAAAAAGGCTTGTTCCCGTAAACCCCGGAATGGTATTGATCTCAAGGATGAAAGGCTGCCGGTTATCGTCCACCCGCAGGTCCACCCGGCAAAACTCCTGGCACCCCAGCACCTCGGCGGCGGCCAGGGACATCGCCTTGATTTTACCTGCCAGCCCCTCATCGATGACCGCAGGGCATACATACTGGGTGGCGCCCTTTTGGTATTTGGCGGTAAAATTAAAAAAAGTGGCATTGGGGCAGATCTCCACCAGCGGCAGGCATTCCCGGTCGAAAATGCCGGCGGTGAATTCCCGGCCCCTGATGAATTGCTCGATAATGATCTGCGGCCCGTAATTCAAGGCGTTCTTGAAAGCCGGTTCCCACTCGGAAGGATGGCGCACCATATGCACGCCGATGCTCGAGCCTTCGCAGGCCGGCTTGACCACCATGGGTGTTGATTTAATATGGTTCCAGGCGCCCTTGAAATCCACCACTTTACCATCGGTGATGCAATAATGCACCGGCACCGGCAGGCCCGCGGCAGCCAGCGCCTTCTGGGTAAGGATTTTATTAAAAGCCGTTTGGCTGGCCTTCACCCCGCAGCCGGTATAAGGGATATCCAATTTTTCCAGGATGTCCTGGATGGTACCGTCTTCCCCCAGACGGCCGTGCAGGGCGATAAATGCCACATCCAAAGGCGCTTTCTGGATTTGCTGGATGATCTTGGGGCTATCGTTGGCGGTGATGTCCAGCGGCACCACCCGGTAACCTTCCTGGGACAACGCTTCAGCCACAGCCTGGCCCGAACGCAGGGAAATTTCCCGTTCTGAGGAATAACCGCCCATCAATACACCTATATTGCCGAACTGACGAGAACTCATAAAACCCTTTCCACCGCCCCAGCTTTGCGCGGGGTTTCCAAGTTTTTAACCAATTCATCCGAAAGATGATAAATATCCCCCGCCCCCAAGAAAATCACCAGATCACCGGGACGGACATGATCCTGCACATGTTTTACAATATCTTCCTTTTTTAAGTAAATGACCCTCTCCCCCAGAGCACCTTGCAGCTTCTCGAGCAGGGCGCCGGTGCCTACCCCCTCGCCGATTTTCTCGCTGGCCGCATAAACATCGGTCAGGACCAGCTCATCCGTAAGCCCCAAGGCGGCGGCAAATTCATTCAGCAGGAACTTTGTCCTTGAATACCGGTGGGGCTGGAACACGGTGATAAGGCGCTTGGGCGCAAACAGCCTGGCGGCATTCAACGTTGCGGCGATTTCCGTGGGATGATGGCCATAATCATCAATCACCATGATCCCGTCCGCTTTGCCCTTTAATTGAAAGCGGCGCTTGACGCCGGTGAAATTCTTCAGCGTCCTGAACATGACCTCATAAGGGACACCAAGCTCCAGCCCTAAGCTGATACACGCCAGGGCATTCAAAATATTATGCCGGCCAGGGACATTCAGTTCGAAGGCGCCCACTGGGGCCTGACGGGCATGAGCGCAAAAAGAGGATTGAAATCCGTCGGAAACCATGTCCGTGGCGAAAACATCATAATCGCTGCTCAAGCCATAGGTGATAAGGCCGGCCTTCTGCCCGCGGGCCAGCTCGGTCAGCCGTTTGTCTTCCCCGCAAACGATCAGGCAGCCCTGCGGCCGGGTGCCGCTGATGAACCGGCCATAGGCCTGAGTGATCCCATCCCAGTTTTTATAAAAATCGACGTGCTCGAAATCCATGTTGGTGATGATGGAATATTGCGGGTTGAAATAAAGAAAGGTGCCGTCGCTTTCGTCCACTTCCGCCACGAAATATTTGCCTTCCCCCAGGTTGGCATTGTAGGCGGTCGTGCCGTTGATGATGCCGCCGATGGCCGTGGTGGGTTTGAGGCCCGCGTTGATAAGGAGGCTCGAGACCATGGAGGTCGTCGTTGTTTTCCCATGTGCGCCGGCGATGGTGATGGGCAGCTGCTGGTTGGCCAGCTGGGCCAGCACCTGTGCGCGCTGCAGCACGGGGAGATTACGGCTATGCGCCTCGAAAAGTTCAGGATTGGTGACACGGATGGCCGATGAGTAAACCACATAATCAACGGTCTTGGCGATATTGCCGGCACTGTGGCCTATGGCGACGGTCACGCCCTTTTTGCGCAGCCCCGAGGTCATTTCATTGTCTTTCACATCTGAACCACTGATGGTATGCCCTTGGTCCAACAGCAAGGACGCCAGTGTCCCCATCCCGATCCCGCCGATACCGATCAAATGATAATGTTTACTCATAATTACCCTTGTAAATAATCCACCCATGCCTGGTTTAAGTCATCGATGGTCCTGAATGTTAGATAGACTTTATGCAGGGCCGTCTGGAAAGGCGTGCCTGACTTAAGCTCATCGCAAAGCATAAGAAATTCCCGCCGGCCCAATTCTTCGATCATATAATGGACCACACTGGCCGATTCGGTATAGAAGACATCCACCACCTGGTTGGCCGTATTTTTATATAATCGCATACCTGTCAGCTGTGATAAAGGAATAAATTGGCCATTTTTTAACGCCTCCCGCACAAGCGTATCCGACCCCAGCCGCTTGGCCTTCTCCTGATAAATGGCCACCCCCTCCTCGAACCACAAAGGCACCTGCGCCGTATATCCGATATCATCCCGGAAAACAATATGCCCCAGTTCATGCGGCAGGATGCTGTCAAAAAAGCCCGACGCTTCCGGGTAGGCCTTGATGGTACGCGCCCTGGCAAAGGCCGCCCCGTGCGACCAGCCTGCCTGGCCGCCGTTTTGTACAAAGTCCCTCTGGTTGCTATAAATGTAAATCTTGACCGGCTTGTCCCCCCACTGCGACTCGTCAATAATGCCCATGTCGTCCGTCACGTCCCTTAATTCGTCTTCGGCGGTGTCCATGGTGGTCTGGATAAAATCATTGGGCACGTCCTGTCGGTAATAAATGACAAAATCCTGCCCCTTCATCACCTGCCAGCCGCTCTGGGGCGTACCGGCAAATGAGACGTCGGCCAGCAAAACGGCCAGCGCGGTTAAAAGAATAATTTTCACAGATCTCCTCTGCCGCTCTTCATAGCCCTTCTGTCACCAGCGCCAATTGCAGCGCCGCGTCCGCCTGAAACAAGCCTTTGGTCTTTTTTAGGATATCCTCCCTCGTGAAATTGGAAAACAACATGCGGGCCACCGCTTCTTTCAGGGAAGCCTTGGTCAAATCTCTCTGCTCGATGAGCGCCGCGGCGCCGGCCATCGCCAGGATGCGGGCATTGTATTTTTGATGATTGCCGGCAAAGGGGTACGGTACCAGCACGGCGGCAATGCCCAGGAGCCCCAATTCGTTGATGGTGGCCGCCCCGGCCCGGGCGATGACAAGGTCCGCGGCGGCATAGGCATGGGTGATGTTGTCGATAAAGGCGCAAACCTTGACAGGCAGGCTCTCCTGATGATAAAGAGCCTCATACTTGGCGAATTCCTTGACGCCGGTCATATGGATGGCCTGGAAATCGGCCGGCGGCATGTCCTTCATCATTTCGAAGAACACCTCATTGAGCTTTTGGCTGCCCTGGGATCCCCCCACCAGCACAAGCGTGTTTTTATTTTCCTTCAGGTCAAAGGCCAGCAGCCCTTCGGCCTTCGACGGCAGGGACTTGTAATGGCAAGGGCACCCAGTCCAAATGGCCTTACCCGGCGCGAAAAACTGCCTGCTGCTCTCAAAACTGATCGCCACCTTTCTCACGATATTGGCCAGGAAGGCATTGGCGCGCCCGGGCACCACATTCTGCTCATGGATCACCACCGGATAGCGCATCAGGGCGCCGGCCATGACGACGGGAAACGCGCCGTAACTGCCAAAACCCATGATCTTGTCCGGCGCGCATTTACGCACCACGCTAAAGGAACGGAACACCGCCTGGCCCATGATGCCGGCGAATTTAAGCCAGCCCTTGAAGGTGACATCGGTCAGGCCCTGGGCACTTAACGCAAATACCGGAAAATCCAGTTCCCTGATCTTGGCCTCGTTGCTTCCCAAAACACCGGCAAAACTCACCTGATGGCCCCTGGTCCTCAAGGCCTTGGCCGTCTCGATGGCGGGAAAAATGTGGCCGCCTGTGCCGCCGGTGGCGATTAAAACCTTCATCAGTAGTCCTCAACCTTGGAAATGTTCAACAGCAAGGCAATGGCCGCCAAATGAAAGATCAAAGCGCTGCCGCCGTAGCTGATAAACGGCAGCGGCAAGCCCTTGGTGGGAAAGGCGCCGATACTGACGCCAACATTAACCATGGCCTGCAAGCCCAGCATCATGACGATACCCATCCCCAGAAAATAGCCGAAGGCATTGTTGGTCTGGCGCACAATACGGGTACCCTGCCAGATAAAAAGGCAAAACAGGGTGATGACGGTCAGCGTCCCGATAAGCCCCAGCTCTTCACCGATGATGGAGAGGATGAAATCCGTATGTGCCGCCGGCAGGTAAAAAAGTTTCTGCTTGCTGTGGCCCAGCCCCACGCCGAAGAGGCCGCCGGAACCCAGGGCGATCTGCGATTGGGTCAATTGAAAGCCGATCCCCTGGCTGTCCTGCCAGGGATCGAGAAAGGCAATGATGCGTGCCATGCGGTAGGGCTCTTTAACGATAAGGTAAACCAATACCGGCACCGCGGAGCCGAAGACCAGGCCCAAGTGCCAAAGCCTTGCCCCACCCAAGAACAGCATCGTGAGGGTCACGACCGCCATTTCGACAGTCGTGCCCAAATCCGGCTGCTTGACGGTCAAGGCGCATAAGATGCCCATGACGATCAGTGGCGGCAGGAACCCATACCTAAAACTTCTGACGAGGTGTTGTTTACGGTGCAGGAAATCCGCCGTATAGATGATCAGCGCCAGTTTGGCGAGCTCCGAGGGCTGAAAATGGAAGACGCCCAGCTTGAACCACCGGCGGGCGCCGTAACTTTCGTTGCCGATATGGGGGATCAAGACAAAAATCAAAAGAAGGACGCACAAGCCTATCAAAGGACGGGCGAAAGGTTGTATCCGGCGGTAATCCATGCGCATGATAAAAAACGACGCCACCAGCCCCAGGGTCAAAAACAACAGATGGCGTTTAAGGAAATACATGCTGTCGCCGAAGGTCTGCATGGCATTGACACAACTGGCCGAATAAATCATGATGATGCCAAAGCAAATCAAGGTCAAAACAGTGATGGATAAATTGATTCTCTCCTGGCGCATAATGTATTGGACCGTTTCTAATGTATTGGACCGTTTCTAAGTATCGTATTGCAATGTATTAACTTACGACAGAAGTGTCCCCGTCTTAGGTCAACCCGTTAACGATTTCTTTAAAACAAGCTCCCCGGTGCTCATAGTCGGTGAACATGTCGAAGCTGGCACACATGGGCGAAAGCAGAACGCACTCCCCTGGCCTGGCAGCAGCACGGGCGGCCTTGACCGCCTCTTCCAGGGACATAAAGGTGTCCACTGCAACCACATCGCTGAAGGTGGCCTTCATGATCTCGCGGGCCTGGCCGATGGCCTCCATGCGTTTGACCTTCCGGGCCACCAGCGCCTTTAAAGGTGCATAATCCAAATGCTTGTCCAGCCCCCCACAGATCATCATGATGGGCTTGTTCATCCTCTCCAGGGCCCAGCGCCCGGCTTCCACCGTCGTGGATTTGGAATCATTGATATAATCGACCCCCTCCAGCTGCCGCACGAATTCCAACCGGTGTTCAACCCCCTTGAACTCGCTAAACACCTTGAGGCAGGTTTCGCCGCTGATTCCCAAGGCGTGCGCGGCCTGCATGGCGGCCATATAGTTGGGGTTGTCCGTGCCCACCGGCTTATCAGGTATGTTAAAAAAAAGCAAATTAGCTTTCAACTTCGTTACCAATTTCCGGTGTTCCGGGGTCTGAAAATTAAGCACGGCGAAATCATGCTCATCCTGGTTGGCAAAAATCCTGGTCTTGGCGTCAAAATACTCCTTCAGGTCCTTATGACGGTCCAGATGGTTCTGGCTGAAATTCGTCCACACGGCGACAAAGGGCTTGAAACGGATGGTGCTTTCCAATTGGAATGAACTGATTTCCAAAACAACAGTATCCGAGGGTCTCAAGTCCAGCACATGTTTGGAAAAAGGGCTGCCGATATTGCCGCACAAGACGACCGTACGGCCGGCGGCCTTGATGATCTCGGCGATCACCGTCGAAGTGGTGGTCTTGCCGTTGCTGCCCGTGACCGCTACGATCGGGCAAGGGCACAAACGAAAGGCAAATTCAACCTCGCCCATCACTTCCAGGCCGTGCTGCCTTGCCCATGCCGCCGGCTGGGCGTCCTGGCGCACGCCTGGACTAAGGACCACATAGTCGCTGTCCTGAATAAAGGCTTTGGTGTGCCCCCCATGTTCAATGCGCACGCCTACGGGGTCGGACAACTCTTTAAGCCGGCCGCTGAACTCATCCAGCGGCTTGCTCTCGGAAATCTTGGCCGCCCCGCCCAGACGCAAAACCGCGTTGGCGACCGCAATCCCGCTCCTGGCAGCGCCGATGACTGTTACTGTTTTACCTTTAACAAATGACATGTCGAACGCTTACCGGATCTTTAAGGTGGTGATGGTCAACATGGCCAGGATAATGGCCACAATCCAGAATCTGACGATGATCTTGTTCTCGTTCCAACCGGACAACTGCAAATGATGATGGAAAGGCGACATTTTGAAAATGCGCTTTCCCGTCAATTTAAAAGAAAAAACCTGCAAAATCACGGAACCGGCCTCAATGACGAAAACACCGCCCAAAACCACCAGCCATACTTCCTTCTTTATCAGGACCGCGATCATCCCCAGGCTCCCGCCCAGGGCCAGGGAACCAACGTCCCCCATAAAAACAGTGGCGGGATAGGAATTAAACCAGAGAAACCCGAGGCTTGCACCGACGATGGCCATACAAAATACGGTCAGCTCCCCGGCGCCCGGCACATAGGTGACGTACAGGTAACCGCTCATCTCGACGTTGCCGGTGACGTAACTCAAAATGGCCAGGGTGAAAGCCACCATCAAGGTGCAGCCGATAGCCAGGCCGTCAAGCCCGTCGGTCAGGTTGACCGCATTGCACGAACCCACGACCACCAGGACCACCCAGAAGACGAAGAACGGCCCCAGGTTGATGATCAAATGCTTGAAGAAGGGCACATCCAGGTTGGTGGTGATATAGGGGTATAGATAAACGAAAACACCGACGATAAAGGCGATCGTCACCTGCCAAAAAGACTTGACTCTGGCGGAAATCCCGCGATGGGGACCGATCCCTTTGAGCTTTATATAATCATCCCAGCCGCCCAGCAGGGCGAAGGAAACACAGACCCAGGCGGTCATGACCGTGAAGCTGTTGGACCAATTGCCCCATAAAATGACGGACGCCAGGATACTGCCCACGATAAAGATTCCGCCCATGGTGGGCGTACCGTCCTTTTTGACCTGGAATTGGTCAAGGCCCGGGGCGTCCTGGCGCTTGGCCGACTCACCGATGCGGCGCCGTCTGGTCAACTTGATAAACACCGGCCCGAAGATCATGCACAGCAAAAATGCCGTGACCCCGGCCATACCGGCGCGGAAGGTGATGTAACGAAAAATATTAAAATGGGTGGAATTATAAAAATACTGCGATAAAAAGTAAAACATTAACCCGATCCTTTGGGAGAGGCCAGCAAAAACTCAGCCACCTCTTCCATCTTCATGCGACGGGAACCCTTGACCAGGACCGCGTCCCCGTTATGAAATATTTTTGCTAAGTATTTTTGCGCGGAGTGGGCGTCGGCGCAAGCAAATACCTTTATTTTTTTATCGAGCTGCCTGGCTTTTCGGGCCGCCAGCCGGGCCATGGTTCCGACGGTGATTAAAACATCGACCCCGGCCTTCACCACACTCTTGCCCAGGGCCTGGTGCAGCAGCCTGGACTTCCCGCCCAGCTCCAGCATGTCCGCGGCGACAAAGATCCTTTGGCCCCGGGTTTCAATGGCCTGCAGGGTCTGCAGGGCCGAATTCATAGAAACCGGATTGGCGTTATACGTGTCATTGATCATCCATCCTTTCCCCAGGCGCAGGATCTGCCCTCTCCCCTGGGGAAATTCAAAAAGACTAAGCGCGCGGGCGATATCCCGGGACGGTACTTTAAACAAGCGGCCGCAGGCAAAAGCGGCCAGAGCATTGTAGACATGGTTTATCCCGCAGGAGTTTAACTCAAAGCTTCGGTCCCCCATCCGGAATTTTAAATACCGGCCGGCATGGACATGAATAGCATGGGCGGTCCAATCCGCTTTGGCGTTGATCCCGAAAGTCATGATCTTGAAAGGATGCCTTAGACGCTTCTGCTGTTTTGATAAAAGAACATCATCCGCATTAAGAATGACCTTATCTTTGCGGCCCAAAAAGGTCGTCAAACGCCATTTCTCCCTTAAAACTCCGGCTGTTGTCTTCAATTTTTCCAGGTGGGAGGCACCGATGTTTGTAAAAACAGCGACGGTGGGACGCGCCACATCCGCCAGCCAGGCAATATCGCCTGGCTGGTTGGTGCCGCATTCCAGGACAACGATACGGTGCGAAGGTCTTAATTTAAGCAGGGTCAGGGGCACGCCGATATGATTATTTTGGGTGCCTTCGTTCTTTAAGACCTTGTAGCGGCATCCCAGCACCGCCGCGACCATCTCCTTGGTCGTTGTCTTGCCGGCGGATCCGGTCAGGGCAATGACTGGTATCTTAAACCTGAGACGGTGATAGCGCGCCACATCTCCAAGGGCATGGGCTGTATCCTTGACCAGGATAACGCTGGCCCTTGGGTCCTTGACCTCAATGGGCCTATGGACGACCAAGGTCTGCACGCCCCTGGCCGTCACCTGATCGATAAAATCATGCCCGTCGAAGACTTCGCCTTTGATGGCGATGAATAGTTGGCCCTTCTTGACATGCCGCGAATCGATGGAGACAGAAACGCATCTGCCGCGGGCAGGCCCCTGCAGCAAGTCCCCTTTAACGGCTTTCAGGATTTCCTGGATTGTAAACATTGACTGACGACGTCCCGTTCGTCGAAGGTGATGGTACGGTCTTTGAAAATCTGGTAATTCTCATGCCCCTTGCCCGCGATCAAGACCACCTGGCCCGGCTGCGCCATCTCAAGGGCCAGACTGATGGCTTGGGTACGGTCGATACAGGTTTCAAAATTCTTTTTGGTAAAACCGACAACGATTTCGCTGATGATGGCCGCAGGATCCTCGCTGCGGGGATTGTCGCTGGTGACGATCGAATAATCGGCCAGCCGGCAGGCGGCCTGGCCCATTTGGGGCCGTTTGCTCCTGTCCCGGTCGCCCCCGCAGCCGAAGACAAGAATGATCCTTTCACTGGTCACGGCCCTTAAGGCCTTAAGCACATTGACCAGCCCGTCCTCGGTATGCGCGTAATCGATGAATATGAAAATGCCTTGATCGTTATCCACCCCTTCAAGCCGGCCAGGAACGGCCTGCAGTTTCTCGATCCCCTGCCGGATGATTTGAGGACCGAACCCCTGGCTCATGCCCCAGGCAAAGGCGGCCAGGATATTGTACACATTGTGGCGGCCGATAAACCGGGTATGGATGTTGATGGTGCCGTCAGGAAAAATAATGTCAAAGCGGCTGCCGTCCAGATCGTAGCGGATATTGGCGGCATGGACCTTCGCCGGCGTATCGACGGCATAAGGAATGACCGGGCACCCGGTCAGGGTCAAGAGTTTTTGGCCGTACGGGTCATCGATGTTGATGATCGCCGTCGATGATGAACTCAATTTGCTGAACAAGAGCGATTTGGCCCTGAAATAATCCTCCATGTCCTTGTGATAATCCAGATGGTCCTGCGTCAAATTGGTAAAAATGCCCGCGGAAAAATGGATGTCTTCAAGCCGCCCCTGGTCCAGGGCATGGCTGGAGGCCTCCATCACGCAATAATCGGCGCCGGCGTCCGCCAATTGGGCCAGGTAGCGCTGATTGTCCAGGAAGCCGGGAGTGGTGTTTTTCGACGGGATTATTTTATCGCCGATGCGGTGGTTGATGGTGCCGATAACGCCGCAGCGCGAGCCCGCGGCCCGGATAATGGATTCGATGAGGTACGTGATGGTTGTCTTGCCGTTGGTGCCGGTGACGCCCACACACTTGACCCGCGCGGAAGGAGTGCCGTAAAACCGTCGGGCAAGGCAGCGCAGGAAATGCTTCGGGTCCTCGACATCAAGATAAAGCGTCCTGTCCCCCGAAAGGATATTGTCCCCTTTGGGGGGGCACCCTTTGACGGCAACGATCCTTGCCCCGTGCTTGACGGCATCATCGATAAACTCCCGTCCGTCGAATTTGAACCCGGGCAGGGCCACGAACAGCCCGCCCTTTTGTTCCTCACGCGAATCGCAGGAAATGGCGGCGACATCGAAAGCCTGCCATGGCAAGGCAATGGGTTTGGTATAGAGTCCGTCGAGTAATTCGCTTAAACGCATGCTAACCGCCGCTTGGGCCTCTCGAGGCCAGGTATTTCAGGGAATCCCCAATGACTTGGGAAAAGACCGGCGCTGACACTGAACCGCCGTAATAAGCCGGGTGCGGGTCGTCGAAGACCACCACCGCGGCCAGGCGGGGATGGTCCGCCGGGGCGAAACCGTCGAACGTCGCATAAAAATGCGAATGGGAATAAGCGCCGTTGACCACCTTTTGGGCCGTCCCTGTCTTGCCCGCGACGACAACACCGGGGATGGCGGCTTTGACACCGGTGCCCTCCTTGACAACTCCCTCTAAAATGGCTTTCATCCGTCTGGCCGTTGTCGTTGTTATGACCTTGTCCAGGATTTGAGGTTTATGCTCATAAAGAACATGACCCTGGCTGTCAACGATGGACTTGACGACGTACGGCCTCATATAAACACCGCCATTGGCGATGGCGGACATGGCGCAGACGAGCTGGATCGGGGTCACCGTCACCTCCTGGCCTATCGGCACCGCGCTGATGGAGGTTTTTGACCAGCGGCTCACGGGTTTCAATATCCCTGACGCTTCGCCGGGCAGGTCGATGCCGGTCTTCATCCCAATACGGAAACGGCGGGCATAATCATAAATGCGCTTCGGTCCCAGGCGCATGGCCACCTTGGTGGTACCGATGTTGCTCGACTGCTCAATGACCTGTTTAAAGGTCAGCACGCCGAACTTTTCGGCATCATGCAGGACATGGCCGGCCACGCGCCAGGCGCCGTGCTCGCAATTGATCATGTCCCCTTCCCTGACGACGCCCTCCTGCAGCGCTGCCGAAGCCGTGATGATCTTGAACACCGAACCGGGCTCATAGGTAAAAACAATGGCGCGGTCGGTACGTGATTCCGGCGTGCTCTTGGAAACCTGCTCCAGGTTATAGGTGGGGCGGTTGGCAAAGGCCAGGATCTCACCGGTGCGCGGGTCCATGACGATGATACTGGCGCCCTTGCAATTGTACTTTCTATACATGGCGTCGAGGGCCCGCTCCGCGATAAACTGGATCGTTTCATCGATGGTCAGGACAATATTATAGCCATCCTCGGCCGGCACATACCCTTTGTTGAACATCAATTCCCTGGAACGGGCATCGCGCAGGATGATGGCATGCCCGGGCTTTCCCCGCAGGTACTTGTCATAATCGCGCTCCAGGCCGTCCAGGCCGTTATTGTCAATACCGACAAATCCGATCAAATGCGCGGCCAGGGTTTGGTTGGGGTAATAACGTTTGCTTTCCTTAATAAACCCGATGCCGACAAGCTTTAACGCATTGACCTGCAGGAAGACATCCTGCGGCACCTTGCGCTGAATCCAAACAAAATATTTATCCTTTTCAAGTTTTTCACGGATCAACCGGGGATCCGTCTTCAAAATCACGGACAATTTTGCCACCGCCACATCCACATCATGCGGCCGGCGCATGATCTTGGGATTGGCATAAATGGAATAAACCGGCAGGTTGATCGCCAGCGGCCTCATGTTGCGGTCATAAATGGTCCCCCGCCGGGGCTCCAGGACTATGGAATGCTCGTGCTGGCGCTTGGCGAGATTGCTTAAATAATCGGAGCGGAAGATCTGGATAAAAACGAGAAATCCGACGGAGTAAGCAAAACCTGCAAATAAAAATAGGCACACTACGGCGAAACGGAGCGGATACTTACGAAGGAACAATTTAACCTCTAGCTAGTCTTGTGTCTATTCCCAGGCCTTGGCTTCCTGAGCGCCTAAAAACGAGAACAAACCCCAGGCAGGACCAACGGGCTTCGGTCTGGGCTGGCTGATATGCGGCATGCCTTGGGCCGAGGCCACCACGGTCATGACCCGTTGATTGTCCATAAATTGGAAATTGCTGTCATGGTCCAGCAGCCGGTTGCCCAGACTGTTGGCGGATTCCATGGTCAAAATCTGGTGGTTCAAGGAGCCATTGCTGTCATTCAATTCATGGATGATCTTTTCTTTATCCTTGTCCCTATAGGATAACTCAAAAATCTTCATCTGCATATGGATATACAACAAAGATATTATAGTGACGAACATGGCTATTTTAAAATAGACTTTTAAACTCATTTTAACCTTTCAATCGCTCTTAATTTGGCGCTGCGGCTGCGGGGATTGCCTTCACACTCCGCTTCCGCTGCCGTCAAAGGCTTTTTGGTCAATACCAGACCTTCGTCCCCCGCCCCCCACGTTTTAAATTTATTCTTCACCAGCCGGTCTTCCAATGAATGAAACGATATCACGCACAACCGGCCGCCCTTCTTCAACATCCTGAAGCACACATCCAGCCCCAAGGCCAGCTCGTCCAATTCCCCATTGACCGCGATGCGCAGGGCCTGGAAAGTCCTGGTGGCCGGATGGATACGCCCGCGGGTGTAACCCCTGGGCAAGGCGCGCAAAATGATATCAGCCAATTCCCTGGTCGTGGCGATCCTGGCCTTGGAGCGGCTCATCACCACGGCCGCCGCGATCCGCCGGGCGAAGCGTTCTTCGCCGAATTCCGCTATTATTCTTTCTAGCTGGACCTCTTTGAGCGTGTTGACCAGGTCCGCCGCGGTGGTCGTCTGCGCCGCATCCATCCGCATATCCAACGGCCCTTCGCTGCTGAAAGCAAAACCACGGGCCGAATCGTCCAGCTGAAAACTCGAGATGCCTAAGTCCAGCAAAATACCGTCGACAGCGCTTACTTTAAGGCCGGCTAAAATTATATCGAGCCTGCTGAAACTTCCCTGCAACAAATCAATCTTTAACTCAAGAGAAGAAAGCTTCTTTTCAGCCTGCCTTAAAGAAGCGTTGTCGCGATCAATGCCGATCAAATGTCCGCTGTTCCCCAAAACCCGGGCCATCAGGAGGGCATGCCCTCCCATCCCCAAGGTGCCGTCAACGGCAATGCCGCCGGGCGGAAGGCGCAGCAGATCAAGCGCCTCTTGAGGCATCACGGATATATGGACGGGGCTCTGAGGCTCCATCAACCCATATCCAGCATGTGCTCCGCGGTCTTTTCGAACTCACCGCTGGTTTTGTTAAAGAACTCCCGCCATGCGGCGGTTTCCCAAATTTCGATACGGTTGGAAAGACCTATCACCACGGCATCCTTCTTGATGCCGGCAAAATCCTTAAGGTATTGGGGAATGATGAAGCGCCCCTGTTTGTCAGGCTCCACTTCAACGGCACCGGAGAAGAACATGCGGTTAAAAGCACGCGCCTCGCCCTTGGTAAAGGAGAGGTTCTTGAACCGTGCTTCCTGCAAGCGCCATTCATTCTCCGCGAACATGAAAATGCATTTATCAAGGCCGCGGGTGACAAAAAACTTGTCGATCCCGTTCTCCTTGGCAACGATCCGGAAACGCGCAGGCAGGATCAAACGGCCCTTGGTATCGATACCGTGGCTGTATTCACCGTAAAACATTGGCTCCACTTCCCTCCACTTCACTCCATATACAACCAAAGTATAGACCTGCGCCATGGCCTTGTCAACACACAAAATAGCTACTTTTGACAGGTTTTAGGCGCCTCTAAAGGACAAAATTTAAAAAACTTAAATAATATTGAAATACTTTCGTGCGGTGATTTCGTCCTTTTGGATCTGCCGGACGAGGGCTTTAGGGTTGTGAAACTTCTTTTCATTGCGGATCTTTTTGAGGAATTCCACCTTCAAATGTTTGCCGTAAAGACTTGCTGAGAAATCGAGGATATGGATCTCCAAATGAAGCTTGGATCTGTCCTCAAACGAAGGGCGCGTGCCGATATTGGCCATGGCCGGGTAGTCTTTGGAACCCAGACGAACACCGACGATATACACCCCTTGCGGCGGCAGAATGTCCGCTTCATAAGCCACGTTGGCCGTCGGAAAGCCCAGGAGGCGGCCGCGGCCCGCGCCTTTGACCACCGGGCCGGAAGCGCTGACCCCGCGGCCCAAAAGCCTTGCGGCCTGCGCGATTTTCCCCTCACCGATCAATTGCCGGATCAGGGTGGAGCTGATGATGTGAGGCCCTTGTTTTAAGGCGCGCACCGCGTACATTTCATAGCCGTACTCTTGGGCCGACCGCTCGAAGGTGGCGACACCGCCGCTCCTGTCCTTGCCGAACCGGAAATTCTCGCCGACAAAGACAGCTTTGACATCAAGTTTTCTGATCAGGATATCACGGACGAATTGCTCCGGCGAAATCTTGGCAAAGGCACGGTTGAATTTGACAACCAGGCAGGTGTCAACCCCTAATGCTTTAAGCATCGCAAACCGTTCTTCCAAGGAGATGATATAGCCCAAGGAGATGTCCGGACGGAGCACGTGGGCCGGATGGGGGAAAAAAGTGATGACGATGGGCTTGAGTTTCAAACGCCGGGCCGTGGCCAGCATCTGTTTGACAAGGTATTGGTGCCCGCGGTGCACCCCATCAAAAATGCCGATGGCCGCACAGGTCCTTTTTAAGGACAGTTTAGAATGACCACTTAAGGATATGATCTTCATTCAAATGTTCCAGCGTCACCGCGTCCTTGATGTCAAAGGGCCCCACCTTGGTCCGCTCGATTTGTGAAATGCAGGCTCCGCATCCTAAGACCTCGCCGACATCCTCGGCCAACTGCCGCACGTAGGTGCCTTTGGAGCAGCTCATCAAAAATTCCACCTCAGGCAGGCTGAACTTCAGCACCTTCAATTCGTCGATGCGCACCCGGCGGGCCTGCCGCTCGACCTGCTTGCCCTGGCGGGCGATCTTGTACAAACGCTCCCCTTGGTGCTTGACCGCGGAGACCATCGGCGGCATCTGATCGATGTCTCCTGTAAATTGCACGAAGGTGCGCCGCACCTGCTCCTCGGTGATGGCCTCACAAGGCCTTTCCAGCAGGGTATCGCCGGTGATATCCGCCGTGGTTGTCTTCAACCCGAGGCGCAAGGTGGCCCGGTAGGTCTTGTCAAAACTGGAGAATTTGTCGAATAGCTTGGTGGAGTTCCCAAGTAAAATGACCAAAACACCGGTGGCCATGGGATCAAGCGTTCCGGCATGACCCACCCGCCGCATTTTGAAGGTGCGGCGTACAAAACCGACCACATCGTGGGACGTCAGGCCGGCGGGCTTATTGACCAATACAATGCCTTGCAGGGATGGTTGTACCGCCGCTTTCATGCGCCCTCCGTCCGTAAACGTTGATGGATGGCCTGGCCAATGATCTTTTGCGCTTGGGCGAGCGTCCCGTAAATCTTGCAGCCTGCGGCTTTGCGATGGCCTCCCCCGTCAAAGGTTTTGGCCAATCGTGCCACGTCGAAATGATTCTGGCTGCGCAAATTCACCCTGATCTCCTTGGGGTTTAATTCAGTGAGGATCACCACCACTTCAATGCCTTCGATAGAACGCAAGAAGGCAAAAAGTTTCTCTTTCAGATCAAAACTGGGAGAAAAGCTCTTGACCACCACCTGAGACAACGATATGCAAAAGACCCTGTTGTTGTCTGTGAGCCTGGCCTTATGAATGAGGTCCGTAAACCTCTTCATGTCCGCCACGGGAATGCCCACATAAAGGTGCCCGTACATATCGGGCGGAGAAAATTTAAAAGCCATCAGTTCGCGCACCACCTCATGGCTATACGCCGTGGTGTTGTCGAAACGGAAGGAGCCGGTGTCCGTCATGATGCCGGCATAAAGCAGGATCGCCGTCTTTTTATTAAGCGGACATCCTGCTTCCTTAAGAAGATCGAAGACCAGTTCACAGGTGGAAGACGCATCCGGTTTGACCACATTGAGAGTGCCGAACCGCTCATTGGTCACATGGTGGTCGATGTTGATAAGAGGCTTGCCCTTGCAAAGAAAGGCATTAACCCCACCGATGCGCTTGAGATCGCCGCAATCGAGCACGACGGCCGCATCATAATCGAACTTTTTAACATCGCCCGCCTTCTTGAGCATGCTTGTGGCCGGTAAAAATTCCAGCCACTGGGGGCAGGCGTCCTCATTTAGGGCGTACACCGTTTTGCCCAGGCCTTTAAGATAAAGGGCCATGACCAGCGTCGAAGCAAGGGCATCCGCATCGGGGTTATGATGGGATACCACCAAAAACCGCCTGTGGCGGCGGATCGTCTCTAGGATATTTTTATAAGTCATGCCCCCTCCGGCGCTGATTTCAACTTCTTAATATCTTCCAGGGCCTTATCGATATCGGCGGCGTATTTGATGCTTTTATCATAAACAAACTGGAACTGCGGCGTATAGCGCAGGGATATGCGCTGGCCGATGAGCTTGCGGATAAGCCCGCGGCAGTCGACGAAGGCCTGGGTGGCGGCCTCGATGTCCCTGGGATCATCCGACAGCACGCTGAATTTGACCCGAGCATGCTGGAGGTCCTTGCTGGTATCCACGCTCATGATGGTGACAAAAGAAATCCTGGGGTCGCTGAGCTCTCCGTACTGGAGGATCATGCCCAGTTCACGTTTAATGGTTGAGTTGACTTTTTCGATACGCATACGGCACTACCTACCTTCCTTCTTTATAAGCGCCCCACACCTTCAAGCACCTGACAGCTTCCAGGGATTGGGGCTCCTGGAGGATTTTATTAAAGTCTTTAAGATACCTCTGCGGCCTGATTGTATCAAGTACTTTCATCCCAACGGCCTGCTTCAAAAGCCTTAATGTTTTGGCTTCCATTTTAAAGCCGAACCTGGCCTTGAACCTGGCCGCCCGCAAAATACGGGTTGGATCATCCCAAAAACTTTTATCATGCAGCACCCGGATCCTTTGGGCCTTGAGGTCTTTCATGCCGCCGAAAGGATCGACCACCTTGCCCCAGGCCTTGGGGTTGACGGCCACCGCCATGGCATTGACCGTAAAATCCCGGCGGAAAAGGTCATGCTTGATATCCGATGGCACCACCGCCGGGAAAGCGCCGCCGCGTGCATAGGTTTCCTTGCGGGCCGTGGCAAAATCCACCAGCCGGCCGTCCGCCAAACGCACGGTGGCGGTCTTGAAGGCCGGGTAATGGGTCACGGCAGCACCGGACTGCTGTCGGGCGAACCCATCCGCCAGACGCGGGGCCGCGCCCTCCACGGCAATATCCAGGTCGACATTAGCGCATTTCAAGACCAGGTCCCTGACCGGGCCGCCGACCAGATAAGCCCTCATGCCCAGGACTTCGGCCAATTCACCGATGGAACGCACCAGGCTCAAGGAATCTTTATTTAAACGGGCCAGCAGATCGTTCAAGATTTAACCCCGCGGGTGAAATTGTTTATGCACGCTTCTCAAGCGTTCCTTGTCCACGTGCGTGTAAATCTGGGTCGTGGAAATGTCCGCATGCCCCAGCATTTCCTGAACCGAGCGCAGATCCGCGCCATGTTCCAGCAAATGGGTCGCGAAAGTGTGCCGCAAGGTATGCGGCTTGATCGGTTTTTTGATATTGGCCTTACGGGCATATGACTGGATCAATGACCATAAGCTGACCCGGCTGATCCTTTTGCCCAGCTTGCTCAAGAACAGATAATCATTCGCCTGGTTCTTTAAAAGCTGCGGCCTGGCTTTCTCCAAATATTTTTGCACGGCTTGGGCCGCCTTCTGCCCCAAAGGGATGATCCGCTCCTTGCTGCCCTTGCCCACTGCCCGCACAAAGCCGACCTCGAAATTGATGCTGGTCGTTTTCAAATCCGCTAATTCCGAGACGCGCAAACCGCTGGCATAGAAAATTTCCAGGATGGCCGCATCCCTGACCTGCTGGGTCTTGCGGCCGGCCGCTGCCGCGATCATGGACTCGATCTCGGCCTGGGTCAATACCGCGGGTATCCTCTTCCAAAGTTTCGGAGTGTCCACCAGTGTCGTGGGGTCTTCCTTGGAAAGGTTTTCCCGCAACAGGAAACGATGGAACATTTTGACCGCCGCCAGATGCCGGCAGATGCTGGACGGGGACATGCCGTGCTTCTTGAGATCGAACATGAAATCGGAAACATGCTCCCGCCTGACTGCGTCGGCGCTGCCGATCCCCTTTTGCGACAGATACCCGATGTATTTGGTTAAATCCCGGCGGTAGGCCAGGCCGGTGTTCTTGGACAGCCCGCGCTCGACGGTAATGTAGTCCAGGAAATCATCGATAAATTCCTTCATTCTGTCCTGATGGCCGGCTTTGCGGGCATCGCAGCAGGCATTATTTTAATAAAATGGCCTTGGATCCTGTCTATGCGCAGGTTGTCCCGCAAATAACGGTCAAAACCGCGCAAATCGCTTTGGATCCGCGAAACATTACGCACCTGCCAGGAGTACTCCAAAGAACTTTGGTAATAATCCAAATACGAGGACAATTTGATCAATTTGAGCCGGGTCGGCTCGTCCACCAGCGCCTTCATCTGATCGATGTGATGGTCGACCTCCCTGATAATATAGTGCACATACTTCGAAGTGTCCTTTTCATCGATGGCAGACCACAGGTCCCTGTACCAGGCCTTGATGAGGTCGTAATGCTGCTGGTAATTATGTTTCGGGTCCAATTCGGGTGAAGGATATTCTTCCGGTTCAAGCACCGGCGTGAAACTCTGCACCTCATGCTTGGGCTTGCGAATGAATTTCTCTTTAAGCGTATCGCAAGAGCTCAAAGAAAGGGCCATGACCAGAAGACCGGCCGCCAGAACCACCAATTTTTTGCCCGGATTAAAATTAACCATGCAGCATCTCCTTAAATTCCTTTTGATTTAATATGGGTATGCCCAACTGCCTTGCCGTGGCCAGCTTTGATCCCGGCGCCCGGCCAACCACCAGGTAATCCAAACTTTTGCTGATACTGTCGACCACCTTGCCGCCCTGTTCTTCCACTAACCCGCCGGCTGCCTCACGGGTCATCCCGTCCAGCTCGCCGGTAAAGACGAATTTCTTGCCATCCAGGCGATGGCCTGAAGGCTGACGCTTGGCTCCGGTCAAATGCAGGCCCGCTGCCTGGAATTTGGTCAAAAGGTTTTTGACCTGCGGCTGCTTGAAATACTCAACCACTGATTCCGCCATCACCGGCCCCACTTCCGCGATGGCCTGCAATTGTGAGATTGAACTCTTTATAATAGCATCCAAGGAACCGAAATGCCCAGCTAAATTTGCGGCAGCCTTGACACCGACGTTGGGTATGCCTAACGCATAAAGGAATTTGGATAAAGGCCGGGTTTTGCTTTCATCGATGGCCTTGAGCACATTCTCGGCCTTCTTTTCGGCAAATAATTCCAAGTCAAGCAGCCGCTCCTTCTTTAGCGAATAAATATCGGCCAGGTCTTTGATCATTCCCTTCTTAAGCAGCTGATCCACCAGGGATTCACCCAGGCCTTCGATATCCATGGCCCGACGCGAGGCGAAATGGATAAGAAGGCGTTCCAGTTGCTTGGGACAGGACGGATTCAAGCAGCGGTAAGCCACGTCCGCTTCCTTGACCTTCTGGATCCGGGCGCCGCATGAGGGGCAGGTTTTAGGCGGCACGAAATCGCCTTGGGCATGCTTTTGGGTGACCTTGACGACTTTAGGGATCACGTCCCCGGCGCGTTCCAGCAGGATCCGGTCTCCGGCGTTGACGCCTAAACGTCTGATCTCATCGAAATTATGCAGGGTGGCACGTTGGATGACCACACCGGCGCAGGCCACCGGCTCTAATTCCGCCACGGGCGTCAAAACGCCGGTGCGGCCGACCTGAACGACAATATCTTTAACCGTTGTGGTGGCCTGGTGGGCCTGAAATTTGAAGGCCACGGCCCAGCGCGGGCTTTTAAGGGTACGCCCAAGTATTGCCTGCTGTTTGAAATCATCGACCTTCACCACCACCCCGTCAACTTCAAAGCCGATCTCATTACGCGTGTTTTCCATCTCATGACAAAATTGAATGACCTCATCCAGCTTATGGCAAAGATGGATGTGCGGATTGATGACAAAACCGTATTCTTCAGAACGCTTCAAAAACCCCCATTGGCTGGACGGAGGGTTTTCCTTTTCAAGACGGCCCGGCGAATGCACAAAGAATTTCAAGTGCCGCTGGGCGGTCAGCCGGGCATCCAGCAATTTCAACGAGCCGGCCGCGGCGTTGCGGGGGTTGGCGAACAAAATCTCGCCTTTGTCCTTGCGCTGCTGGTTAATCCTGGCAAAATCTTTTTTATCCATGTAAACTTCTCCCCTGATTTCCAAAAGTTCAGGGGCGGATGATTTCAATGCCAAAGGAATGTCGTGGATGGTCCTGGCATTATGCGTGACGTCCTCACCGGTCGTACCGTCCCCGCGGGTGGCGGCCAGGTCCAGGCGGCCTTCTTTATAGGTCAAGGCACAGCTTAGGCCGTCAATTTTGACCTCGGCGGTCATGACCGGCTCCTGCCCGCCCAATCCCTTGACCACGCGCTGATACCAGGCTTTAAGCTCATCCAAGGAATAGGTATTATCCAAGGAAAGCATGCCCTGGGAATGCCTGACCGTGGGCAGATTCCCCTCCACCTTGGCGCCGACCCGGTGAGTCGGCGAATCCGGCGACCTCAACTGAGGGAACTCCTCTTCCAGCTGCACGAGCCTTTGAAGCAGGCGGTCATATTCCTCATCGGAAATGGCAGGATCATGGAGCACATAATAACGGCGGTTGTGCTCCTCGATAGCCTTGGTCAGATACCGGATCTCTTTTCTAGCTTCCGTTTGATTCATAATCTAATGAACGATCTTGAACTCGGCAAATTCACCCCTGGCCGGCGGCCATTCGATCTTGATATCCCGGATAAACTGGCCAAATTCCTGTTTTAATAGGGCAACGAGCTCTTCAATCTTTTCCCGGGAACCTTCGGCCACGGCCTCCACACTGCCATCGGAGAGATTGCGCACCCAACCGGTGAGATGCAAAGGCTTGGCAAGATTTAACGTGGTGTAGCGGAAGCCGACACCTTGGACGGTGCCGAAGAAGTGAATATGGGCTCGAACCATAAACTGGACGTAAAGATGCTGCTATAGATGGTCGGGAAGGCGGGACTTGAACCCGCGACCTCAACGTCCCGAACGTTGCGCGCTAGCCAACTGCGCTACTTCCCGAAATCACAACAATACTTTTAAGGGCGCTATTCTATCAGTCCCGCGAGCCGGCGTCAACAGCCGTGAAAGCGCAATAAAAAAAGGGAACCCTTTCGGATTCCCTTTTTCCCTGCACATCTCTCACTTTTTAGGGTGGTGGTGATGATGGTGATGATGCGGATTCCCGGAGTTACCGGGACTGCCCGAACTGCCGCCGCCTACCACTACCAGGGCAAAGCCGCTTTGCACTGCCAAAACCATGAATACGAAAAGTATGATAACGGTTTTTTTCATGGACCGCCCTCCTTTCCTTGATTCAAGTATACCCCATGTCAAGAAGGCCAGGCCAAATAAAATCACTATGACCTTTATTTAAAAATGTTCCTTGTGCCCTTTGGGCTGGTGCCAGCGGATGATCTGCACATCTTCTTTACGGATAAAAACATCGCCTTCGGGGCTGACGTTCCATTCCTGAAAATGCGGCGGATAGACCACGATGTCGATCAAAGGAAGACTGAGCATGTCCTTGGACAGTTTGTGCAGATGCTTGTCAAATGCCGGTACGTCCTGCTCTTCTTTGACAAAAACGAAATGGGCTTTGCGGTATTTCTTGAACAGCTTTTCGATTTTGGCCAGGGAGACATTGCCCACCTCCGACCAGAACAGCATGGTGCTGCCGTCGAAGTCAAAGGCGCACAGGTCCGGCTGGAAGCGCTCTTCGGGCAGCTGGGGCTCCAGGCGCAGGGAACGGTATTGCTTATGAAACAGCGCGAAAACCAGCGCCTTGGCAAAGGGCTGGAATTCCGATTCATGGGAAAGCTTATTGATGACCAGCTTGCGTTCGCCGAAAGCAAAGGTATATTTTCGGTTGGTTTGGATCACGATCAATGCCAGCCCTACGGATTACTTATCCCGGATGTCCTTGATGCCAAAACCTATGTCGGCTTCGGCCGCGAGTTTCTCGCCCACAAACGCCTTGGCCCTGACAAAGCCCGCCTTGGGCAGCAGTTTGACGGTGGTGATTTCGATCTTGAGCTGGTCCCCGGGAACAACCGGATGAAGGAAACGCGCCTCGGTCTTGGCCAGGTAATAGGTCAGGTGTTTACCCTGCAGGTTTTTGCTGTAGTACACGTAAATGCATCCGGCCTGGGCCATGGCTTCGACGATCAAGACACCGGGCATCACCTGCTCATGGGGGAAATGCCCGACGAAGAACTGCTCGTTGATGGAAACATTCTTGACCGCCACCAGCTTTTCATTGGGCTTGCATTCCAACACGCGGTCGATGAGCAGGAAAGGAAAACGGTGCGGGATGATCTTTTGTATATCGTCGATTTCCAAGCGCATAGTTAACCCCCCTTTTTGTTAAAAAGATACTTGGCTAAAATATCCGTCTCGATATTGACGCAATCCCCTGCTTTTTTTTCGCCCAAATTGGTGACTTGCAGCGTGTAAGGGATCAGGTACACTTGAAAGCGGTCCTTACCGACCCAGCCCACGGTGAGACTCACGCCGTTGACCGTCACCGACCCCTTGGGCACGATATATTTACGGTTGGCCCGGCTGACGCTAAGGGTCACGGCCACCCAGTTGAGTTCCTCATCAATACGCTTAATGACAGCCACCTCATCCACATGGCCCGTCACAAAATGGCCGCCCAAGCGCTGGTCGGCCCGCAAGGCCAGCTCCAGGTTCACCGAGTCCCCTGCCTTTAGATCCCGCAGCGCCGTTTTCTCAATGGTCTCCTTCATAAGGTCAAAGGCAGCCGTCTTGGCTTTTTTGGACCTTGCGGTCAGGCAGACCCCGTCAATGGCCACACTGTCGCCCAGACGGACCTTGGGGGCCAGCGGCCCCAGGTCAATGCTAAAAACCAGCAGGTTCTTTTTGGTCTCGATCTTTTTGACTATGCCTTGATGTTCAACGATGCCTGTAAACATGCGGATAACCCTGGATTAAAATATCTTCCCCTATTTTATCAATACTCATCTCTTTTAGATAGGCTATTTCTCCCAAGGCCTTGGGGACAAAGCCGCGCACACTGCCAAGCCCCTCCCCCATGATCTTGGGCGCCATATAAATCATCATTTTATCGGCCAGATTACGCCTGAGCGCCTCACCTGCCATTAACCCGCCGCCCTCAATAAGCACGCTGGTAATGTCCATTTTCCCCAAAAATGACAGGACCCATTTTAAATCAATTTTCCCTTCATATAAGGGGGCCTCGATCACCTGCACGTCGGCCCGCTTCATAGCGGCTTTTCCCGTAAAGACCAGTACGTCCTGCGGGCGGGTGCCTTCGCATAACCTGGCGCGCGCGGGGAAACGGCCATGGGTATCCAAAATAATTTTCTTGATGGGTTTGGCCGGCACGGTGTTTAACCGCGGGCCGTCTTTAAGAACGGTATTGATGCCCACCATGATGGCATCAAAACCGAATCTCAGGCGATGCGCATAATTACGCGCAAAGGCTGCGGTGATCCATTGGGAGCGCCCGTTAAGGGTGGCGATCTTGCCGTCGAGAGTTTGGGCGATCTTGACCGTGACCATGGGCCGCTTCTTGGTGATCCAGCAGTTGAACGCTTCGTTGAGGCGCGTCAATTCTTCCGATAACAGGCCCTGCTCCACCTTGATCCCGTTGCGTCTCAGGAACTTCAGGGATTGGCCGTTATTAAGTTTATTGGGATCAAGCGCGCCGACCACGACCTTGCGGATGCCGGCCTTCACAATGGCCTCAGTACACGGCGGCGTGCGTCCCCAATGGCCGCAAGGCTCCAAGGTCACATACAGCGCTGCCCCGCGTGCCGCTGTACCGGCTTTTTTAAAGGCATCCACTTCGGCATGGTCTGCGCCACAATAATGATGATAGCCTTCGGCAATGATCCTGCCCGACTTGACAATCACCGCGCCCACCATGGGATTGGGCGATGTCCTGCCCCAACCTTGCAGGGCCAATTCCCAAGCCCGGTTCATATAGATGATATCATTATTCATCCCTTGGCCTGCCGCAATTGCTCAACAACTTCCATTGGTATGGTTCTTTTGCCGATATAAGTATAAGGCTTGGCCTTGCCGTGCGCATCCGAACCGCCGGTAGCGATGAGACCGTTTTTCCGGGCGATGCGTTCATAAAATTGCACCACCGCATCCATGGTATTGGGATAATAGACCTCCAGGCCTTTTAATCCTGCCGCTACAAAGCGCGGGATCAATTCGTCTTTTTGGGTGAGCATCGGATGGGCCATCACCGCCACCCCGCCGGATCGGCGGATAAGCTCGATGGCTTCAAAAGGAGTTTGCTTGTATTTGGGCGCATAGCCGGGACAGCCGGGGCCCAGGTATTTTTCAAAGGCGGCCTTGATGTTATTGACCCAGCCCTTTTGCTGCAGCAGCATGGCCAGATGGGAGCGGCCCACCGCCCTGGAATGCGTCAGGGCGCAGACCTCTTCGAATTCGATATTATTGACGCCGACGCCCTTTAGATTCATGATCATCCGCTTCATGCGGTCCATGCGGGCATTCAAAAAGGTGTCGATCCTTTCCAGCATCGGCCCCTTCTGATAATCGATGAAATAACCGAGGATATGGATATCGCAGTTTTCGAACTCCGACGAAAGTTCGATGCCCGGGACAACTTCGATCCCATGGGGCCCGGCCGCCTCAATGGCGGGTGCTACGCCTTCAATGATGTCGTGGTCGGTGATGGCGATGCAGGAAAGTCCGGCAGCCTTCGCCTCATCGGCCACCTCCTGCGGCGATGCAGTGCTGTCGGAGAAATACGTGTGGATATGAAGATCTGCGTTGCCGGGCATGCCGTCCTCCAGAATTTGCAACGAAGGGAATTAATTCTGCCGTTCGACGATCTCTTTTTTGTGGATCTTGTCCAGGATGCCGTTGACGAACTTGCTTGATTCAAGGTCACCGTATTTTTTGGCCAGTTCCACCGCTTCATTGATGGCCACCTTCGGGGGAATGTCCTGGGTGTGCTGCAGTTCGTACAAACCGATGCGCATGATATTGCGGTCAATGATCGCCATGCGCTTGATCTGCCAATTGGTGGCATAATCGGAAATCTTGTGGTCGATGTCCTGAATATGGCCATTGACGCCGCGGACCAAAAGGTTGGCATAGGTGATGATCTCCCCGTCCTTGGTCTCTTCCGCCTTCCAATAAGAATCAACCACCGCGTCCACCGGACGCTTGGTGATGTCGAACTGGTAAAGGATTTTCAAGGCGTGTTCCCGCGCCAGGGTGCGACGTCTCATAGATTTTTCAAAAGAGCAATCATTTCCAGGACCGCACGGGCGCAATCGCGCCCCTTATTGCTGCCGCCTTTAGGTTTGGAACGCCCCTCAGCCTGGGAACCGGTATCGGCGGTCAATATCCCCATCATCACCGGCTTGCCTGTGCGCAGGGACACTTCCATGATCCCGCGCCCTGCTTCATTGGCCACCACATCGAAATGGTAGGTTTCCCCCCTCAGCACGGCCCCCAAACAAATGACCCCGTCGATATCCTTGCGCCGGGCCAGGGCCAGGGCGGCCAGGGGCGCCTCAAAGGCACCGGGGACCCAGACCGTGGTGACCTGGTTGACGCCCGCCAGCTTTAATTCCAACAAACACGCTTGGAGCAGCCTCTTGGTGATGAAATCGTTGAAGCTTGAGGCCACGATGCCGATGCGGGGAGGCTTGTTGCTTTTATTTTTCTTGACGGCAGCCATAAGGCTTAAAGGATGTGGCCCAGCTTGTTCTTCTTAGCTTTTAAATAATTTTCGTTGGTCGTATTATGAGGGATTTTAATGGGCACGCGCTCGATGACGGTCAAGCCATAGCCTTCCAGTCCGACGATCTTACGGGGATTGTTGGTCAGCAGTTGGATCTGCTTGACCCCCAAATCCACCAGGATCTGCGCGCCGATGCCGTAATCGCGCAAGTCCGCCGCGAATCCCAGGGCCTGGTTGGCCTCGACGGTATCCATGCCGTCATCCTGCAAATTATAGGCTTTTAGCTTGTTGACCAGGCCTATCCCGCGGCCTTCATGCTGGCGAATGTAGAGCACGACACCCTGGCCCGCCTCGTTGATGGCCTTCATGGCAGCCTTAAGCTGGCTGTTGCAATCGCAGCGCAGGGAGCCGAACACGTCCCCGGTCAGGCATTCCGACTGGGCCCGCACCAGGATCGGCTGGGCGCTGTCGATGGTTCCCTTCACCAGGGCGACATGGATGACCCCGTCGACCAGCGATTCATACGCCACCATCTTGAAATCCCCATATTCGGTGGGCAAGGCGGCCTCTTCCACCCGCTGGACGAGTTTTTCTGTCTTGCGGCGGTGCTCGATCAGGCTGTCGATGGTGCAAATCTTTATTTTATGTTTCTGGGCAAACTTGATCAAATCCTGGGTTCGGGCCATGGTCCCGTCATCGTTCATGATCTCGCAAATGACCCCGGCCGGGTACAGATCCGCCAGGCGCATTAAATCAACAGACGCCTCCGTATGTCCGGCACGCACCAGGACCCCACCCCGGCGGGCGCGCAAGGGAAACAAATGGCCGGGTGTCACCAGATCAGCCGGAGTGGACTTGGGATCGATAAGAACTTTGACGGTCTTGGCGCGGTCCGCGGCTGAGATCCCCGTGGTCACGCCGTATGCCGCATCCACGGACACGGTCCACGCCGTATTGCAGCGCTGGTGTTTGGAATGGATATCTTCCTTCATGGGATGCAGATCCAGGTCCGTGAGGCGGCCGTCCTCCATGGGAACGCAGATAAGACCGCGGGCTTCCCTGGCCATAAAATTGACGGCCTCGGGCGTGACAAATTGGGCGGCAATCAGCAGATCGCCTTCGTTTTCCCGGCCTTCGTCATCCATGACGATGACCATGCGGCCGGCTCTAAGATCTTGTACAATTTCAGAAATGGAATTAAACATGGGTTATCTCTTCCTTAAAAATTAAATAAGCAGCCTCCTTAAAGAAGTAAAGTATATGCTCTAATATAGGGCTTGTCAACCGAATTCCCCGTCCCTATAATGGTAGTAAATATCTCTAACCCCAATACTATAAATAATATGGGTCTCGAACAAAAAATCCTGAGGCGATTCCTGAAGACCGGTAAAACCCTATCCATTGCCGAATCCTGTACCGGAGGCCTTATAGCCGACAACCTGACCAATGCGGCGGGCGCTTCTGCCTTCTTCTTGTTAGGGGTGGTCGCTTATGATAATGCCGCCAAAACCAAAACATTGCGGGTCCCTTCCAGCTTGCTTGTAAAACACGGCGCTGTCAGCGCAGCGGTGGCCGCAGCTATGGCTGAAGGGGTACGTAAAATATTGAAAACAGATGTGGGATTAGGCGTGACCGGCATTGCCGGCCCCGGAGGCGGCAGCGCGGCCAAACCTGTCGGTCTTGTGTTTATCGCCCAAAGTACCGGCAAAAAAACGACTGTCAAAAGGTGTCTTTTTAAAGGAAGCCGCCTCGCCGTTAAAAAGCAAGCCGCCCAAACCGCTTTAAAAATACTGGCCAAGTCCGTTTAATCAGGTATAATGACCGCTTATGAATCAACGCATGGAACGCTGGCTAAAACCCCGTTTTGCCGTTATTTATCCTTTTGGTTTTTTCTTTCTGTTTTTCTGCTGGCTGGATGAAGCCTCCCTTAAAACAGGCATAGGCTTTATCATCGCCGGTACCGTGCTGCGCCTGTGGTCCAACGGTTATGCCATCAAGAACGACAAGCTGACCACGTCAGGACCTTACGCGTTCGTACGCAACCCCTTGTATGTCGGCACCTTCCTGATCGCCGCTGGATTTATGCTGGTCCTTAAAAGCAACCCGCCGGTGATCGAGCACGCGGCGGGCCTCCTTCTTTTATTAGCCTTAAGCTTTCAATACTACCGCACCATCAACGGTGAACAAGGTATGCTCGCCGCCAAATTCAAGGACGCCTATATCGACTATTGCCGGCATGTGCCGGCCATGCTTCCCAGCCTCATCCCTTATACCAAGGGGGAAAAGTGGCCTTTCAGCCTGAACAGGCTGCTTAAAAGCAAGGAGCATAAACCTGCTTTCTGGGTTTTTATCCTGCTGGTGGTTTTTTACCTGAAGACCCGCCTGTTCATCGAGCATAAAGCCCTCAATGATAATGCCTGGACCTTGATCCTCATTGCCGCGGGGCTTATCATCCTCGATGTCATCTACGAATTAAACAAAAAGAAACTCTAAAAATAGGAACAAAAAAGGGACAGTCCCCTTTTTTGACTGTGCGATTCTTAATCCCTGCGGTTGAGTTTGGACAAAAGGCGCAGGATTTCCATGTAAAGCCAGATCAAGGTCACCATCAGGGCAAAGGCACCATACCATTCCATGTACCTTTCCAGGCCTTCGCGGCAGGCGGACTCGATAAGATCGAAATCCAGAACCAGGGACAAAGCCGCAATGCCCACCACGAACAAGCTGAAGGCGATGCCCAAGGGACCGCCGCCATTGATGAAGCCCGGCGGGTGGATGCCGAAAAAGGAGGCGATCCAGACGACCACATAAAAGATCATCAAACCGCCCATGGCGATAAACAACCCCTTGCGCAAACCAGGTGTGGCCTGAAGCCATCCTGATTTATAGCCCATGAGCATGGCTAAGGTCACGGCAAAGGTCAGGCCCACGGCCTGCATAACAATGCCTGGATAACGCGCTTCGAAATAAGCTGAAAGCACCCCTAAAAGCAGGCCTTCGCATGCCGCATACAAAGGAGCGGTGATAGGCGACCATTTGGGTTTAAAAGAAGTGGCCACGGCCAATATAAGACCGCCGATCATGGACACGAAAAATACCCCGCTTAACAGGCCCTGGCTGGCCGGATTATAAGCCTGACTCCAAGTCCACATGGCGCAGGCCATCAAAATCCCTAGGAGAATCAAGGTCTTATTAACCGTCCCCTGGATGGTCATGGCCGGCTCGCCAATGCCTACGCGTGCGGCACCAAAAGCTCTTTCATTTAACGTCGGATTGCTGCTTTCCATCGTAACTTCCCTCCCAACTGGTGTTTGTCATCCTTGCTTAAAAGATACCCGCGCATCGCAGGGCAATACGCAAGAGAATATTAGTATATACCCCTGCCATACAGTCATCAAGCATAATACCCCAACCGCCGTGCAGGCCCTCAAGCCTGTTAATGGGATATATTTTAAACATATCAAAAGCCCTAAACAAGAAAAATCCGCAGATCATAATGGACCACATAAGCGGCAGGCCCCATAAGGCGATCATGATCCCAACCACCTCGTCAATGCACAGGCACCCCGGATCCTTCTGTCCCATTTGTTTGGCTACCCGGCCTGTGGCCACAATGCCCAAAGCCAGTAAGACCAAAAGAAGGACGGTATAAATGACCACATTAGCGCTGGAATAATAAGCAATCACGATCCCCACAGCCGTGGCCCAGGTGCCGGGAGCTGCCGGCAGGAAACCGACCCCCAACACGGTTGCAAAAGCCTTCATCAATGAATTTTTCATATCTTCTTGCGGCGCAAGCACTCTATGCCTGAATAAACAGTTAATACAACGGCTGCCAGCATCAAAATGTAATTGATTTGAGCCCACCAGTTCAAGACACCTTCAAACTGCCTGGCCACGAGATATAACAGCAAGGACGAAACCGCGATCATTTGGGCCACGGTCTTCATTTTACCGGCCTTCTCGGCAGGCAATACCAAGCCCTGACGCATGGCTTGGAGCCTGTAGAGAGTAACTCCCACTTCGCGCACGGCAATCACGATGAACATCCAGGCGGCGATCTGGCCCAGATGGGCCAGGACCGCAAATACGGACAACATCAGCACCTTGTCGGCGATAGGGTCCATGATCTTGCCGAAGTCGCTGATGACACCCCTGGTCTTGGCCAGGTGGCCGTCAAAGAAATCCGTCAATGAGGCGATCACAAAGACAATGACCGCCCAGATATTGCCGGTCAAGGAACGCTCGTGCAAAAGCAAGACCAGCACGGCCGCCAAAACAATGCGTGAAAGGGTCAGGGTATTGGGTAAATTCATGCCACTACTCCGGCTAAATCATATTCATAGGCATCGGTGATCTTAACGGATACAAAGTCGCCGGCCTTAAGCTCTTTGTTCGAACGCACATAGACCACCCCGTCCACATCCGGCGCGTCATACTCGCTGCGGCCGATATAGGTTTCCAGGCTGCCATTTTCCTTCTCTTCGATAAGCACCTTTAAAGTACGCCCCACAAAGGACTGTTGGATCCCGGCCGAAATGACCTGCTGGTCCTGCATGAGGACATCCAGACGGGCTTTTTTGGTTTTTTCGGGCACCTGCTCCTTCATTTGCGCAGCCCCAGTACCCTCTTCCCGGGAATAAACGAAAACGCCGACCCGTTCAAAACGGAAATCTTTCACAAAAGAGCGCAGCTGCCCAAAATCCTTCTCGCTTTCACCCGGCAGCCCGGTAATAAAGGTGGTGCGCAAAAAGCCCTGCGGCATGGCCTGGCGGATCTTGCGGATGAGTTCCATGGTCCCTTGAGCGGTGATATTGCGGTTCTGCTCCTCAAGGATATGATCGCTGATGTGCTGCAGGGGCATGTCGATGTATTTGCAGATCTTAGGCTCCCGGGCCATGGTCTCGATAAGCTCATCGGTGACATGGGCGGGAAAGGCATACAGCAGCCGGATCCACTCGATGTTCCGGGTCACCTTGACCAGCTCTTTGAGCAGCCTGGCCAGCGATTTCTCGCGGTAAATATCCATGCCGTAAGCCGTGATGTCCTGGCCGATGATATTGATTTCCTTGACGCCCTGGGCATCTAGGGCCTGGACTTCCTTGACAACGGATTCGATGGTACGCGAGACGAATTTCCCCTTGATCTTGGGGATGGCGCAAAACGAGCAGGCATTAAAACAGCTCTCGCATATTTTGACATAGGCGAAATGTTTAGGAGTAAGCTGCACCTGCTGGGGGTTTTCCTGGCGGTTCAAGGTTGGCGTGCCCACAAAGGCATCAACTTCGGGGAATTCCTTGGCCAAATCCTTGCCGTAGCGCTGGCTCAGGCAGCCGGCCACGATCACCTTTTTGATCTTGCCGTTTTTTTTCAATTCGATCAAATCGAGGATGGTGTCAACGGACTCCCGCCGCGCCTCCTCGATAAAAGAACAGGTGTTGACGATGACCGTCTGGGCCTGGTCTGCTTCGACAATGCGGTGCCCGTTCTTCTTGAGACGGCCCAGCATCATCTGGGCGTCCACGAGATTGCGGGCGCAGCCTAAATTAATAACGCCGACCTTTTGGCCGGCGCTAAGGCGTTCCTTTTGGAAATCCTTAGTTGTCCTCATCATCTTATTTTTTAACCGTCAATCCTTCGGGCGTAATGACCACCCAGCTGATCCGGCGGCCGCCGCCGCCCAAAAAGCCCACATGCTTACCGTTGATCTCCATATCCAGGCGCTGCAAGTCCCTGCCCGACATCTCGATCTTGTCCTTGGCTGTCCAGGTTTCCAGCGACCCCTTGCGCAAAACCGTCTCAAAAACGACCGTACCGTCGGTCTTGACGCGAAGCCAGACATTCCTCGAGGCCCTGACCGCCACTTCCGCCTTTCGATTGCGGCTGGGAGCGGCCACCATCGTGTGCCTGGCCGCAACCGGCGCGGCCGTTGCCCTCAACGGCAGAGTTTCACGGGCATTCTTATGGACAATCACCCTTTTGGCCGCGGCTTTTTGGTGCAGGTGTCCGGCCACCCAACCACCCGCCTTAAAAAGCAGAAAGAACAACACTAAAAATGCGATAACCTTGCCGGCCGCCTGGAGATTTTTGGGTTTCAACAAGACGCCTATCCAATCCTGCGTTTGTTCGAGAAAAAGGTTGGGCTGGGCCCCTCCGGCAGCCGGTTTGCGTGAAGTCGGTGTGGCGGCCGGCTGATTGGCCGGCTGGTCAACGCCGTACTGCCGGTATATCTCCTTAACATCCAAGCCTAAAAACTCGGAATAAATTTTAATGAAGCCCCGGTAATAAAAGGGCGACAAAATGCGCGAGGAATAGCCTTCCTCAATCGCCTTCAAGGCATCCAGGGGGATCTTGGTGGCTTCATGCACGATCTCCAGGGTCAGGCCCTTGGATTCCCGGGTGTCCTTTAAAACAGAAGGCTTGACGCTATTGTTGCTGTCCATCGACGACATCGGTCTTTGCTTCCCCCATGTTTTCTAAAAGCCATTTTTCGCGGTCCACCAGGATGTCCCTGGCCTTGCTGCCGGCATACGGGCCCACAATGCCGTTTTGTTCCATCATGTCGACCAACCGCGCCGCGCGGCCGTAGCCCAGGCGCAGGCGTCGCTGCAAAATCGTCACCGAAGCCTGGTTGGTCTCGATCACCACCCGCACGGCCTCGTCATACATTTCATCCTTCTCTTCCATGGAGCCGCCGCCGGCGGCCGGCTGAGGTTTAAGAACGCTCTCATTATACTCCGGCTGCCCCTGTTTTTTAATAAAATCTATGACCCGGTTGATCTCTTCGTCCGACACATAGCAGCACTGGCCGCGCAGCGGCTTGGGATCACCGGTCCTCATAAAAAGGAAGTCTCCCTTGCCGAGCAGAGTTTCGGCGCCGTTGGTGTCGAGGACCGTGCGGGAATCCACCTTGGAGGCCACTTTAAATGAAATTCTCGACGGGAAATTGGCCTTGATGACACCGGTAATAACATCCACCGACGGGCGCTGCGTGGCCAGGATCAAATGGATGCCCACAGCGCGGGCCAACTGGGCCAGACGGGTGATCGCCCCTTCCACGGCCTTGGCCGAGGTCTGCATCAGGTCCGCCAATTCATCGACGACAACGATAATATAAGGCATCTGCAGGCCTTTGGCGTGATAGCCTTTGATATTGCGCACCGCTTCCTTGCTTAAGGTCTTATAGCGGTTCTCCATCTCCATCACCACCCAATTCAGGGCGGCCGGGACTTTCTTGGCGTCCGTGACGACCGGGCAGAGTAAATGCGGCAGGTCATTATAAGGGATCATCTCCACCATCTTGGGGTCAATCATGATAAACTTGACCTCGGACGGTGAGGCCTTAAACAAAATGGACATGATCAGGCTGTTTAAGCAAACGGTTTTACCGCTGCCCGTGGTCCCTGCAACCAAAAGATGCGGCATGTCCGACAAGTCCGAAATGACCGGATGGCCGGAGGTGTCCTTGCCGATGGCCAGGTCCAGTTTCGAATCGCTGTGGCGCGCCCGGCCTTGGGTCAGCACATCTTTTAAGAAAACGGCGGCGGAAGCGCCGTTGGGCACTTCGATACCCACCCGATTCTTGCCGGGGATGGGCGCTAAAATACGCACCGCCTGCGCGCTTAAGGCCAGGGCCAGGTCATCAGACAAACTGGCGATGCTCTGGATCTTGACGCCGGGGGCGGGCTGTAATTCATAACGGGTGATCACCGGACCGCGCTCGATGTCCACCACCTTGACATTGACCCCGAAATCGGCCAGCGTCTCTTCCAGGATCTTGGCACCGTTCATCAGGTTTTCCTGTACCTTAGTATTGGAAACCGGCGGCGGATCATTGAGCAGGTCGACCGCGGGCAAATGATATTCCCCGACCACTTTCGGCTCGGGTTTGGGGGCATCGGCCGGAACTTCGGTTTTAGGCGGTGCGACGATATGGATATTTGGCTTGGCGGCCGCCGCAGGGGCCGGTTTAGACGCTGCGGGCTGCTGGGCCAATGGCGTAGGCTGCACCGTGCTTCTGAATAATTTTTCTTTTATTTCCTCATTGAGCCCCGCAGGCGCATCGTCCTCATCGGCTTCCTGCACCGGTTTTCTGGCCATTTTAGCCGCCGGCTTGTTGGCGGAGGGCACGGCAGAAGCAGGCACCAATTTAGAAGCCCGCTGGATGAAGCCCCAAACACTTCTGCCCAGCCAAACAAAGAACGGTGACACCAGGAATTCCCCCGCCACGACCAGGGCCAGCGCACCCAGCGTAAACAGGATGATCAAGGCGCCCAGCGGCTGGAAATACTTCACCAGAAAACCGCTGAACACGTCGCCGATGACCCCTCCGTTGATAAAACCGGCGCCGGCATTGCCGCCTGCAAAAAAACTGAACAGGCCGGCGGCCACAATGAACAGGATCAGGATGCTTAAGAACTTAAAGAAATTAAAAGGCAGATCGCGCGAGGTGAATTTGTTCCAGCTGAAAAAGATGCCGATGCCCACCAGAAAATAGGCGCTGTAACCGACCATGAAAAAAAAGATGCCGGCAGCGTAAGCGCCGGCAATGCCGATCCAGTTGTGGACAGGGTCGTTAGGTCTTGAAGTAAACCAGGAAAGGTCTATCGGAGTGAAGGACACCAGGCTAGCCAGCAAAATAAGGCTAAAGCCCAAGATCACAATGCCCTTGATCTCATTGAGGTGTTCAAGCTTCATTAGCTGATGAGGCCAAATCTTTTTAGTCGGCCTGCTTTTTGCTCAGGTTAAACCGGCCCATCTCATCTTTTTCCACGAGCTTGACCTTGAATTTGTCGCCGACCTTGACTACCTCGTTGACGTCCTTGACAAATTTATTGGCCATCTCGGAAACGTGGACCAACCCTTCGCGGCCAGGTAAGAATTCCACGAAGGCGCCGAAATTCATGATGCGTTTCACGGTTGCTTCGTAGATTTTACCAATCTCAGGCTCTTCGGTCAAAGATTTTATCATCCCAACGGCGCGGTCGAGCGCTTCCTTGTCAGGGGAAGCCACGATGACCTTGCCGTCCTCTTCGATGTCGATGGAAGTGACACCGCTTTCTTCGATCATCTTGCGGATGGTTTTGCCGCCCGGCCCTATGACCTCGCCGATCTTGTCTTGAGGAATCTGCAGGGTCACGATGCGCGGCGCGTACGGTGAAAGGTCTGCGCGGGGTGAGGAGATCGCGGCATGCATCTTGTCTAAAATGATCGTGCGCGCTTCCTTGGACTGGGCGATGGCCTTTTCCAAAAGTTCGATGGAAAGCTCTCTGATCTTCAGGTCCAGCTGGATGGCGTTGACGCCCTTGGAGGTACCGGCCACCTTGAAATCCATGTCGCCGAAATGATCTTCCAGGCCCATGATGTCGGTGATGAGCACCTTGCGTTTCTCATCGGAAATAAGGCCGATGGAAATACCGGCCACCGGCGCCTTGATGGGCACACCGGCGTCCATTAAAGCCAGGGAGGCGGAACACACCGAGGCCATGGATGACGAACCGTTGGATTCCAGGATCTCGGAAACGACACGGATCGTATAGGGAAACTCATCCTTCGACGGCAGCATGGCCTTGACGGCCTTGGCTGCAAGGGCCCCATGGCCGATCTCGCGGCGGCCAGGCCCGCGCATGGGCTTGGTTTCACCCACGCTGAAAGACGGAAAATTGTAATGAAGCATAAAGGTCCTGTAACTGGTTTCTTCCAGGCCTTCGATGAGCTGCTCGTCATCCTTGGTGCCCAGCGTGATCACCCCTAAGCTCTGGGTCTGCCCGCGGGTGAACAGGGCCGATCCGTGCGTGCGTGGCAGTACGCCTGCCTCGCAGCTGATGTCTCGGATGTCCTTCAAGCCGCGGCCGTCGGCACGGATGCCTTTGTCAAAGACGTTGTTGCGGATGACCTCGTACTGCAAAATTTCAAATTGAGCGGCGATATCGCCCTTGCCGATCTCATGCTCCTTGCTGTTGAATTGGGCATAGGCGTCCATGTTCTCGGTCAGTTTGGCAAATACCGCATTGACCGCCTCTTCGCGCTTTTGCTTGTCGGCAATTTTGGTGTAGGCGTCATTCAAGGGCCCGATGGCCTGCTGACGCACGTAGGCGGCAAAATCCGGATTCACGTGGCGTAAAGGTATTTCAACCCTGGCCTTCCCCGCCTGCTTGGCCAACTGCACCTGGGCGTTCTTGGCAGCCTGTAAGGTGTCCAATGCCATTTTCAGGCCTTCCAGCACTTGCGGTTCGGGAACTTCAATGGACTCGCCTTCGATCATGACAATGCCGCTGCCCCAACCTGCCACTACCAAATCCATGGTGTTCTTTTCTTTGCGCTGGGCAAAGGTGGGGTTGGCCGTGAGAGTACCGTCGATAAGACAGACTCTTGAAGCACCGATGGGGCCGTCAAAAGGGATATCCGAAACCATAAGCGCCGCGGAGGCGCCGATCATGGCCAGGATGTCGGGATCATTTTCGCCGTCATGGCTCAGGACGGAGGCAATGACCTGCACTTCGTTCAGGCAGCCTTCGGGGAACAAGGGGCGGATGGAACGGTCGATCAGGCGGGAGACGAGGATTTCACGTTCCGTCGAACGGCCTTCACGCTTGAAAAAGCCGCCGGGGATCTTCCCTGCGGAATAAGTTTTTTCCTGGTATTCAACCGTCAGGGGGAAGAAATCGATCCCCTCCCTGGGCTGCTTGGCCATACAGGCCGTGACCAAAACAACGGTACCGCCGCAGGAAACGGTTACAGCCCCATTGGCCTGCTTGGCCAATTTACCGGATTCAATGACTAGACTGGAAGATCCAAAAGGAATTTCCACACGCGCTTGTGCCATATAAAAGACCCTTTCTTAAAAAAGTGCTCGAGTGAGGTTACTTGCGTAAATCGAGCTTATTGATGGTTTCTTCGTATTTTTTGGGATCTTGCTTCTGGAGATAGTCCAGCATACGGCGGCGCTTGCCGATGAGCATCAACATGCCACGGCGGGAATGGAAATCCTTCTTGTGGGTTTTAAAATGCTCGTTGAGCTGATTGATCTGTTCCGTCAGGACCGCGATCTGGACAGGAGCAGAGCCCGTGTCCTTGGCGTGGGTCTTGAAACGGCTGATGACTTCTGTTTTCTTTTCTTTCATGAGAACCAACGTACTTCCTCCTTTTAGCGCGACCCCGCGCTTATTCATTTGACCTATATAAGAGCGCAAATTATAGCTGGATTGCGCAACCTAGTCAAGAAAAACCTCAAACCGTGCGCCTGGCCCCCTATTTGGCCTGTTCATTGGGCGCCAGGGCCATGACGCGCACCTTGCCGGGACCGGCGATCAAAAGTTTCGGCCCTTTGGACTTGCCCATTGCCTGCTCAAGGGCCTTTTGCAATTGTTCTGAGGATATATGCTGAGCAGCAGGAGCGCCGGCCGCTCCCGGATTTATGAAAAACCTCTGCGCGGCCTCTTTCATTCCATTTTCGACACCCAACACGTACAACCGGTGCGCCTGGGCCTCATTGAACCGGGTGATTTTGACCTTGTTCTTATACTCTTCCTGCTGCTCGTCCAGGGCCGCGGTGACTAGGGCGGTACGGACTGCTTTTTGGGCCGCCCGATAAGCCTGGAAAGAATCATACCGGTGGCCGCCCACATAAACTTCCACGGCCCTTGCTTGCCCGGCCCAAGCCAAAAAAACAGATATAATCAAAAACAGTACCCGCATACGAAATTTATTATATACTATTCACATGAACTTTGGAATCATCATTATCATAGTTGTCGCCGGTATGTGGGCCCTTGGCATGCTCTGGGGCGGCCTGAACAAAAGCTTCTCTCATGCCCCTGCAGCGATTGATTCTTCCGCAGTCAAAACCGAGGCCCAGCAAAGCATTGATCAGACTAAAGAAAAACAGCGGGAACTGATGGACAGCATGAAGCAGAAAATAGAAGACCAGGAATCCCAGAAGTTTTAGTGTTCCCTCGCCTCCAGGATGCGCCTGGTAAACTCCCCTTCATAAAGTTTCTCAATACCGGCCAATTCTTTGGCGCCCAAAAAGTGCCTGATGGCCGCCTCAACCGCTTCCAGACGGTTCTTCAAATGAAGATACTCCGGCTGTGACTTTAACTTCACTTCGTCCTTGTGCTTGGCGGCGATATAGGCCTTGAATGTTTCAGGGACCCGGGCTTTTTGGGTGGTCAAATACGCCAAAATGTATTCGTCGACAAGCAACTGGGTGGTCTTGCGCTCGATGCGCTCGAAATCCTCCCTGGTGGTTTTGTAGGCCCAGAGCAAATAACGGCGGACCAGCTGTTGATGATGCGCCTTAAGTTTCTTCATGAGCGAAATTAGGGGCTGAAGTTGATCTGGCTGTTGATGTTTTGGATCTCATTGACCATGGTGTTGAGGGCGGTGTTAACGCTTTGCTTCATGGGGCCGGCTGTAAAAAAGTAGATACAAACCAGCAAGACTGCGGTCACCATCAGGATATACTCGATGATATTTTGCCCTTTGGAATTCATAGCCGTAATTAAATATATCATATCCCCCCCAAGGGGGCAATCTCATTTGTAAACCTTGTCGCCTACAGAAACAACTTTATCAACCTTCAACCCTATTAATTGACCTTTCTTAGCAACTTTTACATCTTCACTTTCAATTTGCATGGACCACACTTTTTGAATGAACTTTGTCTTCGGTCCCAAAACGGTCAACTTGTCCCCTATTAAAACGGTTCCGAAGGTCACCTGGACCACACAAACCTTAATGCGGTCGAAATAATGCGTGATGTTCCCTACTTCGGTCAAGGAAGGATCAATGGCCCTGGCAGAAGACTTGGCACCTTTGACGGCAGCTTTAGGCGCCGGCCTGGGTTTGACCGGCTTGGCCGCCGCCGGCTTTTCAGAAAAAGGGGACTGTCCCCTTTTTTTCAAGGGGACTGTCCCCTTTTTCTTGGGTTTTGGCCTGAGCGCCTTTTTTTTAACAGCAGGCCTTTTGGCGCTCTTACGCCGGGCGGTCTTGGGTTTCTTCCGGGAAGGCTTGATCCAAAAGACCTCTTTGAGGACATCAACGATTTTATGGAACATATCTATATTGTAATTTTCTCGGCGATCCCGGCCACTACCGGCAGCTCGACCACCTGGCCGCGAATGGCCGTGACCATGCCCCAGAAAGAAAAGGCGAACAGAATGAACAGGAAAGGCCGGAAAGCCCACGGCACCACAATGCTGATGACCAGGGTGGCCACCTCGGCCACGAAAAGCACCAGGCCTTGCCGGCCGTGATTTAAAACAAAAGGATTGTTTTTCTTAAGGATGAGGGGGATGATGCAAAAGATGGACAGGTAGGCCAGGACCGCATACATTTTTCCGTCGCTGACATCCTCTTTTGAAAAATTGGATTTCATAAGGAACTCTTGAAGCGCTTCAAAAGAGCCAGTCCCCTTTTAGGCCTTGACCTCGATCAGGGAATTGATGTCGCCGAAGGAATTGCGCTCCATGTTGGCGTTGGCCGGATCCTCCTGCCATTTGCCGTCGACGATGAACTGATATTTATAGGTCCCCGGCTTGAGGCTGACCTTCAGGGTCCAGAGGCCGTCCTGGCCGGCCATCCGGCAGTTCTCGTCCAGCGACCAATCATTGAAGGAACCGGTCACATACACCGATTTGGCCTCCGGCGCTGCCAGAGAAAAGGTGGTGGCCTTCAAGAGCTCCTGAGTTTCCTTTTGGATCAATTCCTGCATGCGTTCGGAAGGCTGGTATGAGGCAGGCGCCGACGCCTGGACCTCCTTGGGTTCTTGAAGGGCTTCCAGGACCGCCGCCACGGTAGGCATACTGGTCACCTTGACTTCCGGCACGATCGGCTGGCGGTCGGCGGTGAGGATTTCGCGGGCCAGGCTCAAATAGTCCTTGGAACCGCGGCAGTATTTGTCGTAGCGGATGACCGCCTCGCCCATGACCGCGGCCTCTTTAAGCTTGACGTTGACATGCACGATGGTGTCGAAGAGCATGCCGCTGAATTTCTCTTTCATCTTGTTTAACATGGTAAAGGAATGCCGCAGGCGGGAGTCGAACATGGTGATCAGCACCTTGGGCTTGACCGGATGGCCAAGCCTCTCGCGGATCAAATTGGTGATGTCCATCAGGTGGTCGACCCCCTGCATGGAGAAACGGCTGGTCTCAACCGGAATGATCAGTTCATCGCTGGCGCGGATGGAGTTGACCGTGAGAAACCCCAGGGAGGGCGGGCAGTCGATGAGAATATAGTCATAAAGGCCCTTGATTTCATCGATAATCTCCACCAGCTTAAGTTCCCGGCCGATCTCATCGGCCAGTTCCTGTTCCAGGGTGCCCACCAACACGTTGGAAGGCACGATATCAAAGCTCTTGCCCACCGGCTTTATGATGTCCTTGATCTTCAGTTTATGCGGGGTCAGTTTGGAGATGCAGTTGTAAAGGCTGTTCTGGTCCTCGACGTTCAGACCCAGGGTCGCGTGCGCCTGGGGATCGAGGTCGATCAAAAGCGTTTTCTGGCCGTTGAAGGACAGCGTCGAGGCCAGGTTGATGGCCGTCGTGGTTTTACCGCACCCGCCTTTTTGGTTGGCAATGGAAATGATTTTCATAAACAACTGTCTCCTTAATTTGAGAAACTGACCCCGTCGATCAACAGCGTTCCCCGACGGAAATCCACATTCCATGCTTCCAGGACAAAGGACACCTTGGTGACGGTCGTCCAGTCCGTCAAATTCAATTTGTCAAAGGGGATACTGGCCTTCTGCCAGGTTGAGCCCACATTCTGGATATAATAGGTCCCCCGCTCGTCCTTCTGGTTGGTGACCACCACCTTCACGATCCCCGGATAGGCCCCGTCCAAGCCCCGCAGCGAAATGTTCAAGGCGCTGTATTTGGACACATCCTTGGTCGGGAGCGTGACCGAAAATGTCTTTGTCGACGGATACGGGTCATTAAGGTCATACGCAATGCGGATCGGCTCATTGTTCAACGCGTAAAAAACCTGCGACTTCAAATCACCGCGGCGCGTCAGGAAAGCCGTAAACCCGTAGACCGCCGAAATCACGATGACCAAGGTGATCACCACGTTGATCACCAACAGCGAGCGGTTGATTTTTTTGGGTTTACTTTTTTTAGGCGATGCACCTTCGCGCTTGCCTAAATAAACCTTGGCAAGGTGATCATATATCTCATCACGGGTCATACGGCGACTGGCTCTCTTCTACGGAAAAACAACGTATAACGGCTTAAATTTTAATGACTTATGTATCTTTAAAATTATCATAACAAAGAAAACACAAATGGAAATAATAATGTCAAAAATTTTAAAGGGTTTTTAAAATGGGGGAAAGCGATTTCTCGTCGAGAAAATAAAAAACCCCCGTTCAAGGATCGAACGGGGGTTTTGAAACAACCACTTGCAATCGACAAGTTTAGAATTTCACGCCCAAACTTGCGATGGCTTGGCTCGCGGTGTCGCGGTTGGTATTGGCCAACGCGGAACCGGGAACATACCAGCCTAAACTCACACCAAAGGTAACATCTTCAGTGTAGTTATAGTTCAGGTTCACATCATACTCATTACCCAAGCCTCTAGCACCGTTGTTCTTGGTAGTCAGGGTGTTGAGCTCAGTACCCTCAGTCGGCTGATAGATCTGCAGAGGATTGTTGGTAGAGTAGCTGTCCGCAGCCCATAGATTGCTCCACGTGAAGCTGGTGGTCACATCTTCCAACGGGCTGACTGAAGCACCGGCGGAAAGGATGTTCATGTTGGTCAAGGGATAGATGGCGCTGTAGATGGTGCCGGCACCAAAATCTCCCATGAACACATCCCAGGCGCTGTAGTGCCTGGCATCCTTGTTGCCTGAGATGCCGTTGGTGGCTGACATCTTATCACCAGAGAAGTAGGTGTAAGAAGCATTCACCGTCGGTTTGTATTTAACCATCACCGGCAGCGAATAGCTGGCCAGGGCTTGAATAGCCATGGCATCACGGCCTTCGGCTTGCTGACCACCATTAGCTGTAACAACCTTATCACCCAATTGCCAGGCAATTTCGCCCTGGATGTTCAACCCTTTGATAGGATTGGTGCTGGCACGTAAGCCGGGAACATAGAGCTTATCGCTCTTGTTGTTGGTCGTGTAACCGGCTTCATCAACACGGCTGAACACATACTGTTCGATAACCGTATTCCAGGGATCGCTCAGCTGGTAATTGGCATTATAACCGAACACTTCTGAGCTTTGGTTGGCGCTTGAGGCACCGCCATTTTGGATCACGCCCGTGAGGTTCTTCTGATCATTCTTGAAGTAGATCAGGTCGATGGTCAAAGGCTTATAATCCAAGGTGGCCTTGACACCATCTTCAGCGGTTGACCAGCCTAGATCCTGGGCGATGAACTGCAAACCGCCGTTGGTCTGGTTGGCCGGGCCGTTGCCCAGAACCAAGCCGTTACCGTAGGTGAAGATCTGACGACCGATGGTCAAGGTGAGCGGAGAATATAAGAACTCACGCAAGGTCACATTGGCCAGGTAGATCTCAACGTTTTGATCTGTAGGGGTAGCAAGACCGCTGCCGTTGTTCCAGGCGCGCTCATTGAGCAACGCAACTGTGGCGGACACATTGTCGCTTAAGTCAGCGTCAATGCGGACCTGAGTTTGGGTCAGGAACACGTTTTGCTTCTTGAGGCCGTCGAGATACAGATCACCTGTCGGCGTGCCCAAGGTAAAATCATTGCGATGAACAAACGAGGTGGTGATATCGCCGCTGACCTTCACGTTCTGAATAGCCGCGAAAGCCGGTGAGGCTAATACCACGAATAAAGCAGCAACTAATAATTTTTTCATTGCTATCTCCCAAGAATATTGGGTTTATATGAATATATCTAGGTGTCTATTGGCCTAGAAAAATAACTAAATAGACCCCATGGTGATGATTTTTAACCGTTCTAGAGCATCCCTCCTTTCTCGGTCAAGCTTAAAATCATCTGGGTGGAATAAAACTGCGGTTATTCTGCCATGGCCTAAAGGAGGAGTCAAGAAAAATTAAGGAAATTTTAATCTTAGAAAGGGGTTTCTAAGGATACAACAACCAGCAGGCGTGTAAAGTAAAGGATTTTAAGGACTTTTACGCGTTATCGTCTTTATGGTGCTTGATGTCGCGGCCTTCCACTATATATACGACTTCTTCGGCAATGTTGGTGGACAGATCCGCGATACGCTCCAGGTTATGGGCAATGCGCATCAAGGCCAGGGCGCGCGGGATGGTGTCTTTTTTGCCGCGCATGACCACGGTCAGCTCCTTTAAGATCTTGTCCCCTGCCTCATCCACAATATTGTCCCTGTCACGGACGGACCTAGCGGTGGCCACATCCTCATTGACAAAGGCATTGATGGCGTCCTTGAGCATGGCCACTGCCTCTTCGCCCATTTTAAACAGGTCCGTATAAGATCCTATAAAGGGATTGGCGATCAGATACAGCCCGCTTTCGGAGATATTCACCGCATGGTCGGCCATGCGCTCCAGATCTTTGTTCATCTTGATGATCATGATGACCATGCGCAAGTCGCGGGCCACAGGCTCGAAACGGGCAATGGTCTCGACACACAACTCATCGATGGAGCGGTCATAGGCGTTGACCCGCGGTTCCTGGTGCTTGACCACCTGGTAGAGCATGTCGGCGTTCTTCTCTAATAAACCCCGCATGCTGCGGCTGATCATGTCCTCCACCAGCCCTGCATCCTGGATCAACTGGTGCTTTAATTCGGTGATTTTGTCTCTGAGCATATTTTTCTCCTAAAAAGGGGACAGTCCCCTTTTTTTTATTACCCGAACCGGCCGGTAATATAGTCTTCCGTGATCTTATTGGACGGATTGGTGAAGAAATCCGTGGTCTTGTTGTATTCGATAAGCTGCCCGTGCATCAAAAAGGCGGTCTTGTCCGAAACGCGAGCCGCCTGCTGCATGTTATGGGTGACGATCACGATCGTGTATTCATCCTTCAAGGCGGCCATCAACTCCTCGATGCGGGCCGTGGCGATAGGGTCCAGGGCCGAGCAGGGCTCATCCATTAAAATGATCTCCGGGTCAACGGCGATGGCCCGGGCAATGCACAGGCGCTGCTGCTGGCCGCCGGACAGCGACAGCGCGCTCTTGCCCAAATGGTCTTTGACCTCGTCCCACAAGGCCGATCGGCGAAGGCATTTTTCAACGGTTTCGTTCAACACGCGATGGTCCTTGATGCCTATAATTTTTAAGCCGTAGGCGACATTATCATAAATGGATTTGGGAAACGGCGTCGATTTCTGGAACACCATGCCCACCTTGCGCCTTAAGCTGACCACATCCGTATCTTTAGTATAAATGTCCTTGCCGTCGATAAGAACTTTGCCCTCCACACGGGTGGAGGGGATCAAATCGCACATACGGTTGAAAATACGGATCAGGGTCGATTTGCCGCAGCCCGACGGCCCGATCATGGCCACGATCTGGTGGGGCTCAACGGTCATCGAGACGTTTTTAAGCGCCTGGTAGTTGCCGTAGTAAAAGTTCAAATTCTTGACTTCGATGCGTCCGTTAGTGTTCATGTCCTATTTCCCCGCTGACCAGCGTTTACGGCTGTACACAAAATACTGGGCCCAAATGTTAATGATAAAAACTATAACGATCAAGACCAGCGCCCCGGCCCAGGCCTGACGGTGCCAGTCGCTGTAAGGCGAAACAGCGTAGTTGAAGATCTGCAGCGGTATGGCCGCAATGGGCTGCATGAGGGACTGCGTGTAATGAAGGTTGCCGAAAGCAGTAAACAGCAATGGAGCTGTCTCCCCTGCCACACGCGCCAGCGCCACCATAATGCCGGTCATGATGCCGCCTATCGCCGAAGGTAAAATAATACCGGTGATCACCCGCCATTTGGGGAGCCCCAAGGCCAGGCCCGCTTCCCTCAACTGGTGAGGGACCATCTTGACGAACTGCTCGCTGGTGCGCGTGATCATGGGGATCATCATGAGCCCCAACGCGAAGCCGCCGGAGACCGCTGAGAACGATTTCATGGGAAGCACGCAGACCGTATACGAAAAAATGCCGAAGACGATCGAAGGAACACCGTTGAGAACATCGGTCATAAAACGCACCGTCTGGGCAAAACGCTGATGCGCGTACTCGCTTAAATAGACGCCTGCGCCAAGCCCGAGCGGCACGCCGACACCCACTGCCAGCAGCAGCAGGACAAAGGTGCCGATGATGGCATTGGCCATGCCCCCGCCCGATTCGCCGACGGCCTTGGGCAGATGCGTGAAAAAGGCCGGGTTCAATGAAGAAAGCCCACGTGCGATCAAATGCCACAAGATAATAAATAGGATAAAAAGCACGCACGCCGCGCATAAAAAAAGCACGACCACCATGACCTTGTCCCAAATTTCTCTGCGCAGGCGGGTGGCGTCAAAGGATTTCAAGACCAGGTCTTTCATTTGACAGCCTCCGCGGATTGCGCCCCGGTCACCGACCATATCAACAGCCGGGCCAGGATATTGACAATGATGGCCACCAGGAACAGGACCAGGGCGATCTCGATGAGGGCCGACAAATACATCGGAAAATCAGCTTCCGCGAACTCATTGGCAATGACGCTCGCCAAGGTATACCCCGGCGAGAACAGGGACAGAGCGATTTTGGGGTCGTTGCCGATGATCATGGTCACAGCCATGACCTCGCCGATGGCCCGGCCCAGAGCCAGGATCACGGCGCCCAAAATACCGGCCTTGCCGTAGCTTAAAACAATATTACTCAAAGCCTCCCAGCGGGTAGCGCCCAGGGCATAGGCGCTTTCCTTGTAAACAAACGGGACGGCCGCAATCACCTCGCGCGAAACGGAAATGATGAACGGCACGATGATGATGGCCAGCATCACGCTTGCGGCCAGCATGCCGATGCCGTAATTGGGGCCCTGGAACAAAGGCAGGAAACCGAAATATTTCCCCAAAAACGGCTGGACAACATTTCTCATAAAAGGCACCAGGACAAAAATGCCCCAAAGCCCATAGATAACACTGGGAATGGCGGCCAGAAGGTCCACCAACGTTGATATCACCCTTGACACCTTGACTGGAGCATATTCCACCAAATAAATGGCCGCTCCCACACCGATGGGAATGGCCAATAAAAGCGCCACCAAGGACGTGACACAGGTGCCGTAAATAAACGGCAGGGCGCCGAAATTTTCCTCAACCGGGTTCCAAATACTATGATAAAGGAATCCTATGCCGAATTTATGCAAAGACGGCAGGGAAGAATAAACGAGCTCAAAAAAAATACCAGCGACGATAATCAGAACGGTGATGGGAAAGGCGGCCAAAACCCTTCTGAAGATCAAGTCGCTGGTATCATGGCGACTCATGCCGATTATTTTACCTTAATAACTGATTTTATCCAGTGTCTTCATGATTTTCGCAATCAAGTCCGATGGCAGGGGCGCATAGTCGAGTTGCGCGGAAATCTTTTGCCCATCGGTGACCGCCCATTTGGCGAAATCCACCAAGGCCTTGCCCTTGGCCCCTTCGCCCGCCATATTCTTGTAGATCAGCATCCAGCTGAACCCGCAAATGGGGTAGGCCTTGGGGTTCGAGCTGTTGACGATGGAGGCACGGAAATCCGCCGGAATAGGCACTCCTGAAGCGGCTTCGGATGTCGCCTCAACGGTAGGCTCCACAAAATTACCGCTGGAATTTTCCACCACCCCGTAAGGGATCTTATTTTGGATGGCATAAGCCAGTTCCACGTACCCTATGGAACCAGGATTTTGCGTAAGGATACCTGAAACGCCCTGATTGCCTTTGCCGCCCAAGCCCACCGGCCACGAAACGGACGTACTAAAACCCACCTTGGAAGACCATTCGGGACTCACTGAACTCAGGTAATGCGTAAAGATGAAGGTGGTGCCGCTGCCATCGGAGCGGTGTGCTACGATGATGGGCATGTTAGGAAGATTGACGCCAGGATTTTGGGCCGTGATCTTGGGATCATTCCAATTGGTGATTTCGCCCAACCAAATGCCGGCCAAAACATCAGGGGTAAACTTCAATCCAGGGCCGACTCCCGGAATATTGTAGGCAATGGCTTCCGCGCCCATGACCAGCGGAATATGGTAGATCTTGCCGGGGGCCGCAGCCATTTGGCCTTCCGTCATGGGGCCGTCGGTACCGCCGAAATCCACGATCTTATCCGTAATTTCCTTGATGCCGGCACCCGATCCAATGGCCTGGTAGTTGAATTGGACGTTAGGATCAATACTGTCATAGGCTTCAAACCATTTCGTAATGGCAGGATAAATAAAAGTCGAGCCTGCCCCTGTAAGCTGGATCTGACCGGCCCAGGCTGAGGTGGCAAAGCCCAAGGCGGCAACTAAAGCTAATAACTTTTTCATAAACTTTCCTTTCTTAATGGATTCATCATGCTTAGAACTTGAAATTCATATCGATTTGGAAGATGTCTTCCGGCGCATTGCTGCTTAAGTTCGTAATGGAAGCAATGGGTTTATAGACATTGGTATGGTAATACAACATGTCAAACCATACGTTTTTGGCCAAACCGATATCGATTTCATTCTGCCAGCCCCTGGTGTCCGTATCACCGGAATAGAAGTCATCCGACGGAATGGCATCGGGAACTGAATCGGCCGCAAGTACCTTATAGAAGGAGGAAATTTTCCAGGTCCCCCAGCCGTTGATGGCGGAATTGCCCATGTACCAGCCGGCATCCCAAGAGGTATTTTTGTTGGAAACATCCATATTTTGGTTATATTCTCCGAATATCCCGATTTGAGGAATATAGATGGGATTGGGCAGCATGTCGCCGAACGGATCATTCATGCCGATATTAATGGCGCCGCCAACCAAACTATAACCATAAGCATATAAACCGCCGCTGGTCAATGTATTACCCACTGATCCAGCCCCGTTATCAAGCGGCACATGGCCGGCATTGCTGAAGAAATGCCCCTGTGCGGCTGCCTGATAGAACACCTTGTCCGTCAAGTTGCCTTTAATACCCTCTTGGGTGACAAAAACATACGGATCTGTCCTTTGAGAAGAGCTAGGCCCCGAATCTTTAAGGACAAAGAACGCATTGGTCGAGAAAGGGGTGACCAGATCGCTTAATCTCTTGGATAATAAAATAGCGCCGCCTTCAGGAGTGATATCCGGGTCCCAAAGCAGGCTGGCGGGTTCCCAAATAGGATTGGCCATTTTACCGCCCAATAAGGTGACCATCTTGTTAGGCGTATACGTCACATAGGCCTTATCAAGGGCAATGTAAGGTTTGGAAAAAGATCCGGAACCAGTAGATCCATTACCGCCGAAGGTCCAGTTATTGGAACGGCTGTTATTCAATTGGCCATTGTCGCTTCCGCCTTCAGTGGCCAAGGTCACGTCGAATTTGACCTTGTCGTTGATCTGGTCTTCCAGATTCAACCGGGCGCGCAGACGGCCCCTGTTTCTGGCATCATTACCTGTACCGCCGGTGGGTTTCTTGGTACGCTGAATTTGATCGCGCAGACGGAAATCTCCACCGATTTTAATCCCGCTGATCCAGCTGGGCAACATGCTTTTGAAAGTTGCCTTCTGAGTAGTTTCTTCCTTGGTGGAAACTTCATCCTTGAGCTGGCTCGCCTCCTGAGAGGTCAGGATACCCTTATCCTGCAATTTCTGGATCAGCGCATCCACCGAGCTGTCGGCAAAGCTTATGCCTTGCCAACCAAAAGCCATTATTGTTGCGAGTGTTAGAACCGTTTTTTTCATGAATCCTCCTGCTTTTGGTGATTGATATTCTTTTCGGGACACGCTAAATATAGGGCTTGAATATTAAGGAAATATTAAGGACAAATTAAGTGTTAGAGCTCAATTAGATTGAAATTTTGTTTAAAAATCAGCTCTAAAATAAAGATAAACAGCGCTGGGGTCATTGTTTTATCCTCCCGAATGACCCCATGCTACGCTGTTTATATTAGAAAAAGATAAAGCCGCTGTAAAGTTTTAAAGGCCGCCTTCCAGGGAACTCAACGGATTCGAAATCTGACGGTATTCAATGACTTGGAAATCAAAACCCTTAAAGGACTTAAGGACCTGCGAAACAAGAAAGGAACCGCCTGCCCGGGCCGCATCGCTTTTTTGAAATAAAATTTTATCCGATGTCTGGGAAAGATCGATACCGCCGGGACGGGAGTCAATCCTCGTCTCCGAAAGGACCGGCGCCTGGGATATTTGCGCATGATCGATGGACTTAAACCGGTCCATCTCCTCTTGGAACTTCTTTCCCGCGATGTGCATGGACACGGTAAGGAGAGGATAAGGTAAAAAAGCCCTGGCCTCTATCTGGGGATGTAATCCTTTAATGAAGCTATAAAACGGCCTCAGCTTCTCCTGTATCTCATGATGACCGTTGCCGTTCTTATGACTATGACCCTGCTTATGGCCATTGCCGTTAGGGTTGACATCGCTCCAGCGGCTGCGTTTGTCAATGTACTGCTCCACCTCTTCTTCCTTGTCTTCCTCATCCAAATTGCTCATCCACATCAAGGTGGGGACAAAAAGGTCTCCTACCAAATGCCTGTTCCATTGCTTCCACAACTGGTGCTCATCCACATAAGCGGCAATTTTCAACAAATATTCTTCTGCGTCCGGCGCCACATCCACGATCCCGCTTAAAGTATCGAACTGTTTGATGGCATGGTTTTGCAGGTTAAATTTCTCCTCCAAATATTCCAGGGTCCTTCCCTTGCGGCTTCTCTTATCATTCTCCAGGGCGGCAATATCCAGTTTCTCCAGGATTTCGGAAACCGGGGACAGAGTGTCGTGCCTGTCATTGGTATTGACGAAGCCCCGTTCTTTTAATTCATCGCGGTTGGCCCTGGCGGTGAGAAAGGTAATGCCCTGCTGGGGGAAATACGGCGTCGGGCCGTAATAAGCGTCCCTGGCATAAATGGTGATATGCCCGCCTTCCACGGCATTGCCGTTCATATCCGGGTCCTTTTGGGCCAGGCGGTAGCCGGTTTGGAGGGACAAGTCCAGCAAAGGATATTCGACGTCCATGCCGTCGATCTCTTTGCCGATGAAGATGAACAGTTTGCGGGACTTGTCCCAGGACTTCAAATAAGGATATCTGTTTTTATTCTTATAAGCCGGCGACCGGAACTTGTCTCTGGCCCGCAACAACATGCTCAAATAGGCATTGCCGCTGCCCTGGTAGCGCGAAGGAATGACCATGACCGGAATGTCATTGCGGATCAATTGACCCCTTAGGCCCTTGACATAGTTCTCGATGTTCGCGGTGCTTTTAGCGTTGGACACCACCACCACGATCATGTCCACATTAGGGGCATGGCTGGTGTCCAATTCGACGGCGGTTTGCTCCTGGTTTTCCTTGCGCGCAAAAAAGACCACCTGTTTCTTTCGGGGGCCTTCCGTGAAATCCCCGAGTTTTTGATCCAATTGGGCCTTTAAATCGCCCCGTATCTTGTGGGCCAGCTTGTTCCACTCCATCCTCAACAAATCCAAATGCGGCCTCCAATAACTGAGATAAACTTTGACCCAGACCACAAAAAAGGCAATCGTCGATAATTCGACAAAAGGCATATTGTACCCAATGAATATGCCCGCCAGTCCGGCGAACCCCAGCCCGAACGCTGACAAATAAACCACCCGGCCCCAAAAATCCCCCAGCCTGAAATTATGGCGGTCTTCCCTGGCCTGGGTGTTATTCAGGCTGCCGCCCCTTTTGGTCGCCGTATTTAAGGCAATCCGCGTATCTTCAATGATGCTGTCTTTATCCTGGTAAAAATCCGGCATCAAGGCGTTGCCCTCATCCAATAAAAGGGGCAGTTCTTTAAAAAGCCGCTTTTGCGATTGGCCCCAGAGGTAGCTGTCCGTCAAAATCCATCGGACCAGCGGTGCCAACTTGCTCCGCTCAGTCCAGTGCTGATAGGAGAATTTTTTGCTGATGGCCCGTTCGATGTTTCCTCTGTAGGTTAAAACCCGCAGGTACCTGTTGACATACTTGACCATATCGTTCATGATGCCGGCTTCCGCTTGCATCCATCTCCTCTGACTTTCTCCTATCTTTTGGCCGCTAAGCCGCACGTTCATCACGTTAAGAGTTTCCAAGGCCAGGCCCATAAAATAAGAGTAGGTCTTTTGATAGGTGTCCGTGTCCAAAGATTCCCAGGCGTGACCGCTGTACATCAAATCCGGCTCATACGGCATTTTACGCAAGACCTCTTTGGCATTATTAAGAATGGTGTTAAGGTCGGCCATGAGGCGTTCCGGCGGAACCTTGGGGGCCGTCTTCCAATCACTGACAAGCACATACCAGGTCTGGAAAGCTTCACGTGAAGGCAGGTAAACCTGGACCGGCGGGTTCACGGAAAGTGTTTTGAAATCGTCCGCAGCCTGCCCCCCTTGGTCTTGCCCGATGATCTGCCCCTTGCGGTCAAGGCGATTCTCCTGGTGGGCCTTAAGCCATTTGACGGCCAGATTTTTATCCAGCTTGTCTCCTTTTAAGGCGTACATAAGCCCCTTGATCTGGTCATCAGAATGCAGGATGTTGCGGCGGTAAAATCGGTAGGTCCTTTTATATAGAGAAGTCAGGAAGAGAAAGGCGCTCAATCCAAGAAAGGAGGCCATCTGCGGGATATTAAGCCGCGGGATGCTTTGGTCATTGGCCGCCAATCGCTTGACGAATTTTGCCCTGGCCCCCCTGATATAATCGAACATGGAGTGGACGGATCCGTCGAAAATGTTGATCTGATCAAAAATCCTACGCGGCACTTGCCGGGAGAGGACAGTGTGGCTGTCGATATATTCATCCACCTTGACGGGGTCGGGCTCTTCGACAAAGATGCGCTGCAGGTTGGCTATCTCGGTCTTAGTTCTGGCATCCTGGATGGAATAGCCGGCCCAAGGCAGGACTTCCACCTCCATATGCTTTTGATACGCCTGAAGGGCCCGGATCGCGGCGGCACGCCGGATGGCAGCCTCTCGGATACGCTTGCCTCTCGGATCATCGAGGGCAGGCAATTCAAAATCGGAGTACGTCAGCAGCCTTAGATTTAAATACTTCTCCTGGCCGGTACGGTCATACATTTTCTCCAGCCCCGAACGCACGATTCTATTGGAAGCCGCATCCTCAATGTTGGGGATGTCGGCCAGCAGAACCGTGTCCCAGGAACGTGATTCGATGAGGCCCAAAAGATCAGGGGCATCCGACCCAAGGTAGGTTTTTAACACCAGCACCCGCCCCTGGCTGGATGCCATTAACCGGTCCAAAACAACAGTGCGCAGGGGCGTATTCAGATCCAAGATCCTGTTCAATTCGCAAATGTCCTGGGACTGTTCAATATATCCTTCCTGTTCCTTAAGCCCCAGACTTTGAAAATATTCCAGCTCGGGGTGCTGTGCGGTTGAAGGCATCAGATCATAAACAGGGTCCACAGGGACAGCAGCGGCGGCAGGGCCGGGGCGTTGGACTTCGCTTAAGGTGCAGGCATAAAGCTTGGGATGGATGAAGGCTGCCATCTTCTCCCATTGCGGCGAGGTGTTCAGAAAGCGCTGGCTCTCCCTGGCATTGTCCATGATCTGGATATAGGAAATAATGTCCCGTTGAAAGACAGCACCGCCGTGCTCGCCAAAGGGCCCGGGGGTAAAGACCTGGTCAATATTGTCGAGCGCGGCCTTCCGTTTATCAGCGGCCTGGATGAATTGGGCCAGGGCCTCGATTTGAGGTGCACTGCCGGGATGATCGTCCTTGGCCGTCTCCAACTTTTTGTAAATGTCCTTTAAATCATCCGTGCTCCAAAAATCGCTCTGCACCAGGCGCTCGGCAGCGATGGAATCGTCCGGCTCCTGGGCCAGGAAGGTGAGAAAAACCTTGTTGGCCGCGGTGATGGTCGCCCGAGGATACGGCGAATGAGCGGAAGTTATAAAATCGGCAGGACTCAATTTTTTCATCTCCTGCGGGTACATGGTCAAAACATCCCGGAGCGCCTGAAAGCCCAGGCGGACAAGCAGATGATCGCGGCTGTTCTCGCCTTCATCGATGACCTCAACGAGAAAACGCGGATCGCGGTCCTCGCGCTGGCTCATGTATTTCAACAATTCCCAGACCACGTCCGGATGGGCTGAACGCTCGACTATGTCTTTAAGCGCCGGCAAAAACCGGCTGTCCCCTTGATACTCAGCCAGGAAATGCTTCAAAGCATCGGCACGCACAAAAGTGTTAGGCTCTTTGATCAAAATATTTTTCAAGGCATCCAGGGGCGTATCAGCGCCCGAGGGATTGCCGTGCATCAGCGCCCAGGCACTCGAAACATCCTCTCCTATGTGATAATTGATGATGCCCGGGGCCAGCGTATCCTCTCCCTGACTGAAGGCCATTAAATTGAGCGACGGCAAGGACGGTATTATTAAGGAAGGCGCCTCAACACTGAAATCTCCCGCCACGGCGGCGGAAACCGCTGCCGGAAGTCCATCCATCGGGCCGGCTTGCACCTTTGAAGTTTCCTGGCCCCAGACGCGCAACTCCCTTAATGAAGTTTCAGCCTTCAAATATTGCGCTTTTTGGTTACACAACTCCTGCCATAGTTTATTAATTTCAAGACGGTCAGACACCAGCTGATACGGCAGGTAAAAATCAGGACGCCGGATCTTCGCCTCCCAGACAGCCACCGCATTCCGATAGGCCTCCTGGGTTTGTTGGATTTGGGCGCTTAATCGGTTGATATCATCCACGGCCTGCTCAAGCTGGCGGCCCAACTCGGCTTTGGCCGTATCGATATTCAATTGCGATTTTTGCTTTTCCAGGGCCACAATAGCTTCCTTGGTATGCTGAACGGTGTCAATGAGAGGAATTTCAATCTGCCCCGCCGGATTGGCCCCCTGCTGCAGATTGCCGGTGCGTTCGCCCGTAACTGGTTCCGAAACATCATACAAGGGGTTAAGCCCATGGCCGTTATTGATAAAAACGCCGCCTAGATTAATAAAAGGCAGCCTTCCCAAATTCTGCAGCTTGATGCTCATATCCACCGCCTGGTCCGCTGCCGTCACCTCTTGCATGCGCGGGTTCGGGCTGCCGGGACCAAGAAGCTGCTTGGCCATGGCCTCCTTGGTCGCCGCATCGATGGGCGTAAAGCCCTTGCCCCACGGCAAGACCGGAGAAATGTCCATGTCAAAATGGACGGTCCTGGTACGGCTGATCAAAACGTCCAGCTGGGTTTTCCATTCGGCCTGTTGTGTTTCCAGGGTCTCGATCTGGTTGGTGATATCTTGAATTTCGTAATCGAGCTGGTCCTGCTGGATTTTCAAACTGAAGCCTGCTTCTTCGCGTGCCTTCATGACACTCCTGGCCTGCCGCATATCCTGTTGTAATTTTTTAAGCTCCCCTATTTTCTGCCGTGCCGCCCCGATATCAATCAACAAATCCTGGCCTGCCACGGACTGCTGAATAATGGTTTCCTGCATATGGTGGTAGGCAATCTCCGTCATTTTCTTGGCCAGAGCAGTCTCCTTGACCACCTTGCCGCTGATGGCGTCAATGATATTGCCGGCCAGGTCAAAGACCAGGGGGACAGCGGAACCGATGGCATTGCCGGACGAGAGCCCGCCGTTGATGCTGTTTTTGAGCATGCCCTGGACGCCGCCGCTGACCACCAGTTTGCCGTTTTGCATAAAGACCCCGCCGGTCAGGCTGAACCGGCTGGCAGAAGGGAACGCCTCCGCTTCCTTTTTCTGAAGGACTTCAAGGGACTGCGCGCCGCTGACCAGCTCATTGCCTGCCACCAGGCGGTCAATGCCGGCCAGATCCAACAGGGGCACTCCATTGGTAAAGTCCGGTGTCGAAGTCAGTGTTGCGGCCGCAGGGGCTGGGAGAACGACAGTGGGCGCCCCAAGGGGACTGACAACGACCGGCGGTGTCGGGACAGCCGCGGTGTTTTCATGGGCCACGGTGTCCCATGCCACCAGCACTTGCTGCCTTTGTCCTTGCTGGGGAAGAATGATATTTACGGGCAGGTTGGGTTGCAGGATATTCTGCCGGTCAAAGGCCATGACCTCGACGGCCTGATTGGCGCTTAAATCCCGGGCTGCATCAAAAGGACTTTTATTGACCGCTGTCACCTTGCCCGGCAGCCTGACACCTTGCGGGGTTTCAACCACCACCGGATCCCCGACCTTAATATCCAAATCCTTGGGGAACAAAATCAAATCCCTGGGACCGTTGATGTTCCCAACGATCGTCTCACCGGTACCTATCCTCAAAAGCTCATCCTGACCTTTAAATACCTTCGATTGATAAGCAGCCCTGCTGATGACAATGCCGCTGTTTGGAGCGCGCACATAATCGAGTTGGATTTCCTGCTCGAGGGTCTTGAGCTTTTCCAAAAAGACCGCCCTCTGCTCCTTCAAACGATCCAGTTCATCGCGCTTGATCAACAGCGTACCGTCGATGTCCCTGCCCAAACCTATCTGGATGTCAAGGCTGCGGAGACCCAAGCGGGTGTTCTGGTATTCCTCAATATAGTTCTTGTTCTCCACCACAGCAACTATCTGGCCTTTGGCCACCTGCTGGCCTTCATGGACCAGGAATTGCACAGGGCCGTCGGTAGGCGCCCTTAAAACATAGGCCTCCACCCGGTTGACTTTGGCCAACGTCTGGTCGAGCCCGCTGACCGTCTCCAGGAGTTGATGATCTGTGTCGGGTGCTGAAAAAGTAAACTCCAGCTTGGCCGGCTGACCGGTGACTATTGAGGAAGGCACATCCATGATCATACTGAGTTGAGCGTTTTTCTGCAAAGGGTCCAGGGACCAGTCAAGACTGACCATGCTCTCAACCGGCCGGCCGTTTATTTTAAGCCCTTTGATCGCATAAAAATAGTTCAACGAAGGCGGGACCTGGATGTTCACCTGGATCCTTTGCTTGTCGAAATAAGTCAAAAGCTCGCCTCCCTTGGCCACGGACATGTCATTAGCCACCAGCATATTCTTGACCCTCAGGTCATGCGGGGCGACAGCGACACGGGTGATCAAGGCCTGCCTGGCATGGGCCAGTTCAGCCGAAATCTCATCCACCGCCTGGCCCGCGGCCGTTACCTCCTCACCGGAAGCCTGCTGGGGAAACAATTTTTGTAAAGCCTGAAGCTTTTCTTGGCGGATGGCCAGCTCCTTGGTCAATTGCTCAATACGGCCCTTGACTTGGGGATCTATAAGGGAAAACATGACGTCCCCGGCCTTATAATCCTTCTTGTCCGGGTCCAGGCCGCTTATCACCCCGCCGTCCTCAGCCAGTAGCTGGTCCTCCACTGGTATGGGAACGACATCGTCCGAAAAATTATGAAATTCGATCTGACCGTCCTTGTCGGCAGTAGTCACTTGAATAGGAACTGCTGCCGCAGGCAAAGCTGTGTTGGTCGCCGCCGGTGCAGCCACACTTGGGACAGCAGGCGGTGCGGTCGGGGAAACGGGCATCATCATCCATCCGCCCGCCGCCACGCCAACGGCAAAAACAAAGGAATACAAAAGCTTGTTGATCCTTCCCGAAGACGAGGTCTGGGCGGCATCGGCCTTAAGCAAAGCTGCCTTGGAGACGCCCAGCGGATTTAAAACGATGGAGAACATGGAAAAATCGCCTTTAAACCGCCGTTGGTTTTCCGGCAACTCCTCTATCTGGGAAGCCGGCCTGTAGCTGATGCATGAAGCGGCATTGGTAAAGGAGAAACCGCCGGAAAAATATTTGCGGGGTACGTCCTGGTGCGAAGCGGCATCGTAATCCTCCTGGATAAAATTATAGACACCTTTCTTGAAGGCTTTAAGATATTGGGCATAGATCCTTTCCTTGACCTGCTTTTCATTCAGGGCGATGCCCAAAGTTTTGTCCTGGTCTACATAGACTTTATCGATCAAGTTTTCCCTTAATCTTTTCTTGAACCAAATGGCAAGAATCAAGGAATTGAACATCTGGCGTAAAGGCGCAAAAGATTTCCCTTCATTGACCTCACGTTCCAGTTCAGGAACGATAAGCTCACGCATTATTTGGGACGATAAATTTTCAGTCCCGTCATTCTTAGGCACAATTTGGCCATGCTTGCGCATGCTTAAATAATCCTCTTCCACCAAAACCTTTAAATGACTTTCGGCAATGAAGGCCGAGCCGTTGCCTTCATACACCACGGCCCGGTCAGGAACAACCCAAACCTTATTAAACGTATTGAGCGGGATGGCGGTGGAACCATACTCTTGCCTGGCACGTCGAAAGATTTTCTGCCAGAAAATTTTTCCCAAATCAGAGCCTGGGTAGGTCAACGAGGATGCCAGCTGTTTAAGCGTGTAATCCTCAACCAACATGTCACGGCCGGCATTGGTGTTCTCGAAATCCGGAGTGATGATGCGGCCTTTTTCATAAGGGGAAAGATTGACCCAAAGATCTTCTTCCGGGATGGTCAAAAAGCTTAAAAAATACTTCACCAGCAAATTGACCTGGCCTTGAATTTGGTCATTCTGGTCAGCCTTATCAACGACAAAATTGATTTTAAAAGGATCGTGGGGGTCAATGGCAATGCCTCTTAAGGTGGGCAAAGAAAAAACCGGAGAAATGGACATCAAGGTCCCCGGCGGAAGCATAACGGCATTTTCAGCTTGAGACTGCGACCAGGCCCGGGCCGCATCCCCGCCTAAAGTTTCAACGGAAAAGGTAAGGATAAGAAATAAAATAATTAGGCGCCGACGCATAATAAGCAACTATCACCGGTTAAATAAGTTACATTCCTAAATCTTTCTGGGGATAACCAAAGTATACTCGACGGAAGTTAAGATCAGGTTAAGTGCGGGTAAAATTTGAGGAAGATTTTAAAGCACGGAACGCGCCAGCAAATAGGCGCCGGCTGCTATAACGGCGGAACAAGGAATGGTGAAGATCCAGGCCCAGACAATGCGGCCGGCCACCCCCCATTTGACCGCGCTGAAGCGTTTCAGGGCGCCAACCCCCATGATGCCGCCGGTGATGGTGTGGGTGGTGCTGACCGGGACCCCCAAAAAGGAGGCAAAATACAACAGGCTGGCCGCACCTGTCTCGGCACAAAAACCGTCCACGGGACGCAATTTGACGATACGCTGCCCCACAGTCTTGACGATGCGCCAGCCGCCGCAGGCAATGCCGAACGACATCGTCGTGTAACAGGCCAGGACGACCCAGAGAGGGATATAAAACTTAGGCCCCAAGAGCCCGGCGCTGAAAAGCAGGCTGGCGATGATGCCCATGGTTTTCTGGGAATCGTTGCCGCCATGGCCCATGCAATAAAGAGCGGTTGAAAGCAGCTGACCTTTACGGAAAATATGGTCGACCTTTTGGGGAGTAAACCGATGACAGATATAATGCACCAGGATCCCATAACAAAGCCCCAGCACCAGCCCCATGCAGGGCGCAACAAATATAAATACCACCACCTTGGTGATACCGGACAGCAACAACGCTTTAGGTCCGGCCTTGACCAGGGCCGCCCCGATCATCCCCCCGATCAGGGCATGCGAAGAACTGGTGGGCAGGCCGAAATACCAGGTGATGAGATCCCAGCCGCAGGCGCCGATGAGCGCTCCGAAAACAAAGGTCTTGTCCACCACGTGGATGTCCACAATGCCCTTGCCGATGGTATTGGCTATGTGCAGCCCAAAGAAAAAAAAAGCGATGAATTCGAAAAAGGCGGCCCAGACGATGGCCTTGCGCGGGGAAAGCACCCTGGTGGAAACGATGGTGGAAATGGCGTTGGCGGAATCATGGAAACCGTTTAAAAAATCAAAAACCAACGCCAGACATATAAGGAAAACTATCGCCAGGGACACGTGCATTACTTTAAGCCTGCTTGACTAAAATGGATTCAACCACGTTGGCCACGTCTTCGCATATATCCAGAACGGTTTCCGCGTCCTGGTAAATTTCCTTCCATTTGATGATCTCGATGGCGCTTTTGGATTCGAAAAGCTCGAACAAGACCGCATCGCGCATGGCGTCCCCCACGTTTTCCAGGCGGTTGATCTCCACGCAATGCTCAAGGACCGCCTTGGTACCGTTCTTTCTCACGCGCATGCCTTTGACCGCCTTGGCCACGGCCAGGACCGATTCTTCGATGACACGGGAGAATTCCATCAGATGCTTGTCCCCGCCGGGGATCTTATAGACCTTGATACGCCCCACCATGGTGTTGATCACGTCCGTGATATTGTCCAGCTCCTTGGTCAGGGCATGGATATCTTCCCGGTCAAAAGGCGTGATAAAGGACTTGTTAAGCTGGTCGATGACCGCATGGGTGGCGTCATCGCCCTTATGTTCGAAGTGCTGGATGGCCTGATAGGAGGACTCTTCGATCAGTCCCGGTGTTGAAGCTATCTCCTTAAATTTACCGGCAGCCTGCACCGCATAATTGACCTGTTCTTCAAAGAGGGTAAAGAAATCGAATTCCTTGGGGAATAAAAAATCCAAGATCATCTCTAAGCCTCCTTCGAAATACAGAACTTCAGGATGGTATCACGCGTGAGGATGCCGCACGGTTTACGGTAGTCGTCCACAATGGGGATACAGCCGAATTTAAAGCGCGCCATGGCGTCCATGGCGGAATAAAGCGTATCGTCGGACTTTAACGTAAAAGGGTTCTTGACCATGACCTTGGTGAGCAGGAATTGGTTCAACGCTTCCTTGTCATAGTACCAGGTGCCGTCATCAAGGCGCCGCGGGGAATGAATTTGATAGAGGTCACGCTGGGAAATGAGCCCGGCCAGGGTGCCGGCGTCATTGACCACCGGCAAATGCCTGATATCGTATAAAGCGATCTTCTCCTGAACCAGGGCAAAATCATCAGTCTCTTTGACCGTGATGACCGGCGAGGCCATCACGTCAGCGATCCTGGTTTCCAGAAAAAACTGCTTAATATCCGATTTTTTAACCGGCATATTAACTCTCTGATAGCAGTTTAATTATTCAATCTTTAAAATCTTGATGTCGAACGTCAGGTCTTTGCCGGCCAAAGGATGATTGAAATTCAAAACCATCTTATCGCCTTTAACCTCAGAGATGACGGCAGGAAACTTAGAGCCATCCGGGGCCGTGGCTTGCAGCACCATGCCCACCTTGGGCGTCAATCCCTTGGGAAGCGAAGAAACGGGGAACTCCTTATAGGCTTTGGGGTCCACTTCACCGTAGGCATCCTTGGCCGCCACATGGACGGTCTTTTTATCACCGACATGCAGGCCGTTCAACTGTTGCTCAAGACCAGGAATTATCTCATGGCTGCCTGGCGTATAGGTCAGCGGCTCTTTACCCACCGACGTCTCAACTTCCTTATTATCCACCGTGAGCGTATAATCCAAGGTCACTTTTTTGCCCGGCCCCACCACCGCCTCATCGGCGCAAACGTAACCATTGAACATCCCTATCGTCAATAACATCCCAACGCCGAGTAAAAATTTTTTCATGACTGCTCCTTACTATAGATGAAAGGTTATAATTTTACGCATTCTAACGTATTAGACCAAAGGGTACAACATTTAAATGTTTAAAACCTCTTTTTATACTGCCAGTAAACCTGGGTCTCCGGCTGAGGGTTGGCGTCTTGATAACTGGTGGGGGCGCTGCTTTCTTGGGTAAAGACCTGCTGGGATACATTCAAGCTGGTATGTTCGCTCAAATCAAGTTCACCGCTGACCCGGCGGGAATAATAAATATTGGTCTGCCCGGGCTGCGAAGGCAGCTGGTCCATTTCGACACCCAGCTTAAAATTACGGGTGACCCTCCTTTTAAGGCCGAATTGCTGGTCCTGCCCCATGTCCTGCAAAGAATAACTCAAGAAATTCTGGGCCAGCTCGGTGGAAGTGACCCCGTTAAAAGGCGAGGTCGAGGTCGACCAATTATTGCCTAGAAAGAGCTTTTCCAGCGCGTCCTGGGCGGGCATGGGCGGATCCGAGCTTACCGACAGCTGCGGAGCATTCATATTGCCCTTGATGGCCAAATGGATTTGGGTCTCCCCTGCCTTGGAACCAAGATGCACGTCCATCAGAGGATTTAAAACATCGCCCTGAAAAATGAGTTTGCTGGGTTCCAGAGTAAAATTAACCTTCCGGACGTTCACCAGACCTGAATCCATGAGCACTTCACCCTGCATCCGCAGCTCGTTGGCGGTCAAAAATAGGGTCAAATTCGCCCGTGAAAAACCGTCGGTCAACAACACGGACCTGTACCCGACTTCATCGGCGAGGAAGGTGCCGGTCACCGAAGGCAGTGACAACGGCCCCTCCAGTGTAAAATCGATATTGCTGGCATAACCCCGCAAACTTTTTCTGATCTCCTCATCGGGCCAGAAACGGCTGATCACATGGAGATTGACCGAACGGGCATAAAGATCACCCTTGATGTTGCCTTCATGGATTTGGCCGGTGAACACCACCGGATCACTCTCAGGCATAAAAAGGCGCGCATTGAAAATATCCACATCGGGGTGAACCAGGTCCCACCAGAACAAATGCACGCGGACCTGCTGGACACGCAAAAAAGCGTCAGGCAGGTAGGAAAGCCCCCGGATACGCATATCGGTAAGGACAAATCCGCTGTAAAGATTGCCCTGGTAATGGCCGACGTGCATCAGCCCTACGGCGGCAAACTGCTGCTTGAAATAATGGATCAGGATCTCCCCGCCCCAAGGAGTGACGATCAGGAACCCGAATCCTGCACTAAACAACAGAATGACGGACAATACCGTCAGAAAAATAGCTGTAAACAATCTTTTAAAGGGACGCATCATCATTAAAAGGCATGCATGGTGGACACGATGTCCATGATGCCGCGCCTGACCATCATCACCCCGATGGCAGCCAAAAGAAGCATCATCACCTTGGACAAGGCCCTGGAGCCGGCCTGGCCCAAAAGCTGCATGATGTTGGCGGAAAAGGTAAAGACCACGCCAACGATGGCCAGGTTCAGGAATAACGCGAGGATGGTGATGGGAAGGCCGTGCACACTTGTCAGCATCAATGAGATCGTCAGCACTGCGGGCCCCGCGATCAAGGGCGTGCCGATGGGCACGGCCCCTAATTCCTTGGCCGCCGCACCATGCCGGGTCTTGCCCTGGGTCGTCAAATCAACGATCCCCAAACAAAACAGGATAACGCCCCCGGCCACCATAAAATCACCCATCGTAATTCCTAAAAATTGAAAAATGGCTTTGCCTAAAAGCATGAACCCAACGGCCACCAAGCTTGCCGTAACCAGGGACTGGAAAATAATGTCCCTCTTTTCCTGGGGGGTCAAGCCTTGAGTCAACGATACAAACACCGGCAAAATACCGATCGGGTCAACGGTAAAGAACATCGGAATAAAAACCAATAAGAGTTCATTGAACATAACTCTCCTTTATTAAATTCCCCTCATTGAATAGTATATCACTCAAGACAAGTCAGCCCGCGATCCGGGGGCCGGCATCGGCCAACTTCAGGCCTAAAGGCGTGTCGGTGAAAATCTTAAAATTTTCAACGAACAATGCCGCCAATTTACGCAAGGAAGCATCATAGGCCTTCCCATCGGCCCACAAACGGCGGGGATTGAGGGTTTGACCGTCCACGCCGTTGATCTGGCGCGGTATTTGGAGGTTAAAGACGGCCAAGGTATCAAACCCGCCCTGGTCGATGCTGCCGTCTAAAATCGCGTCCACGGCCAGGCGGTTGTCTTTTAAGGCAATACGATGGCCCACGCTGTAAGGCCCTGCCACCCAGCCGGTATTAATCAGGTAGGCCGATGATCCGTGTTCCCGCATTTTTTGGGCCAGGATCTCGGCATATTTCACGGGATGCAGCATTAAAAAGGCTTTGCCGAAACAGGCGGAAAAGGTGGCCTGCGGATGCTTGATGCCATGCTCGGTGCCGGCGACCTTGGCGGTATAACCGCTTAAAAAATGATACATGGCCTGGTGTTCATCGAGCTTGGCCACCGGCGGCAGGACGCCATAGGCATCACAAGCCAGAAAAATGATCTTGGAAGGATGCCCGCCTTTGGAAAGCGGTTTGACGATATTGTCGATATGCTCAATGGGATAGGAGACCCGGGTATTCTCGGTCTTTTTGTCCGAGGCAAAATCGACATGGCCTTGGGGGCCTATGGCCACATTCTCCAGCAAGGCATTGCGCCGTATGGCGGCGTATACCTGCGGTTCCCGCTGAGGCGTCAGGCCGATGGTTTTGGCATAACATCCGCCTTCAAAATTGAATATGCCCTCACTGTCCCAGCCATGCTCGTCGTCGCCGATGAGAAGTCGCTTGGGGTCGGTGGACAGGGTGGTCTTCCCGGTGCCGGAAAGGCCGAAGAACAAAGCCGTGTCCTTGGCCGGCCCCATGTTGGCGGAGCAGTGGAAAGAGCCGATGCCTTTTAAAGGCAGGAAATAATTCATGACAGAAAAAATGCCCTTTTTCATTTCCCCGCCGTACCATGTCCCTCCAATGACCGTCATGCGTTCGGCGATATTGAAGGCAATGAACACCTCGGAACGCAGGCCCCATTCGGCGAAATCCCGGCACGAGGTTTTGCAGGCATTCAGGATGGTCCAGTCCGGCTTAAATTCCTTCAACTCGGTCTGCGTTGGCCGGATGAACATGTTCTTAAAAAAATGCGCCATCCAGGCGACTTCCGCCACCAGGCGCACGCTCAAGCGGGTCGCCTTATTGGCGCCGCAAAAGCCGTCGACCACATAAAGGTCCTTGGCGTTTAATTGCCTGGCCGAGAGCTCCTTAAGATGGGCCCAGGTTTTCGGGCTGATGGGCTTGTTGTCCGACCCGGATGGTTTGCCGTCGGACCACCAGACCGTGTCCCGGGTGGATCCATCTAAAACAACATACTTATCATTGGCATTGCGGCCGGTAAACTTACCGGTGTCTACGGCCACGGCATCCAGAGAAGTCAGCTGCGCTTTTTCATGGCCAGCCAGACGGCTGCCGGTCTCATGGTCAAAGAGTTCATCGAAGGAAAGGTTGTGATAAAGTTCCGCGGGCTGGATGCCCAGGGCGCTCAGCCGGCGCCTCACATCTGGACTGGAGGTCATAAACACCTTTGGATGCTTTTAAGCAGGGCATTGGGCTGGAAAGGTTTAAGCAGGTATTCCCTGGCGCCTTCGACTTTGAACATTTCCGACATGCCCTCCCTGGCGGTCAGGACAATGACGGGCACATGCTCGACTTCCTGCACTTTTTTCTTCTCGAGAATGAATTCATACCCGTCCATGACGGGCATTTGAATGTCAAGGACGATCAAATGGGGTTTGGACTTCAATTTTTTGATCCCTTCCGCCCCGTTATTGGCCGTAAGCACGTCAAATCCCTGCGATTTCAGGAAGGGTTCGATGATCTTAATGAAGGTGACGTCGTCATCAATGATCAGAATCCGCTTGGGGGCCGCCTTTTCGATCGTCTTCCATTTCGGCAGCATGTCCAGGGTCACCAACTCAACCACCAGGCGCTTGGTCCCCTCCACGTCAAAGCTGATCTCGTATTTGTCCTCCACACCCCTGGGGATCGCCAACCCGTCGGGAGGCGCGTTGATGTAGCTTTCAAAAGGCGACATCATCAGGTCCTTATAGCCCAGCTGGATCATTTCCCTTTTATACTGACCCGCAATAAGGTTGGCCACCGTGCCGCAACCGTCCATGACCTCCGCCTCGTTGTCGAATTCGATATACGGGTACTGGAGAAGGCGCAAAAATTCGGGCAAAAAACGCTGTTCCAGATAAACGACCAGCATCAACAGGTATTCCCGGCGGTCAAGGGCCTCCTGGTTGACGGCAAAGTGGACCGTGGCGCAGGCCGTGGTCGCGTTGAATTTCTCCATTGCGTCCACCCGCATCCGGTGAACAAACTGGGTGATGGGGTGTTTTTCTATCCTCGGTTCGCTGGAGAAGGTCGTTTCGGATTTCTCAAAAAAGATTTTTTTAATCGCGGCGGACAGGGCCAGGGCGAGGGTGAAGGAACTTTCGCCCTCGATGGAATAGGAACGAAGGTTCATCCGGGTGCTTTCCTGCTGGATGATACCTTTAAATTTGGCTAGGTCCAGGGCCTTATGATTTTCTTCCATTAGCCTTTAGCTACTTCAAATGAGGTTGCACAGCAGCCAAAAGATCTTCGGGCTTGTAAGGTTTGGCCAAGAAACCGGCCAGCCTAGGATTGACCTGATAAGCCGCGCGCTTGTTATCCTCGGAACCGGAGGCCGTGACCATGATGATGGGGATTTGGGCCAATTCAGGGATCTTAACCATGCCGGCCATGAGCTCTATCCCGGAAACTTTCGGCATCTGCCAATCCAACATCAACAAACCGATATCCATATATTGGGCGGCCAGGATTTCCATGGCCTGCTCGCCGTTTTCCGCCTGAAGGATCTCATGGGAGACCCCGGCCTTCATCAGAACGCGGATCAGCAGCTTGCGGTCCAGCAGGGAATCATCAACCACCAGGATTTTCATAAACGGTCTTTTAAATTTTAAGGATAAAGCCGCTGTTATAATTCTTGCGGATCTCCTGCAACATTTTATGCGCGGCCGCCTCGTCGGCAATGCCGCCAATGCGCACCCGCCACCAAACACCCTTGGGACCCAAGTCGCTCATGACCAAGAAGGCCTTATAGCCTCTTGCTTTCAAACTTTGCAGGGCCGCTTCGGCACGGCCGTGGTCTTGGAAGGAGTAAACCTGGATGGCAAAACCGGTCTCATGGCCATTGATAGGCGTCGCCACAATGGCCAAGGGCGGCACCGGGTCCCTTTTAATGACCGCCGCCGGCTCGGGGCCGACAGGCTGCTGATGAAAAATATCACTCAAGACAACCCCCTGATCAACCGCGCGTTTGGCAGGGTGTATGCTGAGCAGCAAAAGCACCAGCCCCGCGGCAATCAAAAGGAAAATCCACCAGATATTCTTAAAAGAAAGGGACAGGCCCTGTTTTTTTGTTTCCATAATATTTTTTCAAAAGTTAGGGATTTTAGATTGAACTTCCCGTCATTGTAGCATAGAAAATAATCGTGCCTCAAGTGGTGTTTTACTCTTTTGACGGCACCCCTCCCTGGACCGGATACCGCCCGTCCAACACTCCCTGGATCATGACCTTGACCTCATCGGAAAAATCTTTTTCCAACACCCAGGCCAGGTAGCCGGGATCCTTCTTGGCAATGACCTTGAGAGGTTCCTTTTTGGCGTATTTGCCGAAGGTCATATAAAGGTCGCCGTTCCACCAGCGGAATTTACGTTCATTATCGAAATATTCGCCGGTTTGCTTATAATCGAACTCCTTAAGGCTCTCGATTTCTTCCCGGCCGGCGGTGTAACGTTTAATCTGTTCCTTGAGGATCTCCAAGGTGGCCTGGGCATCGGCCGTTGCCGAATGGGCGCCTTGGAGGTCTTGATGGCAGTAAAAGGCAAAGGCCGCAGCCAGGTCCCGGCGCTCATGAAGATGATATATCTTTTGGGCGTCATAGATGGTGCGGTCCGCGTAATAAAACTTGATGCCGGCATCGTTGAATTCCCTGGCCAGCAAGGGCAGGTCAAAACGCTCGACATTAAACCCTCCGAAGTCCACCCCGTCCAGGAAAGCCAGCACCTGGGGGCCGATCGTCCCAAAGGCCGGCGCATCCTTGACGTCGGCGTCGCTGATGCCGGTCAGCTCTGTGACCACCGCCGGGATCGGCATGCACGGGTTGACCTTGGTGGCAAAAAGCTCTTTTCTGCCGTCAGGATGGAGCTTGACCATCCCGATCTCGATGATCCTGTCTTTTTCTATCCACACACCGGTTGACTCCAGGTCGATGACAACCAGGGGTTTGGTTAATTTCATAATCGCTCTTTTCCGTTAACGCCATGCTTTAACAGCCCCAAGTCGAGGATTTTTTGGATCAATTCTTCGTAATCGATACCCGCTTTTGCGGCGGCCTGGGCCATTTCATCAGCCCTGGCAATGCAGGGATTGGCATTAGGCTCAATGATATAAATCTCACCCTCGCCGGTCACGCGGATATCGAAACGGACATAACTATCCAGGTCCAGGGCCCGGTAGGCCCGGCGGCAGACCTCATCAATTGAGCGCTGCCAGGGTTCCGGCAGTTTGTCCGCCGCACAGCTTTTGATCCCCCACCTTTTGCGGTAGGTTTCGTCCCATTTGGCCTTATAGGTGGCGATCCGCGGCTCGCCTTCGGGGAGGCTACCGAAGCTCATCTCCCGCGGCGGCAGCACGGTGATCTGCTTGTGCCCGAGCACGCTGACATATAATTCGCGGCCTTCAATGTACTCTTCCGCGATGGCATCCATGTGCATATTATCATGGATGAACTTGACCCTTTCCACGAAACCCTGCGCATTGTCGGCAATGGAAGCCTGCGATATCCCGCGCGAGGCCTCTTCGCACAACGGCTTGATGACGGCCGGCAGCTTCATCTTTGTTTTGACAGCAACGGGCTTTCCCCTGTAATACGTATGAAACCTTGAAACCTTGATATGATGGAACGTGAAAACTTTCTTGCTCAAGGCCTTGTTGTTGCACACAAAAATATTGCCTGACGAGGCCCCTGTATAGGGAAGACCCAGGACCTCCAGCACCGCGGCCATGTTCTTTTCCATTTGGGTCTGGTCATTAAAGACCTCCATCATGTTGAAAATAATATCGGGCCGGTTTTCCCTGATCTCTTCGAAGAGCGGTGTAATGTCGTTGAAAATACCCAGCAGCGCCACCTCATGACCCAGCGCCAAAAGGGCCTGCTGCACATCCTTCTCGGTGTACATGTTGTCCGGGTCGGCGAATTCCTCCTTGTAATCATAGCCGCGGGGCTTCTGATAAGGCGAGTAGAAAAGCATCAGGACTTTAAGCTTCTTTCTCATGTGCGTTTTCTTGTACCCCGAAACCAGCCGGTATGGATATAGTTCATCGTAAGGCTCGTCACATAGACCGATAACTGCATCAGGGCCACAGCCTGAGGCTGGGACACGATCATGTGCAGCTGCCTGGTCCTGTCGGCGATGTTTTTAAGCAGATCGCTGATTATATATTTACGCTCTCCCGTGCATCGGTCAATACTATTTAAAATATTTTTAAAATGTGTCCTGATGAGCTGCTCCGCCGCGACCATTTCCCTATTGCCGCGTCCGTGGCGGCGGTCCTTATTAAAGGCCCACCATTCTTCATCGGACAAAGCGGTGAATATCTTCTTTAACTGCACATCATGAAAATCCGGAAACTCTTCGCGTTCATTGCGGTATTTCTTCTTGTAATAATTCTGCAGGGTCATTGTCAGGCTTTTTTGCTGCCAGAGTTTGCGCCCCTTCGGCTTTAAGGGTTGAACGCCTTTGATGGAGGACATGAGCTCGTCCACAAACTCCAGCTTCTCCAGCGCCTTCCAGCCCCGGTATTCTTCCCGCCAGTCGGCACCCGGAGTCAGCCAGACGGCAAACGTCTCCACAAAATCTTCATCGGGATGATATTGGGCATAAAATCCATCGAGATGGCGCACATAGCTTTTACTATAAGGCTGGAATTTATAGGTATCTCCGTATTCCTCCTTCGGGGAACCGAAGACCTGCTGCCATTGGTGTTTTTTGTGAAGGTTATACGCGTAGGAAAAGGCGTGACCGGCCTCATGGCGCAACAGCTGCATGCACCAGGGCTTGCCCTCGCCTTCGGCTTCCAGCATCATGTGGCGTTCCAGCCTGATCAAGGCGGGATGGGCCAAATAAAAAGGGATGCCGATGGCCACTTCCCCCTCGGGGGTCAGCCATTCGTCGGCCAGGTAAACTTCGGGGTGAAAGGCCAGCCCCTTGGCATCAAGTTCCGCATAGAGCGCCTCGACGCACTCCTGCAGCCAGGTGCCTCCGATGGCGATGGGGAGGTCCTTGATGCGCATGGTCAGCAATTGTTCCTGGGAAAGCTGGTTTAGGTCAATGGGCTCGGGAATCATCGGAGGCGTCTTCCAGGCGCCTGAGCAATCCTTCAGCTTCTTCAATAAGGTCAGGCTCGCCTAATTTCAAGGTCTCCATGTCTTTCTTGAAGGTCTTTAAGGCTGTGACCAGCCGGCGCACGCTCTGAACATGACGCTGTTCGCGTTCCTCCTGGGGATCAACGGCCTTGCGCTCCTTGATGATGGCAGTCAGGTCCTTGCGGACGCTCGTGGCTTCCCTGCCTTTTTCAAAGATGTCCTTGCGCAGCTTGGTGTAATCTTCACGGGTGAGTTCCTTGCGGCCGCGGGCCAGGCGCAGCACATCAAGGCCTTCGTAGCTGGGAATGTTGAGGGTCCCGCGGGTCTCTGCGAATTCCTTTTTAAGGTACACCGGCTCTTCCTGCTCCACAAAAAAATAGGTTTTCACCAATTTCAGGGCCAGGGGTTTTTTTAACCCCAATTCCCTGACGCAATAATCTTCAAACTTTTCATGCTCCCAGGCGTGGTAAAGCTTGTCACGCCAGACGCTGTAAAGGCCCTGGGCCAGCTGCACCCAGGATAATTTGAACGTTTTGGCATGCTGGGCTATATGCTCGCGGAGTTGCTCGGATTGCTCGGTGATCTTCATTCATGATCCTTTCATAGGGATTTAAGAAAGGAGCTATTGTAGCATAGCTTTTGATTTCGCCCAAAAAAAATAGGGACATCCGCCAAAAGCAGACGTCCCTATCCTTACCCCTCCCAAAAAGCGTTACGATCTCAAATAAGCTTTCAATTTATCCCAGGTCTTTTTACCTAAAACACCATCAGCTTTAAGGCCATGGCTTTTCTGAAATTCAATGATGGCTTCCTTGGTCCCGGCACCAGCCTTGCCGTCCACAGGACCGGTGTAGACGCCGGCGGATTTAAGCGCCCGCTGTATTTTCTCGACGCCGACCTTGACGCGGATGATCTGGGCGCTGGAAGCTTCCGTATTGACCTGGGGAACGGCTTGTTCCGTCTCGACAGGGCCGTTGGCAACCTGGTCGCCGCCCGGCGCCTTCATGGCATCCACCTTGCTGGAGAGGTCCTTGACCTGATATTGCAGATCAACGATCTGCGAATCCTTGGCCTGCTGGTCCTTCTCCAGGTCCGTCACACGCGCTTGCAATTGATCATTTTCGGTCTTTAATTGGGTGGACGCGCATCCGCTGAAAGCTGCTGCCAACACGAACATTAGAAATAAACGTAGTAACACTTTACCCTCCATCTTCTTAAAAACTCATGTGATGTTTAACTAAATGATTTGTTATATTTTAACACAAAGGCAAACTTGTCCACATGAAACTTAAATTTTTTTCTTTACTTGTTTCTCTTTCCAAGAGTTCCTATAATATCCGTAATTATGTCAGTCCCCGCGGAGCAAGGACCTCTTCCGGTCCACTTTACCGGTAATGCCGGGCGCGGCAAGCCGAGTCTGGCACCGCCCTCACAAATAGGCCCCAACAGCCATTTGGATGAAATCCTTGTTTTCGCCAGGATCCAAAAAGCCAGCGATGTGCATATCGGGGCGCTTAAGCCCATCATCTTCCGCCAATTCGGACAGCTAAAGAGCATGACCGCCGGGCCCTTGAACAGCGAGCAGGTCAATCTCCTGGTGGCCACGGCCATGCCCGAAGATTTCATGCACCGGCTGGAACAAACCGGCGATGCCGAATACGTGCATACCATCAACGGCTGGGGCCGTTACCGGATGGCCATCATGAAACAGCGCGACGGCTGGGACCTGACGGCCAGGGTCATCCCCACCGATATTCCCAAATTCGAAGCGACCGGGATGCCTTCGGCCTGCACGTCGCTGACCAAGTGGTCGCAGGGCATGGTCCTGATCTCCGGTCCCGCAGGATGCGGTAAAACCACCACCCTGGCCGTGCTGGTCGAGCTCATCAACCAGAGCCGTCACGACCATATCATCAGCATCGAAGAGCCCATTGAAATTGTTTATGAACCCAAGCATTGCCAGATCACCCAGCGTGAAATCAAGACCCACACGCTTTCCCAGGCCAATGCCCTGCGGGCGGCGCTGCGCGAAGACCCGGACATTCTTATCGTCAGCGAATTGCGGGACTTAAGCACCATCCAGCTGGCGGTTTCGGCCGCCGAGACCGGCCACCTTGTTTTCGGCACCATGAATACCATTAATGCCGTGCAGACCATATCCGCCGTGATCGATTCTTTCCCGGCCGAGGAGCAGTCCATTGTCCGTAACATGGTTTCCGAGTCCCTGCGCGGGGTCATTTGCCAGCAGCTCATCCCCCGCAAGGACGGCACCGGCATGGTGCCGGCCTATGAGATCCTGCTTGTTACACCTCCTATTGCCAACCTGATCCGGGCCAATAAAATGGGGCAGATCAATAATGCCATCACGACCAACAAGAACAGCGGCATGATCCTGATGGACAATTCCCTGTCGGAACTGGTCAAAGGGGACATCATTTCCAAGGAAGAGGCCCATGAACGCGCCAATAACCCGGCCAGCATCGGCCAGCTGCTTGCCAGGAAGACCCTTTCGAAATTAAGATTCCTTGAAGCCGCCTCCAACCGGGAAATGGTGTTAAATGACTTGATTAAATATGGAATTTTGGAAGAGGCATCGGGATCGGAGCTGCGCTTAAAAGAGAACGTCCAAATCCCTGCCGACGTCATCCGCATGATCGCCAGGGATGACTTCGATAAGATCTGGGCCTTGCTGCAGCAATTGGCCCAAAAGTAAGCCTATGGAAATTTACAAACTATTTACCACCCTGATCAGCAAAAACGGTTCGGACCTTCACCTTGAGGAAGGCCAAAAACCCAAGGTCCGGGTGCACGGGCATCTCGAGGAAGCCGGCCAGGAGATCCTTACCCGTGAACAGATGGTCGCCCTGCTTTCCCCTATTGCGCCTGAAGAGGACTGGCAAAAATTCCTGACCCACGGCGACCTTGATTTCGCCTATACCTTCGAGAGTCAGGCACGCTTCAGGGCCAACTATTTCCGGCACTTCCATGGGCTTGGCGCCGTTTTCCGCATGATCCCCTCCCAGCTGCGCTCCATCGAGGAAATGGGGCTGCCTGCCAAGATCAAAGATTTTGCCAAATGGCGTTCGGGCCTTGTCCTGGTCACCGGTCCGACGGGAAGCGGTAAATCCACCACCCTGGCGGCGGTGATCGATTACATCAACACGAATTTGACTCAAAAGATCATCACCATCGAAGAGCCGGTGGAATTTACCCATAAAAACAAAAAATCCATCATTTCCCACCGCGAAGTGGGCAAGGACACCGCCACCTTCGCCAGCGGGCTGCGTACGGCCATCAAAAGCGACGCCAACATCATTCTGGTGGGAGAAATGCGCGACCGCGAGACCATTGAGCTCGCCTTGACCGCCAGCGAAATGGGCATTCTGGTCTTCGGCACCCTTCACACCAATTCCGCAGCCAAGACCATCGACCGCGTCATTGACGCCTTCCCCCCCAACCGTAAGAACCAGATCCGCACCATCCTGGCCAATAACCTGCGGGCCATCGTGGCGCAGCAGCTGCTGCCCAGCGCCGACAAGCAGCGCCGGTGGGCGGCCTACGAAATTCTCATCCGCAACCAAGCCCTGGGCAATATCATCCAAAGCGGGGAAACCAACCGTTTGACCAGCGAAATCCAAACCAACCGAGGCCTGGGCATGATCCTCATGGATGATTCGCTGATGGAACTGGTGCAGGCCAAAAAAGTCACCAAGGAAGAAGCCTTCCTCAAGGCCATCGAAAAAACAAAATTCCTTTAATCGGATCAATCTTTGACGAACCGGCTGACAGGGGCAAGCTGGATGCCTTCGGCGGGAAAACGTCTTATAACAGCTTCCATAAAATCGCATTTCACGCCGCCGGCGGTGGCGCTGTCGGCGCACCACACGCACAAGGTCAACTGAACGCCTGAACCGTCCAGGCGCGTCACCGGGCAGCCTGCCACCTTTTGCACCTTGGGATGGCTGCCGGCAATTTGAATGAGAACGGCACGGGCCCGGTCAAGGTCGGCATCAAGGCTGATAGTAATGGGAAGCGTGGCAATGACCCTCGGGTCGTCCCGGGTGAGGTTGATGGTTGTTTGGCTGGCCATGAGGCTGTTGGGCACCACCACCCGCCGGTTATCATCCGTCTTAAGGATGGTATAACCCAAATTCAAGCTCTCAATAATACCGGTTTCAACGCCGCCGGCAGGCGACTGCACCTGCAGCCTGTCCCCGACATTAAAAGGACGGTACAACAAAAGTGAAATGCCGGCCACCAAGTTGCCTAGGGTGTTTTGCGCCGCAATACCGGCAACCACGGAGAGAACGCCGACGCTGGCCAGGCCTGCGTTACCCAAATTGGCCAGGGCCGGAATCAGGCGGGCATAAATGAAAAAGCTGACGATATAAACAATGATCTGGGCCAGTTGGGCAATGAATTTGACCCTGGTGCGGTCGATATTCATGCGCGACCCGCGGGCCAGGGCGCGCTCCACCCCGAGCCGCAGCATCCGGTTGACGGATACAGCGCAAAAAAGCACGATCAAGGCATAGGCGACGGAACCTTCAAGGGTGGCCGGATTGAGAATATTGATACTTTTAAAATCTAACCCCATAAGTTTAAGTACTATACCACAAAAAATAGAAAGGACAGCCTCATAAATCCCATGAAGCTGTCCTTTTATGCACAGGCACAAGACATACCATTCGTCTCCTTAGCTAAGAATTATAAACGAAAACGATTTGTCTTACGCCTGCTCGGGACCTCTGCCTGTAGGTAGTCCGCAATAACGGTGCTGATATCGCCCTGGGTGGCACCAGCCCCCTTGGCGGCATCAACAAGCTCCCGGCAAGTTTCGAACTTTTGGGTGACAAGGGCCTCTTTGAAATACAGCAAGGCCGTCACTTTAAGCAATTGATCCCTGCCCAAAGCCTGCTCTTCGCTTAACAGTATATTATTTTCCATTGGTCTTTAACCTCCTTTCTTTGACAATAAAAAAGCCACCGATTTTGGGTATCGGTGGCTTTGAATTTGCCTTTACTAAATCTTTTTAGCTAACGATTCAAAACACACCCTCCCCGGCCGGCTTTCTCCATGCGGAAAGCATATAACAAAATACGGGGTGTTTTTGGATCGTTAAGTGTTTCATGATGGTTTTAATATAACATAGGTTTCCGACGATGTCAAGCGATCCCTAAAAACCCTCTTAAATCCCCTACAGGCTGTATATGGATAATGACCGGCACAAAGCCCGGGGCATTCTGCCAACGGGCCAGCTGGGAGGCATCAAAATTAAACCTGATCCCCCGGCCATTGTCCAGGGTCTGCAAGTTCATCTTGGCCCTGGTCAGATCGATACCGCCCTTGGTCAATTGCGCGGCATCCGTTGGCGCCGTTATTGGCTGCCCATCATCCCCTAAAACATTCAACTGCAAATCTCCAGCAGCAAAACCGTCAATCCTGGAATCAAAGGTGTTATTGGCACCGATAAGACCGAACCTTACCCTCAGAGCATTGATTTTTTGACCAATTTCCTGTTTCTTGAGATTGAACAATCTCAAACGTTCGGCTTCAGGAAGCGAAAGTTTATCGATGTGATTCAGCTCTTCGAAAAGCTTCAAGATCTCGTCATCCAAATTCATCCTCTCCTTGGTATGGCCCCATCCGACGCCGGTCAGATTCGGGCTTTTGGTATTCAAAAAATTTATTCCCATTTCAGCCGCCGCCAGGGCGACCTTGGTGGACATAAAACTTAACCGGCTCTCGGGCACATTTACGGCGAGAACCAAACGGGAAAGAACCTGCACGCTCAAGCCGTTCCCGCCGTTCCAGAGCCCGCGTCCGACGATGAATTCCAATTTTTCTTCATCGATCCATTTAAAATACCCGGTATAAGACGGCCCATAAATGGCCATGATGCTGCCGGCTTTCCTTTCAGCCACGCCCATCGTTATGTCCCAATGGTCGGTGATCACCTCCGAGATATACTCCAAAGGATGATTGCTATAATAGGAAAAAGGATGTTTGAAATTATGCGTTTGAAAAGCACCCTGGTCCTGCAGGCCGTCGGGCCTTTGGGAGGTGACATTAATGAAAAAGGAGGATTCGATGCTGATGAGGATCGCCACCTCTTTGTTGTAAACCAAGAGCGGGTTCGGCGAATTCTTCACATGTTCCAGCAGGTGCGGGGAATGCTTGAGCGCCTCATAAGTCGTCGATGAATAGGCAGCCAATTGTGAATCAAAATCCCGTCCGGGGATACGCAGACGCGCCATCATGGTCTTGACGGATATGGTCCCGTGTCCCGAGGCCTCGATATTATCCGCCACCGACTGCAAAGCTGTCCGTGTGATTGCTTGGACCTGTTGCGGGCTTAAACGGTCAATCTGTCTGAGGACATTCAGCGCTCCGGGAGACAAAACCGTTGCCGTTCGTGTTGCCGTATGCCGCGGCGACGGGTGGTGCTTGGAAGCGGCATGGGCCGGCAGCTGAAAAAGCAGCATAGCGGCAACGGTCAGGGCGATGATGAAGCCCGGCCTGCCGCCCATCTGGGCGATGTCCGCCTGACCTTGAGACACCGGCGATCGAAGGCCTTTTAAAAATTCGCTCAAGGATGAAACCTTGTTTGTCTGCGCCACCCGGTAAATGCCTTCTTCGGGGACCAATTCCACGGCGCCCGGAATGATCAGGCGGGATCGACCGCCGTCGAGTAAAGGCACTCTTTCCGTCAGATACAAGCACGACGGCCGGGCAAAGGCGTTGAAAATATTTTTTATCTGTAAGAATACATTCAAGGCTTTCTTGCGGTCGCCGACGTCCTGCTTTAAACGGTCAGGCTGAAAAAATCCCATGGAGCTAAAATGATTCCCGTAATGGGTATGCCTGTTGAGGATGATGTCCGCCTTTTGCCCTCTTCCTTGGTTCTCATAAACCTTTTGTAGCTCATCAGCCCGCAAGGCATTGGCCTTGACCGCCGTCATCCGCAGTTCAGCCTCCGTCAACCCCAGGGATTTAACCAGCGCCTTGAAAGATTCATTCGCCTGCTGCACCACGCTATCGGATATATCGGCGCCGATGAACGACACGCGCCATTGCCGGGGGTCCTGCCCCTTCTGGCCTAAAACCTGATAAAACAACTTTATTGCTTCCATGGCCTCGGTGGGTTTTTGCCCCAAACCGACGGCATACATAACGATGTACTGGTCGTGACCGGCTCTTTGATCGACGAGCTTGATGAATTCCTGGGTCAGGGCCTGCGTCTGAACCGGGTTGAATTCAAAATCCGCATCTAAATGCCACTGCAGGGCCATGGTGCCGTCCATAGCCTCTTTCAATTCCACTCCCGTAAATCCCAAATTGCGCAATGCTCTTAAATCATCGCCGAAAGTCTCTTTAACGCTGTTTTTAAACTCGCTGAAACCTGCCCATTCCTTTAAAACATCGAACCCGAGCATTGCCTGATCATTGGCCGGGGTCCACCGTGAATCGTCCGTAGGCACTTTGCGTATAAAATCAGCCAACACTGAACCGATATTACGTGAATCTTGGAGATTCAACTGACCGCTGGCGGTATCCGTTTTCTCGGAATAGACCACGTCGGAGAGATGACTCACGGCCTCTCTGGAAAAGGCCTTGGGGATTTTATAGGTGACCACCAACTGGTCTCCCACGCTGCCCTTGACTTCGATAAACAGCGCGTGCCCGTAATCGCGGACCATCAAATAAGTTATCCCCGGCAGGGAAAATATATAGACGACCAGCGGAAGCCCTCCGGGCCAGCGCTTATGATAGGCGGCATAATCAGGCGAACGGGGAGCCTTGAGGATATTGAAGGTGCGTTGAAGCTCAATATAAATATTCGCGGCTACCGGGGTTTCTTCACCCACCCCTATAATGCCGCCGCCAAGATTGGCGGCCCTCGGCGTTTCCCGCCACACGCTCAACCCGTTTAATATCCCGGCATTGACCAGAGAATACTTATGCACCAAATTTAAAAGTTCATTGAAACTCGCCGCCGTATCCGCTATGCGCAGCAAGTTGTTGTCCAAGTCCAGCCAACCGGCGATACCATTGTTCACCTCGTCCAAGAACCCGCTGCTCATGCCGCTGACAAGCCTGTCATACCATTGCTTTATGGAACCGTAGTCGTAACTTTGCGGATATTGGGCGGCGAGAAAACCGGCCCTTGCCTTCAGTTTATCTTTGACCTGGGAAGAAACCCCGTTCTGGGCCGCCAAATTATCAGCCATCATGTTGATCATGCCCTGCATTTGGGACAACCTGCCGCTTATCTCGCCGCGAAGATTGGCCAAGTCGGTATCTTCCGGACCATGGTCCGTGGAAAGGGGGCTGTGCATCAGGTCTTTTAATTTTCCGTCCAGGACTAAAAATTCTGAAAATGCTTTCAGCCGCCTTTCTTTTGACTTTTGTTCCAAGGTAGAAGCGGAAGCGCTCATGGCCCGGTCATGTGGTTCATAAACTAAAAACGAGTTGAAACTCTGGAACCAATGGCCCTCTTCAGGATTAAAGTCCAATAAATCCCCTGTTTGAGGATCCCATTGGAAATAAGGCAATCTAAAGGCCATGGATTCTTGCAAGACCCCAGGACGCAAAGATTTCTTTGTTTTAGAATTAAAACCTTGCAGCAAGCTTGTGGGGCCGTTAAAGCATCCGGGCTTGCCGTTTGCCCAAAGTTTTATTTGACCGCCGGCTTGTATTTCTACCAGGTAATTGACCCAGGAACCTTCGTCGATCAATCTCACGAATGAGCCGGGCGGTAAAGTATTTAAGTCGATCTCCTGTTGTTGTGTCCAGGCGGCATACGGCAGCTTCAACACCTGTTCGGGGACCGGCTCATTGGTTGGCTTCCAACCGGACCGGTCCATCCGTGCAGTTTTTTGTAAATCCGCGTCAGAAGCGGTAACATCAACCCCTATATTCACTAATTTACTAAACCCGTTTTTAATTGCACTCAGTATCCCTGAGAGCATTGCCGGATCATCGCTCATTTGCAATTTAGTCGATTCTAAATTGGTGACATCCATATCAAAATTGACCCCCCCTGAAAAATACTTCCTGGGGATCATCTGCTGGGTCAGCGGATCCTGTTCTTCTTTGATGTAGTTGTACACCCCCTTCTTGAAGGCCTGTAAGTACCGTTGGTATATCTTCTGCTTTTCCTGAGGGTCCCGGATACTGATCCCCGCCACCTTGGCTTTGTCCGCATACACCTGGGTCAGGATGCTGCTTTTGATCTTCTCCTTGTACCAGGTGGCCAG
>JAGWOI010000023.1 GCA_028870995.1 Candidatus Omnitrophota bacterium | reverse complement strand
TCCCCGGATCATTATCGACCAGACAGATTTTGCGCGGCCTGTTCCCTGTCTTCTCCACCGGCGCCTGCTGGCGCTTTTTTTTGATGATCAAGCCAGCTTCATTGACCAATTGCTCAATCTCGAAAGGCTTGATCATGAACCCGTCAATCTGCAGGTCCTTAAAGAGCCCCTGGATATTGGCGCGGGCCGTCAATACCAGGACCGGATACAGCGGCCTGCCGTTCGAACCGCAGATCTTGCTGTAAAACTCGATGCCTCCCATGCGCGGCATGTTGATGTCGAGGACAATTAAATCCGGAACAAATTGATGGACGAATTCCAGGGCCGCCATCCCGTCGACGGCGGTGCGCACCTCAAAGCCGCGGGACTTGAGCACAAAGCTCAGCATCTGGGTGAGGTCGACCTCATCATCGATAAGCAGGATCTTTTTATTTTCCATAGACAGCTCCTGTACTAAAAGACGGGCAGGATGAAATAAAAACAGCTGCCTTCGCCCTTTTGGGATTTAACGCCCACCTTGCCCCCATGTTGACGGATGATCTCCTTGCAGATGGCCAGCCCCAGCCCCGTGCCCGCGTGCCGTTCATGGGCCTGTCCCAGCTGCTGGAATTTTTCAAACAGCTTGGAGGTATCCTCTTGGTCGATGCCGCGGCCCGTGTCCGTCACGCGCACTTCCAGCTGGTGCCTTCCTTCGTCGGTATGGCTGGACACCGTGATACCCCCGGCGTCGGTGAATTTGATGGCGTTGGCGATTAAATTATTCAGCACCTGGATGATCATATCGTGATCAAAGGCCAGCGGGGGCAGCCGCGGGTCCAGGGACACGGTCAAATACAGACCCTTGCTGCGGGCCACCGATTCCTGCGTTTCCGCCACGGACCGGATCACCTTGTTCATATCTCCGGACTTCTTGTCCAGAACGGCCTTGCCTGACTCCATGTGCGCCAGATCAAGGATGTTGTTGATCAGGCGGTTGAGCCTATCGATGTTGGCTTTGGCCCTGCCCAAAAAATCCTTTTGCTCAGGTGTGGTTGCCCCCGCGCTGCCGCCGATAACAATGTCAATGGCAGCCTTGATGGAAGCCAGCGGCGTCCTTAATTCATGGGAAAGCGTCGAGCTGAACTCCTTTTGAAGGTCATAAAGGACTTGCAGGCGGCTGTTGGCCTGGCGCAGCTCTTCGTTCTTGACCTTCATTTCCTCGAACAGCCGCCGGTTCTCCATGATCATGTCATGATAATGCAATGCGGTGGCCACGGCGGTCTTCAATTCCTCGGGGTGCCACGGCTTGTTGATAAAGCGGTAGACTTCGCTGATATTGATGGCCGCCTCGGCGGCGAACAGGTCGGCATAGGCCGTAAAAAGAATGCGCACCACATCAGGGTACTGGACCTTGATCTGATGCAGGAACTCAATGCCTGAAATGTCAGGCATCCGCTGGTCGCTTAAAACCACCTTGATTTTCTCGCGTTGCATGATGTCCATCGCTTCCTGGGCATTCCGGGCCACCGCCACCCCGTAGGGCTCATCCATGAAAATGCGGTTGACGGCATTCAAGACATTCTGTTCATCGTCTAAAAATAAGACGTTAATCTCTTTCATAATCTCTCCACTGGTCCGATGGGACAACCTCCGGCAACGCCGGCGGCAACTTGACGGTGAAGGTGGTTCCCTGACCCAACCTGGAATTAAAGGTGATGGTCCCACCATGTTTACGGACAATGTCAAAGCTTAAGCTTAAGCCCAAACCCGTGCCGGTGCCCGGCGGCTTGGTGGTAAACAGCGGGTCAAAGATCCTGGTGGCATGCTCAGGGGCTATCCCGCAGCCGGTATCGCTTATCTCCACGCAGGCGTATTCCCCGTCGAAATAGGTTTTGACGGTGATGGTGCCCTTGCCTTCGATCGCCTGGGCGGCATTCACTAACAGGTGGATGAACACCTGGCCTATTTTCTGGGGATTGCAAACGATCATCGGCAGGGAGCCGTATTCCTTGGCCACCTGCGCCTTATATTTGATTTCGTTATGGGCGATATTCAAGGTGCTTTCCAAGAGCATTTCAAGATTGACCGACGCTATCCTGCCCCGGTCACGGCTGGCCAGGGTCCGCAGATCAGCGACAATCTTGCCTATCTTGGCCGTCCCTTCCATGGATTCCTTGAGCAGATTGCCGATATCGGTCCCTATAAAGGCGAAATTCGTTTCCCGGCGGATCTTGCCCCATGAATCCACCACCTCGGCCACCCGCTGCTGGTCCTTGTCCTTGAGGGCTTTTTCCAGCCGGTTGAGGATCCCCAATAAACGGGTATAATGGGCCACATATTGCTGGAGAGTCTGTAAATTACTGTTGATGAAGCCGACGGGATTGTTGATCTCATGGGCGATACCCGCCGCCAGCTGGCCTATGGCCGCGAATTTCTCGGCCTGCAGCAATTGGGTCTGAAGATTCACCAGGTTCCTGGTGCGTTCATGGATTTTATGGTCCAGGGCCTTGTTGAGTTGTTCCAAGCCTTCGATTTTCTCGCAAAGATGGCGGTTTTCCTCTGTCAAAGATCCCTGGAGGTGCCGTTGATGGAAGGCGGCGAACCAGCAAGACAAAAATGAAAGGCCGGCGATTTTCATGGATTCTTCTCTCCCAGCATGTCCTTGATCTTCTGCCTCAACACCTCATTGTTAAACGGCTTGCGCAAAAAGTCGTCCGCGCCCAGGTCCATGATCTTTTTGATCTCCTGCCCCTCGCCCATGGCCGTGATCACCAGGATCTTGACCTTAGCACCTCCATCGCTATGACGGATATACTCGCAGACCTGGTAGCCGTCCAGTCCCGGCATGCAGATATCCAGGATGATGAAATCCGGTTTGAAGTCTGAAAATCTGCGGCCGGCCTGAAACCCGTCATAGGCCACCTCGATGAGGTATTTATTATCCATCATCAGGGCCCGCCGCAGGGAATGAACCATACCACGGTCGTCGTCAACGATTAAAATCCTCTTTTTAGTGGAAGCCTGGAACTCCTCGGGCACAGGCATGCCGTAGGTCTTAAGGAATTTTAAAAAGTCCTCCTCGTTCACACGGCTGTGCTTGCCCGGCGTACGGTAGGCTTTCAATTTTCCGGATTCGACCCACTTAAGCACCCCGCGATGGGTGACATGGCAGTACCGGGCGATCTGTCCGGTGGTCAGCGGCAATTTGGCATTTTCTAAGGGTTTCATAGGGCCTTTCTCTTTTCTTAGGTTCGCTTTGTTCCTAATGTTCTATCTATCTCCCCTGTTCCATTTGTTCCTGATTAGAGGATATACGATGGGAGGGCTAAAAGCAAATTATCCTAAGAGGGGAAAAGCAGGACGGTTAAAACTGCAGGCCCAGTTCCAGGCCGCTTTCAAGAGTGGTATTGGCAGGCTCAACGAAATTGCCGAGGGAGCCGTCGACGACGGCGGACACGGCGTGGGACTGTTCGATGCTCCAGAAGCGGACGTAGGGCTCGATATAAAAGCCAAGGGTGGGCGTATCATAGAGCAGTTTGAAGGAACCGCGGATGCCATAGCCGCTATGCTGGCCGTTATGGATATTGGGGTTATTAAACCCAAACCGGTTCCCGTCGCTTAGATCGCTGACCTGAAGGCCGTTGATGAAAACATCATATTCCAGGTTAATGTCCGTGGTCCAGGCCTTGTAAGGGATGGAAGCGGTGAAACCGATGGGAAGGTAATAATAATTGGAATGCCGGTCATAACCGTAATTGCCGCTGGAGGTGATGATGCCGTCGCCCTTATCCAACAAATAACGGTAGCCGAAACCAAGATAGGGCGTCAAGAGCGAACGCCCGGCCATCAAATAATCCTTGCCCAAAAGGACTCTCACTTCATAGTTGTAATTATCATTCCGGTCCGTTCCCGATCCTTTATAGGAAAGGGTGCCAAAAGCGAAACGGTTATCGAGCCTGTACATATTGAAGATGGCATTATTGAGTATGTTACCGTCCGGCGGGCGATAGGTGTAATTGACCGTATACTGCGTCATCACTCCCGTATTTTTGACACCTGCGCTGGGCTCCCTATAGAGATAATAATACGGCCCCGAGCCGATCTCCAGGGTGTGGACACGGCGGGGATTGAGAGGCTGCCTATTGGAAAAGAAAATATCATGCACCCAATGCGAGGGAGCGTTTGTCCCTACCGGCCTAAGAGGCGGTTCGATGGTTTCATTAGCAGGCTGGACCGGCGGCGCTTGGACATGGTTGACTTGATCGGCTGCCTCCGTGGAAACACGCTGGGCTTCAACGGCATTCAGCTGGGCATTGAGAACCTGGTCACGGGCCCCCGCAGCCAGGGCAAGGCTGCCGCCGCCCATTAAAAAAGACAGGATCAGGACAAGAAAAGTCATATTTCTATTCTAAAGGAGGCCCTTAAAAGGTCAATCTACTTTTAAGAAAAGATCAACTCCTTGGTGATGGGGTGCCGTCCGGCATAACCATCTTGAAGGCCATGAAACCACGCCACCTCGGGCTCATCCGAACGCCAGCATAACAGCGCTTCCTGGCCGTGGATGATGGCAGGAAAGTCCACCAGGCCGATCTCAAAATTCCAATCTTTATAATAACACCCGATCTCTTCCAGGCGTTTCATTAAGCCCTTGATGTCCTGATCCAGGGCTTTTAGGCGGTCTTCATGCTCCGGCGTTATCTCCCCTTGAGTCATTAAACGTCGGGCCTGACCGGCTTTGGCAATGATGTCCTCCACGATTCCTTTAACAAGGGGCAGGGTTTGATTGGCTTGGCTGGGAGTAAAAAATCTATCGATCATAAATGTTCCTCATGAATTTCCTTTCTTAATTTACCACAGTCCCTGCCATTAATCTACCAACAAAAATACCCCTAGTCTTTGATTTCAATTTATAATGATATTATGCCTAAAATGGAGCCTGGGGGCACGCTTTTCCGAAAAGGCTTTACCCTGCTGGAAATCATCGTGGTGCTGGTCATCATCACCATCCTGACCGCCGTAGCCATTCCTAATTATACTAACTTCCTGGACCAAGGCGCTGCCAATGCGGCCCAAAATAATTTAATTGCGATTTATAATGCACAAAAGGATTATTACCTTAAGAACGGCTATTATTGCGATAATGCCGGCTCCAGCACCGGCAAATGCACCAGTTTAGCAAGCATCAATACCAACCTGTCGTTAAACATCCAGGACAGTTACTTTACCTACCAATGCTCGGATGTTATAGGATGGTGGTATTCCCCATGGGACATGAGTCTGACCCGCGGGTTCAGGTGTTATGCAAGTTCCTCGTTTACGGTAAGCTATGGAAACCACCGTGGAAACGTTAAGGAAGGCATCGATTTCAGCTACCCTATCGTATTTTCGGGAGGCAGCGGAACACTAAACCCGCGCTGTGAACCTGCCGGCAGCCCTTATTGCCCCAATTGATTTCCATTGATAATAGTGTTATATCTTAAACGGGAGGAAAAAGCATGCGAAAAGGTTTTACCTTAATAGAAATCATCGTTGTCCTGGTCATCATGACCATCCTGGCCGTCGTAGCCATTCCCAATTTTACAACCTACATTAAGCAAGGACAGGCCATGAACGCCCAAAACAATCTGTACGCCGTTTATAACGCGGAAAAAACTTACTACCTCAACCACGGTTCTTATTGCACCTATTTTACTTCTCCTGCGTGCAATAATTTAACCAACATCAACAGTAGCCTTGTTTTGAATCTCCAGGATCCATATTTTACTTATGCATGTTATGCGGGTTTCCCTGCGCCTGCCTTCCAATGCTATGCCTGGAGCAACGCAGACTCTCACTTTATTCTTGAAATAACAAACGGCCCCATCGTGTCTCCGGGTTAACGCTGATAATAAGCGACTGGCCGGCGGATTTGTTTTCTTTTCAATTACAATATATACTTATAGTGGATTATGCGTATGTCAAACAAGGAGGGCCATTATGTCCAAAGTAAAAATATTCGGAGTTATCCTCTCGGCCTTTGTATTGACCAGTGCCATCCAAACAATTACCTTGGCGGCCGTAGTTAGGTCTTCGTCCGGTCCGTCTTCGTCCGGTCCGACAGTCGAACCTGTTGGCCCGGAAATTTTGCCTACCGTAACTGTCGGCGTCAATCCAAGTTGCACCAGAACCGCCGGCAGTCCAAATTACTGCCCTTAAAGCCCTGCTATGGGAATTTGGGTGGGGACATCGGCCTCGTAATCCACGCCGTTGAGGCCGAAACCGAAGAGTTTCAGGAAATCCTTGTTGTAGCCTTCCACATCGGCGATCTGGGAAAGATTTTCATTGCCGACAATGGTCCAGAGCTTGCCGACTTCAGCCTGCACATCCTGCCGCATCTCAAAATCATCGACGCGCACGCGGCCTTGATCGTCCGTGGGGATCTTAGCCAGCGGCATGCCGTTAAACAGCCGCTGGGCGAAAAGACGGTAGATCTGATGAATGCAGTCTTCGTGCAGGCCCTTGGCCTTCATCACCTTCATCAGCAGCACGAAGTAAAGCGGGATAAACGGGATGGCCGATGAGCTTTGGGTCACCAGGGCCTTGTTGACCGAGACCAGGGCCCGGCCGCCGATTTTTTTCATGCGCTCGTCCAACCGGTGGGCGGTGGCCTCCAAATCATCCTTGGCCGCACCAATGGTACCGTTGCGGTAAACCGGTGTCGTCACATCCGGCCCGATGTAGGAATAGGCGACCGTCACCGCACCTTTGGCCAGGAGGTCTTGCGCCGCCAAGGCGTCACACCAAAGCTGCCAATCCTCTCCGCCCATGACCTTGATGGTCTGCCGGATCTCTTCGTCCTGCGCCGCCTCAAGCGTCACTTCCGTGACCTTGTTGGATTCAAAATCAATGCTTTTGTTGGTATAGGTTTTGCCCTTGGGCTTGAGCACCGACTTGTAAACTTCTCCTGTTTTGGGGTCGGTCCGGCGCGGAGACGCCAGGGAATAGATGACGCAATCGACCTGGCCCAAATCCTTTTTGACGGCCTCACAGACCTGGCGGCGCATCTCATCGGAAAAGGCGTCCCCGTTAAAACTCCTGGCGTAAAGGCCTGCTTTCCGGGCGGCCTCTTCAAAGGCCGCGGAATTATACCAGCCGGCGGTGGCGGTGCGTTTCTCATCCGCGGGCTTTTCGAAAAAGACGCCGATGGTGGCCGCCCCGCAGCCGAAAGCCGCGGTAATGCGCGAAGCCAGGCCATAGCCGGTGGAGCTGCCTATTACTAAAACTTTCTTAGGGCCGTTGTTTACCGGTTTCTGCGACCGGATATATTCGATTTGCTCGGCCACATGGCGGCCGCAGCCTACCGGATGCGCCGTGGTGCAGATAAATCCGCGTATTTTAGGTTTAATGACCATGGTCTCCTTGCCGACCACTCTCAAAGGTCGTAATGAAGCTTATAAAATATCATAAGGAAGTTTTTTTTGCAACAATGACGATGCCGGAAGTGGTCAGCACGAAACGCTGGCGGTCCAGGGCCGGATAGAACCCGATCTTAGTACCGGCGGGAATGTCCACATCTTTATCGATGATGGCCCCCTGGATCTGCGCCCCTTTGCCGATCGTAACACTGTCCATGATAACGGAGTTTTTGATGCTGGCCCCGTCCTTGACGATAACGTTATTCGACAACACGGAATGATCGACGGTCGCGCTCTCGATGATGCAGCCGCCGGCGATCAAGGAGTCCACAATGACGCCGGGGGTTTTCCCGGTCGTGCAGGACCTTAAAGGGGTATAACGGTGGTGGCTGGTGCGCAAAGGCCAGGCCTTGTCATCCAGGGTGAATTTGGCATTGGCACCGCAAAGGTCCATATTGGCCTGATAGTATGAGTCGCGGGTCCCTATGTCCCGCCAATAGGGAGAGATTTCATTTTCTTTGGCGAAATCATAGGCAAAGACCTTCAATTTCTTGGCCAAAAGCTGCGGGATGATGTTCTTGCCGAAATCGTGCTCGGAGTCGGTTCTCTGCGCATCGTCTCCCAGCTCCCTTTGCAGGACCTCGGTGTTGAACAGATAGATGCCCATAGAGCAGAAAATTTCGCTGGGACTGGCCGGAATTGTTTTTGGTTTATCCGGCTTTTCCTGAAAGCCTACGACCATGTTCTGTTTGTTGACTTCGACGACACCAAAATGAATGGAATCGTGTTTGGGCATGGTGATGCAGGCGACCGTCATGTCCGCGCCTTTACTCTCATGGAAACCGATCAGCTTGCGGTAATCCATTTTGTACACATGATCGCCGGCCAGGATCAGGATCAGGTTGGGGCTGTAGTCGCGCACCATGTTCAGGTTCTGGTAAATGGCATCCGCCGTGCCGCGGTACCAGTCGCTGGAAATGCGCTGCTGGGCGGGCACCACGTCGATAAATTCCCCCAATTGGTTGGAATAGATGTTCCATCCTTCCAGGATATGGCGCTGGAGGGAAAAAGATTTGTATTGGGTCAAAAGAAAGATGCGGCGCAACCCTGAGTTGACACAATTGGAAAGGGTAAAATCGACGATACGGTAAATGCCGCCGAAGGGTACCGCGGGTTTGGCACGATCACGGGTCAGGGGGTCCAGGCGTTCGCCCTTCCCGCCGGCCAGGATAAAAGTCAATACTTCACGCATTAATTCTACTTCTCTTTCTTCTTAAAATATTTCTTACTTACGAGCCTTCTTTTGTTTATGATATCATGGATTTCTCGAACATCAACCTTATCTTCCAGACCCAACCTTTGGGCCTCTGCCAGCATATGCAGGGCCATCTTGTCCTGCCCCTCCTCGGCCAGGCAGCGGGCCTTGCCGAAGTACGCTGAAATATTCTTAGGCGCGGAATCCAGGACCCGTTGATATTGATCGATGGCGTATTTATACTTTTTCAGGTATTCATAGGAATGCGCCAGCCCCAGACGGGAAGGCACCCCCCCGGAGAAAATGCAGGCCAGCCGGTAGTTTTCGAAACCCTTGATGTATTCATGCCGCTTGAGATAAATCCTGCCCAGGATGCCGTAGGCCGGACCATAATCCGGGGCCACCGCCAGGGCCGCCTGCGCCTCCTTAAGAGCGCCCTCATCGGACCCAAGGGTCTCGAGAATATAGGCCCTGTCCGTGTTGGGGAACGGCGTGACCAATTTCGTCTCTAATTTATAAAGGTCCAGCCTCTTAGGGACCCAATGGTTGATGTCCACCGCGAACTTCCTGATGAAAGGCATGTTGTACGGCGTCTTCTTCAAAAAAATGACCCCGTCGTCATCCAAATAAACGATGGACCAATCCTTGAACGAATGAAACATCTTCAGGACCGCCGGCGGGATCTGCTGATGGGCATTGTTCAACAAAGCGCCGGTGATATTGTCCTTGTCTTCATAATATTGGAAAGCTTTGGCCCTGCCCCTTATCCAGATATTCTGGTAATTCTCAAAGAAATCGGCGCCGTACTCTTCTGTCCTTCCGTCGATGAAGACCTTGATGTTGGGCGAGGTCCTGCCGACTAAGTAGGCGCCGGAATTAAAGTCATTGAAAAAATTGCCCTTGATCTTTTCGTTGACCAGGAAGTTCACCGCTTTATAGGGATAGACCCGTTTGGAGACGCCGAAAAATTCGCTTTTACGCAGGTAGGAATCAAAATCGAAATAACCGTTGCTGGACATCTGTACCCCAAAATTGATCATCCACAGCATAAGCAAGATCACCACAAAGATGACCGTCAGGTATTTGAATTTAAAGGAGGCAAATCTCAGCGGCACGATATCTTCCCAGGACGTGGAGATGACATTGACCATCATGACCATATACGCCGCAACGGCAAAAAATACCATATTGCGGATGGCGACCAGGGAAAAGAGCAAAAAAATAAGCCATACCAAAAAACTGCTGATGTCTATCTTACGGCGGTTGAAGATAAAGCTGAAGAAGGAAACAACGATCAAGACTTTATAATACAACCATTGACCCGTAAAAATATTTTGGGCATTAATGGGCCTCTCTAATTCGACGATGTGGCTGAAAAAAATCTTATTGCTGCCGCCCAGGCCAAGAAATACTCTTATCGGATACAAGGCGCCGTTAAACACTTCGGGGTTGATGCAGCAGGCTGCCATCACAAACAACAAGATGACCTTGAGCCGGTAGTACTCGTCATCCGTGAGGCGTCCGACCGTATTCCACTCATAGGGCAGCGGCAGGCGGCGTTTGAGGAACTCGGAGACAATGGCCACCATGACCAACAAAGGCCCGAAAAAGAAAAAGCCGTGCATATTGGCCCATAGGATCTGCAGCAGGATCAAGGCATAAAGGGCCCAGCGCTTATTGATATGCAAGGCGAGGATATAAATGTACAACACGAAGAATAAAAGGCTGAACATGTCGGGACGGATGGTAAAACGCGTCTGGTAGACCATCAAAACCATGAGCAGCGCCACCACGGAGAACCACTGGCGTTCGCGGGTGTAACCTAAAAACAACAGGATCAGGAAGGTCAGGGCGACAACCATGGACTGCATGGAGATGAGCCCGTTAAAACCAAAAGCTTTTTGCACATGGTAGACCAGCACCTGGAAAAGCCATTCATGGTTAACCCATGGTTTTCCCGCAATTGTGCAGGAAAGCACGTCATGGTTGGGCACGAAGCCGTGCTGGGAGATCCACCATCCCATGCGCAAATGCAGCCAAAGGTCAAGGTCCCTGACCTCAAGGCTGGACGTAAAGGTCACCAGGCAGAAAAGCATGCCGATGGCGATCCATCCGAGGGCAAAGCTTAAATGTCTCCAGAACCGTTCGCTCATAAATGCCTGTAAAACGCCGTCCGCACCAACTCTTGGGTATAAGGATGCGAAGGAGATTGAAGGATGGCTGAAACAGCGCCCTCCTCAATGATTTTCCCCTGGTACATAACCGCTATTTTATCACTAAAATGCCGCACCAACCGCAAATTATGGGAAATAAAAATATAGGTCAGGTTAAAATCCTGTTTTAACTGCTTTAAAAGATCCATGATCTGTTTTTGGACCAGGGTGTCCAGGGCTGAAACTGCTTCGTCCAGCACCAGCACCTTGGGCCGGCTTAAGAGGCAGCGGGCCAGACAAAGACGCTGGCGTTCCCCGCCGCTGAATTCATGCGGAAAACGGCCTAAAACATCCGGGGCCAGCCCCACGGCTTTAAGGATATGGGCCATTTGGGCCTCCTTTTGAGATGCCGATAAGCTGCGCTTAGTCCATAAAGCTTCCTTTAAAATGGAACGCACGTTCCACAAAGGATCAAGAGATTGATTGGGGTCCTGAAAAACCATTTGCAAGCTTTGGCGCTGGGCCTGTATGTTCCCCTGGTCAGGAGAAATAAGCCCCATGATCATCTTGGCCAGGGTGGTCTTGCCGCTGCCGGATTCGCCGATAATGGCCAGATTATCCCCCGGCTCAAGGCTTAAGCTGACTCCATCGACGACCCGGACGCCTTTGAAATATTTGGAAACCTGCTGAACTTCTAAAATACTCATACCGCTGCCTCCAACAAGGCTTTGGTGTATTCATGTAGCGGATCGGCCATCACCTTTGAGACCGGCCCTTGCTCGACCGCCTGTCCCTTGCATAAAACGACGATCTCATCCGCCAGGCGGGCAATCATGGCCAGGTCATGCGCTATTAATAAAATGGCGATGTTCTTGCGCTTTAGCCGGATAAACAATTCCATGATCTTAGCCTGCAGGGTCACATCCAGGCTGCTGGCGGGCTCATCGGCAATAATCAAGGAAGGTCCGGTAACGATCGCTTGGGCTACACTCGCCCGCTGGCGCATGCCGCCGCTTAACTGGTGCGGAAAGCTCCTGTAGGCCCGTTGCGGGTCAGGCAGCCCAACCTCATCCAGCGCGGAGAGGATCTTCTTATGCCGTTCTTGTTTTGATAAGGCGGTGTGCGCCGCCAGGACCTCGTCCATTTGCCCCCCAATGGTAAACAACGGGTCCAGGGCGCTCAAGGGTTCCTGGAAGACCATGCCGATACGCGCCCCCCTCACCCGGCGCATTTCCTCATCGGAAAGACCCAATAAATCCCTTCCTTCAAAGACCATCCGCCCCTGCCTGATCCGTAAGGCGCACGGCAGCAGGCGCAGCAGAGACAAGCCGATGGTGGTCTTGCCGCTGCCCGAACCTCCGGCCACGGCCACGATGCCGCCCCGGGGCACATTGAACGAAACCCGGTCAACCAGCGTTTTCTTCCCTGCCTTGACGGTCAACTCCTCGAGTGACAACAATGGATCAAAATTGGACATAGAGCACCTTTATCTCATTATGCTTGATAATCCCGGCATTCCGCGCGTTGCGTTTAAGCCATATGATGGCCTTGTCCGTATTGTACACCGTGGCCCATTGGAGATCGGCAAAGCGGTCCCGCATAAACTTGATCCCCCAGGGGGTCGTATCAAGGCTGAAAAAAATAGCGTTGAAATGATATTGATGCTCCATCTTTTGCCAAATAGCTCGGTCCAACTGCATGGGGATATAGGTCTTGGTAAAGAACTCGCGGGGAAAAGCTTCCAGGCGGTTGTCGATAAATTCCTTCTCTTGGGGGTACAAATGAAAGATCAAATAACTACCGTCGTCAAAATTATTAAAAATTGGTCCGGAGATCTTGTGCTCCTTAAAAAATTCAGCCGGCCGGTTGATCCCGGGCGTCAGGCCAATCCACGGAGCCCTTTTCCAATCGACATTGACGAAGGCTGAAACGGCAATGCCCGTTACCAGCAAAATAACCTCAACCGTCTTCCTGAAAGGCCACGGTTTGGCCTTCAACCAGCCGCCATAAACATATGCTGTCAATAAAATCCAAAAAAAACTCAAAAGCCCGATCATCCGCAGGCTGTTTATAACCCACAGCGATAAAATCAGGGCCAGCAACGACACCGCCGCATTTTTCCTGATCCCCCCCCGCCACAAGGCGAGCAACAGGCCTATGCCCAACAGCCCTATTGCCGATAGGACATAGACGGCAAAAGACCTCCAAGGCAGATACGCCGCTTGCAGTAAGAAAGACAAGGACTGGGTTTCCAGGATAAAGTAATTTTTCACACTAGCTGCATAACCAAGGGCAAGGTAGGCCTTCGGTCCTGAAGGATTGATCAGACAGGCGGCCAGCAAAAGGAAGGAGAATTTCACCAAAAATTTAAAGCGGTCCTTTTCACCGTTGAGACAGGCCTGTGCGGCAAACAAGGCCGTTAAGAACGGTCCCAGGATGAAAAAAATATGCATATTGACCCAAAAGGCCTGCACCAGACACAAAACCGCCGCCAGAAGCCGCGGGTTCATTCTGCCTTGCCGATGGGCCTCCAGCATCCACCAGAAAAGCCCGCAACAAAAATAACTGATGCCTTCGGGACGGACCTCGGGCCGGAAACTCACCAGTGGAAAACTCAATAAGGCCACGCCCGAAACCAGCAGCAAGGATGCGTGCCGCCGCGCAGCACGAAAAAACAGGACAAAAGTCAAAAGCTCGAGGACAAGATAAACCAGGCAGAGGCCGAAAAAACCAAAATGATGCCATAGCACGTAACAAAAAACTCCGAAAAGCCAATGATGATTGATGAAAGGGTAATGGGGACAGGTATAGGTGTAGAAATTCTCATACAAAACATCCCATTGACCTTGCAGGATAAGCCTGCCGTTGGCGATGTGGCGGCCTAGGTCTGACCTGATAAAATCGACAGGGACGGCCAAATGCCAGGCCAGCCAGACCAACAGGACGGCCATGACCAACCACTCCATTAATCTCGAAGTTCTTGTATTCATATCAATTCTCAATAGAGCTCCCCTCGACCATCGGGTCGAAGGCGTCGCGCAGCGCATCGCCGATCACATTAAAACACATGACCGCAATAAAAATAAATAACCCCGGCAGCAATATCCAGGGCGCAAAGATGACCGGAACAATGGACATGGCATCGGACAACAAGTTCCCCCAGCTGGGGATGGGGTCTTGAATGCCCAGCCCCACCACACTTAAGCCTGCCTCGGCCAGGATATACGACGATACCGTCAACATCAGCGTGGCCATAGAATAGGAGATCGTCTGCGGCAGGATGTGTTTGACAATGATGACTAAATCCGGAACGCCGAAGGTCTTGGCCGCCAACACATAATCCCGTTCCCTCAAGGAAAGCGCCATGCCCCGGATGATGCGCGCCAGCGAGGCCCAGCCGATCAAGGCCAGGATCACCACGACACTGATGTAGACTTCAACGTAATTGAAATTCTCCGGCACCGCGGCCCTGAGCGCGAGCATCAGATAAAATCCCGGGATCATCATGAACATTTCGCACAGGCGCATTAAAACAGCGTCCACCCACCCGCCGTAATAACCGGCAATGCCGCCGATCAACAGCCCCAGCGCAAAGGAAATGGCCACGCCCAACAGGCCGATGGATAATGAGATCCTGGCGCCGTACCAAATGCGCGAGAACAGATCGCGGCCGCGCGCATCCGCCCCCCAGACATAAAGGCGTCCCGGACGGTCGACGGTGAATAGCCTGCCGGCATGGAAAAAACGCAGCGGATATTTGGTGTGCCGGTCAATTACGTAGTCACGGCGGTGATCAGCATCAAAGGTCAGGGTGCGTTTATACACGAAGGGTCGGACCCAATGCCCATGGTCCATGAATTCGATCGCGGTGGGCGGACAATATGAAAAGTCACGGTCCTCATCCTGATAGGAATATGGGCATACAACGTCGGCAAATACGGCCAGGCCGTACAAAACCGCCAGTACCCAAAAGCAAAGCATGGCCGCGCGGTTGCGGCGGAAGGCCGCAAGGGCCAATTGGGTGCGGCTTTGATGTTTAACGGCGTCGTTCATACCGGATACGCGGATCCACCAAGGTTAATAAAATATCCGCCAGGACATTGCCTAAAACCAAAAGCACGCCGGCGAGCAAGGTTGAGCTCATCACCAGATACACGTCCTTGGCGCGCACGGCGGTCAACAGCAGCGAGCCCAGGCCGGGCCAGCTGCAGACGATCTCGATCAAGGCCGCCCCGCTTAAGAGTGACGCAAATTCATATCCCAATAACGTCACCAATGGATTGAAGGCATTGCGCAAGGCATGGCGGTAAATCACCACCCTCTCGGGCAGGCCTTTGGCCCGGGCGGCTAAAATATATTGCTGCCTTAAAACGCCCAGCATATTGCCGCGCATGATCCTCTGTAAGGAAGCCATGGACGAGAGGGACAAGACACTGGCCGGGATCACCAGGTGGAGCAGGGTGTCCTTGACTTTTCCGATGAAACCAAGATCGTCATAATTGGGGCTGTGCATGCCGCCTAAAGGCAGCAGGCCCCATTGGCTGGCGGCATAAAGCACCAGTACCGCCAAAAAGAAGCCCGGTGTCGAAAAAGCGGCGAACGAAAATACGGACAGAAGACGGTCCGCCCATTGATTGGCCCGCAAGGCCGCCCATATCCCCAGCGGTATGCCGATGCCCCAGGTCAAAATCAGGCTGCTGAAAGACAGGATAAAGGTATTGAACAAACGGCTGCCCAGCACATGGGTCACCGGCACATTGTAATAAAAGGAATAGCCCCATTCGCCGTGCAGGATATTAAGGAGCCAGTGCAGGTATTGGATGGGAAACGGATCGTTGAGATGGTAAAGCCGTTCATAGCGCTCTACCATGCTTTGGGAGATCTGCGGATTTAAGCGCAGGCTTTCAAAAAAGCTGCCCGGTGTGGCGTGCATGAGCCAGAAGGTAAAGAAGCTCACGGCCAGCAGGAGCAGGATCGTCGATAACAAACGTTGAATGACGTGTCTTAGCATATTACTTCTTAATATAAACCTCCTCCGGCTTGGGGAACGGGCCGCCGTTGGCCGAGGGCTTGAGATTTCCGAATTTGTTGCGCACCGCGAACATGTCCGTGCCCAAAACCGTATAGATCACCGGCAATTCATCGGCCACGATGCGCTGCCATTCGTCGTAGAGCGCCTTGCGCTTATTGTCATCAAGCTCTTGCGCCCCCTGATCAAAAATAGCATCGATGCGCGCTTCCCAGGGTGTCGCGGGTTTCGGTTCGTGCGGGTCCCACAAATGCAGGCCGCCCGACGAATACCAGACGTTCTGGCCGAAATGCGGCTCCACCCCGCCGGTCAAACCTATCATCACCATGTCCCAATCAAAGGAAGACATCAGTTTATTGACCAAGGTGTTGAATTCCACAGGCACCAGGTTGACCCGCATCCCCAGCCTTTGCAAATCCGCACGGATAATGGCCGCTATCTGCGGCCGGCCGTTGGTGCCGCTGTCCGCCGTATAAAAATTGAAGGCCACCACGTGGCCTTGGGGATCGAGCAGCGTCCTGCCGTCTGCGGAATATCTGAACCCCGCCCGCTTCAGGATGGAACGGGCTTCCTGCAGATTGTAATCATAAGTTTTTACATCTGGATCATAAAAAAATCCGCTGCTGGGGCTCATGGGACCGTTTTGAGGGGAGCCAAACCCGTTATTGATGATCTCGATGATCTTCTTTTTATCGACGGCGTGGGCCACTGCCTGCCGGAAACTTAAATTCTTAAACCAGGATAATTTAACGGGGTCAACAAAAGGCTTATGGGTGTTAGGGTTGATGCCCGGATCTTGGTTAAAGACCAAAAAATTACTGTCATAAGCCGGACCTGCCTCATAGATATGGAAATTTTTGCGCATCTCTAGTGGCTTGAGCAAAGGGTAATCCGCACCGGACACGGAAATGGCGTCGAGCTCCCCGTCGATGAATTTAAGCAATTGGGCCTGAGGGTCAGGGATGATCAGGTAAATGATCTTGTCCAAATAAGGCAGGGCATCGCCTCCAGGCGATTTTTTCCAATAATGAGGGTTGCGTTTGAACACCAGCCGCTCGCCGGGATGATACTCGCTTAACATAAAAGGCCCGGTGCCGATGATTTGGGACGGCGGGGTATCGATCCCCCAGGTGAAGGAAAATTTTTTATCTTTGACCGCCTGCTGTAAACAATGTTTAGGCATGATGCTTTGGGACAGGCAACGCAAAAAAGGCGCAAATTTAAACGGCAGGGTGAAACGAACGGTGTAAGCATCTATTTTTTGGACCTTGATGGGCTTGCCATCGATGGTCAGCACATCCTTGGATGATGAGGGGATGTCGGGATTATAGATGAGGTCATTAAAGGTAAAGACCACATCATCCGCGGTGAAAGGCACCCCATCGAACCATTTGACGTCCTTCCTTAAATGAAAGGTCCACACCAGCCCGTCGGCGCTGACCTCCCAGGATCGGGCCAGCTGCGGGATGACTTTTAAAGTAAAGGGGTCAGCGGTAGTAAGGCCTTCGAAAAGCAGGGACGTGACCGCCGTGCTGTTGGCATCGGTCGAGACAATATCATTGAAGGTTTTCGGATCAGAACCTGTGGCCAGGACAAGGCTGCCGCCATAACGGCTGGGAGCGGCCTGGACACAGACGCCTGAGAGGAAAAAAAACGCGGCTAAACATCCCCACCAAAGTTTATTTTTGGGCATTCGTCATCGGGCTTGATGCCTGCGACTCGGGAACGGTGGACATCAGTTTTTGATTGGCCATCAACGATTTGTTGCCTTTGGAAGAATTAAAGGCCAAAAACAGAGACGTAGACAAAAAGATCACTGACAATACGGTGGTCACGCGCACCATTAGCGAGTTGGTCTGGGTGCCGAACATGGATTCGGCGCTGCTGAAGCTTTCGGTCAACCCGCCTCCCCGGCCGGCCTGCATCAGGATGGTGATGACCAAAAGTACGCAGGCAATAATGTGGATAACAAGAACAAAGGTAGTCATGAAATCTCCAGTTTTTGGGCCGCTTTAACGATGGCGGCAAAGGAAGGTGCTTTCAAGCTGGCCCCCCCGACCAGGGCGCCGTCAATGTCCGGCTGGCCGATCAGCGCCGCGATATTCTCCGGGGTAACGCTGCCGCCGTACTGGATGCGCACGCTCTCTGCCACGGAAGCATTGAAAATTTTTATGAGCAACTGGCGGATGAACGCGTGCACTTCCTGCGCTTGGGCAGGTGTCGCGGTCTTGCCGGTGCCGATGGCCCATACAGGCTCATACGCGAGGACCACTTTTTTCATATCTTCGGCGGACAACCCGCTCAAGGAGCCTTCGGCATGGTCCTTGATAATGTCAAAAGTTTTATTGGCTTCGCGCTGGGCCAAATTTTCGCCCACACAAACAATGGGGGTCAACCCGTGCTTCAAAGCGGCACGCAAACGCTTGTTGACCGTCTCATTGGTCTCATGGAAAAACTGGCGGCGCTCGGAATGGCCGATGATCACATAGGCGACACCCAGGTCCTTAAGCATGGGACCGGAGACTTCGCCGGTAAAAGCCCCGGCATCCTCCCAAAAGATATTTTGAGCCCCCAGGGCGATATTGGACTCTGTCAACGCATCCGCTGCATCGGCCAGGGCCGTAAACGGCGGGCAGACCACCATGTCCACTCCCTCCACATCCACGAGCTCGCGCTTAAGTTCGTTGATAAGCCCGATGGCCTCGTGCGGGGTTTTATTTAATTTCCAGTTTCCTGCAATGATGGGTTTTCTCATTTGTTGTTTAATGCCGCAATCCCGGGCAATTCCTTTCCTTCTAAAAATTCCAACGAGGCGCCGCCGCCGGTGGAAATATGGGTCATTTTGTCTTCCAGGCCGAATTTGGCCACCGCGGCCGCCGAATCCCCGCCGCCGATGATCACGGTCACGTCTTTTAAGGAAGCCAGGTAATCGGCAATGGCGCGGGTGCCCTTGGCATAGGCATCACGTTCAAAAACACCCAAGGGGCCGTTCCATACCACGGTTTTAGCGTTGTTTAAAATCTGCTCATAACGTTTGATGGTCTTGGGGCCGATGTCCAGGCTCTGCCAGCCGTCAGGGATCACATCCGAGACCTTGCAATCATCGCTGGCAAAATCCTGGGTGATGACAAAATCAGAGGTCAACACCAGTTCCACACCGGCCTTCTTGGCCTGTTCCATCAGTTCCTTGGCCATGTCGATCTTGTCCTTCTCCAGCTTGGAGTTGCCGATATTGAAGCCCTGGGCCTTTAAAAAGGTGTAGGCCATGCCGCCGCCGATGATCAGGCTGTTGGCCTTGGGGATCAAATTCTTGATAAGCTGGATCTTGTCGGACACCTTGGCGCCGCCCAGAATAATGACCAGCGGGCGTTTAGGGTCATTGATGGCGCTGCCCAAATATTGCAATTCCTTTTCAATCAAAAACCCAGCCACGGACGGCAGATACGCCGTGATGCCGGCGGTCGAAGCATGGGCGCGGTGGGCTGTGCCGAAAGCATCATTTACATAAATATCAGCCAGGGACGCCAATTCCTTGGCAAAACCGGGATCGTTCTTTTCTTCTTCCGTATGGAAACGCAGGTTTTCCAGCAGAACAACACGCTCGGTCGATTTGGCAATAGCTTCTTTGACCGCAGGGCCGATGCATTCATTTAAGAATAAAACCTTTTCCTTTAAAAGCTCCTGCAGGCGCTTGGCCACGGGCAAAAGCGAAAAATCTTTCTCGTAGCCGGTTCCCTTCGGGCGGCCCAAATGGCTCATTAAAATGACCTTGGAAGCGCCCTGGCTCAGGGCATATTGGATGGTCGGCAAAGCACCGGTGATACGGCGCTCATCCGTAATATTAAAATTTTCGTCCAAGGGCACGTTGAAATCAACGCGGATAATGACCTTTTTTCCCTTAATATTGGCGTCTCTGACCGTTTTCTTCTGCATATACTACTCCTTCCACTACTTATAATTAAAAAAAGATATTATAGCCACCCAGGCGTTTTTGTCAAAGAGGAATATCCCCTGTTCCTTGCTCGGCATCCCTATCAGCCAATGCGAACGGTCTCTTCATACCATTTAATGGTTCGTTTCAATCCCACTTCAAATGAGACCTGGGCCTTGAAACCAAACTCCTTGTAAGCGCGCAAGGTGTCAAGGCAGCGGCGCGGCTGGCCGTCTGGTTTGGTGCTGTCCCAGATGATCTTGCCTTTGAAGTTGGTGAGCTTGACGATCAATTGGGCCAGGTCTTTGATGGATATCTCAAAACCAGCGCCCAGGTTGACCGGGGCCGGGCCGTTGTATTTTTCCGAGGCAAGAACAACGCCGCGGGCGGCGTCATCGACATACAAAAATTCCCGGGTGGCCCGGCCGGTACCCCAAACCGTGATGGATCCATCTTTCCGTTTCCTGGCTTCCACGCATTTACGGACAAGTGCCGGGATCACATGGGAGCTGTCCCAGGAAAAATTATCACCGGGCCCATAAAGATTCACGGGTAAAAGATAGATGGCGTTAAAGCCGTACTGCTGCCGGTACGCTTGCGCCTGGACCAGCAGCATTTTCTTGGCCAGTCCGTACGGGGCATTGGTTTCTTCGGGATAGCCGTTCCAAATATTATCTTCCTTAAACGGCACGGGGCAGAACTTTGGATAGGCGCAGATGGTGCCAATGGCAACGAACTTTGGGATCCCCATCTGCCGGGCCTGCTCCATCAATTCAACCCCCATCATCAAATTGTCGTAGAAGAATTTGCCGGGATTTTCACGGTTAGCGCCAATCCCGCCGACCACGGCCGCCAGATGAATGATCATGTCCGGGTGGGCCTGTGCGTATAATTTACGAATGGCGGCGGTTTTGCGCAGATCGCACTGCGCCGAACGGGGCACGGTGATATGGCGGCAGCCTTTGGTTTTTAACTGTTCGACCACCACGCGGCCCAAAAACCCGGCACCGCCGGTCACCACCACCCGCTTGTCTTTCCAAAAACTCATTGTTTGCCTTTCAGTCCGTAGACGGTGCGGCGCACGATCTCCATATCGCTGTCCACCATCAGGCGCACCAGTTGTTTAAATCCGACCTTCGGTTTCCATTTCAACACCCGGCGGGCCTTGGCACTGTCACCCAAAAGCAGGTCCACTTCCGTGGGACGGAAATAGCGCTTGTCAATGGCCACGTATTTTTTCCAATCGAGCTTGGCGTAATCAAAAGCTTCCTGCAGGAATTCCTTGACCGAATGAGTTTCTCCTGTGGCGATCACGTAATCCCCGGGCTTGGGCTGCTGCAGCATCAGCCACATGGCCTCCACGTAATCCCCGGCAAATCCCCAGTCGCGTTTGGCGTCCAGGTTGCCCAAATACAATTTCTTTTGCAGTCCGTGCTTGATGCGCGCCAAGGCCATGGTGATCTTACGGGTCACAAAGGTTTCTCCCCTGCGCGGCGATTCGTGGTTGAACAAGATGCCGTTGCAGGCAAAAATATTGTAGGCCTCGCGGTAATTGACCGTCATCCAGTACGCGTACACCTTGGCCGCGCCATAAGGGCTGCGGGGGTAAAAAGGCGTCTTTTCGCTTTGCGGGGTTTCCAGCACCTTGCCGAACATCTCCGACGAAGAAGCCTGGTAGAATTTGGTCTTGACGCCGGATTCACGGATGGCCTCCAAGAGCCGGGTGGTGCCCAGGCCCGCCACTTCTGCGGTATATTCCGGGATCTCGAAACTGACCTTCACATGGCTCTGCGCCCCCAAATTATAAATCTCGTCCGGCCTGATATTCTTGATAAGGAAATTAAGGGAACTGGCATCATTCAAATCACCGTAAACAAGATGGAGCTTGCGTAAGGTTTCATGCGGATCTTGATAAAGATGGTCGATGCGCTGGGTATTGAAGCTGCTGGACCGCCGGATGATCCCATAGACGGCATAGCCTTTCTTAATCAAAAATTCCGCCAGATAGGAACCGTCTTGGCCGGTGATGCCTGTGATCAAAGCTTTCTTCATTAATAGGCTCCTTTACCCTTGATGACAACAGGAAGGGTTTGAAACAATATATAAAAATCCAGCCAAAAAGACCAGTTCTTTATATACCAGATGTCCCAGTACAGTAATTTATCAAAAGAGACGTCACTGCGGCCCCTAATCTGCCACAAACCGGTAATACCGGGACGGATGCCTAAACGTTTTAATTGCCTGAGATCCTCCTTTTCCAACTGGGCAATGGGAAAAGGCCTTGGCCCCACCAGGCTCATGTCGCCTTTAAGCACATTAAAAATCTGCGGCAATTCGTCGAGGCTGTAACGGCGCAAAAAGGCGCCGATCTTGGTGATACGCGGGTCTTTTTTGATCTTAAAGATAGGCCCGTCCACCTCGTTCTTATCTTTGAGCTGCGGCAAAAGGTCGTCTGCATTAATCACCATGCTGCGGAATTTGTACATATTGAAGACGCGGCCGCGGCAGCCGTAACGCCTAGAGCGGTAAAAAACCGGTCCCCGGCTGTCCAATTTGATAAGGATGGCCAATATGATAAACACAGGAAGCAACAGCATCAGGCCCATCAAGGACAGGATAAAATCAACCATACGCTTAAGCCGCTGGCTGTAGTTAACGGCCGTGTCGGAATATTCCAGGATGGGGATGATGCCGATATTAAAACGGATAAAATCGTGGGACATATATTCGTAGCCCTTGGGCACCACCCTCACGGCCAGGCCTTCTTCCTTGGCGGTTTCCAGCAGCTTGATAAAAGACCGGTGTTCGGGGTAAATTGTAATGAAGATCTGCTGGATAAATTCGTGATGGATGATCGTATTCAGATCATCGAGCCGGCCTAGGATCGGGATGTTCTCGCACTTACCGGTTTTGCGGTCGTCCAAAAATCCCTTGATCTTTAATCCCAAGGACGGCCTCCGGTTGATTTCATTGGCCAGGGACGCACCGATCCGACCTGCGCCGATAATGAGCGTATTAAAATTATTGTAGCCGTTCGCAACCAGATAACCGACCACGACCTTCTTCAAAATACGCCACAGGGAACAGAAAAAGGTTATGACCACCGCATTTAGAAGCATGACGCTGCGGGGGAAACCCTGGACTTTTAACAAAAAAGCAATGACAACAATAAGGAGGGTCGAAACACAGGTGGACTTGACCACCTCCCAGATCTCCAGGCTTTCCACGCGTTCCCGGTGTGTTTGATAAAGCCCGTGGGTGTAGTGGAAAAACAGCACGAGCAGTATCCACAGCAAAAACAGCAACCTGAAGGGGTCCTCAGTGGAAAAAAGCGACGCCCAGGAAACCGTGAAGGCCACCGTGTGGATCCTGGCCAGCAATACCAAATAAAATGACAGGACGATAAAGGCCACATCGATGGCGATATAAACGGTAATGATAAGGCTGGCGCGAAAGCGTGAAATCATGGGGATTTTCTAAAGATGTCCTCGAGCAAATAAATTAAAAATAGGCTGTTGCCCACCAGATAACGTTTCCAGAGCCGCCGGGGCTCGCAGCAAAGCCGAAAGAGCCATTCCAGGCCGAGAGGTTGGATCCATCGCGGGGCTTGAGGCTTGGTGCCGGCGCAAAAGTCAAAAGCTGCCCCTGCACCGATGATCACAGGCGCCTTCAACAGGGCCCGGTGCCGATCCATCCAGAAATCCTGTTTGGGGCTGCCCAGCCCCACCCAGACAATGTCCGCTTCCGTCTTATTGATTATATCAAGGACCGCCTGATCTTCCTGCCAAATGCCCTGCCTAAAAGGCGGCACATGGCTGCCGACGATCTTTACCAACGGATAGGCTTCACGCAATTTTTGCTTCAGGCGGGCGACTGAATCCTGTGTTCCCCCATAAAAAAAATGCTTGAGGCCTATGGACTGGCCTCGACGGCAAAGATGGCACAGCAGATCCGGCCCGTAGGTGCGGCTGACTTCCTTTCCGCCCCGGGCGCGGGCCAGCCAGACGACCGGCATGCCGTCGGGCGTGACCATACCCGCGGCATTAATCACGTCCCTGTATCGAGGGTCGCGCCGGGCATCCACCAGGGTCGAGACCGGCGCCACGCAGACATAGGTGCTTTTTTTTTCATGCACCCATTCTTCGATCTGCGCCGCTGCCGAAGCGAGGTTAACCCTGCTGACATTGACCCCTAATAAACGAATGGTCTTAAGCATAATTTTTAAGGAGGTATTATATATCAAAGAGAACGTTATGTGCGAATAGAAAATCAATGCGGAGAGATTCGGGCGATTCAAAAACCTGGCATTACATAAACCGAATTATTCCGATGCACCCTCACAGGAAACGCAGCAAAAGCAGCGTCCGGGAAATCCAATTTCACTTCAGCACCGGTGGAAGGTTTTAGTTCAACAAGCCCCCTGTCTTTGTTCCTTAAAACCGCCATAAACGGTTTACCCCAATCGCGCCGGTGGGCGTTGATCAAAGAAACCACTTCCAGTCCCATCGCCGTGACGATCAGAACGAGCAGCACCTTGCTTAATTTCGGCAGAAAACTGATAGTGAGTATAATCATCAAACATACGGGAACTAATAAAAACCTGCTTTGCTGGGAACCGAACCACCACGTCAGCCACCAAAAGACTACCGTTAACGAAAGCACCGGCAATTTCTTGGATTTCAAGGCCCCAAAGACATGCGCGCCAAAAGGTGCCAAGACCAAAAGATAGACCACCCCCAAAGGATAGTCAAAAGCATTATTGACTCCCTTCTCAGGGACAGCGATCAGCCAGAAATGTCTGATAAAAGCCATTAAAGATCGTCCATGCCCGTATGCGTCCTTCTCGGCCACACAATCCGCTGCCCTTTGAAGTATGGCATGCCAATGACTGACGCTATATTGTGCCAAAGGATGAAAAAAACCAAGTCCAAACGGATAAAATGGGGTGCCGGTATAATAAAATGTTTTAACCAGACAAGGCAAGGCGATCCCCAAGGAAGCTGCTATAAAAAAAGCAATGCCTGTTCTTCGGTCGCGATCCGCCGGAAATTCCAGTTCACAACAGGAAAATCCCTTTCTTAAGGCCCAATATGAAATCAAACCTAATATAATTCCAATAACAGCCATTTGAAATGGTATGAATGTCTTGGACCAACAATAAAAAGCGAATTCTACGGCAGCAAGCCCCCAGCGTTTGATAAGTGCGCTATGAATAGAAGCTAAAAAGCAATACACCATGACCAAATCCAACATCGCCAATCCTACTTGAATAGCAACGGCATGACAGGCCATGATAGCACCCGTCCCCACCCAAGCGCGCTGAACGGACCGGCCTGATAGGATATAAACAAGTTGAAATACTATCCCCAAGCAACCCATGAAGAAAATAAACTGTATCAACTTATTGGGAAGCCATGTTGACAACTCGAAAGGGCTAAGGGCGTAATCCAACGGTAATAAAAACAAGTCTGGAACAGACCAGGAAATAGGTGCAAAGGAATGGCGCAAAAGGTGCTGACGGGGCAGCGTAATGTGATACATGAGGGCATCCGATTCTTGGACAAGGTGCGGCGGCAGCAATGAAGCGTAAAGGCCGACAGCCAAATAAACCGACCCCAAAAGCAACGTTAGGATGAAGGCGCTGCTTAGAGGCGATTCATCATTAAATAGCCCCCTGAAATCGACCCCCCATCGGGAATTAAAGAATAAACCCAACAAACATACCAGAAACACTGTCCAAGCAAGCAAGGAGGCATGCCCCCCAGGCAGACGAATAACATAAAGTTCCAGCCAGAAAGAAATAGTCCCTACGCCTAAGGCCAAGGTGGGAAAATGTGCCAATGGGTACTTCTTTAGCGCGTCATTAAGATTTTTAAACGCCATAAGACATAAAGCAGAGTAACGGCTATAAAATAAAAATCCCATTTATCCATCCGTCCCTTCAAATCAGATGGCATCACAAGGCCTCCATCTGTTTGAAGGCATCGACCATGGCCTGCCCGTATTTCTCAAGAGTGTACTGTTCTTCAAACCTGCGGCGGTTGGCCTGCCCCATTTGATTACGGAGATCGCTGTCGAAGACGAGCTTGAGAATATTCCCTGCCAGCGCCCGGGCATCCCCTTTCTCAAATAGAAGTCCATTCTTGCCGTCAGGAACGATCTCCGGGATCGTGCCTTCACGGGAAGCCACGATGGGAAGACCTTCGGCCATGGCATGCAGCAGCACCAGTCCAAAAACATCCCTGAGGGTAGGAAAAATAAAAATATCCGCCTGCCGAAATAATCTGGTGCGTTCTGCTACATCCTCTACATAACCGGCGTAATAAATGCGCCCCGGATAATTTAACTGGAACTTCTCCAAGGCCTCTCTGACATCGGGGCCTTCCAAAGGCCCTCCAAAGGTCACAGTCACCTCTTCCCGTTCCTGAAGCACCAGATCCAGGCCTTCAAAGGCCGTGAACACTCCCTTGGAACGGCTCATGTAAGAGAAGTACAAAACATTGGTGCGGCCCTCGGCCTTGACGGAATCGACCTTGATATCGCGGGTATCTTCAACTGTCCCCGGCACCACCAAAAGTTTTTGAGGAGCACTTAAGGCCTCATAATCCTGCCGGACCTTTTGCCCCATGATGATACTGGCATGCATGTGCCTGAGCATCCAGCGCAGGGATTTCTTTTTCAATCCCGTCAATGATTCATCCAGTTCCCGGACATACTGACCGTGGTCATGAATGACCAGGCGGGATCCGGCCAGGATAGCCATCGAGCAGAACAACAAATCCTTTAAGAACGGCATTTTATAAAAACTTGAATTGTAGAGAACGTAGCGGGGGCGCCAGAAAATCAAAATCCATTTAAACTTAAGAAAATATTGAACCATTTTAAAAAGTTTTTGGATCGTCACCTTTTTATCGGTGCCGTAGGTCCAGAATCTCATGTTCAGGAATTTGACGTCGAAGGCGTCAGGGAATGATGAAGCCATCAGCATCTTATAAAGCATGCTGTGGCCAAAATAAGGCGGAGGCAAAATACCACAAATCAAAACCTTGATCTTTTTAGGCTCTCCCTTCATAAACTCTTCACTTCTTCTCTCCCCAAAACCCATGCTGATAACGCTGGTCCATTTTTTTCTTGATCGGGCGCCACCAAGCCTCGTTGTTCTTATACCACTCGACAGTTTCCTTCAGACCCTTATTGAGATTATGATGCTGCCGCCAGCCCAGCTTCTTAATTTTAGAACAGTCCAAGCTGTATCGAAAATCGTGACCAGGACGGTCTTGTACAAACTTGATAAGTGATTCATCCTTGCCGAACAGCCCCAAAATCCGGTACGCCAGTTCAATATTGGACAATTCCTGTTGGCCGCCGATATTGTAAACCTCCCCATTGACGCCTTTCTCGATCAATAAATCCACCGCGGCGCAGTGGTCCCGGACGAACAGCCAATCCCTGATCTGCCTGCCCTTGCCGTAAACCGGAACCTTCAAACCATCGATCAGATTCGTAACAAACAAAGGAATGACTTTTTCAGGATAACAACGCGGACCATAATTATTGGAGGCCCGGCTGATAATAACCGGAAGACCATAGGTGACAAAAAAACTATAGGCCAGCCGTTCGCCTCCCAGTTTGGAGGCGGAATAAGGGTTACGCGGTCTTAATTCCGATGTTTCCGTAAAACTCCCTTTAAGGATGTGACCGTAAACTTCATCCGTCGATATTTGGATGAAACGCTTAAGCCCCGGATGCTTACGGGCCTCTTCCAGAAGCGTGTAAACGCCAAAAATGTCCGTTTTTATAAATGCCTGCGGGTCGTCAATGGAGCGGTCCACCGCACTTTCGGCCGCAAAATTCACGACCACCTCCACGTCCCGCATGGCCTTTTGCACTATTTGGGCGTCGCAAATATCACCTTTGATAAATTCAAAATCCGGACGCTTTTCAAAATCTTTTAAATTGGCCCGATGGCCGGAATACGTCAATTTATCAAGGACGCGCACCTTAATGTCCTTGCGGGTATCAAACAGATACTTGACAAAATTGCTGCCGATAAACCCGGCGCCGCCGGTAACCAGATATTTTCTCATAACGTTCTACCTCGTTTTAGCCCTCGGTAAAAGATTGCGCCGGTAAGCCAAGGTCAACCCAAACAGGCTCCAAAAAGGGATGGCATAATAAGGCAACTCCAAAATCAAGAGAAAATTAGCGGCGATCAAACCATAAATTATAGTGCCCGACAACAATATGCCGGGAACCGATCGGGCAGCGATAAAGTCCATGATGAGCCCGCTTAAGACCGCAAAAATGACATAAATAATGCCCAACCCCAGGATCCCCGCCCTGTAAATCAAGTCCAAAAATGAATTGTGCGGAGTGATCCAGCCGACACTGCGCCACTCGCTGGAGGCCCAGCCAAGGATTTCAATGCTTCTGGAGCGCTGAGGATGGCTCAATCCTACGCCAAAAATACTTTTATTGTCCCACAACTCCTGCATCATGTCCTGCCAAATCAATATACGAAAAATAATATCATTATATGCCGTCTGCAAATTACGGGAAGAAACTTCCTTATTAGCGGCATATTTTTCTGTTAAATCCTTTTTTAAATCTTTCTTTAACAGCCGAGGCTTAAGGACCTCTTGGGAATTATTCGGCTTTGGCTGTGTAACATAAATATTATAAGGTTGTACTTGCAGTTGCTCAGAATGAAAAGAAGAGGATTTCTGTTGTATTAAATTCTCAACTCTCCGGTAATCCCCAACCACGCGCACCGGCGTTGACAGTGTTTTTAATCCGTTCCTATCGGCGAAATGAAAAGCGGTCCATAAAAAAATCGCTGCGGCTGCCAAACCGGCACCGACCCTCCAAATCTTATTAACTTTAATAAAATATTTTATAAATAAAAAAATCAGCAGCAACCCCGTCAGGACACTGGACACCAGCCATGTCCGTGCACCTGAAAAAAAAGTGCTGTACGGCCACAGGACCAATATAGCCGTGCCCCAAAAATATTTCCAGGGGCCGTGAAACATCGCGAAGAACACAGCAAAAAATAAAAGAAAGAAAAGAAAAGAGAAAAAAGGCGCTGTGCCAATCAGGCACAATGCCATCAGCAGCACGACAAAGAAAAGCTGAATAGTTCTTCTAGAAAAAAGAGCGGGACAATAAAAAGAATAGGAAAAGAAAGCAAAAACAGGATAAAAAAACATTTCCGCATTTCTTAAAGCCAACGATGATCCCCCGGCTTTAAAATAATCAAATCCTGCCCACAAGACGACATATCCCAAATAAGCAAAGAAAAGACGCAGCCGTGATGTCCATGGGAAATGGCCCTTATAAAGGAACCACCCGGAAATTGCCAAACAAAACAACATTACGCCTTCGCCAATGAAGATGGGAAAATTAAGAAAAGACACGCTCAGGTGCAGCCTGGCAAAAGAAGCCCCCAGGATAGAAGCCCAAAAACAATAGGCCCCCAACACGCAGAAACCTATCAATTGTGGCTGCATAACAATGTCTCGAGAAATCCCACAAAATTCCCCCACGCGCGCAGGAAATAGTGGAAATTGAAGGACAGGATGCCCAGCATAATATTTTCCAGCAATTGCCCCAAGCCTGCCCACCAGCACAAGGCCTTGGAAAGATTGTTCTTGCTGACGAAATAATAGCGATTTTTGATCTGCGAAATGCCGAACCAAACATTGCGCCGCCGGGCAATGGTGCCTGTCAGGTGATCGACCTTTGCACCGGCCACGACAAACAGCCTGAACTTTTTGCCGACCCGCCAGCTGAAATCGAGGTCCTCGCACAGGCCGGTCTTCTCAAACCAGTCATCAAAAAGGAACTCCTCGAAGACTTTGCGCCTCCAGACCGTAGCACCCCCAAAGAGCCACTGGACCTGCCGGGTCTCTTCGGACGGGCACATCAGCGTATTGTACCCCGAAGGCAAGACAATGCCCCTTTCCCAGGATCCTGTATAAAAGAATTTTTTAAGAAAAACGCCGGCTGTCGGCCTTTTCTCATTCATGATATTAAACACGGCTCCCGCAATATCCTCTGGAGCATCCTTCCAGAAGGCAGCCATGGCTCCAAACGCGCCCTTATGGAGCACAATGTCGTCATCCAAAAAACAGATCCATGGCGCATCCGCGGCGACCGCCGATAAACCTTGATTACGCTGCGCGGGCAGGCAGGCACGCGAGGCCTTCAAATGCTTGATTTTAAAAGAGCACTCGGCAGCAGCCTTGGCATTGAGAGAGAACGATGATGCCTCTCCCGCATCCACGATGATAATTTCATGAATCGGGAGGTCCTGCTCTTTAATGCTGTTCAGCAGCCGGCTTAGCTCAAATGGCCTGTCTTTCGTGGCAATGATACAGGCAAGCCTGAACATATCAGTTCTTGTGAATCCTCTCCCTGGTCCATGGGAAAAGGCGATACATGCTTTCCTGCATTACATTGGGCGGGGAATAACGCAGATTCAACGAAAACCCGCAGGAGCAGCCCGGGCATTCCTTTTTAAACATCTTACGTGTGTTGCGGCGAAAACTTTCAGAATTCAAAATTTCTTTAAGAGAGGTCTTACGTAAATCACCTAGTACGCGCCAGGCCCAGCAGCCCCCGTAGACCTGGCCTTTGGCGCCGACACAGATGCGTACTTGGGAAACGTAACAAGGCAGGTTCTTTTGTATAGGATCTTGAAAATAATCCGCAAAGTATTTTATTTCGGAGAAGCTATGGTAGGTGGCCTCTGTATTTCGGGAGCGGCTGTCCACCATCACCCGTTGAAATTGCCTTAAGCGCCCCTGGTCTTCCTTGCCTATATCATACTTTTCCTTTAAACCATCGATCTTAAAAAAGTAGGGGTTAACATCAAAGAGATTGACCACCATGGGCAGGTTCAGGCGCTCGCCTACTGCAAGGACATCCTGATAGGCATCCAGCGTTTCTTTCATGAGCAGAAAACAAAGGAAAGCGGCGATCCTGCCCTTTTTACGTTCCGCGGAAAGCAATTCACAGGCGCGCAATAAGCGGTCATACCCGCCCTTGACCCCCCGGATCTGGTCATATTTCTCTCCCACCGCATCCATGGACACGCTGAATGTGCTGACGCCGCTTGCTATCAATTCGGCCACCCTTTGCTCATTCATCATGAACCCGTTTGAAGTCATCCCCACGAGCATGCCAAGGCTGCGGGCATGACGGATGATCTCAAAGATGTCCTTACGCATCAGGGGTTCCCCGCCGGTCAGATTGATTTCCCTGACACCAGCTTCCTTTAATTGGGTCAGGGCATTCTTCCATTCTTCGGTATTGAATTCTTCAGTATGGTGCGTATGCCATTCATTGCACATGACACATTTAAGGCAACAATTGTCGGTCACGGTCAACGTAGCCAGATACGGGGTTACCCGGACCTTTTCAAGGGCACCGGGGACATAGCGCATCATTAAAAGTTTTCCGTAGGCGGAGGCCTTGGGCCAGAAAGATTTTACTTTAAAGGGATTATAATTCATTTATCTCCTTAAGTTATATTACGCCAATTTCTTTATAAACCTGGCCGGGTTGCCGCCCCAAACAGTGGCTTCCGGGACATCGCAAGTCACAACGCTTCCTGCCCCCACCACGGCCCGGCGTCCTATGCGAACGCCTTTAAGAATGATACTGTTACCGCCGATCCAAACATCATCCTCAATGACCACCTCAGCGGCAGCGACCTTGGCTTGATCGTTTTCCCGCCTGGCTTGCCAATCCAAGGGGTGAAAATCGGTGTCATAAATGCAGGTATTAACACCAATGTTCACGTGATTTCCGATGCGCACGGACCTTGCCGCAACGACCACTACGCCGGACAAACCAGTGTAGTCACCAATGGCGATCTCACTTCCCGGGAACATGGCCGCGAGCGTAACCTTGCGCAAAATACCAGCCGGATTGACTCTAGGATCACTGTTTAAGACAACCCCTTGGCCCAGGGTGATACGTGCAGATCGATGGCGATAAATAACGGGACATCCGTAAGGTCTTAATCCCTTCGAAAATTCAATGCCCTGTATCAGACAATATAATCGCCCTATCAGCCATTTGCAACCATATTTTAAAGTATGCCTGTCCATTATTTATTAAAAAAACCGACGATATTTTGCGCCGCCTCCATCTCCATGGCTACGCGCGACTCCTGCGTGAAACTGCCCACATGCGGCGTGAGGACAACTTGCGGGCAGCTGCTCAAAGGCCCCGCATAGGGTTCCTGTTGGAAAACATCCAGCCCCGCTCCTGACAAATGCCCTTCCTGCAAAGCCTCCAGCAGGGCCTTTTCGTCCACGAAGGTGCCGCGGGCCACATTAATAAGCAAAGCACCTTTTTTCATGGCCTGAAAATGCTGCCTGGTCAAAACAAAATGGTCGCCGGCCTTAGCTGCTAAATGCAAGGTCAGGATATCGCAGCAGCTAAGGACTTGATCGAGATCAACGAGGGAAACACCGCAGCCTTCGGCCCAGGCCCTGTCCGGATGAACATCGTATCCGACCACTCTGGCGCCCAACAGCAATAATATCTCGGCTACTTTGCGTCCGATGCGTCCCAAGCCAATGATCCCTACTGTCTTTCCAGCCAATTGGCTGCCGATCATCCGCTGCCACTGATGCCCGCGCATTAAAAGGTCCTGCTGGGTGATCTTGCGCAATAAATTCAAGATCATCGCCAGGGTCAGTTCAACGACGGGTTGAACAACCACGTCCGGGGTGGTAAAAATTTTGATGCCTTTTTTATCGGCGGCCTCCAGATCGATGTTATCCACTCCTACCCCGCAGCGGCTGATACACTTCAAATCCGGCAAAGCTTCCAGAACCTGAGCATCATAAGGTTCAAGACCGGCAATAATCCCGTGGTAACCCCTTGCGTTACCCATCACTTCCTCTTTAGTCAACCGCCGGCCGGCAGTATTGATATCAACGCCCAAGCCGCTTTGCTTAAGGATGTTCAAAGGTTCCGGGGCCTGACGGGCGAAGGAAGAAACGGCTATATAAACACGGGATGCCATTAGGCACGCCTTTCAGTGAAATATTCTCTGATCAGAGCCACGGGGCCGTCCATGGGGAGCTGGGCTTTAAACATTTTTCCCGGTCCACGCGTCAAAATGCAACCCAAAGCCTTACCGATATTTTTCTTGTCCTTGGACAGCGCTTCGCAAAAACGCGGCCATTGTGCACGGGAAGGACGGAATAAAGGAATATTGGATCTTAGTATTTTCTGCAAATCCTCGTACGCGCCCTTCTGAATATACCCCATCCGCCAGGACAAGTAATTGGCGATATCCATCCCCATGGTCACCGCCTGGCCGTGATTGATTTTGTAACCGCTGACACTTTCAATGGCATGGCCGAAGGTATGACCGTAATTAAACAACAGGCGCTCGCCTTTGTCGAATTCGTCCCTTTCGATCACAGCCTTCTTGATGGAAAGACTTTTAAAGATATACGGTTCCAATCCCTGCGGTTTTCGCAAATGCCGTTCATACCCTTCCATCATCTTTTGCGCAAGTTTGTCCTGCCCGGCCACCAGATAAAAGTGCAGGATTTCGCCGATGCCTGAACGTATTTGGTCTTCAGGCAGGGTCTTTAAGAAGGCCATGTCGATCAGGATCTTTCGGGGCGGATAGAATGAACCCAGCAGGTTCTTGTAAGGGCCCATGTTGATGGAGCTTTTGCCCCCGATGCAGCTGTCCGCCTGGGCTAATAAAGTGGTGGGGCAGAAAACCCACTCCACCCCCCGCATCAAAACCGTGGCCGCAAAACCAACTATATCTTCAATAACCCCTCCGCCGATGGCAACAATACAATCATTACGACGGAATTGGCGGTCGGTCAGGCCTTTAATAAGACTTGTACAGCCTTCCAGGGTCTTGGACTTTTCACTGGCTTTAATCGAAATCACCCGGTTGGGGATAAAAAGTTTCTTTATCGCCGCCGCACCCGGAAGGTCCGCGTCAATGACAAGAAAGGCATCGGAAAGACGTTCGCTGCCAAGGGTCTTTTTTAAGTCCCCGACAAAACAGACCTCATAATCCCTTAAGCGGGAGGTGATCTTCAGCCTCTTAGATATCAATGAATCCCCCATCCACCACAATATTCTTGCCGGTAAGATAGGTGTTGAGCTTGCTGGCAAGAAAGAGAACGACACTGGAAATCTCAGAAGGTACGCCAAGCCTTCCGGCGGGAATTTGCCGCGCCAGGTCTTGGCGTTCCTTATCCGTCAAATTTTTTCTGGTCAGGTCCGTAATGATGATCCCCGGCGAAACGGCATTGACCAATATCCTGTGTCCGGCCAGTTCGTTGGATACGGCCTTTGTAAAACCGGCAATGCCGGCCTTTGTGGTTGAATAAATCGAACGCTTGGGCCGGCTGACAATGCTCATGATGGATGAAATATTAATGATGCGGCCGTACCGGTTTTTCTTCATCTTCCTGGCGAGCAGGCGGGTCAAAAGATATGGGCCTTTCAGATTCACGGCCAGGATATCGTCCCAATCTTTCTCCTTGCTGTCCTCCACAAAGTCAAGATTATTGATGCCGGCATTATTGACACAGACATCGATCTTGGGCAGGGTTTCAAGCTGCCCCAAAAATGCGCTGACACTGCTGTCATTAGTAAAATC
>JAGWOI010000022.1 GCA_028870995.1 Candidatus Omnitrophota bacterium | reverse complement strand
GTAAGCCATCTTGGATTTTTTATCAACATGCAAAAAAATATGAAAATGATCGTTGGAAAAGGACTTCAAAAGCCGCGTCAATGAAAGCGGATTATCGTGTGCTAAGATTAAAAAAGCTATTCTCACCTAACTATCTCCCAAGGGTGGTCCTCACATAACTTTCAAATTGCCCGGATGTTTTCATGAGACGCATATCAACCAATTGTTGGCTGTTTTTGTATTTAACGGAATGCGTAGGGTTGTAAAGTTGAAATTTATTGCCTGGCTTAATCTGACTCAAATACTTGTTATACTCTACGGCTTGTTTCCAGTGCTGTTTGCGTTGAGACTCTTCGTTTGCTTTCAGGGCAAACAAAGAATCAAATTTAAAATGAAGTAAGATGCCCTCAACCTTGGACAGATCAACATTCAGCACGCGGTGCATGCCGATTTTTAACTTCATGGCGGGAGAATACTTAATAAGGGGAATCTTCTGTAGACAGGCATGCACACCAAAAACGCGTTTACGCACGCCTCCGAACATCGCCTCTTTGAAATGGAAGCTGGATAGATAATGGGAATCTTTATCAAAATAAGGGAAAACCTCCCATAAAGGCTGCCTGGTCTCGACGGAAGGGAACCCGTCCGCATACATATCCAACAACATCACCTTCATGGCATTTTTACCCTCGCTGTCCAAAGAAAGGCACAGGTCTTTTATGGGCACCTCTTCGCAATGGGGATAAACAAGGAATTCATCCATGTCCACCAAAAGGCACCATTTATTCCTGCCGTATTTGCTGGCAAGGGCCTGTTGCCAATTGATCCCATACAACGAATCCGAATAGGGTTCATCCGTTTGAAATAAACATACGTCTTTTTGTGATAACAAGACTTCCTTCGTCTCATCGCGTGAATCATTATCGATGAAAAAAAACCTGTCGACACCCCGCAAACGGTAGTATTCAAGGAAAAAAGGAATACGTTTGACTTCATTTCTGGTGCAAACGAAAAGCAAGAGCTCATTGTTATTAATCTGCGGGATGCCTGACGATATCAGTTTCAAACGTCTCATGGCCAAAGGAGGGTAATAATAATTTATCGCCCGCCATGTCAGCCTTTTAATGTCCGCCACCGAACTTAACATTTCTTTCTTCCTCTATCTGTGCAAAGCTGATCCAATAACCGACGACCACCAAATAAGCCCAAATAATGATCCCCCCAACCGAGGCGCCAATAAGTCCTATTCGAACAATTAAAATATAGCTGGCAAGACAATACCCTATCAACCCGACGACCAAAAATTTAAAAAATTGCCGGAGTCTATGGTTAGGTAAATACCCACAGATGAGGCCGGAAGGAACAATAAACATAATTTTCAAACTTCCGGTAATTATGAAAAACTTTAACAAATTTATGACATGGTCATACCGGCCATGGAACATGAAATGGATTAACTGCGGTCCCATAAAAAATATTGTCATAGAAACAAGGGCCGCCAATATGAAAAAGAGGACAGAGTCGATTTTCAGAGAATCAAGGCGTTTGCCGCGGGAATAAATGGGAACAAGCGTGAAATAAAAAACAGAAGTTATAAAATCGTAAATTTTGATTATGACCCAGATGGCAGAATATCCACCCAAAGGCCCATATCCAAGGATTTTGACAATAAGAAAGCGATCAACATATATCATTAAAATAAACATCAGGCCTATTAAAAAGAACAACATTCCGCCGCTCTTCAAAGAAGCACTGATTTCCCTTCGTCCGTTAGGATATCCTTTCAGGACCCTTAGGCCTATAAAGACCGGTATCAATAGACAAAGAGAATAAAACGAAAGGAAATGGTCCATGCTGACAAGATGATAAACGGCGAAATAAGAAAATGCCAGGCATAGACAGAAGACCGAAGGTATTTTGAGTATCAGGATAGATCTTAGGAACCGATGGTGCGCCCTTAAAAATGATGACAGGTACTCGATCAGAATCAGCAGCATCATTGCGATGTAGATGTAAATGCCTTCTCTCCATAAACCATAAAACAAGTTTATGCAAAGAATATAAAGAACACCGGCTATAGCGGACAGGGAGATAATCTTCCACATGAATTTCCGCCAATTAGATTCATTCCCATCCGGATCTGACAATATACGTATTAAAACCGTCTGTTGACTGAATGTTAAGGTCAAGACGCCCAAACTAATTAAGCTGAAAATAAAATTGATTTTTCCGAAAAGCACTTCATTCAAAGATCTACCCAAGACAAGGCTGAACAACATGTCACATAAAGAGGCAATGAATGAAACTATGCCGACAACTATGACATCTTTAGAGAAAACATCCATCAACATCATGGAAGATCGTTTAAAAAACTTGAATAAGATTGACATCGTATTTAAAGTGTTTTTAACCATATAACTTACATAATGTTTTCAAATAACCGACATGGCCCCAAAACCGATGATTCTTAAACACTTTGCATAGAATTGCACCTTGGTCGGAATTTTTGCAAAATATTGATAAGCAGTCGGTCAAACGTCTATTTTTCCAATTAATCAATTCCTGGCTTACGCAATACAGCCCTGCTTCAGCGGCAAACTGCTGGAATTTGTAATGAGACATGCTGTACGCACGCCAATGATCAAAAGCATCAATGCCGACAAAATCCATCATTTTCTTTAAGTTAATGTTGGTCATTTTGGTCAACATATTAATTAACATAAAATAAGTTTTATATCGTTGGGCGTTTGAATGGTGAATAAATCCCCAACCCCCTTTTTTAAGTTTACGCCCCAATTGATGGACATAGCTCTGTATCACATCCTGCTCTGCGTGAACCAACGAGTCAAAACTGAATATAAAATCCAATGAATCATCCGCAACCATATCCAAAGAACGACCATCATTAACATAATAGTCAATGTGCCGGCATGAAGAAAAGCGTTTCTTGCAAATATTGATACAGTTTTCAGACACATCTACAACGACCAACTTTTTACAATATTTTAATAAGAATTCTGTCCACCTCCCGTGTCCAGGCGCGATTTCCAAGATAGTATTTGCTGGAAGATAACGATGGATACGCGGATAAATCTCAAAAAACCATTCTAAAGACGAATTCCCCCAGTCCGATGACCACTCTTCTCCTTCTGCAGGCCATTGATAATTAGACCAAAAATCCCTATTTTCATTGACAGAACCCATGTTACACTCCAATCATTTTAAAGAATTTTTTAACGAGAAAATATATATTGCCGCCGCAATTAACGGAACTTGCGATCAATTGCCCTGGAAAGGAATAAATAATAAGAAGAGGGTTGCCCTGTTTCGACCTGAAACAAAGATATAAAATTAAAAAGAGATAGATAGAAAAAAACGTAACGCCGAATTCTAAAAAAAGTAAACTTTTTAAATATATACCAATACAGGCCAGAATAACGGATACGGCAATGACAATAGTTCCTATGTTAACAAAAGGAAATTTAAAATATTTCAAATTGATATAGACCCTCATAAATCCATAACCGAATTGCTGTTGGAGTGTGTTCTTAAACAGGCTCCGGTGATAATGGATAACTCTAGCCGCCTGCGTATAATATATCGATTTTCCTGTTTGTTGCGCCCTGAAACACAAATCAACATCGTCTCCAGCACAAAATTTAAAAGTCGTATCAAAGCGATTCTCCATCAGAAATTGCCTACGATAAGCCATATTGCAACCGATAATTTCACGCACATAACCGCTTTGACGGGCTATAAAATTACTGCCGCTATTGACCAATTCCCAATAATTAGTGGCTGGCGGATCCAGAATCCTGCCTCCAACAACAGCAATGCGCTCATCCAAACTAAATGGTTTGAGCAATTCTTCCAACCAGTTTCTCTCAACGATGCAATCAGAGTCAGTAAAAGCAATAAAACCCCCTTTACTTAAATCTATCCCCGTATTTCTAGAGCACATCAACCCCTTGTTGGCATCATGAAAAACAACCCTTAGATTTGGATACTTTTTAAAATTATCCAAAACATCTTTTGTCCCGTCCACGGAACCGTCATCCACCACAATGATTTCATACCCCCCCTTGAAGTCCTGGGCAAGGACAGACTGAAGGCACCGTTCAATGAAATCTTCCCTGTTATAAACAGCAATAATAATAGAAACATCCATTTTACCCTCGATCCTGATAGACAAACCAAAAGGATGCCATAGACCCGTTTATTGTATTTAATTTAATTTTGACAATCTTAACAGACGACAACCGCATACCTGAAAGCATGATTTCAAGAATTGATATAAATTCCACGCATATACCTCGAAGTGGCTTTTTGTGCAAGAATGTGCATACAACATTCCTATATCCGCCTGAACCTAGGGGTTAATCTGAACGAAAAACCTGTTTTTGCTTAGAAGCATTGTCAAATTAAATAAACAATGTTTCAAGATGAACACGTGATATTCAATAACTATCTTTTAAAGGCGCATCCAATAGGTTTACGGCAGGCCCTTAAAACCGCATATTCAGAAGCTTCCGTATCGATCTTCAACAAATGACATTTTCCAATTCCATTGGCATCAAGGACATCTTTTAATGTCACCGCCTCGACCCCTATGGCATGTTCGCTTTTTCTATATAAGCTGTCAGCCCAACTGGTATTATCGTGAATACAGAACGTTGTAGGACCAGCCTTGTCCGGAATGGCAAATGAGTACGTACCGACTGGATCCAATTTATTTAAGTTAAATTCTTCTCCAAGAATTCAAATTACTTTCACGGAAAATAAGTATAGCGATCCGAGATGCGTTGCATTTTCATCTTACTTTAATCTGCTGAAATCAATAATAATATGATTTACCGGTAAACGGAAAAAATAGCACCCCTAAGCTTATTTTAAACCAGTGACGAAGACGTTCCCCCGGCCAAAAAACATACGGCAAGAACCGCAAAGCGTTCAGATAAACCAACAGCCATACCGGGAAAGAATACTGCCGCCGCAATTGAAAAATGGTCTGGCCTATGGCCAGAGGCTTGCGCATGGAGTCGAAATACAGGGGCGGGTGAAAATAACTCAGCTCTTCTGCCTGAATAATTTTCCATTCCTTCATCATCAGCCGGATGCTCAATTCCGTATCTTCATAAGTCTGGATGTCCTTCAAAAAGCCCCCCAGATCTTCAATGACGCTGCGATGATAGAAGGAACATCTGTTCGTAAAAGAAAATTGATCAAGAAAATCATAATGACTTTGAGCGATCCCGAACAACGCATGCGCCTGAGGAAGCAGCACCTGGCAGGCCTGTTTCTTAAAAAAAGACAGGCCTAATTCTAAGAAATCCTTCTGAAAAATCCTTGTGTCATCATCCAAAAACAAAAAATATTCCCCTTGAGCCAAAGAAACGGACATATTCCGTAAATTTGACAAAATCCGTACAGGCCGTTCGGTTTGATGAAATACAATATTTAAGCAACGTTGGTGTTCATTGATCAGATCCCGTATACCAGTACCGGGCGCATCAAAGACAACCACCACTTCAAACTGATCTTTAGTCAAGGTTTGTTGACCCAGATCTTCCAATAAACTTTTCAATAACGCAGGTTTGTTTGAAATGATCAAACAAGAAAGGCCTTCATTGGAGAAAGCACTTTTACTTTCGGCCAGCCCTCCCTTGATATCAAACGGGGCCAGTTGATAAAGGGCCCTTAAAATCTGGTATTGAACTTTACGGCAATCAAGAATCTTCATCTATAAGCCCGCCATTTTTGCAATATTGATATTCCTGACACAATGGTAACTGCCATTACAAGTCGGAAGCGTATAGCCAAAACGGGTGCAGGGCGCGCAGGGAACATCCAACGTAATCACTTTATGCCGGCTGCCGCGGGGCCCCCATTTGGCCAGGTTCCCCGGCCCAAAGATGGCGGCAACCGGCGTGCCGACGGCGCAGGCCAGATGCATCAGCCCTGAATCAGGACCGATGAATTTTCGGGCTTGCTGAATAAGAGCGGCGCTCTGCATTAACGATAAGCGGCCGGCATAATTGAAAATCCTGCGAGAATCTATCCGAACCGTCATCTTTTGGGCAAAATCTTCAACATCCTTGCCACCCAAGAAGGCAATGGAAAAATTGTTCTTAAGGTAATGATCGACAAGATCCAAGACCTGCTCCTCGTTTAATCGCCTTAAAGCAATACTGCCTCCTAAAAACAAGGTAACATAATTTCCTTGTATTTGCTTTTGGGCCCACTCCTTCATGGGTTCAGGGACTTCAAAACAATTGTTGATATCATTGACCTTGTCCCCATCGTAAAAACTGTTGAATAATTTCTGAAAGTTACTTAATTCATAATCATTCTCGCCGTAATCAACTTGGCCGTTGAAGAGTTTCGCCCGCAAGACCCTGGTGGCAAAACCAGTTCTGTATCCGGTCTTTATAAAGTAGCCGGCGATAGCGCTTAAAAAATGCCACTGTTCGGTGTCGATCACAGCATCATAGGTATTGGCAAAAACACCAAAGAACCCCTTGTCATACAGATATATCCTATTAAGCAAATGGGCTTGGGAAGTGAAAACCTGAGCGTTTCTGCTTTCGCACAATATGTCCATAACGAGGCCGCGCCCTTTAAGGGCCTTAAGGATGGGCAATAAAAATACCGCATCCCCTATCCCGCCCGGGCGGATGATCAGGATCTTCTTGGCAGCGCCGTTAAAGGTCCTGTGCGGTTGCTTAGGCAATACAAAGGCCAGCGCTTGGCCCCCCAGGTGATCAAAGGCCTTGAACAGTTTCAGCCTAAAAGGAGCTATGGAACGAAAAACGTCCGTCAGTGAGACAGCTTGCCTGGCCATTACATTTTAGAAAAGAGGATGATCGACATGACAAAGATAACCCATAACAGAACGTTGATCATTAAGGGCGGGTCGGATAATAGAACTTCACCAGGGTCCCCGCCCCGCCTGCGCACATGGACAAGGTACAAATAACGGAAGATCCCATAAATGACGAATACCGTGGAATAGAACATTTCATAACCGCCGATGCGTTGGACTAATTCGGTGGAGATCGTATAAAGCCCGTAAAAAACAATAGACAAGGTGGCACAGATCAGGATCATCTGGTCCAAGAGATAGGAGGTATAATGCGACAAGACCCCGCGGTGGTTGGCCGCCTCAACCTTCAATAAGGAGATCTCGTAACGGCGCTTGGTGAAGCCCAGGAATAAAGCCAGCACCAGCACGCACATCTGCAGCCAAAGCGAGGGCAGGATATGGACGGCCGCGGACCCCGCCCAGATCCGCAGTTGAAAACCAAAAGCCAAAGTCAAAGCATCCACAATAACAACATGTTTGGTGCGCAGGTTATAGAGGATATGCAACAGGATGTACGCCAGGGCCAGAACAAAGAATTCCCAGCTCAGCATCCAGGACAAAAAAATGCCTGAGGCCAAGACAATGGCGCTGATAATCCCCGCTGCCGCAACGGTTATTTCCCCGGCAGCCAGAGGCCTTCGGGATTTTTCCGGTAAAAGGCGGTCTTCCTTAAGATCAAGGATATCGTTGATGATGTACATGCCGCTCGAAATCAGGCAGAAAGAGGCTATCCCCCATAAACAGTAGTCCCACAGTTTCACTTCCAAGAAATGCCCGGAAAAAATCAGCGGGAACACCAAAAAAGAATTTTTGATCCATTGCCGGACGCGTAACAGATTGACCAAAGATCTCACCTTCACGGCCTATCCTTTCCTTTTGTACAAAACAACATGGCCATATTTCCGTAAAACGACCCAATGCGCAGATCTGAAAAAACTTTTCAGGTGCTCCATGGTAAAATCGTGGTGGTAGGTCAGATTATACAATAGCAAAGGGTCATGAAAATCGATCAAGGCATATTGCACGCTCTGGGGCAGTTGAAACGACCATGCCTTGGTTTGATAGCTGCGTTCAAATATCTTAAAAAAAGCATACAACTCCCTGCGTTGGGACAATGGTGCCAAAAAAACCGTGGTGGCAACGACTGCGGCATTCTTAGGGATCATGTCGACCAGTTCCTGACGGTGGCGGGTCATTATGCTCGACTCCTGAAGCATATACCGGTCCATGTAACGGACTTTCAAGTGAACGGCGGCGATATTGAAAGTGATGAGGTTTAAAACCATGATTAGGCACAAAAGAATCAACCGCGCGGTCTTGTTGCCAAAATATCCTAAGACTTGGGCTGCTGCCAGAAAAATAAAAGGAGCAATGGGCATTACGTAGGCAAATTTAATATAGTGTTCTTGAGGGGCCGCAGATAATAAATGTTGCAAGATAATGGGAGAAATCAAAAACAGGGTTCCCGGTGCAAGATAAGGAATGTAAGCGAAAGGACCAAAAATAGCGCTCAACCAGGAAAGATTGAGCGGTGTGGTCAGGCCTTGCCACATTTTGATGGGATGGGTCAAAATTGAAAGCAGAATGCCCTGGAAGGAGCCTCCCCATGCCCCATAATCATGAACGATATAGTAAGGGTGAAGACTGCCTGGGGGGCGGCCTGCCATCAAAGGCATAAAAACGAAAACAAGTATATAGAAAGAAGCAAGAGCAAAAACAAAAGGAATCAACCCCCAGCGCAGCTTGTCTTTTTTGGTAAAAAAGCCATGGATGGAAAATGCCAAAACCACCAGGGGAAGGTTTTCTTTGATAAGAACCAAAACGGCAGAGCAAATCATAAACCCTGCCCAACGCTCCTTTGTATAAAAATAATACGCCAGTACCAGGAATACCGGGCTCAAGCTTTCAAAATCAAATTCATAGGTAAGGCCGAAGACATTGGCAGGATATATTAAATAAAGCCATAAAAAAAGAAAGGCTGCCGGCCCCCCCAGCTTTTCCTTGACGAGGAGATACAAAACGAAAGAAGCTCCCGCATAGGAAGCCGTTTTCAGAAAGACCAGCACCAAAGGATGAGCAAAAAAATTGTAAAAAGGGACTAACAGGCAGGCAATGATATTCGCATGGTTGGCAAAAAATTCACAATCGAAGAGGCTGACATGCGTGGACCCGTGGGCCAAATCCCACATGGCCTGGGAGAAATAGGCCAGGTCCCAATCGTAATAACCAAAATGAAAAAATTTGTAACTTAAGATAGCGGCCCAAAAACAAAAGGCAGCCAGAGACAGAACTGCCGCTGCCCAAAAGCCTTTATCTTTGACCATCTTCTCCATTGGTTCAATTTTATATGAGATGGGGGCAAAATGCCATCCAGAAAGGATAAAAAAGAGAAAACTTTAAAGTATTCTCTTTTCTTTGATCAGGATGCCAGGGCTTTTTGCAAAGCTTCTTCAAAAAGCATCACCGACAGATCGATCTCTTCCTCAGTGATGTACAGCGATGGGGCCAGCGTGAAAACGTTTTTATAGTACCCGCCGATATCGAGAACCAAGCCGCGCTGTTTGCCGCCGGCCTTCAACTCTCCTTTAAGACCGATGTTCATGATCTTATCCGTAAGCTCGCGGTTGGGCGTAAAGCCATCCTTCTGGCACATTTCGATACGCAAGGCCAGGCCCAAACCGTCCACTTCGCCGATATAGGGGTACTTTTGTTGAAGACTTTTAAGTTTCTTTAAAAAATAAGCGCCTTTACGCGGGACTTCCACGTCGAAATTGGATTGCTCGATGAGCTCCATCACCGCAAGACCGGTGGCGGTCCCCAAAGGATTGGACGAGAATGTGGAATGGGTCATGCCCGGCCCGAAAACCTCAGGCGAGATCAGTTCTTCCTTGGCCCAGATGCCGGAAATGGGATTAAGACCATTGGTCAGGGCTTTGCCAAAGACAATAATGTCAGGCACCACGTCGAAATGCTCGATGGCCCACAGCTTACCGGTGCGGCAGAAACCCATCTGGATCTCATCATCGACAAACAACACCCCGTGCTTATCGAGCGTTTTCTTCAATTCCTTGAAATAATTCTTAGGCGGGACGATATACCCGCCGGTGGCCTGCACCGGTTCCACAAAAAAGGCGCCGTATTCGCAATTATTGTTCTTGGGATTGAGCACCGAATAATATTCGGACTCAAACATCTTTTGAAATGGTTTCAGGCAGGACATGTCACAGCAGTCCTTCTTGTCTTTAACAGCAGTGCAGCGGAATTTATAAGGATACGGGATAAAATTGGCCCGGTCGCTGAAATGACCGAAATGCTCGCGGTAACGGTAACTCGAGGTGATGGCTGTGGCCGCCAGGGTGCGTCCGTGGTATCCGCCCATGAAGGCAAACATCGGGATCTTACCGGTTTTGTTGCGCACCACCTTGATGGCATCCTCAATAGCCTGCGCTCCCCCGACGTTGAAATGCACCCGGCCTTTAACCCCAAATTTCTTCTCAATGTCCTGGGAAATTTTAGAGGCCAACTGGATCTTTTCTTCATGCAAATACTGGCAGGCCAGCTGCGGCAGGGTGTCGATCTGCTTTTTAAGGGCCTCGTTCAAACGCTTGTTCTTGTAGCCGAAATTGGCGGCGGAGTACCACATTTGTAAATCCAGGTATTCCACTCCCTGGCTGTCATAAAGATAAATCCCGTCGGCTTCACGAAAAATATTCAACTGTTTGGCGTAATGGACAGTGTCCCCCCATGAACAGTATTTTGCCTCGAGGGCCAATAACTGAGCGTCATTCATTTGTTCGTTTCCTTTTTCAATTGTTTTTTCGGCCACTGGTCAGTACTTCCTGGAAGTAATGATGGATATCGCTAAAATTCTTGTAGGGAATGCAAGGCAGGGCTTCTTTATGCATGAAATTCAATAAGGAACCCTTGGCAAAAACCACGTCCGACACCTTTGCCGGGCAGAAATCCGATCGGCCATCGCCGACATAGACGATCAACTTATTCTCCGTCTTGTCCTTGGTCAAATGGATCTTCTTGCAGTGGGCGCAATTTAAGCAAAAAGGATTATCATAAGGAAAAGAAGGAATGATCCGATCACGGTAAAAACGCAAGGTATTGCCGTAGACCTTCAAATCCTTGATGCCGTGATAGTTCAGGATCCATTCAACGATATAGGTAAAGTTGTCGCTTAAGATGACCGGTTTGATGCCCTCGCGTACCAGCAGGGTCAGCAGTTGATGGAAATGCGGGTCCAGCTCCACCCTCTTTAAAAATTTGTGCAAGGCGCTCTTGGAAAGGCGCACATTCTTTAACTGGCCCGTCAGGCATTCCTTCGTGCCGATCTTTTCCTCGTCCCAGGCCTTTTCCAGGGCCATCCACTGGTCGTTGATCGAGAAACGCCGGATCACGTCATCCAGCACGTCGGAGGTGGTCATGGTGTTGTCAAAATCAAAAAAAACACGGCAATTGGAAAGAACGATGGGCGACTTGGATTGAAGCACGGTTTCCAGTTGATGAAGACGGTTGACAAAGGGCATAGGATTAGGCTGGGACCGGTTGTCCGGAGAAGAAACGCTGCATGTGCAGGGCCACGGCATTACGCTCCTGGTCAGCCGTGATGATATGATAGGAGTTATATAAAAGCACCAGTTCTTTGCGGTCAGACTTGATCCGGTTGTAAATAAATTGGGAATTGCGCACCGAACTCATATCATCGTTCTTAGCCTGGATCAACTGCACCGGTGTTGAAATCGTCCTCAAACGGCCGTTTAAATGCTTCACTAATTTTTCCAATTGGTATAACAGGGTCAGGGGAAAAAACGGGTAACCATATTGGTGCACATCCTGCATATTGTTCAAATCTGCCTTGCTGTAAAATTCATGGATACGCCGGCGCACGGCCTCGTTCTTAATGCCATAAGGCGGCTCTTCCTTGTAATAAAAGAAATACTTCAGCGGGGTTTTATAGGCCAACGGCAGCAGAAAACTGTACCAGGGCGTATTCCACCCGTCATAAAAGAGCGTCGGCGACAGGCAGCTGACCCCGGCGATTTCATTCTTGAATTCGTCGGCCAGCAACAAGGCCAATAGAGCGCCCATGGAAAGCCCACCGGCGTAAATGTGCTTATATTGTCCCCGTATCTTAAGATAGCATTGGCGCACCGTCTGGTAAAAGTCCTGCCATTTGCTCATTTGAAGGATGTGGAGGGGGGCCCCATGGTTGGCCAAACGGGGGCAATAAACCGCATACCCCTGGCGGTTGAGGAAGTTAGCCAGAAACCTCATTTCATGAGGCGTTCCGGTCATCCCATGGATGAGGATAATGGCCTCATCGTTTTGGCCCGGCAGCTCAAAGCCGTTGTCCGGCAAGTCCGCCCGTTGAGCAGGATTGAAAAAATTTTTCAGGTTAGCGGAGAATGCGACGGCCATTTATTGACAACCTTTTTGACTGCTGATGTAATCCACAATGTCCTTGACGGTCTTGGCCTCATAAAGAGCCGAATCCGGTATTTTCAACTCGAACTTCTCTTCCAATTCAAACGCGACCTCCACCGCCCCAAAAGAATCCAACCCCAAATCTTCCACCAGCCGGGACTCCGGCTTAACTTTACCGGCATCCATGCTTAATTGCTTGGCTATGATGCCTTTGACAATATCTTGCGCATCATTATAGGTCATGAGGTTTATTCTCCTTTATAATCGGCAAAAACCACGCACGCATTGCAGTTACCGAATCCGAATGAATTAGACAAAACTATGTTCAACTTTGCGGCCCGTCCCTCATTGGGCACATAATCAAGATCACATTCCGGATCTTTGTCCTTATAATTGATCGTCGGCGGGATAAATCCCTCCTTGATGGCCAGGCTGCAGACCACCGCCTCAATGCCGCCGGCTGCCCCCAGGCTATGGCCGATCATGGATTTTGTCGATGAAACCGGTATTTTATAAGCTCCCTCGCCGAACACCTTTTTGATGGCCAAGGTTTCAGCCCGGTCATTGGCCACGGTCGAGGTGGCATGGGCATTGATGTAATCAACGCCGGAAGCAGGTTTACCCGCATCCTTGAGGGCATCTGTCATGACCCTTGAAGCATCCGTCCCGCTTAAATCAGGCATCACCATGTGATGGGCGCCGGAATTGCTGGCGTAACCGATCACCTCGGCGTAGATGGGTGCATTCCTGCGGCGGGCATGTTCCAATTCTTCCAGCACCACAAGACCTCCACCTTCGCTTAGCACAAAACCGTCGCGGTTCAAATCAAAGGGCTTGGAGGCTTCTTCCGGAACGGCATGCTTTGACATGACCCGCAAATAATAATACGCCTCAAAATTAAGCGGCGACAAGGTGGCTTCCACCCCACCGGTCAGGCACAGGTCCATATCGCCCCACTGGATCTTGCGAAACGCCTCGCCGAGCGCGTGGTTGGCGGAAGCGCAAGCCGTTGAAATCACCATATTAGGCCCCAGCAGCCCATACTGGATGGCAATGTGGCTGGAGACCGCATTCGGTGAAATCCTGGGCACGGCCGTCGGATGGCAACGGGGATTAGGCTTTTCGAAATGCGCGATCAGCTGTGTCTCATGGAACATCATCCCGCCCAAGCCGGAACCAATAACAGCCCCCATACGGCATTTATCTTCGGCTTCTAAATTGAGCCCGCTGTCCTCGATAGCCATCTTGGCGCAAGCCAGTCCAAAATGGACAAACCGGTCGACCTTCTTAGCCGTCTCCGCCGGCATATACTGGGCAGGTTCAAATCCCCTGATCTCTCCGGCAATCTTGGTCTCAAAATTATCGGTATTAAAACTGCTGATCTTGACGATCCCTGACCGGCCCTCTTTATTAGCCTGCCAGAATTTATCCTTACCGATGCCGTTACAGGCCACCACGCCCAATCCGGTAATAACGACTCGCCGTTTCTTCATCAATCCAACCTTCTTAATTGTAAAAGAGCCTTAACAAAATCTTAACACAAAGGCTCGTTAAATGCCTCAATTATAAGGGGATACTATAGCATAATCTCAAGCAAAAGGAAAAAAATATTTGTTTTCCCTGTTTTTGGCTTAAACCCTTTTAGAATATCAATTTTTTAAATCTTTAGATATAAAAATAAAGCAGAACAGAGGTTAAAGAGGAACGAGATTGCAGAAAATGCATTAAACCCTGCAAAATATTGCGTTCAAACAAGCTAAAGACCGTATTTCTTAAGTTTATACCACAGGTTCCGTTCGGAAATACGCAGCAGGCGGGCCGCCTCCACCTTAACGCCATGGGCGGCTTGCAGGGCTTTTTGAATGGCCTCCTTTTCAGTGGAATCAATTTGAGATTGGAGATCGAATTCCCGGGGAAGTCCTGTCACTGCCCCTGTTTTCTTCATCGCGTTACGGACTGATTGGACAAGTTCTTCGATACTGAAGGGTTTACGGATATAATCGCAGGCGCCGTGCTTTAATGTCTTGACCGCAGTCTCGATGTCAGCGTAAGCGGTGGTGACCACGATGGGCAGCTTTATCCCTAAGCGTTCCATTTCGTAAATAAGCTCAACGCCGTCCATGACAGGCATCCTTACATCGGTCACAAGAACGTCAACCGGTTTATCAAAAAGGACCTTCAGGGCCTCCTGGCCGTTGGAGGCGGTCAGGACATTAAAGCCATGTTCCGGAAGTCCTAACCTTAAGACGCGCAGCAACCTGGCCTCATCATCCACGATCAACATTTCCGCCATTTTACGCCTCCATCGGTAGATAGATGGTAAAAGCCGTTCCCCGCGGCGGCGGGCTATCTACCTCGATGCGTCCGCCGTGGTCCTCCACAATGCGTTTGACCACCGTCAGTCCAATGCCAAATCCATACGGCTTGGTGGTATACATGAGATCAAAAATCCTGCGTTTTTCCGGGGAAGACACACCAACGCCGTAGTCCCTGACCTTCAGCGCATATTCCTTGCCGGCCGCCATCATGGTTATCTCAATGAGATCCTGTTGATGAGAGGCTTCGATGGCGTTAAGCAGCAGGTTCATCAAAGCTTGTTTAATGGCTCCGGCATTACATAACAGCCGGACACCTGGCGCCTTATTGTCGATCTCAAGCTTCAAACCGGCTGCGCTTATTTTAGGCGTAAACAATTCGGCGACCTTTTGCACCACCGATGATATATCTGTGACTATCTTGGGTCGGTTATCCTGGTGATGCAGGTGCAGCAAGTCCGTCAAGAGCTCGTCAACACGTCCCACTTCCGAGGAAATATCTTCAGCCAGTCCGACCACTTCCCCGGTGGAACGCTTGACAATGACACTGGCAGCGCTTTTGACTATCCCTAAGGGATTGCGGATCTCATGGGCCAGCTGCTGGACCAGGGCCGCAGACGCTATCTGCCGTTCCTGCTCGATCAACTGTTTAGTCTGTCTTTTCAAAATCCTGATGCTGTAAGTACTGATAGCCAGCAGCAGTAAGGCCACGATGATGATAAAATAAATACTCTCCCGCTGGGCCTTATAACGGGCCTTTTGGGCCCTGGCCAGGGAAGACCGGATACTTTCGAAATAAAACCGACGTAATGGACCAATCGTCTGCTGCAGGCGGTCCAGTGAATGGACCAGGGAGACTGCAGTTTTCCCTGTGGACTTAGAATGCAGTGCCGCGATGGCCGTGTTCAGGTCCACAAAAGCCAGCCGTGCCGGAACCAGCAGCCGGGACTCCTGTTGCTCGTGTTTGATCCGCTCCTTAAGGCGGCTGCCTAGACTATGTCTTTCCCGGTACTCATCGATGGCCCACATCGACAATAGATTAGTTATTTGGGCTGCCTTGGACCTTAAGGCGGTCACCGGTACCAGCCCCGCCTGCCAGGCGCTGGCGTCCGTCGATATATCTTTGAGGATATCTTCGGCATAAACCATGCGCTGGTATTCGGACCACTCCTCTTCGAATTCAAGCTGATAAAGCCGTATGCCGTTAAGATAGTGCAGGCCGATGCCGGTGGCGATCAGAATCACCAGCCCCAGCAAAATAAAGGCAATGATAATTTTATCGGTTAATTTGAAACGATACGCTGTCACTTGGTTTAAGCTTAAAACTTGAGGGTCGCCCCCTCCAGACCCACACCACCCGAGTCATCCGCCATGCTTCCTCCGTTGTCGGGATTCATGGTGGCCAGCAAATTTTCCCTGTCGACCCACTTTTGCAGCTGGTCTTTGCTTAAGACCCGGCTTAATTTCCGATCTTCCTTTTCCCTCAAAGACTCAAGTGTGCTTTTGACGGTCCTGTGATCCAGGATTCCGGTTCCCGACGCTTGTTCAAGGATGGCCTGGCGCTTGATCACGTAATCTTTAACAATAGGGCTGACCGCCTGCGCCTGTGCTTCGGTCAAATGCAAAAGTTTCTTCATTTGTTTGATCTGCGCATAGACCGCAGGCGTTATGTCCTGTTCCTGGGCCATGGCCGCGGCACATAGAACAAGCCAGAGAAGTAAACCTTTCGACAGGAGGCGAAGCATAGTGATCCTTTATTTTAAAGTGGCTATATCGATGACAAAACGGTACTTTACGTCCGACTTCAGAATCCTTTCATACGCTTCATTGATTTTGGTGATGGGTATCAATTCGATGTCTGAGGCAATGTTGTGCTTGCCGCAAAAATCCAGCATCTCCTGGGTCTCCTTAATGCCTCCGATCAGGGACCCTGCCAGGCTCCGGCGGGCCATGATCAAGGGCGAAGCCGGAAGCTGAGGCGCGTCGCTGGGGACGCCCAAGAGCACCATCGACCCGTCGCGCTTAAGCATTTCAAGGTATTTGCCCCAATCCAGTTTGACGGAGACCGTATTGATGATCAGATCAAAATAACGGGAAAGCTTTTCAAAAGTTTTAGGATCATTGGTGGCATAAACATGATCGGCGCCCAGGCGTTTGGCATCGTCGATTTTATTCAATGTTCTGGTCAACACGGTTATTTCAGCCTTCATCGCATGGCCTAATTTGACCGCCATGTGACCCAAACCTCCCAGACCAAGCACAGCCACCCGTTTACCGGGACCGGTCTTCCAGTGGCGTAAAGGCGAGTAGGTGGTGATACCGGCACACAACAGCGGTGCCGCTTTATCCAAAGACAAGTTGTCCGGGATACGCAGGATGAAATCCTGATGCACAACGATCTTGGTCGAATAGCCTCCCTGGACCAGGGTCTTGCCGTCCTTTTCAAAACTATTGTAGGTAAAGACCGGCTTGCAGCAAAACTGTTCCAGACCGTCCTTGCAATCCTCGCATTCCCGGCAGGAGTCGACCAGGCAGCCGACGCCGACCTTATCCCCAGCCTTAAAACGTTTAACCTTAGAACCGACTGCAGTGACCTTGCCCACGATCTCGTGGCCGGGAACCATGGGGTACATGGAATTGCCCCATTCGTTGCGGGTCTGATGGATATCCGTGTGGCAGACCCCGCAAAAGGCAATGTCGACGGCCACGTCATTGACCTCAAGCTCTCGACGGGCTATTTGTAAAGGCGCCAAGGGTTGCGCGGCACCCTGTGTACCATAAGCATTGACTTGCGGCATAAAGCACCTCCTTTTAACTCAAGTAAAAAATTTAGTTTACACTAAAAAAAGATTTAAAGGAAAAGGTTTTTGGCAGCGGGTTGCTTACTGGGCAAGGTCAACGCCCAAAAAGGCGGCTAAATCCCTCAGGGGGCGAATGTTGGCGATCACCGGTTCGAGGCCGGAAGCATTTTGCAGCCTGGCCAACTGTGCGGCATCGAGATGAAATTTGATATCCTGCCCTGAATTCTGTGTCTGCAAATTCATCTGTGAAGCGGTCAAATCGATACCGCCGTACTCCTTTGATGCCGGCGTCTTCATTGCCTTATCGCTGCTGCCGGAAGGTGTCTGCTGGGACAGGCGCCGGTTAATTAAGGCCAGCCGTGCGCCTTCAATCTCCTTGCGTATTTTATAATTGCCGAAGTAAAGCTCCCTTTTTATTTCAGGCCTTTGGGCCAAGAGTTCCAGCGCCTTCCCGTTAGAAAGATCGCGGTTGGCACTTTGAACAACACTAAAGTTGAACGAATCCAGGGTCGAACCTAATTCGGCGACCGTATCAACAGGTTCCGCTTTCTTCCCATCAGGAGTATATCTGACAAAAATGGTGTCGGCTTTTAAGGCCTGGATAAAACTGCGATTGAAATTCTCCAAATCATATTCCTGGGAAGCCTCCTGACGGGTCAGAAGGTCCCCTCCGTCAAGTACAACGACCCTATTGTCCTTTGTCAGCCCCGTGTCCACCAAAAACCCGTCGGGTTTCATGACCAGACCCTGGGACAGCAACCGCTTATACAATTCAAAATAATCATTAAGGAGGTTATCGATTTCCCGGTGCAAAACCTCCGGGCTGCCTTGGTAGGTCTTCCTTAAAGTCCGCACACGATCCAGCAAAGGGACCACTTCTTCCTGAACAACGGCATGAGGAATTCTGACAATCCGGCCGTCCACATAAATTTTCAGGTCTTTAAAGACGAGATACCCGGCCACCAAAGCAAACCCATTATGCCCCAAACGGTCCTGATACTCCTTATATTTGGACCAGGCCTGCGGATCCTTGATGTTCTTGACGATAATATCATTGCCTTCCACCATTCCCCTATAAACCTTGGACTGTGTTCCACCGGCAAAGGCGATCAGGGGATGCTTGGGATCTTTTAATTTTTCTCTCAAAACATCCTTCCCTGTTTCTTCAATGGCATGATCCAGGGTCTCGGGATCGATGTTGCGCCTTTTCAAGTAGGCGGCTGCCTTCGGATTTTCCCGCAGGGCCCCTTCATAATAACTTTTAAGAATGGAGAGCGCATTCATGGCCCGATCCACTCTCTCGAACACCAACTGGCTCATCGGACCTCTAAACCGTAAAAGCCTGAAACCCGCCTGTTCGATAAAACTTAAATCACCATCCTGTGCCCCGGAGTCCTCAATAACGAAAATCCCTCCCGGCCGCAGGGCCCGGGCCACCTTGGCCACAAACTCTTTTTGCTTTTCGGCAAATAATTTGTCAGCGGTATCCAGCCCTCGGGAAAGGTAGAACGAATTCTGTGACACGATCACATCCTGGTCGCCTTGCCCCAAACTGCTGTCGGTATCGAGCAGATCCTTCGCCTGCAATTCGATCTTCCAGCCGGTTTTCCTTACGGCCCTTAAATTTTCGTCTATTTTTTGAACGGTTTCCTGAGACTTGGAATAGGCCATGATGTTGGCGAACATCAGCTTGGGGGAATTTTGTTCAATCCCCTCCAGCATCTGGATGGTATATTTCACCTCGCGCAAACCGGTCCCTGCCAAAACGATCCTTAAGGGATTCCGGGGACCCGACTTTTGTCCCATTTGGGCAACACGCCGGACGACCGGTGGTGAAAAATCAGCGGCCCGGTCCTGTTCCCCGTAGGACTTCATGGCCCGGTCCTGGCTCACCAGTTTGATGACGCCATGGCCTTCATTTCTAGGGATGAAATCCTCATGAGTGACCGCAAAGCCTCCAAATTGCGTGTTATCGGCGGCGGTTGCCTCGATCTTCCCATTTTCTTGTTTTATGCCAAAATAGAAATTATGGTTACCGGCCAGACTGACATTGATGGCATTATTGCTTATGCCCTGTGCAGCAAAGGCACTTTTTACATAAGACAGTATTTCTGAATGGCTGTGGATAAGATTCACCAACTTGGGCTTAACGCTCAATCTTCCCAAAAAATTGACGACCTGATGATTTAGATCGGCAACATCTTCATTGAAGAAATGGGCAATGGACATTTTGCCCCTTTCATCGATCACCACCGCAATAACGCAATCCTGCATTTCCACGGCATCTGTCCAGAATTCTCCCCGGGTAGCTTCAATGACCGCGGTTCTCTCTGAGATCTCATGGCCAACGAATTTCTGACCGGTCGATAAATTCATCAAAACCATGTTGGGCGCAGGTTGATAATGGGACATTTCATACCAGGCCCCTGTTCCAAGAGCGCCTATAACGGCCAGCGAAACGCCGATGACCTTAAAAGTTTTCGAGGCGGCCATCGCCGCGTCCGGCACCTGATGTGTGTACCGAATAACCTTATGAGCCATCACAGCCAGATTGAATGTAACGCCTCCTGAGAAATATTTCTTGGGAACTATCTGCCGTGTCAAAGGATCTTCCTCTTCCTTGACGTAGTTATAAACGCCTTTCTTAAAGGCCTGCAGATACCGCTTATAAATGACCTGAACGCGTAGGGGGCCCTTGAATCCGACCCCGGCCACCTTATTCTTGTCCGCATAAACCTGCGTCAAAATACTATTTTTTATTTTCATTTTGTACCAGGTGGCCAGGATCAGCGAATTATAGACCTGGCGCAAGGGCGCAAAGTTTTTGTCCTCGTTGACTTCCCGAGTCAACTCCGGTATTACGATTTCCCGGATGATCTGACTGCCCAATTGGCTGGTTCCCTTGACCTGGGCGGGCGCGTTCGAACCTTCATGTTTGGCCAGTGAAAGGTAATCTTGCTCCAGCATTACCTTCAACCGGCTTTGGATGATATAGGCCGTCCCGGCCTGCGCATTTTCATAGACTACCGCCTGCTGCGGCAGGATCCAGACCTTATTGAACGTGTTGACCGCGATATCCGTGGTTCCGTATTTTTCGCGGGCCTGCTGGTATACGCGTTTCCAAAATTTCTTTCCGGTTTCCCCTTCGGGGTAGATCAAACTCGCCGTGATCTGTTTGAGCAGGTAATCCTCCGCCAATAAATCGCGTCCCATTTGCGTCCGGCCAAAGGATGGCGGTATGATCCTGTCCTTTTCATAAGGGCTCAAGTTGACCCACAAATCTTTTTCGGGGATGGTCAAGGACGCCAAAAAATACTTGATCAGCCTGGAGGCTTGGCCTGATATATCCGAAGAATCCGAATCCCCCCGATCCAAGATAAAATCAAACTTAAATGGATCATCGGGATAGACCTTGATCCCTTTAAGTACCGGAGGATCAAGCGGCGGGCTTAAGTTGACCATGGCGCCCACCGCTGGCAACTGTATCTCTTGCGCCTTTAAAAAAGGCCCCGGTCCCAAAACATTAATTATAAGAGCCCATGAAAGGACAAAGGCCGTCCGCCTCTTCCATGAGCCATGGCGAGCCCGTCTGAATAAATTAGGGAGATATGGGGCATCAAACATCTTATATAAAGTATGCGATATATTTAGATAAAAAACAAGCAGCTAAGAATTAAAGGCCGATTCTGCTACAAAAATGATAGAAATCGGCACACTGAATCAGTGGAAAAGCTAATGGAATTTTTGGAAGGAAAATCAATAGAAAAACGGCGGACATGGTATAATTTCAATATGCGCTTAAAAAAGGAAGAGCTTTTTTTTGTTACTTCTTTTGAGCAAGCCTCCATCCTGCGCAAATACGCCATCCTCTTTCTGGTATCATCCGTCATCCCGATGGTCCTGCTTTACTACGTCTATTTTAGAAATACCTATATAGGCAAAGCCGTCATGATCTTGATGGCGCTGGGTGTTCTGGTGGGCTATTTTTCCATCCGTTCCCTGTTGACCAAAGCCGTCAAAATTGCCGAAGAGAACCGCAAGTCCATAGAACCTTTTCTGAAACCGGAAATCGCCAAGGAGCTCAGGGGCAAGGAGAAAAACGAGCTCTTGGCCTTAAACCACATGTTCTCCGCCGTCACCCGGCAGCTTGAGGCCAATATCGAGGAATTACGGCAGAAGAATGAAGAGCTTAAAGCCCTGGACCTCCTCAAGGATGATTTTGTCAATAATGTGTCGCACGAACTGCGCCTGCCGTTGACCATCAGCCAGGAAAGCATCCGCCAGGTCAGTGAAGAAATGTTCGGAAAAGTCAATGAAACGCAGGCCAGATACCTTAATTTGTCCCTGAGGAACATTGACCGGCTCAAATCAATGATCGACAACATGCTGGATGTCTCCAAAATCGAGAAAGGAAAACTTGAGCTTTATAAAAAGGATGCTGATCTCAATCAACTCATCGAAGAGGTCATTGCCGACTTTTCCCTTAAAATCGAGAAAAAGGGACTTACCATCAAGTCCGATCTGCCGGCCCAAGCCATCAGGACAAATATTGATAAAGACAGGATCACCCAGGTCTTGGTCAATCTGGTCGGCAATGCCTGTAAATTCACTGAAAAAGGCCAGATCACCATTGCCGCCAGGGACAAGGGAGATTATGTCGAATGCAGTGTTGAGGATTCCGGGGTCGGCATTCATCCTAAGGACATGCCTTACCTGTTCTCCAAATTTCACCAGATCGGCAGGATGAAAAACCAGCAGGAAAAGGGAACAGGCCTGGGACTGGTCATTTCCAAAGACCTTATCGAATTGCACGACGGGCAAATCCGCGTGGAAAGCAAGGAGGGCACGGGCACCACATTCATCTTCACCCTGCCCAAGGCAAGCGACCAAGGAGGGATGTACCTGTGAAAAAAATATTAATTATCGACGATGATGTGGATATCATTGACCTGGTCAGCAACCGGCTCAAAAAAAACAATTATGATGTCATTTTCGCCAATGACGGCGACAACGGTATCAGAAAGGCCCTGGAACACAGGCCTGATCTTATCATCATCGATGTCATGATGCCACGGCTCCCCGGCCCTGAAGCCGTCAAACTGCTAAAGTCGTACGAACAGACCCAGCACATCCCCATTCTATTTTTTACGGCGATGAATTCTTACCTCCCCACCGAAGTCAATGAAATCAACGTCAACGGCCAATTTTACCCCGCCATCCCCAAGCCTTTCGAACCCAATAAGCTCCTGGCCTCGGTCAAATTGCTGTTAGGAGAACAATAAGTGGAAAAAAGTCAGAAAAAGGTGGCGAAAGCCCATGGTCAATTCATCTTAAAAGGATATTATAGGCTCATGATTAAGAGCCTTCCCAAGCGACTAGTTCCACTCTTTTTATTACAAAGCCCCCCTTTATCCTCGTAAGCTTTATTTTAAGCCATTGCTAAAAACCCCAAGAAACTTGTCGCTATTCTTGGGGTTTTGCTGTGTCCTGATCCTGTTTTAGGTGCCGTTAAATATGGGCCTAGGCTGAAATACGCATTTCGTAGAAAGACCTGATTAAAAAGAAAAGTGCCACGCTAAAAAAGATGATGGCCAGGAAAATATCAAAATTATGGTTTAACCCAATGGCGATCTCGATAGCCAACAAACCAAATAAAGTGGTGAATTTAATGATGGGATTAATGGCGACCGATGAGGTGTCTTTAAAAGGATCGCCCACCGTGTCCCCCACGACGGTCGCGGCATGTAATTCGGTGCCTTTTTCCTTATAGGTTACTTCCACGAGCTTCTTGGCATTGTCCCATGCTCCGCCCGCATCAGCCATAAAAATAGCCTGGAAAAGGCCGAAGACGGCAATGGAGATCAAGTACCCTATAAAGAAGTACGGTTCCAGGCAGGCGAAAGCCAGTGTCGTAAAAAGCACGGCCACAAAAATATTGACCATGCCTTTTTGCGCAAACATTGTGCAGATCTCCACCACCTTGGTGCTGTCTTCCTTGGAAGAGCGATTGGCGCCCCCCAGATTGATATGCTCTTTAATATACTGGACCGCGTGATAGGCGCCGGTGGTCACCGCCTGGATGGAAGCACCGGAGAACCAGAAGATCATGCCTCCCCCGCTTAAAAACCCCAGTAAAAAAGGCGGGTAAAGTACCGAGAGATTCTCCATATGGACGGTCAGTCCATGGGTTAGGATCATGATGATGGAAAAGATCATGGTGGTCGCGCCCACCACGGCCGTTCCGATCAACACCGGCTTGGACGTGGCCTTAAAGGTGTTGCCTGCCCCGTCATTGGCTTCCAAATGGTGTTTGGCAAGTTCGAAATCCGGCGTAAAACCGTAGGCTCTCCTGATCTCTTCCTTGATATTAGGAAGGGTCTCGATCAGGGAAAGTTCATAGATGGATTGGGCATTGTCCGACACCGGCCCGTAAGAATCAACCGCAATGGTCACCGGCCCCATCCCTAAAAACCCAAAGGCCACCAGTCCGAAAGCGAACACCGCCGGAGCGATCATGATGGCGGCCAATCCCATCGTGCTGACAAAAAAGCCGATGGCCATGAGCACAACGATCACCAATCCCATCCAATAGGCGCTGTAATTGCCTGCGACTAATCCGGAAAGGATATTGAGGGAAGTCCCGCCCTTTTTGGAGCACTCATAAATATTTTTCACGAAATCGGAATTCATGGAAGTGAATATCTTGATGCCTTCCGGGATAACGGCGCCGGCCAGGGTGCCGCAGGTAATGATGGTGGCCAGCTTCCACCAAAAGGTGCCGCCGCCCAAATTTGGAATAAGGAGATAGGAGGCGGCGTAGGTCATCGTGATGGATAAAATTGAGGTGATCCAGACCAGGGACGTCAACGGCTCCTCGAAATCCATGGTTTGGGAGTCGGCATGGCGCCTCTTGGCGAAGAAATGGTTGATCTCATAGGAAAAGCCGCTGGCAATGACCATCATCAAGCGCATGGCGAAGATCCAGACGAGCAGCTGGGCCTGGTCATGAGGGTTCTTTACCGCCAGCAAGATAAAGGATATCAGGGCAACACCCGTCACACCGTAGGTTTCAAATCCGTCCGCCGTCGGACCAACCGAGTCGCCGGCATTGTCCCCCACACAATCGGCAATCACACCGGGGTTGCGGGCGTCGTCTTCCTTGATATTAAAAACGATCTTCATTAAATCTGACCCGATGTCGGCGATCTTGGTGAAAACCCCGCCGGCAATTCTAAGCACGGAAGCCCCTAATGATTCGCCGATGGCAAACCCGATAAAGCAGGGCCCCGCATAATTGGGATTGATGAATAGCAGGATGCTCAGCATCACACAAAGCTCGATGCTGATCAAAAGCATGCCGATGCTCATGCCTGCCTGTAAAGGAATGGAATAGACGGGAAACGGCTTGCCCTTAAGGCTGGCAAAGGCGCAGCGCGAATTAGCCAGGGTGTTGATCCTCATGCCGAACCAGGCCACCCCATAGCTTCCCGCGATCCCGATCAGGCTGCAGACCAAGATCAGAGCAACCTTGCCGACATCGAAATGGCGCAGCCATCCGAAATAGGCCACCATGACGGAGCCGATCAACGCCTCAAGAAGCAACAAGAATTTTCCCTGTGCTATAAGATAGGTTTTACACGTGGAGTAAATGAGTTCGGAAATTTCCTTCATGCTCTGATGGACCGGCATTTTTTTTAATTGTCCAAATTGATAAATGCCGAAAAAAGCGCCCATGCCGCAGATGATAAGGCCGAGCATTAGGGCAGAACGCCCGTTCAGATTGAAAATAAGGGGAACGGTCGAAAGGTCAGGGACAATGAGATCGGATTCACCCGCCCACGCCGTCGAAATACATAGGAAAAACGCCGTCAAGCTTAAAAATCCGAGTTGATGTAATTTGCGCCAATGCCCCATGTTGGTCTCCCCTGGCCTCGCGTATGGCAGGCCTTAAATGATCTATGCAAAAAAATATCAAGCCAAAAATATACCTATATAGTTTTAGTATAAAACCGGCCTCGCTGTTTCTAAATGAGTAGTTACAGGGAAAGGGCTACGTAGTTTTACTTAAGGGAAAGATTATTGCTGAATGATGCGCAGGAATTCCTTGGCGGCTTCCTGGGGGCCGTTGCGCTCCCAGCCTGAAAGCCCCAAACGGGTACGGATAATACCGACAAAAACGCCGGCCTTGAAAAAGGCATCGAAATACCGGGTGGCCAGCTTCTCGTGCATGTCCTTGTACTGGACCGGACCGAAAACATTGGCAAAATAGGAATGGACGATCCCGCTGGAGGTCGTGGTCCCCTTGCTCATGACCGTACCGTCGCGGAAAATTTTTATGGCCGCATCGGGGCTGGTCAATTTCTCGACAATAGGATGATCCTCATCAATTTCTTCATAATTATTCGCATAAAGGATAAAATCGACCTTATGCCCCATGATCAGGTTATTGAACGTGGTCACCGGCAAAATGATGCGGGCGTTGACCTGGTTGGCGTTCATGATGATGGCACGGTCGATTTGCCCCAAGGCATAACCGGGCTGCAGATCGTCCAGGCGCAAGAAGGCACCCGTTTCCGTGCCCTTGCCAATGATCTTCCCGTCATCAGCGATGCTTAATGACCCCATGTCGTCCGCAATGACCACAATGTCCTGAATATACTGCTCGCCCAAGGTCCTAAACGCTTCCAGCGTCTCCGATTTACCGGCACCGGTGTCTCCCATCAACAGGACCGTCACGTCCTTATTGCCCTTAAGCACAATGCGCACCATGGCCCCATGGAAAGGCAGCAGCCCCATCTTCATGATCTTGATATTATGAAGTGTAAGGATCATTTTTTTCAAATAGCCGAAATAACCGAATTCGTCGCGGCCGGGAACAGCGCCGACCAAAAGATTATGGCTTTTGTCATCGTAAAAAACAGTGGGCATTTTGGCCAGTTTGTCCAGGGCGCCTCCAGGGGTCCCGAAAGTAAAAACTGCGTCGGGTTTGCGCTCCAGGTCCTGATCATCGGCCATATCGAAAAGGTTGCACAGCGAGAGGCCCAATTCAAAAAATCTCTTATGAAAATAAACCAGGATGACCAGCGGGCCAACCTTGGCCGGGTAGCAAAGCCATTCCTGTTTATGAAGATCCACCAGCTCAAGGGGATTTTGAGCAACGGGCTCAAATTTCCCAGTACGTTTATTCATGGGCGTATCCAGGATCAGGGGCGGATAAAGAAGGATCTGGCGGATGATGGGAATGCCTTGAAGCTTGTCATAGACCCCGGCCGGCAAATTCACCCTCTTGGGGGAAGTGATGACACCCACTTCGGCGCCTGCGATGACCTGACGGTAAATGCGCGGGTGCTGCTTGGTCAAATTCTCGGCAATGTCCCTATAGGTGCTGCGGATCAGGTGGCTTAGGGGTTCCACCACGTTATTGAAGGTGCGGTAAGGCCGCTGGTCCAGGTCGCGGCCGGCGGAATCGCAAACCACAAAGCGTTCCATGGAACGCCAAAAGTTATAAAGGTATTCGATAAAATCGTTTAGCAGGTATTTGTCCCGCAACAAAACATCAGAACCCGGAACGGCACCCGGCAGAAGATCCGCGGAATTCTTGCTCAAAAACTTGAAGCTTTTGATGAGCAGGTCGATTTCATTCTGGCCCTTGGGGCTGGCGGGGGGAAAAATATGCAAAAGGATGGAGTTTTTGTGCTTAAGCTCCGCGACACAATCCGTCAGGACTCTCTTGAATAATTCGCTGTTAAGGACATCTTCCGTGGTGAAACAAAGCTTGTCGTTAAGATGGATGATGACCTTGTTGCCGTAAATATCAAAATTAGAGTGACTCACCGCTCTCCTGTAAAAATAACGCACTTTTTTAAAGAAAAGATATATTAAAGCTTTTTAGAATTTATCTCAATACTTTTCTTTACGCATCCATCCAACCAGCAATTTGGCTCTATCCATAACAATGCTGTCTTCTATCTCGCCGCTGGTCGTGCCCTCGATCTTGAATGACTTATCCTTGATATGTTTTAGAATATGCCTGATGCCCGGCTCGGTTTGATGATAAAAAGTGGAAAGGCGTTCGTCGATAACTTCGGGTCTGTCGTCCTCCCGTATTTCCGCCGGCCGTTTTTCCGCAGCGGCACGCGCGATTTCCTGGGCAATGCGCAGCTTGGCCCGCTTCCTAAAAACGTTGTCCTGCTTCTTAGGGATATGAGAATAAACGAACAAATCAACCGCCAGCGGTTTGGCTTGCCACATGATTTTTCCGGACTGCAGGATCTTGACCTGGTCCAGGTTCCGCGGGAAGCCGTCAAAAAAAAGCCCGAAGGCCGTGTTATAAGGTTCGGTCTTAAGAACAGCAGTGATAACGTTAATGACCGTCTGATCACTGATCATTTTGCCGGACCTCATGTCCGCCAAATCCCGGTCTGTGACAAAAGGAAGAAACGGTCCATAAGTTTCCATGTCCTGGGGCGTGGCGCTGGCGGGTTCCTTCCTTATTCTTAAAATCTTCCTAAAATATCCCCCTAAAACGAGAGTCTCGTACCTTGAGCCTTGCGGCAACAACTTATTCATTTCCTTAATAAGCCATGCGGACAGGGTGCCTTTCCCGCAGCCGGCCTTGCCCATGATGGTAAAGACACGCACCTTGGCGATAAACTGCTCCAGCAGGTCCCTGATCAACTTTTGGATCTCAGGATCTTTATTGCATTCAGGATGCCTCAGTGCCGTAAAAATGCGGTCCTTGATTTGCGAGGAAACGCGATAGGCTTTCCTGATTTTACCCATGTTTTAAGCATATAACCTTTTATAAAGCGCCGGAATACCCTGTGCTACGTAGACCTGTCGGTATAAATACTGAGCCTGGCAAAAAACTTTTGTTTGACCAATTATTCCAAATTACCTAGAATGCAAAAGTCATGATTTCTGAATCGATCCGTCGTTTCATCCTCACCAGCATTGAGTCCGTCCCCCACCTTGAAGCCATTCTGCTGATGCATCAAAAGCCTCAAAAAGGCTGGGATGCGAAGACCATCGCCCAATCCCTGTTCATCAATGAAAAAAACGCAGAAAAAGTACTGACCGACCTGTGTGCAAGCAAAATAATCGACCAGCAAGGGACATCCTATGTTTATGCCCCCTCCATTACGGGGCTTAAAGAAAAAATTGATGCGCTGGCTGATGTTTATTCTAAAAATCTCATTGAGGTAACCAATCTCATCCACTCCAAAACTGATAAACAAGCCCAGCAATTTGGGGAAGGTTTCAAATGGTGAACCGAAAGGACCGTTGAATATGGCTGGAATTGTTTATGGATTATGCATGCTCGTGGCTGTGGGGTGCTCTATTTTGCTGTTTCGAAACTACTCCCGCACCAAACACCGCCTTATCCTTTGGACAGGGCTTTGTTTCGTAGGTCTTTCTCTCAATAATTTCTTACTAGTCGTGGATTACCTGACACCCAAGACTTTGGATCTATCGATCGTAAGAATTATTCCCGCATTGATAGGGATGTTGCTGCTTGTTTACGGCCTGATTTGCGAAGACAAATAAACCGCTTTTTCAATAAGGCAGGAGGAAAAATATGAACACCATGCTGCTGGGAGTACTTTCGATGTCCAATTTCGTCGTGGCTTTATTCTTCTATAAATTCTGGAAGAACACCAGGGACTCCTTTTTCCTGCTTTTTGCTGCGGCATTTTCGATTGAGACTATCGGCTATATCGGGCAGGCGCTGACCCACTCTTCTTTGGAGGATTTCCCCACCTTCTACTTATTGCGTCTTTTTTCGTTTGTATTGATTTTGTACGCAATCATTCGAAAAAACAAGCCCGCCTCATCTTAGCCATCACGAAATACGCATGCGGTAAAAGGAGCGGACCAGAAAAAGTAAGGCGATGAGGAAAAATGCGATCGCCAGGGCAATATCGATGGGCCGGCTCAGAAGGATGGAAATTTCCAGGGCCAACAGCCCGAACAGGGTCGTGAATTTAATGATGGGATTAATGGCCACCGATGAAGTGTCTTTGAAAGGATCGCCCACCGTATCTCCCACGACGGTCGCGGCATGCAGATCCGTTCCCTTCTCATGAAGATTGACCTCCACGAGCTTCTTGGCATTGTCCCAGGCCCCGCCGGCATTGGCCATAAAAATGGCCTGAAAGAACCCGAACGCTGCGATGGCGATCAAATAACCGATGAAGAAAAAAGGCTCCAGGCAGGCAAAGCTAAGCGTCATGAACAACACGGTCACGAAAATATTGATCATGCCTTCCTGGGCGAATTTAGTGCAGATCTGCACCACCTTGGCGCTGTCCTTGGACGACGAGCGTCCAGCCGTATCCAATTTAATATTTTCCTTAATGTACTGCACCGTGTGATAGGCGCCGGCGGTCACGGCCTGGATGGAAGCCCCCGAAAACCAAAAAATCATGCCGCCGCCGCTTAAAAGGCCCAGCAGAAACGGCGGGTAAAGCACCGAAAGATTCTCGATATGCGTTGTCAGCCCGTGGGTCAGGATCATGATAATGGAAAAAATCATCGTGGTGGCACCAACCACCGCCGTGCCGATCAAGACCGGTTTGGCCGTGGCCTTAAAGGTGTTGCCCGCCCCGTCATTGGCCTCCAGGTAGTGCTTGGCCACTTCAAAGTTTGGGGTAAAGCCGTATTCCTTGGCAAGAAGCTCCTTGATTTGAGGGATTTCTTCGATAAGGGAAAGCTCATAAATGGATTGGGCGTTATCGGAAACGGGGCCGTAGGAATCAACGGCAATGGTGACCGGTCCCATGCCTAAAAAGCCGAAAGCAACCAATCCAAATGCAAATACCGCCGGGGCCATCATGATGATATTCAATCCCATCTGGCTGACGAAAAAGCCCAGGCCCATCAAAACCACGATGACTACACCCATCCAATGGGCGCTGTAATTGCCGGCGACCAGGCCTGAGAGGATATTGAGCGATGCGCCGCCTTTTTTAGAGCACTCGTAAATATTTTTGACAAAATCTGATTTCATGGAGGTGAAGATTTTAATACCCTCGGGAATGATGGCCCCGGCCATGGTACCGCAACTGATGATGGCCGCTAGTTTCCACCAATAGGTGCCGTCGCCCAAATGACGTATTAAGGCGAAAGAAGTTAAAAAGACCAGAAAGATTGAAACTGCCGCGGTGATCCATACCAGTGACGTCAGGGGCGCTTCGAAATCCATTTCCTGGGCGTCAGCGTAGCGCTTCTTGGCGAAAAAATTATTGATTTCATAAGAAAAACCGCTGGCCACGATCATAATGACCCCGACGACGAATATCCACACCAACAGCTGGGCCTGAATGAGGGGATCTTTCACCGCCAAAAGGATAAAAGAGATAAGCGCCACCCCCGTAACACCATAGGTTTCAAATGCATCGGCGGTGGGGCCGACTGAATCGCCGGCGTTATCACCTACGCAATCGGCCACGACACCGGGATTGCGGGCATCATCCTCTTTAATATTGAAAGCGATCTTCATCAAATCAGCACCTATGTCCGCGATCTTGGTGAAAATACCGCCGGCCACCCTGAGGACGGAAGCGCCCAGGGATTCACCGATGGCAAAACCGATAAAACAGGGCCCTGCATAATCAGGATTGATAAAAAGGATGATGCAAAGCATGACAAAAAGCTCGGTGCTGATCAAAAGCATGCCGATGCTCATGCCGGCCTGCAGGGGAATGGCGTACACCGGAAAGGGTTTGCCTTGAAGGCTGGCGAAGGCCGTGGCGCAATTGGCCTTGGCATTGATCCTCATCCCAAACCAGGCCACGGCGTAACTGCCGCTGATGCCGATAAGGCTGCATACCAGGATAAGAGCGACTTTAAAAAAACCGAAATGGCGCAGCCAACCGAAATAGGCCACCATGACGATACCGATCAAAACCTCGAGGATAAGCAGGAATTTCCCCTGTGTGAACAGATAGGCTTTGCATGTAGCATAGATGAGATCGGAGACTTCTTTCATGCTGGGGTGCACCGGAAGTTTTTTCAGACGGGCATATTGGGACATTCCGAAAAATATGCCGGCAATGCAAACCAAAAGGCCCAATATCAGTGCGTGACGCCCGTCCAGGCCGAAGACCACCGAGACCGCTGACAGATCGGGAATTTTCAATTCCGACTCCCCTGCCCAGGACGCGGGGATACCCGACAAAAAGGCGATCAGGACCAAGACGAAGTATTTCAAAATTTTCCGCAGATTCATGGCATCCTTCCTTAAAGCTTCTTGATAAACGGCCTTTCTATATTAAACGGAGAGGGTGAGATTCGAACTCACGGCCCCTTGCGAGGCAACGGTTTTCAAGACCGCCGCATTCGACCACTCTGCCACCTCTCCCTTCTCTCTTACCTGGCCTCCAATTTCCTAAAACACTATAGTCTAATATATTTATGAAATTGTGCACTCAATTTTTTAGCTTATCTATTGACCTAGAGGGAAAAAGGCGGAGAAAAGGAAGCATCTGCCAAAGGAGCAAAATAAATGGTCCTTGCAATATCATCTAAATTTAGCAGTTGGGTGAGTTTGGCCAATCCCACCCCCTGGTTCAGCAAACGTTTGGCCAATAAATAACGCTGGGTTCGTTTTTTAATGGGACCGGAAGGCCACGCGAGCAGCTGCACATATGTGCAGGGGTTATCATTAAGAAAACCCAGGGTAATGCCGAAGGTCAGGATATCCTTAATTAAAAGAATGGTGAAATTGGCTGCTTTTACCCTTTGCGATTTTGCCAAGTGGACCTTGTAAGATTCAATGACCGCAGGCGTCACCTGCGCCAGTTGATGGATCTGAGGAAACTCTCGTTCAAGATAACCGCTGAAATGCCCGATGACAACCTTGAACCGCATGAAAGTTTTAGCACTAAACTGCTTTTGGGCCGCAGCAGTAAAGCGCTCAAAAAAATCGGGAAGATCTATATGCCGGCTGATGGTCAGCGCCTCCCCCCCGGCTATTTTTTCTTCCACCTGGGCCAAAAGTTTTTGAGCTTCCGCCAAGGTCCGTCCTCCCGGCTGGGAATAAAGCAATCCCCGGGCATAAAATTCGATATAGTAAACATTATTGATCTTACGGATTTGCCCCATGCCACATTACGAGGTGTAGAAGATGACGTACAGCAGGCCGAGGATAACGGCGAAGGCGACCAAATAAAAATCGTTAAAATAAAAAAAGTCCCTCACCCGCCCCCCCAAGGTATATTCGTGGACCGCATTTTCAGAAACTACCTGCCCGGTGGAACGGATATTAAGGACCTCATTGCGCTTAAGACGCAGGAACTGGTCGGCGATCTTGTAGGCCTGCAGATTGCCGTTTTCGATCAGGTCCATAACTTTTTTCTCGGAAACAGCGAGGATCTGTGCTGTCTCACGCACGGTGATGTATTGGCTGCTCACGATTTAACCTTGCCTGACGACGCCCATTGATCTATTTGAGCCCGTTCGAATTTCCAATGGTCGCCTTCTTTGATGGCAGGGATTTTGCCGGTGGCGGCCAGTTCCTGGATGGCCGGGATCTCGATTTCCAGATATTGCGCCAGATCTTCGATGGTCAGCATGTCCTCGAGCATGTGGCAGCGGCCCTGAAAAACAGCCCCCTCAACGATGTTCAACTTAGGGGTCGAAATGTCGCCATGCAGGACCGCGGAAGGCATAAGGACGAGCATTTTTTTGGCGATGATATTGCCCTTGATCTTTCCGGCGACAATGACATTTTCACCCACGATATTGGCTTCCACCTGCGAGGCCGGTCCGATGGTCAGGGTGCCGCGGGCATCCAACTTGCCGGTATAGCGGCCATGGATCTTCAAATTCACGGGATCCGTAAAGGTCAAAACGCCCTCCATTTGAGCGTTGATCTCGATGACTTTTTCTTCGTGGACTTCCTTTTGCTCTTTGCGGTTAAAGGCCATGATGTCTCCTATGATTTTTTAACATTATACCAATGATAACCCAATCCTGCAATCATCGCCGCATTATCCAAGCATAAGGCCATGGGAGGGAAAAAGACGTCCACCCCCTGAGACTGGGCTTGGGAATGCAAAACCCGTCTTAAAGCGGAGTTGGCCGCCACCCCGCCGCCGATCAAAAGTGTATTGACCTTGAAGTTCCGGCAGGCCTGCAGGGATTTCTCCGCCAAAACGGCCACAACGCTTTCCTGAAAGGCATAAGCCACCTTGGCAACGTCGTAACCGGGTCTATGCTGATGCCTTTGGGTGTAATAAAGCACCGCTGTTTTGGTCCCGCTAAAAGAAAAGTCATAATTTCCCTTCAAGGAGGCGTGCGGAAATTTGATCTGGTCATTGGCGCCGCCAACGGCCAGGCGGTCGATCACCGGACCTCCGGGGTAACCGAGGCCAAGGATGCGCGCCACCTTGTCGAACGCCTCTCCGGCTGCGTCATCGCGGGTGCTGCCCAATAATTTGAATTTCTTGAAGTTCTCGACATAGAAAAGGCTGGAATGCCCCCCTGAAACGACCAATCCCACGGCCGGCAGGCGGTCCTGGGGACAAGCCGGCCTTTGCTCAGGAAGCTGCACATAGTTCGCGTACAGGTGGGCCTTGATATGGTCAACTTCGACAAGAGGTTTTCCCGTCGCTCGGGCCAAGCCCCGGGCAAAACAAAGCCCCACCAGCAGGGAACCGATCAACCCCGGCGAACGGGTGACGGCGATGGCATCGATGTCCCCGAGCGCCAAACCAGCGCGGCCGAGGCTTTCGGCCACGACACCGTTGATAAATTCGATCTGCCGGCGCGAAGCTATTTCAGGGATAATGCCGCCGAAATGCTGGTGATCTTTGAGGGAAGTGGCGACAACATTGGAGCGGACATTAGCGCCGCCGGAAACAACCGCGGCCGCCGTTTCATCACAAGAAGTCTCAATGCCTAAAATGTTCATCGCTTTTGGAGCAAATCCTTGATGCTGACGATTTGAAATCCTTGGCTTTCCAGCCAGGGGATTTCATCTTTCAGGACCTGCATGGTCAGATGGCGGTCATGGCCGATCGCCACGGCATACCCGCGGCGGCGGGCGATCCTGGCCAGGATGACGATCTGTTTGACGATGGCCGGCCTGGTGTTGACATTGTCCAGAAAAACGTTTCGCCTGGCAAATCTCACCCCCATCTCTTGCGCCACGGCCGCGGCCACGGAATGGGACGATGTCATGCTGTCCACGAAAAACAGGCCACGGGCCCGGAGCGTACGCAGGATGATCCTCATCAAGGGCCCGTCCGCCGTTGCCTTGGAACCCATGTGGTTGTTGACCCCTTCGACGGAAGGTAATTGGGCCAAATCAGCGTCAAGGATCCTGGTGACAAGGGCCGGGGACATCGTGGTTTTGATAAGGTAATTCGGCGGATAATAAGAATCAAAATTCTGCATGGCCTCCATGGGCAGGTGCAGCATGGCCACCTTATGGCCGCGTGCCGCGCAGCTGGCGACATCCTTGGAATGCCTTAAACCAGGCAGGATGGAGACCGCCAAAGGTTCAGGTATCTCTTCCAGATATCTACAATTGACCATGGACTGGCCCCAGTCATCAAGGATAAACGCGATCTTGCCGCCCGATCCGGGAACCACAACGGGATGAGGAACAGGAACACGCGCCTTTTCCGTCGGTTTGGCATTCTCATTGGGAAGGTACATGTCCCCCGCCTCGGTCGCGGCTGCCCTATGCGGTCGAATATGTTGACTGCTTTTTGAAAAAATGAAAAAAAGGATCACGGCCGCTGCAAACAAGCCTGTCACGATGGCGGCCACCCTCGCGTCATTATTGGATGTCTGTTTTCTTTTAGTCATAGGGAGAATTTATTTTTGAAATTGTCGGTAAACCTTGATGCCCTTGATCACATCAATGGCACTCTGTAACTGAACGTCCTGTTTATCTTTCTTTCTCTGAGCAGCCGCTTTTTTCTCTTCCGGGGACAAAATATTGTTTTCCTTCTCCTTGTTCTCGAGGTCGGAAAATATTGTGTCCACATCTTCTGGTTTATTGTCGCTGCCGGTGAGATGTTTTACCCCATCCTCTTTTTCAACCACCACGTCCGGGGT
>JAGWOI010000003.1 GCA_028870995.1 Candidatus Omnitrophota bacterium | reverse complement strand
CACAGGTCTTTTTCAGGGATGGTGAGGCTGGCCAGGAAGTATTTAATCAAGCGGCTGGATTCATCTTTGAGCTCATCAGCACTAAGTTCGCTGTCGCCTTTGTCCAGGATGAAGTCGAACCTGAAGGGATCCTCCGCGTGCACCTTGATACCTTTGAGCAAAGGCGGGTCTTCCGGAGGGCTTAAGTGCACCATCATGCCGGGTGGCGGCAGTAAAGGATCATCCGCAGCCCAAGATATTCCGATAGGCCGCAGCATATAGATAAAAAAGGCAAAAAGCACTCCCCACGAGAGGCCTTTTCTTGAATCTAAATTTACTCCCATATAAAAAGTATACACTACCTTTAATTAAATACGCAACTTGAGGCAGGAAGACTATTTTGTCTTTGCGGCAGCGTTATCCAAAGGCGCTTCTTTGATGATACGCAGGTCTTTATCGTATTTGGTTATCTTATCCGGGCCGACAACAATAATGCCGCCGTCAGCCGTGGGGATGACAGTGGGTGTCGCGGCGGATGAAGGATGGATCGCCGGCACTGCCTTCGGCATCGATATTTTTACTGTGGCCGCTGCTTTGGGGGCAGGGACAGCAGGAGCTGGGTGAACCGCAGACGCCTTGGCCGCACCCCGCTTATCCATAAACCGTGCCAGCGAAGCCTGCTCATCGCCAAAGTCGGGAACCGCGGCTTGCTTTTGAGGGGCCGGTGCTGGCGGAAGCTCAACAGCCTGCCCATCGATGGTGGCAATCTCCCCCAGATAAAAGGTTTCCACGCGGCCCAGGACATCAATCACCACGTCCATGTCGTTACGTTCCAATATCTGCCCTTCTATCCTTTGGCCGGATTGGAGGATAATGACCCCTGCGTGGGCCATGGAAGCCACCGCGAAGCTCGCCAACAATACCATTACAATCTTTTTCATAAGGATCTCATCATAACAAAAATTTAAGCCGTAATCAAAAGAGATTCAAACATGTTCGAAAGTCTCGGCGCAGGAGGCCCGGTAAGCCCTTTCAAATGCCGCGGGAACTGGTTCTTTGAGCAAAGCCCCCGGCTCGATGAATGAATATATCTGGCTGTAGTCCTTGACCTCGGAAAGGGAAATGCGCCGCATCAGGTGCCGCGGCCTTAACTCCCCGGGCTCATGGAAACCCATGGCGCCCAGGATTTCGGCAAAACTTTTGACCGTCGCTTTATGAAAATTGGCCACCCGCTTGTTTTTCTGTGAAACCACCAGGCCGCCCATCAGCGATGGGTCTTGGGTGGCGACACCGGTCGGGCAATGATTGGTATTGCATTTGAGGGCCTGGATGCACCCCAAGGCCAGCATCATGCCTCGCGAGGAATAGCAAAGTTCGGCGCCCATGACCATGTGCTTGATGATGCCGAAACCTGAATTGATCTTTCCCGAAGAGATGATCCTGATCTTCTCCCGCAGACCGAACCCCACCAAGGTATTGTGGACAAAAACCAGTCCTTCGTTCAAAGGAGAACCGACGTAATTGGAAAATTCCAGGGGTGCCGCACCGGTGCCGCCTTCGCCTCCATCGACGGTGATAAAATCCGGCACAATCCCGGTCTTCAGCATGGCCTTGGCAATGGCCATAAATTCCCTGGGCTTGCCGATGCAGATTTTAAACCCGACGGGCTTACCACCGGACAATTCCCTTAAATGCTCGATGAAAGCAAGAAGCTCCTTGGGCGTGTTGAAAACCGAATGCCCGGGCGGTGAAATGATGCTTTTGCCCATCTCAACCCCGCGGATTTCGGCGATTTCCCGGGTGACCTTCTCGGCCGGCAATATGCCCCCGTGCCCGGGTTTTGCGCCCTGCGAAATCTTAAGCTCGATCATCTTGACTTCGGGCAACCCGGAATTTTCGGCAAAGTGCTCCGGCGAAAATCTCCCGCTGAGGTCCCGGCAGCCGAAATACCCCGTGCCGATCTGCCAGATCAAATCTCCCCCCTGGCGGTGGTATGGCGTCAGGCCGCCCTCGCCGGTATTTTGGGCAAACCCGCCCATCCCGGCGCCCTGGTTAAGGGCCATCACCGCGTTCTTGCTTAAGGAGCCGAAGCTCATGCCGCCTATATTAAAGATGCTGGCGGAATACGGCTTGGCCCTTGAGGCACCGATCATCACCCGCAGCGACGCAGGGTCTACGTGCACCGGCCTTATGGAATGGGTGACCCATTCGTAGCCCACCTCATAAACATTTTTCTGGGTGCCGAAGGGCAGGGTATCCAGATCGCCCTTGGCCCGCTGATAGACCAGGGAGCGGTCCAGGCGGTTGAAAGGTGTGCCTGATGTATTGGATTCAACGAAATATTGATTGATCTCGGGACGGAAAAACTCCAGCAGGTACCTGAAGTTGCCGATGACGGGAAAATTGCGGCGGATGGCCTGGCGCTCCTGGAACATGTCCACCAACCCGATGGCGATCACCGGACCGAATAAAAAAACGGTCCACCAAATATGTGCAACAGCCGCTAAAAGGCAATTGAGGACAATCACCAGGAGCGAAACGACCAAAAAGATCATCCGGGCCATAAATGTATCTTAAAGACCGGCGAGGCTAAATCAAGACTTTAGTAGTAATTTTCTAAAAAGACACCTCAGTGCTGAAAAACAGCATGTCCGTGGAGGAAGTGATCCCGCCGTCGCTGCCTTTGGGGATATAACTTATATAATAAGTGACCGAGAATTTGCCGTAATCGTGGCCGATGCCGATATTGGCATACGGGGTGGGATTTAACTTATAATGCTTATCATCCGAATCATTGCCGTAGGTCAGCGCTCCCAGCAGGTTGGCTTCCACAAAGGTGGTTTTATTAAAATATCTTCTGTACCTGCCGCCCGCTCCGATGAAGGCATAAGGATGGTTGTCGCAATTTTCAAAAAGGCCGCCGTGCACGATCACGGAGAATCCGTCGGTATGCCTATTTTTGCGAAAATCGTAGCCTAATCCCAGCCCCGGATTAAAGACCTTGACGCCTGCCTTGTCCAATTTTAACGGCGCATTATAAACAGCGCCTTTACGGTGCAAATGGTAGGTGAGCCCGAACAAATCCGCATCGATCTCACCGGCAAAACACAGCGACGGCAAAAAGATAAAAAAAATCAACAAATGGGGAACCGCCAAAAGCTTGTATTTGGGCAACGGCCAATCCATAGCTTCCAACCCCTTTTCCCTACAATTAGAGTATAGCCGATAAAAGCGGGGGGAAACAACGGCGGCAGCGCTTAGGCTGTGGGATTGGTGATTTCAGGACCCGGCGCGGGTTTTGAAAAAAAACCAAACAGGATCAACAGGTTGGAAGCAAGGATCACAAAAAGCACCTCCCCCTTGCCGATAGCGCCTATGTGCAGGCTGGAAGGAATGCTGGCGAATAAAACGACTGTAACCAATCCTTTGGGAGCGATAAAGGTTTCAGGAAAAACATGGGGTTTTACGATCAATTTCAAATAAAGGAATCTGATCCAAAATAAAATGAGCATGACCGGGATGCCCACCAGAAAAACTTGGGCATTAAAGTCATAGGCCATGTCGATGGAGTACCCGAAAACGACGAAAAAGAATGTCCTCACCAAAAATGCCGATTCTGCAACAATCAATTTAAACTGCTCAACGTCCGTGCCGATCTCCTGCAGGGGGATATGGCGCAGAAGGGCCATTCTTGGAAAAGCCTCGATGTTCTTTAAAAAAAGGCCAAAGACAAACACGAGTAATAATGACGGCAAATTGAATATCCCGGCCAATGCGTAGATAAGCACCAGCAGCGCAAGGATGATGAAGAACTTCACCTGGGCCTTAATGTTATGCAGCACGGCGATCAGCAAAAAGGCCCCTAGGACAGAAGTGATGATAATGATCCCAAATTGGATGAAAAAGTTTGAGACAGCCCCGTGGCTTAATAAACCCGGGCCCACCATCAGGTTGAACAACAAGATCCCTAAGACATCGGAAAAAATGGATTCATAGATCAAAAAATCCCTTTTATGCCTGATAAAATCGGCGACCGTCGGGATCGCCACCGCGCTGCTGATGACCCCAAAAGGGATCGCGTTGACCAGGGCGCGCTCGATATCCACTTTGAGCCAAAGATGGAACAGGGCTGCTATCACTCCTGCAGAAATCAGCAGGATCGCCAGGGCCGTGTGAAAAGATCGCCTGATGGTGGGGAAATTTTTAGACTTAATCTCCAGGTCGGAAGCGCCTTCCAAAACGATCAGGATAAGCCCGACGATGCCCAAAAAGCCCAGGAAGGGACTGACGTTGACTATCCCCACGTGCAGAAAACGGGATCCTTCTTTCAGCCCTATCCCCAACCCGATCAACAAAAGCACCGTAGGGATGCGAAAATGTTTGGCAATCAAATTGAAAAAATGGGAAATGAGAACGATGGCGCTGAGGACGATGAGAATGAGATTATTATTCATGGCGAAGGCATTCTAACCGCCGCGGCAGGCAAGGTCAAAAAGAAAAATTGACACTTCCGGCATTGACCTAGATCCTTATTTCCAATAACTCATCCCATCTTGTCGTAAACCGCATCGATTTATGCGCCTGCTTCATGTCCCAGGGCTGTTTGACGCCTTCCCCGGCCACAAAGATTTTCCCGCTGTTGGTCGACCTGTTAAAGCCGTCCATCACTTCCATGATCCGGCTTTTGCGGGTGCCCTTATAGGTCTCGTCAAATAAAAAGACCTGCTCATGGGAGTCGGGCCGCAAATCGGTCAAAATGACCCCTGCTTTTTTATAACGATACCCTTCGCGGTAGATTTTTTTAACCAAGCGCTTGGCTGCGGCGATCAAGTCCGGCGTATAGGCGGTCGGAGGCGTCATATCAATGCCGGCCGCGTTGGCATAACGGCCCTCTTTGAAACGGTCGGTCTCGATAAAAACCTGGACATACCCGCAAACGGATTTTTGTTCCCTGAGCTTCTCGGCGGCATTGCCGATATAGGCGGCCGCGGCCTCTTCAAGTTCTTCCAAAGCACTTACTTGCCAGCCGAAGGTGCGGGAGGTGCCGATGGACTTTTTATCGGGCAGAACATCTTCCAGCGGCAGGCAAGATATCCCTCTTAACTCCAAAACCGTTTTTAACGTGGTGATGGTCAGGTGTTTCTTGATCCACTCATCCGTGCAGGCCGCCAGCTGTGAGGCGTTGACAATGCCGTGCCTCTTTAAAAATTCCGCCTTCTCGGTGCCGATGCCCCAAATGTCCCTGACCTCAATTTTCTCCAGCCAATGGCTGATCTCCTGTTGTTGCGATAAGCAATACACTCCCTGGCTGCTGTACTTCTTGGCAATGCGGTTGGCCGCCTTGGCCAGGGTTTTGGTCGGCGCCACACCGATGGAAACCGGCATCCCTGTATCACGCCGGACCTGCTCCCTGATGCCTTTCACATACGCCAGCGGGTCATGGCTTAATCCATCCAGGGACAGGAAGGCTTCATCGATCGAATAGATCTCAATTTCCGGGGTAAATTGGGCCAGCGTACTCATCACCCTGGCAGAAAGGTCTCCGTAAAGGACAAAATTGGCGGAATAAACCTTAACGCCGTTGTGTTCGATGAGATCACGGCACTTAAAGTACGGCTCCGCCATGCCTATCCCTAAGGCCTTGGCCTCGTTGGAACGGGCGATCACGCACCCGTCATTATTCGACAGGACCACCACCGGCTTGCCGCGCAGGGACGGATCAAACACGCGCTCGCATGAAGCAAAAAAATTATTGCAATCGCAAAGGGCAAAAAGTTTGGTCATCGCTGGTTTTAAACGGAATGGATCACATGCATCACAACACCCCAAATCTCAAAATCCATCCCCGGCGTTACTTCAATGGCCTCATACTCTGGATTTTCAGCCAGTAGGATCACCCTGTCTTTCCTTTTTTGGAGCCTTTTGACGGTGAATTCACCGTTAAGGACGGCCACAACGATCTTCCCCCCCTTGGCTTCGACGGACCGGTCGACGATGAGGATATCCCCGGAGCTGATGCCGGCCCCTGTCATTGAATCCCCCTTGACCTTCACAAAGAAAGTCGCCGCCGGATGTTTGATCAAATATTCATTCAAGTCCAGATTCTTGTCGAGATAATCATCTGCGGCGGACGGGAAACCTGCCTTAATGCGGGAAAGAAAGAGGGGTAATTTCACCATGCGCCCATTCTACTCTCGGGCAGGATTTATTTCAATGGAACTAAATCAAATACCCAAAACAAAAAGCTCCGAATACAAAGTATCAATATCCTTTAGACTTAAGTCTGCTGATTTATAAAGCCGAGAATACTTCAGTTGGATCGGCCATGTCCATGCCGGCAATGGGGGGGACAACCGATGGCCGGGGACCAGCACTCCCGCGGCTTTCAGCGTCAAGCTGGCGTTAGCCAAATCAACGATGTGCCTGGCCAGCAGATCATAATCGCTGGCATAATGAAGTTCCAGGCGGGGCAATTTTCTCTTTGGCCGGGTTAAGATCATGTAGCAACTCTCGCCTTGGGCTTCCATCAGAGCATGAAAGCAATTAAACTTGGCATGGTCCTCAAAGATTTTACGTTGAGGGGCGTCCAAACTCTCCCGTATGCGGTTTTTCCCCCACAGGATCCTTGAGCCCGTCGATGGCCACGGGCGGGGCACGACCCAACGCCATTGGGTTTGATAGTCCTTAAACCCCATTTTCTTTAACAGCACATGCGCATGCTCATTAGCGGTAAAACCGGTAAATGTCCATTCTTTTTGTCTCAACACGGTCAGCAGCAGGTTCAGGCTCTGATTGCGGTGAGAGGGTTTCACGATCCAGGTGCCGAGGTCGCAGAATTTACGGAGCCTGCCTCCCACCTCCCGTTGCGTCAACATAACACCGATAAACCCCGCCACCTCATTCCCATCGATCAAAAGATAGCCGCACTGCGCATCCTGGCTTTCCCAATGGCGTTGAAAGATCGACTGCCATTGCTCTTGGGAGATCTGCGGATCAAACTCGTGGAGTAATGGATAAACACGGTCAAAATCATTGGCGTAAGCTTTTTGTACACTGATCATACAATTTGTCCTCCAGGTTTTGTGGAACCATCGCTTCCAAGCGTCTTAATTGTTCCAACATCATGGGCACCGGGTCACGGCTGTGGTCTGCGATGATGCTGGCCGTTTGATCCGTGGCCATTTTAGGCAGGCGGGGCCTATAAAAGACAACACCCTTTTTTTGCTTTTCTAAGATCGAACATAACACCTCGCCGGCGATTTTAGCCTTCACAAATTCGACAAAGAACAGCAGCTGCTTATCAATAAAATCAGAGGAAGGGTAAAACACGCTGGTCAGGCCGCGGCTGCATTCCATGACGAATTCAAGGGTTTGAGAGAAGCCGGTCACATAATAATCGCTGAAACCATTAAATAGTTTTGAAGAAAACGCTCCTCGATTGGCCGTCATGGGCGGTGTGGCAAAATAATACAAATGGGTCGGTGAAAAATCGGCTATCCTGCCGGCTTGCGTGCCGCCCGGATCCAGGATGTCAAAACATAAGGCCTCTGCCCTGCCGGCGAGGCTGTTAATTTCATCCACCACCCTAAAGGCATCCTCGCGTCCCCTGGCATAGGTCAACAGGACCCGCGCGCCGCCCGCAGCCAATAATTTTGCGGTGATCTCCCCCAAGCCCCGGGACCCCCCGATGATCAAGGCGTGCTGGCCTTTGAACTCATCAGGCCCGACGATGTCACGCAAACTCGAAAAATCCATTTGCCTGGCCGGTGCCGGCCTTAAGAAAGCTGTGATGGCGCCTTTGACACAAGCCCCTTCAACCGCCATGGTCATCAAAGAGACCCCGCGTCTAAAGCCGGCGGATTGGTACTTTAAAACCGGGACCTCTTCTTTAACGTCGCCAAAAACCACATCAACGCCGGAAAGGAGCGAATGGAGCCCCGGGCACTCCATCCCTACGATCCTGGTCAACCCAAGCATCTCGGAAACCTGCACCAGGGGCAGACGCCCGAGCAAATTCGGGAACAACCGGCAGGCGGCGTCCTTGTCAACACCCAGCGGCACTTCTCCCCGGGCATTCATCACTTCATCCGGTCCCAAGGACTTGCAGGTGCGGGGCATCGGGCAGGCCGCGGCACAATGATCCGGCTGCAGGGCGTCTAAAGATTTACACACGGCCCTGATGGAAACCAGCAATTGCCCTTGAGAATTCAACTTTAGGCTGACCTCCTCTTGACTGTCATCCACAATGGCACCTGTCACAGCTTGACCAAGCCCTAGACTCTTGATGAACGAAACTTTTAAAGAAATAAGCTGACGGGGCCTTTCGTCTCCTTGAAGCCACCGGTCCAAGGCCCAGAGGACCATGTGCATGCCATGAACCACGGGACCTGCGGACAGATACCGGCGGGCGGCAACGGCATCGAGATGGAGCTTGTTATAATCTCCGGACAGCCTGGCAAACGCTTCTTGATCCTGCAGGTTAAAGACCCTTTCAAACATAATGGCTCACATCTCCATTAGCTGGGCGCTTTCAGCATCCTGGACGGTTATTCCTGCCGGCATTGAATAATCATGGGAGAAGTCCCATTCAAAAACGTATTCTCGCCGGAGAAATCCAGGGTGGCTGCATAAAAACTCCAGGCACGGCTTATTCTTCTGGGTGGGCCGATATTCGGCCGTCAAGCGGTCCACGCCCTGCTTACGGGACCATGTCACCAGCATTCCCATCATCACCTGCTCAATTTTCCTGCCGAAAACCCGGCAGCTCAAAATAAAGTCCACCACCCGTCCCCTTTCTTCATGAAGCTGTAAACTGGCCAACCCTACCAAGCCGGAATCGCCCAGCCTGTCGCAGACCCGGAAGGCCCATACCTGATGTTTCGGATCTTCGCTCCAAATTTTGAATTCGTCCTCGGTAAGGCGCCTGGTGGAAAGGTTCATCTGATTGGTTTTATTCAATAATTGAGTTGCCCTCGGCAAATTGGCAGGACTTAAGGGTTCGATGTTGACCACAGTCCCCAGTGACGCCAGCCACTGGTCCAGACCCTGTGCCTGGCCGCGCAAATCCTGGCGGATCCTTTCTTGGACGTACATGTCCGTTCGCCTGCGGTCATCCGCACTGACAACCACGGTATCAAAACAAGACAACGACCACAGGGCCTTGGTGTATAACAAGCTGTTTTGCGGCCATTCAGGAACAAGAACGCCCGGCAAGGCCTCTTTGATCCTGGCTCTTTCAAGAGGGTTGTCATCAATGAATACCGCTGCCTCATGCGTAAGATTTAACTGTGCCAAAAGCTCCTGGATATTGGCGGCCTTGTCCTTCCAGTTGATCCTCCAGGCCACAAAATCACCCCTTTTAAGCACCATTTCCGGATGACGTTCCATGGCCTCCAAGGCCACGGCCTCGTCATTCTTACTGACTATGGCCAGGACAACGCCCCGGCATTGCAGCGCTTTTAATGCCCTTTGAAAATCCGTATACGCTTCCCCTTGTGCATCATGACCGCCGATCCGCAGATTTTCCCAGCCGCACTCCCCCACGATGCCTCCCCAAAGCGTGTCGTCGAGATCAAGGACAATGATTTTTCTAGACTTTCCTAAGCACGCGCCCAGCGCAGCCTTAATATCACCAGCCGCCAGTTTGAACACCGCCTGGTCAAAGGGGATTTTGCCCAGGTACCACAAGCGCGGATCACAGGACTTTTCTCCAATGGCCTGCAGCCAGCGTTCAGTATCCAGGACATACGTGTTGGGCATCTTGGATAACGCGTCGATCACGTGCCGGTTGACCGTCATCAACGCCCGGCGCCAACCGCCGGCCTGCCGCAGATCCAGCGGCCCATACCCCCTTAAGAAATACGGCAGCGTCCATGACATGACAAAGACAAAGCGGCTGCTTGAGAAGTTTTTTCTAACCGTATCAATGAAGACATCGCAATCAGCGAGCAATTCTTCCTCAGTCACATTCTCGAAACGCAGCACGCGGCCAAAAGCGGGCATGGTGCCGGCGGCCTGTGTCCAGATGACCGAAAAATCAACCGGTGTTTCGTGAACGCAGGGCTCACCGAAACGAAGCGTCTGCATCCGGCAGGACGGCCACTCAGGAAGGTTCAAAAACGCGGCCAGCGGATCAGCGGTAAAATCGGAAACCAAAAGTCCTTGAAGGTCAGGCGGCATATTCGCAGGTCCTTTCATTGTCGATCAATGTGCAAATGTAAGCGATCAGGTCTCCCACTGTCCTGAAGACCTTGTCCTGTTGGGATATGGCCTTCTCATCCGTCAAAGATACGTTTTGCCCAAGCTTTTCTTCAAGCCTGCGCTCCAGGGCAACAATGAGCATGACAAATCCCAGGGAATCCAGCGTCCCATTATCACCAAGCAGGACGGCGCTTAAATCCTTTTCGATGTGCCATTGTTGCGGTTCACTCAAGTTGAATTCATCGATGGCCGCAAACACCTCTTTAGTCACATCTTCGGATAAACTCATGACAGAATCCTCCTAAAAAAATAACTTAAAGTGGCTCTTTCCTGGTTTCCAACCTGCACACCTTTATTTCGCCCGGTTACTCCCTTTTTAATGGAAAATTCATGAAGAAAAGATTAAAAAAGCATTAAAAATTAAGGATTAGAGTTTTGTTAACGGCAATTTGAAGAGGAGACAGGGTGTCTCCTCTTCACCTCCAAAACCAATTAAAATAGATTGAGCCATAGCGTTACCCTTGATTGACCATCAATACAACCATATTGCTAATGGCGACGCCCTTGGTATTACTGACGACAACTTTGAATGTGCGCCAATTATCCGCCGTTGTGGTGGGCGGCGTTGTGTACGTCGGGCTGTTGGCCCCTGCAATATTGACACCGTCCTTTTGCCATTGGTAGTACAAGGGTTGGCCGCCGGTGGCCACTACGCTGAAGGTCGCCGTTTGCCCTGCCGTCACTGTTTTGTTCGCCGGTTGTGTGGTTATGGAGGGCGCTCCTGTGCCGCCTGTAGTGCCCCCAGTGGCAGCAGCTGCATTGACCCTTAACGTGGCCAGGTTGCTGATGGCAACACCCGCGCTGTTATTGACGACGACTTTAAACGTGCGCCAGTCATCAGCGGTTGTGGTGGGTGCCGTTGTATACGTCGGACTGTTGGCTCCTGTAATGTTGACCCCGTCCTTTTGCCATTGGTAGTACAAGGGTTGGGCCCCGGACGCAGCTACGCTGAAGGTCGCTGCTTGTCCCACAGCGACGGTTTGGTCTGCCGGTTGTGTGGTGATGGAAGGCGCTCCTGTGCCGCCTGTAGTGCCTCCGGTGGGAGGAGTCGTACCCCCGGTTGGGGGAGTCGTGGCAGCGGCGGCATTGACCCTTAACGTGGCCATGTTGCTGATGAGAACACCCGTACCATTATTGATGACAACTTTAAACGTGCGCCAGTCATCAGCTGCTGTAGTGGGAGGCGTTGTGTACGTTGAGCTGTTGGCCCCTGTAATGTTGACCCCGTCCTTTTGCCATTGGTAGTACAAGGGTTGGGCCCCGGACGCAACTACGCTGAAGGCCGCTGTCTGCCCCACAGTCACGGTTTGGTTTGCCGGTTGTGTGGTTATGGAAAGCCCCGTGTTCGTAGTCGTCGTTGGCCCAAAATTAGCGGTTACCGTAGTATTTCCGGTGACCGTCAATGTGCACGGGCTGGTCGTTGATGTGCAGGTCCCTGCCTGAGAGCCTGTAATGGTCCAGCCGTTAAAAGACGATCCGCTCGCCGGTGTTGCCGTTAAACTGACAGCAGTGCCGCCGTTAATGGATGCGCTGCATTGTGTCGCACCGGGGTTTACGCCGCAGTTGATGAGATTGGTCGCATCAAAGATCATCCCAAAACCGCTGCCGGAAGTTGAGATGGTTAAACTATAGACAGTGGGAGTGGGAGGGGTGGTGCCGCCGCTGGGAGGCGTTCCGCCGCCGGTCCCAGTCGTTGGAAGTGAATATTTGGCCAAATAGTGATACCCCGCCGCCGGTGTGGAGGAACTGTCTACCACGTTATCCGTGCGTACCGTCCCAATACTTGAATAAACATAAGCGCTTCCCGGTTGTGCATGGGTGGCTGCGCCTATAGCGGGCGAATTGGCATTCTGGCCGGCTGCGACCGATGATAAATGATAGGATTGGTCGATTTCGCCGGTGATCCCTGATCCAGCAAATAAGGGATTGGCATATTGCGAATGGGCATCCTGGCCCGAGGCCCCTTGCCATGCCGACAGGGTTATGCTGGGATCCCAAATGTACTGCCCCGAAGGAGAGGTATAATAAACATTGTAATCGGAAGTTACATTATAAGAGTTAATAAGCGGCTCTGCCCCGACAGTGTTGCTGCCGTTATAATAAACGTTGTTGTATAAAAATACGCCTTTCAGACTTTTATTGGGTATGAGCGAATTCATGGACATTAACTGATAGCCTCCCCGGATGAGGGTCGTGCCTATCATGCCCATGTTGTCATTGACATTACACGCGGTCCCGGTGCAATTAATGGCCCCTGACAAAAGCACATCCTGGTAATTGATGCCGTAAACCAAACTATTGATGATAAAGTTATTGGATTCAGGTTTTATGCTGGGATGTTCCGTTTGGAAGGCGATCCCATAAATCGCGTTCTGGCTGGTGATGCCCGCCGGCAAGGGGCTCTGGTAAACTACTGAATCGATGATTTGAATGTCATGCCCCCCGTCAACATAAATACCCACGGGATCATAGCCGTTATAATCCGAAGACCAGCTTCTCTGGCCATTGTCATGCGCTATGCAACGGATACACCGGCCAAAAGAGGCGTTCGTATCCGAGGTATAATCCAGCCAATCGATGCCGGCCATCCAGCCATTCTTAGAGATCACATCGACCAGATCCACATGGGGCGACTCTATGGTCACCTGCTGTCCGAAATTGGAGTTAGACCATGAAAAAGTGGATTGGTTGATCGTATTATAGGCGGCCCCTGTGCCATTCTGAACGGCATGGGATATAATGTAGATCCCTTCCCGTGCCGCTCCCAAGCTGCTGACACCGTTAAAATTAACATAGGGCGCGCCGGAAGAGAAGCCCTGGGAATTCGATCCGACAATGCTGATATTGTTGATGTTAACATATTGTTCCGTGGAGTCGTGCACGCCGAATTGACCGCGGGTATGCCCATCCCCATCGCCATTGCCGTATTTACTGAAGGCTATCTTATGCCCTGATGGATTCGCCTCCTGGGCCAAATGAATATAAATCTGCGAGCCGGCGCCATTTTGGCATTCACTGTAGGGCTCCTTGCTTATGACCCCCTGCGAACATTGATAGCTATCTAATTTCCTTAAACTATACGTTCCGTCTACGATGATGGAATTTACCGACCACGGCACAGGCACATTGGAAACATAAACGCCATTGGTCGAATCGGATACGGTCCAGCCCGACCAGCCCGGCACCGTGGAAGGATCGACGGTGGCGTCAAATACCGGATTGGCACCCGTCCCATAGGGTTGGATCGTAATAGGATTGGCGGCGGTCCCGGCAGAATAAATGAAAGCCTCCGAAGCGCTTCCGGTGAAAGTGCAGCCTGCCTTAACGTTGACCACATCGCCAGGTTTCAAAAAATTAGTCGATTCCGTCGGCTTGAAACTAGCCCAAGCGGTCGTAGCACTTAAACCGTTGTTGGAATCATTCCCTTGGCAATCGATATAATAATTCGTGGCAAAAGCTGCCGAACTTACACCAAATGACATCACTAGGAAAAATAGAAGTTTTAACATTGCCTAATCCTCCTCTCAGGAGGGCTTAGAAAGGCAGCAAGCACTTCAGCCGTGAAATCCATGACCAAAAGCCCTTGAAGGTCAATAATGCAACTTAAATGTTTATCCCTTTCCAACACTGCCTATACCTCTATTTCGCCCGGTTAGTTCCTTTTTAACTGAAGTTTCCTAAAGAAGAGATTAAAAAAGAATTAAAAATCGAAGAAGAAAGGCGGATCATCAAAAGCGCCGGCTTGCCGGCTATTCTATTTTAAGGAAGGAAGCCTCAAAAATAAAAAGGGACACGCAAACGTGTCCCTTATATTTTTGGTAGCCCCAACCGGATTTGAACCGGTGTTTTCTGCCTGAGAAGCAGACGTCCTGGACCAGGCTAGACGATGGGGCCGATATCTAAGAAGATGTAAGGATATCTCAAAGCTTGATAGCCGTCAACAAATATCGTTGGCCGCCTATCTAATAAATATATATTTGGTAGCGGCACATCTCTAAAAGCAGGTTTATTATTTAAGGTTGACACCCCTGCCCTTCAATTTATAATCGAAGAAAGCATCGTAAAGCCCAAAAGGAGCCACAAGTTGTCGACCAGTATCAGCATCGGCTTCAGTCAGCATCCTGATCCGCAAAAAGCCGTCCTGCAGGCCTGCGTACAGCTCAAAAACCAGCTCAACACAACGAACACCGATCTGGTCGTTGTTTTCGCCTCCCCCGACTGTGTCACGGGCGATATGCCAACCACCATCACCCGCACGCTGCGGCCGAAGCACCTGGTGGGCTGTTCCACCGGCGGCATCATCCTGGCCAACGGCATGGTCAACCGCGGGATCGTCATGATGGGACTTAATTCCACGGACATGAGCTGCGGAATTTCAGCCGTCACCAGTGCCGATAAACGGGACACCTACTTGACCGGCGTCGACCTCGCCTACCGGGCGGCCCAAAACCTCTATGAGTTCCACCAGCGTGAGGTTTTCATCACATTTTCTCAAGGTATCGAACGGGACTTCTCACAATTCATCCGGGGCGCCCGGGAATCGGTGGGCGCCGGTTTTCCCATCATTGGCGCCCTTGCCAGTGATGCCTTTGCCTACAAAAACATCTCTCAATTTTTCCAGGACCAGATCCTATATAACGGGGCCGTCGGCCTCATGCTGGGCGGGCCGTTGAAGGTCGGCGTCGGCTGCAGGCACGGTTTTAAGCCGCTGGGTAAACCGCGCACCATCACCCAGGTGGAAGGCCACATCATCCGCAGCATTGACGATAAACCCGCCGTCGATATCTACCGGCATTTCTTGGGGACGGAAGCGGATGGCATGAAAAGCTCGCCGCTGAATTCTTACGCGGCGCTCTATCCCTTGGGCATTCTCCTGGAAGAGCCGCGCCAATATTTGTTGCGCAACCCCATTGACATCCTTACGGACGGTAGTATCGTATGTCATGAAGGCATCCCTCAAGGCGCGCAGGTGCATTTGATGATCAGTAATGTGGATTCCTGCCTTGATTCGGCCGTGCAAGCGGCCCAGACAGTCAAGGCTTCCTTGGAACAAAGGCCGCCCCACCTGATCATGGTCATCGAATCGCTGGCCCGTCATAAATTGCTGGGGCGGGACGCCTTCAGGGAGACCCAAATGATCCGGGACGTTATAGGCCACACCGTCCCCCTGATAGGCATGTGTTCCTACGGGGAGATCGGTCCCCTGGGCATTAATGATATAAAGAGCACCCATTTGCACAATGAGAGCATTCTCATCATGGCCATTTCATAAAATATGGATGTGACGCCTCCCCTCATGCTCCATGCGCTCGTTGTTTTTATTTTTATCCTGATCTGCATCATCGTCTATCTTGTTTATTCCTTCGTCTCCCGGGAAGAAACTATCGCCCGTATGAAAGCCCAACAGGACAAACTGCTGAGTTCTTTCAACGAATTGGATGAGCAGGCCAAGCTCATTGTCCGCACGGACCTGGAGCTGCATAAAACCCGCGAGGAAATGGACAAGCGCCTCAACGGCCTCAATGCCCTCCAGCGGACATCCCGGCAAATGAGCCAGGCGCTCAATGAAAGCGAAATCTTCCAAAAAATTTCGCCCTCACTTTTTGGAGACCTGGGGTTTTCCCGCATCCTCATTGCCTGCATCAATGATAACAACTTGCTTAAAGTACGCCTTAACATCGGTTACAAGGACAGTCGGGCCGACGCTATCCTGAAAGAATTCGAAAGCGAAGAGACCCTTAAAGGACTGACCGCTGCCCTATCCCTCAATAATTGCCCCACCAAAACCAGGGAACGCATCATCCAGATCTTCGAATCCGACCACTTTATCCTGGCCCCTGTCACCGCCCAAACCGGGGCCATCGGCTTCGTCTTTGCCGGCTACGGGTTCAACGCGCCGGCCATGACCCAGGGCGACGAGGAACTGATCACCATCCTGGCCGGCCAGATCGGCCAGTCCATCGAGAATGCCCGGCTGTTCGAAAAGGTGTTCCTTTCCAGCCAGCATCTGGAACTTAAGGTGGCCGAACGCACCAAACAGCTGGCCACGGCGCTGCAAAAGGTCAATGAGATCAGCCGAAAGAAATCGGAGTTCATCTCCGCCGTCTCGCATGAACTGCGCACGCCCCTGACCTCCATCAAAGGCTATGCCTCCATCCTGATCGCCGGCAAGATCGGGGATGTGCCTGCTGCCGTCAAGGAACGCCTGTCCAAAATCAACACCCATTCGGACAACCTGGTGAGTCTCATCAATAATCTGCTGGACATCGCCCGCATCGAGTCCAACCGCCAGGAAATGAAGTTTGCACTGTACAAAATCAAGAGCATGGTGGACAATGTGGCCGATCTTTTAGCGCCCCAAATGACGGCCAAGGGCATCAAATTACAGCAGCGCCTCTGCACTGAGGTTGAAAACATCTACGTGGACGCCTCCCAGGTGGAACGCGTCTTCATCAATCTCTTAGGCAATGCCATTAAATTTACCCCCGCGCAGGGCACTGTCACCATCGGGGTTTCCCCTGCTCTCGATGAAGGGTTCGCGGTTTTAAGCGTGTCCGACACGGGCATCGGCATCCCGGCGGCGGAGATCCAGAAATTGTTCAACGAATTCTTCCGGGTGGACAACGAGATCAACCAGAACGTTAAAGGCACCGGCTTGGGATTGGTCCTGGCTAAGAACATTGTGGCGGCCCATCATGGTAAAATATGGGTGGAGAGCACGGTAGGCACGGGGACCATTTTTTATTTCACCCTGCCTGCTTCCCAAAAGGCATTCGAGGAACGCATCAACCTAGAGAAAAATTATGCGGCGTGAACGGATACTGATCATCGATGACGACCCGGACATCCGTGATGTCCTGGACTTGAGCCTGTCGGAACATTATACCGTCCTGGCTGCCAGCAACGGCAAGGAAGGGCTGGAAATGGTCAAGGCCAAAAACCCGGACCTGATCATCACCGACTATAACATGCCGGTCATGAACGGCGCGGAATTCTGCCGGCAGCTGCGGCGGGACATCTTGCTGCGCCATCTGCCGGTCATCATGCTGACCGGCAAGGGAGAGACCAGGGACATGGTCACCGGCATAGAATCCGGCGCCGACGATTACTTGGTCAAACCTTTCGAGCCCGAGACCCTGGTGGCGCGCATCAAGATGATCCTCAAGCGCACCAGCCGATCGCTGGACGCCAATCCCCTCTCGCACCTGCCCGGCAATACCTCCATCATGGACGAGCTTCAGGGCCGTATCGACAGCGACAAACCCTTTGCGGTCGGCTATGTGGACCTCGACAAATTCAAGGTCTACAACGACAAGTACGGGTTTGAACACGGCGATGAGGTCATCCGGGCCCTAGCCCGTATCCTGGTTGAGGCCAGCCAGCAATTCTGCGGCGCGGAAGCTTTTGTGGGGCATATCGGCGGGGACGACTTTGTCTTTATCTGCGACGATGACAAAGCCGACCGGGTCAGCCAGTCCGTCATCGACGCCTTTGATAAACTATCTCCCAGCTTTTATAAAGACGATGACCGGCAGGCTGGTTTTATAAGCGGTGTTGACCGCCAGGGCAACCCCATCAAGGCAGGCTTGGTCTCAGTCTCCATCGGTATTGTCAGCAATGCCAACCAAAGAATCACCCATGTGGCCCAGATCGGCGAAATCGGCGCGGAGTTAAAAAAATTCGCCAAGTCCATGGGCAAAAGTAATTTTCAGAGGGATCAGAGAAAAGGTTAGAAAGTTACGCGCCCCCGCCGGGGATGTAAACCTGGGAGCACTCGATGGTGACGGCCTTGTTATAATACATCGACACGGCGCTGGTCGTAGAACTATTATTGGAGAAGCAGACACCCGGCCAGGCCGCCCCGCCGGTATTTTTCTTGCAACTGGCGCCATTATAATTACTGCATGAAGGCGTTACCCAGCCGCCGGTTACTTTTAGAGCACAGGTATAGTAATAATTCGACGTCGGTGATGTATTGGGAATTTGCACACTCTTGCAGGCGGAAGGCTTGGGATATGTCGTAATCGTTTCTGCTCCCAGGCACCGCGTGTATGGCGGCGTACTCGTCGAACAGCACTCGTCTTGCGTCCCCGTCCCATTGGTATATCCACAGGTATTAGGGCAAGTTTTGCCGCATCTGGTTCCCCCACAGAATCCCGTGCAGCAATCCTGGCAAATATTATTGCTGCATTGATATCCTGCCCCACATGTGGTTGCGCCGGGGCAGGTATTGCCGCACGCATCTTTGCCGCAAATGGTCCCAGACGTAGGACAGGCCACAACAGGCGCGCAGCAAGAGGCGTTGGAGCCGCCGCCACTGCCTTGACAGGTCCACGTATAGGTAGAATTGGTCGTAGTAATGCTCCCGGCGGTGCCTGCCGTACAAGAACCCTCTGTTGTTCCACAGGCCCCATTGATCTTGGTCGTAACGCAGGCCGTGCCGTTCCAGGAAGTCCCAGCGATACACTGGCAGGCATTCTGCGCTGTGTTGCAATACATATTATTCGGGCAAGTGATCGACTGGCACGTCGTCGTCGCCCCTGTATTACATGGGCCGCTGCCGCCCGTCGACACAGGCAGGGTACAATGGCCCTGAGTATCTGCAGTGCAATAAACACAGGCATAACCATTCCAATAGGAATACTGATCACACTGGCATTGACAGGCGGGAGGTTTGGACGTATCGCAATATTGATTGGTGCCGCAGTTGACCGGCACGCAGGATGTCCCGTTCCAAGTATTACATGAAGAAACAGCCCCTGGCGGTTTCGGGCAATAACTGAGACAGCTGTTGCTGGCTTGATCGTAAAATGAGCCCGACGGGCATTCACAGCTGCTGCACTGCGCATCTGGAATGGAGCCGGTCGGAGGATAGCATTGAGGACAGGTTTGCCTGGTGCAACTGGGAGTGCAGCTGTCCGGGCACCCGTAAAGGCCCGGGGTACAACGTTGATTGGGATCACAGGTCAGGCCATCGGCACAGCCGCATCCTGGTGTATTCGTAACCACCGGAGGCGGCGCGCCGCAAGATTGACCAGCCGGACAAGGACCGCAGCTTGTCGTCCCGCCGCAGTATATGACCTGGCCTTTGCAAGCCCCTCCCGTATTGGGGCCGGCCGTCTCCTTGCCCTCCAGACAGGAAACCGTGAGGCTGGGACAGCCTTGCCCGCCGAAGGCAGGCGCCGGGCATTCACAGGCGCCGTAAATGGTAGTAGGGCCGCTGCCGGTCGGACAAACGACCGGGCACCAGCCGCCGTCGATGGGATTGGGCGTATCTACGGAAGCTGTCTTACCGTTGGGAAGGGTCCGGGTGCCGTCGTCACTATCCATGATAACGCGGGTGACGGTATTATAATAATCCCCTGCCGTGTTGCGCACCTTGTCGATCAAGCCCCCGCGGCTGAAAGCGGTTATCACGACCACCGCCACCACCGCCAAAAGCAAAAGGTATTCTATGGAGGTCTGGCCTCTGAAAGAGCTATGATTGACAGATATCCTCATACTCTCCTTGAGACAGGTTTTCTAAAGCGCGAGATAATACAAATATAACATATAAAAACGGGAAGAGCAAAATCAACCCAAGGATTTAAGGGTCTCGACCACGGCTGAAAGATCCGGGGCGCCGAAAAGATAACTGGCGGTGATAAGGACACGGGCCCCCGCCCCCACCGCAGATGGCGCGGTTTGGGCATTGACTCCTCCGTCAATGGCAATATCGCCCTTAAAAATTTCCTTCAGGCGTTTTAGTTTAGGCAGGGCTTCGGGCATGAATTTCTGGCCGGCAAACCCGGGATTGACCGACATGATAAGGACGCCGTCACACGTGCCAAGCACATCCTCGGCCAGGGGTGTACCGGGATTAAAAACCACGAAGGCTTTTTTCCCGAGTCCCCGGATCTTCTTTAAATCCGCACACAGGGCGGCGGCATCCACATGGTCGGTTTCTTTGGGCCATTGGTTCCATAGGCCGCAGGCAGCCCGGCGCCGGCCGTAACATTCCGCCTGGAGTTGGATGATGTCCGCTCCGGCCTTGGCATAGTGCCCGATATAATCCCCGGGATGCTCGATCATCAAATGGGCCTCGAGGGGAAGCTTGGTATGCCTGCGAATGGCCTCCACGATGACGGGGCCGATGGTCAGGTTGGGGACAAAATGGCCGTCCATGCAATCGATATGAAAACGTGCCACTCCGGCGGCCTCGCAGCGCTTGATGTCGCGTTCCAGGTTGGCAAAATCAGCAGCCAGGATACTGGCCGATACTTCAATGGGTCTTCCCATAATTGCTGTTTTCAACTATTAATGGTGCGCGGGGAGGGACTTGAACCCTCACGCCTTACGGCATACGCCCCTCAAACGTACGCGTCTACCAATTCCGCCACCCGCGCTTGAACCTATTTTATCAATGCACACTCACCACTTTATTTGCCGCCGCAGCGATAAAGCCCCTAAAGAGAGGATGGGCGCTGTCAGGCTTGGACTTGAATTCCGGATGGAATTGACAGCCCACAAACCACGGATGGTCCTTGATCTCGACAATTTCCACCAGGTCCTGGTCGGGATTGATCCCGGCAATGGACAAACCCTTGGCGGTCAACTGCTGACGGAACGCGTTATTGAACTCATAGCGGTGGCGATGACGTTCCGAAATTTTATCGGACTTATAAACCTCAAAACTTTTGGAGCCCTTGTCCAAAAGGCAGGCAAAAGCCCCCAGGCGCATGGAGGCGCCCATGTCCTTGACCTCTTTTTGCTCCTCGATCAGGCTGATGACAGGGCATGGCGTCTCTTTGTCGAATTCGGTCGAATTGGCGTCCTTAAGGCCGGCCACATGCCGGGCGAATTCGATGGTGGCGATCTGCATGCCTAAACAAATCCCGAAGAACGGAATGTTGTTTTCCCGGGCAAACCTGACCGCCGCGATCTTGCCCTCGATGCCGCGGGAGCCGAACCCGCCGGGGATCAAAATCCCCTGGGCATCTTTCAAATATTTTTTGAGGCCGTGGGCCTCCACCTCTTCCGAATCTATTTTCACGATATTGACCCGGGCATTATTGGCAATGCCCCCGTGCACCAGAGCCTCGTAAATGGATTTATAAGCGTCCTGCAGGGTGATGTATTTGCCGACCACCGCAATTTTGACTTCCCTGGCCGGCGCCCTCAAGCGTTTTAAAACGCCGTCTTCCCAGCTCTTGATGCCGCGGTCCGGCAGTTTGATGTTGAGCTTCTTTAGAATCAGGTCATCCAGGCCTTCTTCTTTGAAAACGGCAGGCACTTCATAGATGTGCTTGACGTCAGGCGCTTCGATGACCGCCTCCACGTCCACATTGCAGAACAAGGCGATTTTTTCGCGCTGCTCCTGGGTGATCTCCCGTTCGGTGCGGCACATGAGGATCTGCGGGATAATGCCTATTTCACGCAGACGCCCGACGCTGTGCTGGGTGGGCTTGGTCTTCATTTCGCCTGCGGACTTGATATACGGCAAAAGGGTCACATGAATGTTAAGCGCGTAGGACTCGCCGAGTTCCCAGCGCAGCTGGCGGATGGCTTCCAAAAAGGGCAGGCTTTCGATGTCGCCCACCGTTCCGCCGATCTCAACGATCGTCACATCCACATCATTGGCCCTGGCCACCTTCTTGATGCGCTCCTTGATCTCGTCGGTGATGTGCGGAATGATCTGCACGGTCTTGCCCAGGTAATCGCCGCGGCGTTCCTTGGTGATCACGGAATAGTACACCTTGCCGGCCGTGATGCTGCTGTCTTTGGAAAGCTGGGTGTGGGTGAAGCGCTCGTAATGCCCCAGGTCCAGGTCGGTTTCCGCGCCGTCGTCGGTGACATACACCTCGCCGTGCTGAAAGGGGTTCATGGTGCCGGGGTCCACGTTCAGATAAGGGTCACACTTGATGATGGCCGTCTTAAGGCCGCGGGCCTCCAGCAGCTTGCCGATCGAGGCCGCCGCAATGCCTTTACCAAGACTTGAAACCACACCGCCTGTCACAAATATGTATTTGCTCATTTTTCCAACTTTAATTTATCGGTGTTCTTCGGGATATCGGTGGGGTATTGGCCGGTGAAACAGGCGGAGCAGAAATTGCCCTTCTCCTTCATCACGGACAGCATGCCTCCCAAGCTTAAAAAACCCAAAGAATCGACCTTGATAAAATCTGCGATTTGTGCGATGGTCTTGTTGTGCGCGATCAATTCACCCGTCGACGGGAAATCGATCCCGTAAAAGCACGGGGACTTGATGGGCGGGCAGGAGATCCGCATATGGATCTCCTTGGCGCCGGCCTCGCGGATGCCTTCAATGCGGCTGCGGGACGTGGTGCCGCGCACGATGGAATCTTCGATCACCACCACCCTTTTGCCTTTGATAAGATCGCGGATGGGATTAAGTTTTACCCGCACCCGGAATTCCCGCAAAAATTGTGTCGGCTGGATAAAGGTGCGGCCGATATAGTGGTTGCGGATGATCCCCTGTTCGAAAGGCATGTTCAATTGTTGGGCATACCCCAGGGCGGCATAATTGCCGGAATCGGGAATGCCTAAGACAAAATCGGCGCTTGCCGGGTGCTCGATGGCGAGCCTGGCCCCCAGCCGTTTGCGGACCTGGTAAATATTGTCCCCGAAAATAGTACTGTCCGGACGCGCGAAATAAATGTTCTCGAAAATGCAAAAGGCCTTTTGGGCTTCACGGCTTCCGGGCAGATAAATGGATTCCAGTTTATTGCCTTTAATGATGACAATTTCACCGGGATCTATCTCCCGCACAAATTCCGCGTTCATCAGATCAAAGGCACAGCTCTCCGAGGCCAAAATATAGCCGTCGCCAAGTTTTCCTAAACACAAAGGCCTGAACCCTTGGGGATCGCGGGCGCCGACCAGGCAGTCATTCAACAGCATCACCACGGAATACGCCCCCTTAACCTGGACAAAGACCTTGGTCAGCCATTCGGCCATGTTGCCGTTGGGTGTCTTGGCCAGCAGGTGCATAAAAACCTCGGAGTCCATGGAGGTCTGAAAAATCGAGCCTTCCCCCTCAAGTTTTGTACAAAGCTCCTCGGTGTTGACCAGATTGCCGTTATGCGCCAGGGCCATGGTTTTCTTGCGGTGGTTGACCACCAGGGGCTGGATGTTCTTGCTTTGAGAGCTGCCGGTGGTGGAATAACGGGTGTGGGCGATGGCCATGTGGCCTTTCAGCCTGGAGATGTTCTCCTCATCGAAATTATCGACGGCCAATCCGTCCTTTTTGACGACGTGCATCTGTTGGCCGTCGTAGGAAACGATGCCCGCGGCCTCTTCGCCGCGATGCTGCAGGGCGTACAAGCCCAAAAAGGCTATCTTGCCCGCTTCTTTATGATGACTTAGGCCTACGATCCCGCACATAAAACCCTATTTCCCCGCACGCACACCGGCGATCCTGTTGGTGACCTGAACTCCGTATAAATGCTGCAGCGATTCAACGATAAACTCTTCTTTTAAACTGGCCTCGATGCCGTTAACGGCGGCCCATGCGCCCTGCAAGGTGGTGATGCAGGGGATATTATGCAAAATAGCGGCCGCACGGATGACCCGCATATCCGATTGGCTTTTCTTGCCCGATGGTGTATTGATAATTAAATTTATCTCACCTTTCTTGACCAATGTCAATGCGTTTTCCTGCGGCGCGGAAGACTGGACCGGGTCGGATGGGTTTTCCTGGCCCTCATAGTGTTTGTCCACAATGACAACGTTGATCCCCACGGAACGCAGCACCTTGGCCGTACCGCGGGTGGCCAGCAATTTGAATTTCAGGTCAGCCAGTTTCTTGGCGATGAAGGCGACATCCCGCTTGTCGTGGTCACTGACGCTGATAAAGACCGTTCCTGCCTTCGGCAGGGACTGGTTGGCTTCGATCTGGGACTTGGCAAATGCGGCGCCAAAACTCGAGGCAATGCCCATGACTTCGCCGGTGGACTTCATTTCCGGGCCCAAAATGATGTCCACGCCGTTAAAGCGGCTGAAGGGCAGCACGGATTCCTTGACACAGATGTACTTTAACTCTTCGGGGTTGACCAATTTGAAATCGCTTAATTTTCTGCCGGCCATGATCTGGGCCGCGATCTTGGCCAGGGGCATGCCGGTGGCCTTGCTGACAAAAGGCACTGTGCGCGAGGCGCGCGGATTGACTTCCAGCACATACACCTGACGGCCCTTGACGGCGAACTGGATGTTCATCAAGCCCACGACGGAAAGTGCCCGTGCCAGCTGCACGGTTTGGGCCTTGATTTGATTGATCACCTCTTCGCTCAAGGTGTGCGGCGGCAGGACACAGGCCGAGTCGCCCGAATGGATACCGGCGTTCTCGATATGCTCCATAACGCCCGCCACGAACACATTCTCACCGTCGCTGACGGCATCCACGTCCACCTCCTGGGCGTCTTCCAGGAATTTGTCGATCAGCACCGGATGGCCGCGGGACACGCTGTGCACTTCATCCAAAAAGGATCTCAGGGACTCCTCGTCGTAAACGATGCGCATGGCGCGGCCGCCCAATACATATGACGGCCTCACCAAAACAGGATAACCGATGCGGGCGGCTTCGCTTACAGTCTCTTCCTTGCTGGTCGTCGATCCATTGGCCGGCTGGCGCAGTTTCAGCCTGTCCATCAATTTGGAAAAATGTTCGCGGTTTTCGGCCAGATCAATGGAATCGACGCTGGTGCCGATGATCGGCACCCCGGCCTGGGAAAGCCTGCGGGCGAGGTTGAGCGGCGTCTGGCCGCCGAACTGGACGATCACGCCATCCGGCTTCTCCACTTCAAACACATTCATCACATCTTCAAAGGTCAAGGGCTCAAAATACAGCCTGTCCGAGGTATCGTAATCCGTGGAGACGGTCTCCGGATTGGAATTGACCATGATGGTCTCGTAGCCCATTTCTTTGAGCGCAAAGGCGGCATGGCAGCAGCAGTAATCGAATTCGATCCCCTGGCCGATGCGGTTGGGGCCGCCGCCTAAAATCATGATCTTTTTCTTTTTGGACTTACGCTTTTGATTATTGATGAGCGCCTCATCCTCCGTTTCATAGGTGGAATAATAATACGGCGTATAGGCCTCGAATTCCGCAGCACAGGTGTCCACCAGCTTAAAGGTCGCCGTGATCCCCAAACTTTCGCGCATGGCGCGCACGTCCTTTTCGCTTTTATCGAGGATCTCCGCCAGCTGCGCATCGGAGAAGCCGTATTCCTTGGCGCGCCGCAGCAGTTCGGGGCCAAGAGTGCTGGTCGAGGCGACCACTGATTTTAAATGTTCTTCCAGTTCAAGGATCTGGGCGATCTGGTCAATGAACCAAATGTCGATCTTGGAAATTTCCGCCACTTGCTCAATGCTCATCCCTTTTTGCAGGGCATATTTCAAATAGAAGATACGCGAGGCATTAGGTTCGCTCAAGCGCAGCTGCAGCTTGGCATCGTCGATATACCGCCAGTCCTGTTTGTTGTCCAGGCCGATGTGGTCGATCTCGAGACCACGCAAGCCCTTTTGCAGCGCTTCTTTGAAATTGCGGCCGATGGCCATGGTCTCGCCGACACTTTTCATCTGCACGCCCAGGACGTCCTTGGCCTCGGGGAACTTTTCAAAGGTAAACCGCGGGATCTTGACCACGACATAATCAATGGTGGGCTCAAAGCAGGCCGGGGTCTCGCGGGTGATGTCGTTCTGGATCTCGTCCAGGCTGTAGCCCACCGCCAGTTTGGCGGCGAATTTGGCGATCGGAAACCCGGTGGCCTTGGAAGCCAACGCCGAAGAACGCGAGACACGCGGGTTCATTTCAATGACCACCATACGCCCGTTTTGCGGGTCGACGGCAAACTGGATGTTCGAACCGCCGGTCTCAACGCCTATCTCGCGGATGAGACGGATGGCGGCATCGCGCATGTGCTGGTACTCCCGGTCGGTCAGGGTCTGCGCCGGCGCCACGGTGATACTGTCGCCGGTGTGCACGCCCATGGGGTCTAAATTCTCGATGGAGCAGATGATGACCACATTGTCGCTGTGGTCGCGCATGACTTCCAGCTCATATTCCTTCCAGCCCTCGATGGATTCCTCGATCAGGATCTCATGGATCATGGAGCTTTCAATGCCTAAGGCCGCGATGCGTTCAAATTCCTCCATGTCGCGGGCGATCCCGCCGCCGGTACCGCCCAGCGTAAAGGAGGCGCGCACAATGCAGGGAAAGCCGATTGTCTTGACGGCCTGTTTGGCCTCGGCCAGGTTATACGCAAAAAGGCTTTTGGGCACATCCAAACCCACCTTGACGCAGGCCTCCTTGAACTCGCTGCGGTCCTCGGCCTTTTTGATCACTTCATATTTGGCACCGAGCATTTCCACATTGAATTTGCTCAAAATACCCTGCTCATAGAGCTTCATGGCCAGATTCAGCCCCGTCTGCCCGCCCAGGGTGGGCAAAATGGCATCGGGCCGTTCTTTTTGGATGATGTATTCCAGAAATTCCGGGGTCAGCGGTTCAATGTAGGTGGCATCGGCGATGCCGGGGTCGGTCATGATGGTGGCTGGATTGGAATTAACCAGCACAACCGTGTAACCTTCTTCCTTCAGGGCCTTGCAGGCCTGGGAACCGGAATAATCGAATTCGCAGGCCTGGCCGATGATGATGGGCCCGGCACCGATGATCATGATTTTCTTGATGTCCCTGCGTTTAGGCATTTTTATGCTTCTCGATCATGGCGATAAAATGGTTGAACAAATAATGGGCATCATGCGGTCCCGGCGCCGATTCCGGATGGTATTGGATGGAAAAAGCCGGAAAATGCTTGTGCCGGATGCCCTCCACACTTTGGTCGTTCAAATTGGTGTGGATCACTTCAACATCGTCGCTATTAAGGCTTTTAAGATCCACGCAAAAGCCGTGGTTTTGGCTGGTGACCGCAATACGGTTGCCTTCAAAATCTTTGACAGGATGGTTGGCGCCATGGTGGCCGAACTTCAATTTATAGGTCTTGCCGCCCAGGGCCAGCCCCAAGATCTGGTTGCCCAGGCAGATGCCGAAGATGGGCAGCTTCCCTAAGCATTCCCGCACCGTATCAATGACATAGTTGACCACGGCCGGATCGCCGGGACCGTTGGACAGGAATAAGCCGTCCGGCTTGATGGCCATGATCTCCGCGGGCCTCGTCTTGGCCGGGAACACATGGATCTCGCAGCCTAAGTCCGCCAAAATGCGCAAGATATTGTATTTGATGCCGCAATCGATGGCCGCGATCTTGTAGCGGCGGGGACCGGAATGCTTCCACACGTATTTTTTGGCCGTGCTGACGTCCTTGACGAAATCCATTCCCTCCATCGACGGCATGGCATCCAGTTTACGCTGTAAACTTTTAGGGTCGAAATCTTCCGTGGAGATAATGGCCTTCATGGCCCCGGAAATGCGCAAATGACGGGTCAGGGCGCGGGTGTCCACGCCTTCCATGGCAATGATCTTATTTTCATTTAAATATTCGGTGAGGCTTTTCTTGGCGCGCCAATTGGAAGGACGGCGGCAGAATTCCTTGACTACGAAGCCCTTGACATGCACCCGGTCGGATTCGATGTCCTCTTCGTTGACGCCGTAATTGCCGATCAGCGGATAGGTCATCACGACGATCTGGCCGGTATAGGAGGGATCCGTGAGGACTTCCTGGTAACCGGTCATGGCTGTATTGAAGACAACCTCGCCTGCGGTCTCCCCTGCTTCTTTTAACGTACGGCCGCGAAAACTCGCGGCGTCCTGCAAATATAGAATGGCCTCTTTCATGCCCTGCTTTTCGTCGAAAAATGATGTGGAAATGACTTGTGGCGGGAAGAATTATCTCCGTGCCTTATACAATATAAGGCAAGGAGCGGCCCTTGTCAACTTATTCCAGGATGGCCTTGATGGAAGCAATCAGCTCTTCGGGCGGCGTCGTCTTTTGGATGTAATCGCAAGCGCCGTAAGAGCTGTAGTCGATCAGGTGTTTGGGAGTATCGATGGACGTATAAAAAATGACAGGGATATCAAAGGTGGTCACGTCGGCCTTCAGCTTCTTGCACAGCTCTATCCCTGAAATCTGCGGCAGCAGGATGTCGAGCAGGATCAGGTCCAGCGGCTGCTCCTTGGCCATGCGCAGGCCCGTCGGACCGTCCTCGGCCAGCAAAACCTTAAAATCATGCTTGGCCAGAAGCCTGCTGATCAGGGTCCTATCCACAGGATTGTCATCGATAAATAGGATTGTCTTTTTCGCAGCCATGATGCTTCGAGTATACAACCTTTGCGATAGGGTCGGCAACTATTGTTTTGCTTTTTCCAGCGCGTATCCTATTCTTTCGATGGCCTGAGCCAGCGCCTCATTGATGGGCAAAAAGGCGCGTCCATGGGCGGGATCGATATTGGCCACATCAAAGGCATGGGACGTCAGCAGGGGCCCCTCCAAACCTTTACGCAATTTCTCCTCGGTGCGCTCACAAATGCCGGGCTGCTCCTCCTTGATGACCTTGCAAGTCATCAATTCCTGCTCGCCGTATTTGTTTTTACGGACGGCAAAGCCAAACAGCCGGCATAGGCCCGGCCGGTAGACGTAAATGGTGCAGCGGCCTCGGTGGTGATTAAAAGCGTGCGGCTCATACAGGACGCAGGGGCCTTGGGACTCCCTGGCCCGGATCTCTTTCAAGGTATCCAGAGCCTGGCCCTGCGACCAAAGGTACACGGCCAAGGGCAGGACTTCAGTGACCGTGCTTTCCACCTGGGGGTTTTCACAACAGGCCCCGCAGCCCTCCTTGCATTTAAGCCCCGTCTGCCGGCAAAAGGCCTGGGTCCGACGGTCGACGGTTTCGAATAAGGCCATCACCTCTTGAATAATTTTTTGGTCCGCCAAGGAAAGACTTTTAACGATGCTTTCGAAAGTCATATCCCCTCCCTTATTGACGGGACAAGGCCACGAGCACATCCTCTTCCAAGCCGGGATCCATGGGAGCGGTGCGCGAACCGAAGCGGCCGATGACATGGCCTTGACGGTCAACGAGAAATTTATTAAAGTTCCAGGTGATGCCCCCGTTAAAACCGGAAGCCGTGGTCAAATAGCGGTAGAGCGGGGCGATATGCGGTCCCTTGACGCTTATTTTGGAAAACAGCGGGAAGGTGGTTTTGTATTTCAACGCACAAAATTGCTTAATGGCCGCATCATCTCCCGGCTCCTGGCCCAGGAAATCATTGGAAGGAAAGGCCAGCACCACAAACCCCCGGTCTTTATAACGCTCGTACAATTTTTCGAGCCCCGCATACTGGGGCGTAAAGCCGCAGCGGCTGGCCGTGTTGACGATCAACAGCACCTTGCCCTTATAATCGCCCAGGTTCTCGTCGCGGCCGTCGATCGTCTTGACCTTGAAATCATAGATGCTTGGCATGGCGTTGGCCGCCTCCGGCAGCTGCTGCGCCTGCAACAGGGGCACAAAAATAAAAATACCTGTCAACAAAACCGCCGGCAATTTCATATCAAATATAGGCCACTACCTCTATCTCGACCAGCGAGTCCTTGGGGATGCGGGCCACCTGCAGGGTGCTGCGGGCCGGCGCCGTTTCGTTTTTGAAATATTTGCCGTACACTTCATTCATCCCGGCGAAATCATTCAGGTCCTTCAAAAAAACGGTGGATTTGACCACCTTGTCCAAGGAAGACCCCGCCTGGCCCAAAACGGCGATAAGGTTCTGAATCACCTGTTCGGTCTGTTCCTTGACCCCGCCGGCAACCATATGGCCCTGCTTGTCCAAGGGGATCTGTCCGGCGGTATAGATCAAATTGCCGACGGCAACCGCCTGATTGTACGGGCCTACCGGCAAGGCCGCTTTGTCCGTTTTAATGATCGTTTTGCTCATGATGTCTCCTTCCTTCAATGTTCATTTTAAGATAAAATGTCCCGCTTGGCAACTTCTCTAAATCCGCCCGGCTCAAGCGTGCCCAAGGTCAGCTTGCCAAAGGCGATGCGCTTGAGGCTGGTCACTTGAGAACCGACAGCTTCGATCATGCGCCGGATCTCCCGGTTCTTGCCCTCGTTCAATTCCAATATTAGATGAGTTTCCTTGCCGCTGGCCTTGCGCACAGAGGCTTTAGCCGCCTTTAGCAGCTCCCCCTTGTCCGGAATGCCCTTGGTCATCCGCCGGATATCGTTGCCGCTGATCCTGCCCCTTGCCGTAACGGCATAGACGCGGGGGATGCCGTTGCCGGGGTCGGTCAAAAAATTGGACAGCTGCGTGTCGGTCGTCATCAGCAGAAGACCGGTGGTGGCCATGTCCAATCTTCCCACCGGATGGAGGTGCTGCAGGCGGGGCGGCAGAAGCTCATAAACCGTCTTTCGGCCCTTTTCGTCCGACCGGGTGGTGACCAGGCCTTTGGGCTTATACAACATGATGGTGCAGGCCTCGGCCCGTCCCACCGGCTTACTGTCGACGGCGATACGGACCTTTTCCGGGATCACCAAGAATGACGGGTCCTTGATGACCCTGCCGTTGACCGACAGGCGGCCGGCTTCGATCATCCGCCTCGTCTCGGCGCGGGACATCACGCCCAGCTTGGAGAGGGCGCGCTCTAAAGGAACCTGACCCATAACCCCACCATGTAACTTTCCTTAAAACTGTTGGTGCCGACAAAATCCTCGTCCTGCCCCACCCGTTCAATACCGTCCACCCGTCGGCCATTGAGACCGCGGGAGAGAATGCGTTCCAGGCCGGCATGGTTCAGATCGCTGTAGTTGGTCGTCACCAGCAGCGCACCGCCGGGCTCGAGCACCGCCGCACTCAAGGCCACGGCCTTAGGCAGGTCACGCTTGACCTGAAATACCTTGCCTTCATGGCGGGCAAAGGAAGGAGGATCAAGGATCACCAGGTCATAGGTTTGCCCTTTTTTAATTGCCCTCTGTAAAAATGAGACCGAGTCCGCCCTTAAGAATTCTGCGCCGGAAAACGGCAGGCCGTTAAGCCGGTAATTGTCCTTGCCCCGCTCCAAAACCTTACGGCTGATATCCGTATTAATGACCTGAGCGGCCCCGGCCTTGCGGGCATGAACGCCGAAGGAGCAGGTGTAGGCAAAACAGTTGAGCATCTTTTTGCCTGCGGCAAACCCGGCGGCCAGCCGGCGGTTGTGCCGCATGTCCAAAAAAAGACCGCAATTAAGCCCGTCGTTTAAATCGACCTTGAATTTAACGCCATACTCCTCGACCGTTGTCTGGGATGGGCCCGTGATCAGTTCCTTGGCCTCAAAATGCAGCCCCCGGCGGATTTTGACTACCAGATAATCTACGGCCAAGGCGGCGGTCAGGGCCTCTTGGATGAGAAGGATTTGCTTGTGCCACTGATCATTCAGAACCTGAACATGCAGGTGCTTGTGATACCGGTCGATCAATAACCCGTCCAATCCATCCCCCCGGCCGTTGACCAGACGCAGGGCATTGGTGACGGATGACAACCTGTCTCGCCGGCGGATGGCTTTATGGATGAGGGGGCCCAAGTCTTTCATGCTTTGAAAATTTCTTCAATGGCCCGCCGGCAGGCCTTGGTGGGGCAATCCAGGTAGGTCAGGCCCAGCCTTCGTTCGATAATATCGCCGGTGTTCTGCGCCATTTCCACCTGGCGGCTGTAAACAACCTGGGCGGCGATGGCCTGTGAACAGGAACAGATCCGTTGTTTTAGCGCCGGATTGCCCCGCGCCATCTCCCAAACATCCACCCAGCGGCTGCCGTAGATGCCCTGTAAATATTTGGCCAGCTCCAAAGGCACCTCCAGGCGCTGGCTTAAGATCTTAAGTTCTTCGTTGCCGCCGCTGCCGTAGAGCACATATTGACCGCCGTACGGTATCTTCGGCGCCAGCTGGGGCATGGCCTTTAAAACGGCCTCCCGGGCGATGGCCCGGTAGGTGGTGTACTTGCCGCCCATGACATAATAAATGCCGGAGGCGTGTTTCTCAATGACGTGTTTCCTGGAAATACGGGAGGGGTTGCCTTTGTCCGCCACCAGCGGCCGGATGCCGGCAAAGGTGGTGATGATTTGGGAGCGGTCAAAACTGATGTGGGGAAAAACCCGGCCGGCCTCCTGCAGCAAATATTGAATGTCGCTGTCTTGAACTTCCACCTTGTCCGGACTTTGATTGAAATCCGTGTCCGTCGTGCCGATCAGGGTATTGCCTTTAAAGGGGATCACAAAAAAAATGCGCCGGTCCCTCCGGCTCTGCAGCAAAAAAGCATGGGAAGAGATCTCGCCCCGGTAAACCAGGTGGACCCCCTTGGTGGGGCGCAGCCGCCGGACCGCGTGGGGCACATCCTTGGCCGTAATTTGATCCGTCCAGGGGCCCGCGGTCACGATGATCGTGGAAGCAAAAATTTGCAATTGGGCGCCGCTTAAAATATCCCGGGCATGCACTCCCGTGGCCTGGCGGCGCTCATTCTTGATGAAGCTCTCGACCTCGACATAATTGGCGGCCACGGCCCCGCGCAGGTCCGCCATCAAGACATTCTCCAGGCAGATCCTGGCATCGTCCATCTGCGCGTCCATGTATTCAACCGCGCCGCAGAGCCCGTCGGGATTGATGCCCGGCGCCAAAGCCATGACATCTGCCGCGGACAGGAAGCGGTGATCGCCGATCCGCCGTTCGCCGCTTAAGAAGTCATACAGCCGAACTCCGGCTTGCATCATCCACAAAGGCCGGGGATCGCCTTTATAGACGGGGACCACGAAGGGCAGGGGCTTGACCAGATGAGGCGCCGCCTGCCATTGGATAAAGCGCTCCTTAAGGGATTCGGCCACCAGGTCGAATTCGAAATGTTCCAGGTAACGGATGCCGCCGTGTAAAAGCTTGGTTGACTTGGATGAAGTGCCGCTGGCCCAGTCGCCTTTTTCCAACAGCGCAACACTGGCACCGCTGGCCGCTGCCAGGTGCGCCGCAGCCGCCCCGTTGATCCCTCCCCCGACAACAAGCAGATCGAATTTGTTTTTAGTTAGACGCGCTATATCACGGATCATAATTAAGGATTACACAGGTATTATGCTAAGGCTTGCCGCACCGCATGCTGCCAGCCGGCATACTTGGCTGCCGTTTCTTTGCGAGGCATGCGCGGCTTGAACGTGCGTTCGATGGCCTTGATCTTAAGCACCTGCTTGGGGTCCCATAGACCGATGGTGACCCCGGCCAGATAGGCGGCCCCGGCAGCAGTGGAATCGACCATGGCCGGCCTCATCAGGGGAACGCTCAGCATATCGGCTTGGAATTGCATGAGGAAATTGTTGCGGCAGGCGCCTCCGTCCACGGCCAGCGATTTTATCCGCAGGCCTGATTCCTTGCTCATCACATCAAAGACGTCCTTGGTCTGATACGCCATGGATTCCAGCGCCGCCCTTATGATGTGAGACGTGTTTGTCCCCCGGGTAAGGCCGGTGATGATTCCCCGGGCATCGGCATTCCAATAAGGCGCGCCCAATCCCACAAAGGCCGGCACCAAATACACGCCCTGGGTCCCTTCAAGCCCTGCAACAGCCTTCTCGCTCGACGCTGAATCTTTGATCACCTTTAATTCATCCCGCAGCCACTGGATCACAGCGCCGGCGATGAATACCGCCCCTTCCAGCACATACACGGGCTTACCTACGGCATCGCAGCCCAGCGTCGTCAAAAGCCCATTCCTTGAAAAAGTGCGCTTGGCACCGCAATTAAGCAGCATGAAACAACCCGTGCCGTAGGTGTTCTTGACGGAGCCCGGCGCAAAGCATCCCTGCCCGTATAGCGCCGCCTGCTGGTCCCCCATCACCGCGGCGATGGGAATACCGGCCGGCAATCCGGCCACCCCCTGGGTGGTATATCCAAATACCGATGATGATGGAAGCACCTTGGGCAAAATCTGTTCCGGAACGTCCATCAGTTTTAACAGGGGCTTGCTCCAGGACTTGGTGTTGATGTCAAAAATCAGCGTCCGGCTGGCATTGGTCAGGTCCGTGACGTGGGCAGCCCCCTTGGTCAATTTATAGATAAGCCAGCTGTCGACGGTACCGAAGGCGATCCGGCCGCGCAGGGCCTTACGCCGCAAACCAGGCACATGGTCCAGGATCCATTGGATTTTAGTGCCGGAAAAATAGGCATCCGCCACCAGTCCTGTTGTCCGGCGGATCAAGGACTCCTGCTTCTTAAGCCGGGCACAGGCTTCGGCCGTGCGCCGGCACTGCCAGACAATGGCCTGGTAACAAGGCTCGGAGGAACGGCGGTCCCAAAGAACGGTGGTCTCCCGCTGATTGGTGATGCCGATGGCGGCAACGGCCCTGGGATCAATGCGTGCCTTGGCTACCGCCCGCCGGATGACAGCCTCAACGCTGTGCCAGATCTCCAAGGCATCGTGCTCCACCCAGCCGGGTTTGGGATAATATTGCCTGAACTCCTGGTAGGCGCTTTGCAGGACACGGCCCCGGGCATCAAAAACAAAGGCCCTGGAGCCGGTCGTTCCCTGATCAATCGATAGGATGTATTTTTTCATGAAGACTGTTGGGCCTGGGCGAATCGTTTCTTGTTCTGTTCATAACCCTGGGGCCCCAGCACCGCCTTGGCCAGGGCGTCCTTGTCCATCCCGTTATCGAAATCATAATCAATGATGGCCAGGATCTGGATCAACTCGCCGAAAGGCTTGTCCAACATTTGGGGGTTTTGCTGGGCCAACTGGTCCAACAGCTTCACGTAGTGTTCCGGGGGCGCGCTGATCTTGACGCCTTCTTTCTGGAAACGGCCGATGTATTCCGAAACCGTCAGAAGCTTGGCGTTATCGTCGAGGATGGCGGTCCATATGGTCGATCTCTGATCAAGCTTTTTCCACACCTCGGCCAGATCGACGGTCTCTTGAGGCCCCGCTGCTTCGCCGGAGACGGCCGGTGAAGGCGTCGGCCCGGGCGCGTAAGCAGGTGCCTGCTGGGCCTGGGCGTATCTTACCGGCGGGCTTGGCTCTGAAACGACTTTGTTGTGTGCACCGATAATGGCCTGGGCTATGGCCTGATTGCGGTTATCGATCTGCTGTTGATAGGCCTGCTCGGCATTCATGGCCTGGGCCTGCTGCTGACCTTGGGACATACCCTGCTGATATTCCTGGTACTGCTGGTACCGGGCCTGCTGGGCTTGACGCTCCCTCATGGCCTTCATCTGCTGGACCTTCATGATCATCATGGCATGGGCCGGCGCCGCGCTGAAGACAAACAGGAAAAGAACACCCGGCAAACATCGATTTAAAGGCACCATTTTATCCTGCGGATATTTAGGAGTCAGATTCACTGATTTTATTTAACTTGTTCCTGCGTCGAAGGAGTCTCTTTGGCCTCGTATTCCATTTCCACACCACCTATCCAGCCGGCCAGCAGGTTATAAAGCCCGGCCAAAAAGGCACTCGTGGCCAAACCCAAAAGACCGTTGAAGATAGGGAAAAGAAGGATGGCCCAGACACCAGCCTGGCTTGCCCCCTGTTCAGGCGGCGACACAAGGGAGACGATGGTAACGATGGTCCCTAAAATAAAGCCGGCAATGACATTGATGGAAGCGAAAATAACGGTAAACGATTTTATGGATATCTTCTTTAATGTCAATTTCATGGGACTCCTTCCTTATTTAAATTAATAAACGGCCTCTCAATAGTCCAAACCTACAAAATGATCAGCCATGGATGGGGTCATTGTTCTTACGCTATAAATTATAGGGGCAAGCCCATCGGCATTCAACAACAAACGCAATAAAGCGGGATCATCGTAGCTGATTTTAATGGGTGTACTCCTGGCACTGACTTTGACCCTTGTTTTGGAAAGGTCAATACCGCCGGGATTGGTAATCTTGGCAATCCTATTGACTCCTGCGGGTTTGGGAGAACTTGCCATGGCCTTATCTTCCGCGGCTTTGGGCGCCAAAGGAACAACGGTGGATTTCGGTATTTCCAAGGCCTTCTTTTCATTCTCAACAGTTTTAGGGGTCCTTGTTATCCTGTCCAAGAATAATCGCAGAGGCAGCCAAGCAAAAGCCACTAATTGAGAGACGGCATCAACGCCGATCATGGTGTTTAAAAATTGGTCTCTCAGTTTTGATATTGTTCCAGGTTGACGCTGAATACGCATCGGGATCCAGGAAAGCTGGGTCAACAACCAATCGGCACGGTTCAGCTGCTTTGCTGACGGTGAAGTCTTTTTTAAAATTTCATCCGCCTTAGCGAGCTGTTTTTCGGCGTCTCTGACCATTTTTTCATACCCCTTGGCATGCTTAAAAACCTCCAAATATTGTTTAACTTCCTTAAAGCGGACCCCCAAGGCTTCCTTATAGGCCCCCAATTCATCCCCTAATATTTTCTTTGAATAATCCGTTCCTTCTTTTCCGGGATTATTGGCCAGGATCTTTAACAGTCCGTTAACGGCAGGCAGGACGGAACGGCCATACATGCTGCGATAATGGCTGGGCTTTTGATGGAATAAATATATGTATTCGGCCAATTCAGCCGCGGCTTCGGCCTGCTGACCAAAGGCTTCCTTAAAGGTCGTTCCCCATTTTCCGGTAGGGATTTTGTCCAACGGCTGAGATACTCTGGCCTGGACCATGTCTAAGACCTTGATCTGCAGGTCATCTTCTGTTGAACGAAAAGATTTTATCCCTACGCGCGCCAATAACCCGCTGAGATAATACATCAGCATTTCCACATTGTCCGTCAGGCCCCAGACAAAAGCGCCTCCAATATCCTTCCCATTGCTGAAATTATCTTTTACACGTTTCCTGATCCGCACCGGATTTAACAAAAACGGTGCAGCCACCCCGGCAAAACCCATGCCCAGGGTAAGAGCCCATAAACCGGACTTTTTGAGGGACAAACCTATCAAGGTCAAGGTCACCCCCGCCATAACAGAGGCTGATTTGATGGCATAATTGCTGCGCACATACATCAGGTCCTTGTTCTGTATGCGGGTCTGGTTGGACCCTTTGGAGGCCGTTGAAAGGAATTTACCCAAACGGTTGGGCGCAAGTTTGCCCACCGTTTCCTCAAAAACAAAGACCTGATGCACAAAATAACTGTACATCCTGGCCGCAATGCTGCCCAAAGCGCTGAGCGTGCCTTTTACATAGCCCCGCGATTCGTCGAATATCTTATAAAAAAACAAGCCCTGGCTGATGGACTGGGAAAGCATCATGCTGCCGACCCACATGGAGAGGGGAATGTTGGAAAAAAGGTTCCAATCCATGACCAGGTAGAACGCCACCAGCCAGCGCAGATAGCGGACGATCCCCGGTTTCTTGAAATAAAACCCAAAACCGTCCAGCCAGAAATTGTTGACCAGGAATGGCCAGTCAACCAGCGGAGACATGTACACCTTCATGGCGGTCCTGCCGCTGACGGATTCCACCGAGTCATAAGACCACTTCCTCGTCGGGGTTGATGCCGCGGCGAAAGAGAACGGCCAGCCCTTTTCCACCTTTACTGCGCCTGCGCGGCCGGTGACATAACCGAACCGCCGGTAATTGATTGCCGACAACGCATCCTCGGCGACATAAGAATCCGTAACTCCCTCGGAATGCCGGAGGGCTGAGACCCTTTCGAAGAGCTTTCCCGTCGCGGTCAAGCCGCCGAAAAGTTCCTTGGCCTGCTGGGCATGATAATAAAATGCATTCTCCGAGACCGGCAGGATGTTCCCGAAAACACCCAAGCCCTTGGTCAAGGTGTGCTTGACGATGGGCGTTGAAACAGCCAGGCCGGGCCAATAATTGTAATCCAGCAAATGGTTGGGAAGGGATTCGTAATCCACATAATTGGCACGGTGGTCGGCATCAAGGTTAAGGATAACCGGTCCCACCAGGAAAGGCAGGATAGCTGTTTTCTGGTTCCATTTCGCGCCATGGTAATTTTCTCCCGTTAATAAATCGGCGGTGTCTACCCCTCCGCCTTTTAACCTGGCCGGGAACAGCCGGTCATACTTGATGGAATCCATCAACTTTGTCAACATATCGATATCGTATCTAATTTTATCAATCCCCCCCATGATCCTGTCTTGATTGTCCTTAATAAGCTTATAGGGATCCTTTACACCTCTGCTTGTCCCATCCGGATAAACTTTATAAGTATCTTGATACCCTGTTTCAATCAAAACATCCAGCATCTCTCTTAATCTGCCCCTGCCGGCTTCTTCCAGGATGGGAACAATACGTTCATAGTCCCCGGGGAATTGCTCCTTTAATTTTTTCTTAGAATCTGCTGTCAATGGTTTGGGAAGACCATCAACCGGAGGCACGGGCGGATTTTGTTTCTTGCCTTCATTATAAAAATACCCTTTTCCCATCAACCAATTAAAAATCTGCTCCCCTTGCGTGAATTCTTTAATAAAGGTGGTCTTGGCAACGGCGTGAATCAGCACCTTATTCAAAGCATCCATGGCCATAAGATTGCGGTCAATGACACGGATCTTCTCTTCAGCAGCGGCCTCGGGATTAGCTACGCCGAATATTCTGGCATAATGCGTATATAAACGCATCAGGGTACGTTTTTGGGTCACTGCATTGGCATAGCCCGTTGGCAACTGCAGGTTGGCCCATTCCTGTATCTGCGGCCAGATCTCCCAGTCCAGGATGCCTTCAGGGACATGGGTCGGATCATCGATCATTTTCAAAAGCTCTGTGCGTTCAAGGGAGTCTGGCTTGGTCAAGCGGTTGACCATGAGCAAGAACAATTCTGTTTTATATTTGGCCAGCATGCCCAGGCGATGGGTAAATTCTTGTGCTTCATTCTGGGCGTCGCGCCATTCCTTCAGGAGAGGCGCGATTTTATTAAAATCGCTTTCATCTATGCCCGCATTCAATGCTATTTGTTTGATCTCCTTGTCGCTTAAATCCACGTTGACGCGCACCTTACGCTTAAATTCTTCCTTCCTGGACATTAAGCCTTCTTGAAGCAGAATGCCGTGCTTAAGCAATTTATCCAGGACGTCATGGCCAGTCGTACTGTTTTCAAATTTTCCAATGATCGTCGACTCTTCGAACGTTCCGCGGTTGATATCCAGCAGCTCGCCGTTGGTAAAGTACCAGTCTTCACTGTAGCCGATAATGGCCACGGTCGTGGGAATCACATGGCCCCAGGTTGAAGGATTCGCCCCCTTATCCAGGCGGTAGTTATGATTAACAAAATCAACCAGCTTCTGCAGCCCAAGCTTCTCTGATTTGGCAGCTGTTTTCCCTTCCACATTGATAGGTATTGCTACTTTTTCCACAAATGTTTCGATTTCTTCCTGCAGATCTCTTATCTTGTCTGCATCAGGCTTGCCTTGAGCATCCACCAGTTCCCCTGCCAGTTGAGAAAGCTTAGCGGTCAAAGAAGATTTCCCTTGCTTATCGATATTTTTTGCGAAGAAATAATTGTCCTTTTCGCTGGTCATTTCATCCACCACATTGACAAAGGAGGCCAGGCGTTCCTGGCCGCGCGTTTTATAAACAGTCCCCAGTGCCGGAGCGGTATCTTTAAAAAGGGCCATTAAACGTCCGGTTATTTTGTCTGTCCTGGACTTATTGTTGATTTCGTAAACATTATTGGTGGCATAATATTGCTGCAAGGCCATGGCTGAAACCAGATGGTTCATGGCATAGAAGGACAACCGCCAGGTATCGATGAAGATCATGACCGGTATCAGATGGATGGCAAAACGAATGAAGGGAGCTACCGGTAACATTTGAGGAGCAATGCCCAGCCACGCCGTCAGCGCCGGTGCCAGCGTGGGCATCAACAGCAAGGAGCCTAAGACAAGACCGGCTTGAGCAAGGTATAGATACTTTACCTTGGAGCCGAACGATTTAATGACCTTTTCCTGCTGTTCTTTATTCTTCCCCTTATTTTGTTCTTCGTTCACGTTCTTTAATTTCTTATTTAAGGAACTGATCAATCTTTTTTTGACCAGCCATGAACCGACAAAGGAGGTGACTGTGGCGGCCGCGCCTGCCAACAAAGGGGACCATGGTGCCATAATAAAGCTCGGCGGGACCATGAAGGGAAAGACGCTGAACAGGTTAAGGGTCAGGCCGGCAAACATCACGGCAACCGATCCAAAAATAATATAATGATTGAGGCGCCGCACCAGGTCATGCGCGCTTTGGTTGTAGGGGCCGCCTTTGGAAAAAATCCGCTGGCGCATCTTTTTATTACCCAGTATCTTAAGCAAGGGGTTGACGGTCAGCTGCCAATAAGACAGGCGTCCTTTGAGCACCGGCATACCGATCTGTTGATCAACCGCGCCGACATAGGCAAGGACCAGGGGCTTAATCTTTTCCGCTTTCGTTTTGACTTCTTCAGCCCTTTGTTCTGAAGGCAGTTCGATGACCTCATTAATGTCGGCCAGGGCCTTTTCCAATTTTTCTCTAATAGGCGCTGTCTTCTTTTTGACATCATCGGACAGAGTCCAACCCGCATCAGCCAGGGTGGGATCTTTCTGGCCTAACAAATAACGGAAGGCATCGTTATACACCTCTTCATTAACGATATTCTGAAAATAAAGCACCTTGCCTTTGGGATCGCGGTTGCCTTCCAGGCGTTTATTGACTTCATCCAGCAGCAAGGCATGAAAGACCTGTTTGAAGGCTTTGATCTTCTGGAGAATATCAGGGTCGTTCAGGGCTTGACGCTTGTTTATGGAAGGCCAAACATACTTGGCCCATAAATATTCTTCCGCCCTGCCCTGGCCTGCCAGGCCGAAGAGGGCCCTTTGGAAGATCACCTGGAAGACAAACAATTTCTCGATGGACACAAGGTCGCTTCTTACCTGACGCTCCATGTCCGGGCCTTTGCGCAAGTCATCCCAGGAATAAGCCAGCAAATCCGTGCTGATATCGAAATCATGGAAACGCAGGCCTTCCGGAAGCAGCCGCGCATTCTCGATATTCTTAAGGAAGGTGTCCTTAAGGGCAAAAATCTGGTCAGGGAATTCACGGCCCATCCCTGTGCTGCTGATAATATCGTCAACGCGCTGCCTGACGGCATTCTTATAATCCTGATTGTCGCGGATCTTCTCAAACATCAATTTCAAGATGACTTCCGCTGCGCGCTGTTTGCTGTAATGATCGACCAGAGACCGGAAATGCGGTGTATTGACAATATCGCGCAATTGTTCGGCCTTGAGGTATTTCCCAAACATCCTTAGGGCGCTTTCATAAGACGCCTGCTGTTCGGGCTTAAGACCGTACAGGCCTTTAAGTTCAGCCATGAAATCAACGACGGAGTCATCGGCTGCGGCAGCCAGCCTCAGGCTGTCTTGAGTATTGAATCTTTTTTCCGCTGGCACCTCTCCATTGGCCCATGAGACCTCTTGCATGGCAAGCCAGAAGCGGGCCTTGGCAATCATTTTGGGCAGCCATTTCTCGGAAAGCTTGTGGGCACTGCTTAATTTTACCCCCAGGCGGTCTTTGAAATCCTGATGGCTTAAAAATGCGCCGTTCCTGAAACGTTCGTCCAGAATAATTTGGCTTTGCTCTTTGGTGAAGCCAAGATCTTCGAAGTTTTGCTGGGAGGCGGAATTGATGTCTTTTTTCCGTAATGAACGAAGCGAGCTGGTTGAAAAACCGAAGATACGGGCAGCCAGCACAACGGCGTACATGAATCCTAATGACCCTAACAAAAAGCCTGCCTGTTGTCCCAGCCATGCCGCCTTCTGTCCCCAGGTTTCTTGCTCAAAGGTTATTTTCTTAGCTGACGAAGAAACATAGCTCTGGGCTGTTCCGCTTTGGGCTTGTTGATGGCCAGCGTCCATAATTTTCTCAGGGTCGGTTTCATGAATAAGGCGCACTGCCTTGCCGAATACGCCGTTCCTTTCCAAATCACCCAAACTGAACATGGAAGAGAACGGCGTTGTGCGCACGGCTGAGCCTGTGCGTACCAACTGGATGGTACCGTTATGCATCAGGATGGAAGCGTGAGGTTTCTGATTTTGAAAATCAAATTCATTATTAGCGCCTTTTTCCGGGGAACGGAATTCATCGATCAAGACATACGGTACAAGATTGGTGCCGTAGTTAAACAAGGTCGGTCTATAGATAGAGAACGGTTTTTCGATCCCGCTCGGGCCTATTTCCATGCCGTAACTGGGTAATTCATGCTCGTCAAAATACAAATTAAACAAGGCCGGGCCGTCCACACCGGAGCCTTGATAAGAATTACGGTACATGGTCCCGTCCAGACGCATGGACACGGTGCGCAAGCCGACTTCCCTCATATCATCGGTTTTATAGGTGGCAACGCCTTTGTCAAACATAAGGTTGTCGAGCGAGGCAATCACCGTCGGATGGTTGTTATGAATATAGTTCTTCAATTGATTGAAATTATCCGTGGGGTCATAATCCCCCATGGCTTTCTTCCAAAAATAAGTCTGGCTGTGGGCTGCCACCGGCTGGCTGATCCTGTTTTCCTGGTACTGGTTGACCGTCACAAAGACGGGATTGCCAGTTCCGAATCCGTTGATATTAAGGGAAGGAAAACCTGAAAAGGTAAATATAACCCTTCCTTCGGAATCCTTGACCTGGCTGATGGTCTCTGTCAGATGGGTCAAATCCAACTGGTGTTCCGGTCCTGAGACCTGGGCGGTGATGGCGCCAAGATTAGCGAACACGTCATTGGTCAGGACAAGTCCTTGCGCCCCTAGCCCCTTTTTAGTCTTATAAATTAGGTACCGGTCATCGTCCGTGATGTGGGTGTTGTTGGAATAAGAAACCACTTCTTCATGCCCTTTATCACCCACTGTCGTCACAGTGGCTTTTGCAATATCAAAGTTGCTGAAATTATTTTCCGTCGTCCCATAAACACGGTATAAGCTGCGGTTCTTGTTAAAATGGCCCTGCGGGTCAACTGTTCCGAACAGGGTAACCTCCACATTACCGAGGCTGTTTCTTATCTCCTGATAATCGCGGTCCGTTGACGTCATACCCTCCAATTCGGTAAAATAGCTGATGCCTTGGTAACGGACCTTGTGCACCCCGTTAAAAATATCCTGGGCCGGAATGGTGTTGATATTATGCGCGTCAATGGTCACCCCATGCGCCGTGATCAAATGGCTCTGATCGGTCAGCAACCCGGGTTTGCCGTCAATGACCATGACTGTCCTGGTGCTGTTGGCCACATCGATCAGACCCGGGATCCCTTGATAGGTTGACGTGATTTTGCGAGTTGCCTCAAATTGGCCGTTGGGATTCATATGCCCCTTGTCCAATTCGATGACGTGTCCGTGATAGTCCTTGACTTCCTGCCAGTCCACGCTGTTAGCCGTGCTGCTTAAGAAATCATTATGCACATGAAAACGGATGCTGTGATTGGTCAGGATATCGTTGTAGTCCGACAAAAGTTTGGATGTCGTGTACGGCGTGAAGGTCCCTTCCAGCAAGGACTTTGTAACGGAATCAACCGCAATATCGAACTCGTTAAAATTATAAAAAACAGTCTTTCGCTGGACCTCCTGCCGTCCGGTCACCGGATCGACGCCTTCAATGTCGTTTTCGATGACCCGGCCGCGCCGGTCTCTTAATTCCTGGCGGACCAGGCCGTTGAATTGATTGGTGATCTCTGTTCTCTCCAGGCCAAGCCTGGCCTCCTCAAGGGAAGTCTTATCGATAGATGTGGAAAGCACCTCATTCGCAGCGCCCTGGCGGATAAAGGTGGTGGATTGAGCAGGAATATTCTGGACATTGAAATTACTGAAACTCGTGACCTGTTCACCGACCAGATTTTGGCCGTCATAAACCTGCAGGGATTTCTCGACCAAATGCCCGTCCCTGTCAGTCGTCTCAATCCATGTGGCAGGATCATCGGCCTTGTCATAGACCTTGCTCGTGACCTCGAAACGTAATTTGCCGCTTTTTTGATATTCCGCCGGCGTTGTCAGCAGCCGGGAGGTCGAATAGATGATTTCCTTACCATTGATGATGCGCTTGGTGAACGATTGCCGCGCCGCAAAGAAATCACCGTAATCGCTGTATTCCATAATCTCTTTGGGAGTAAAAACTCCATTGGCAATGATTCCTTCCGTACTGCGGCTGATATTACCGTTTACGTCGTATTCCGGGATAAACCTGCGGTCGTTTTCGGTGTACGTATGCCCGTTTATTTCATAAACATTTTGGGGAAACATGGTATCTTCATAGATCAAATGCCCGCCGGCACTTAAGACGCTGCGAACTGTCTCATATTTGACAGGGACTTTTTCCTGTTGAGCATTCCTGCTGTAATTCCAGCGGGTTTGTTCCAGGGTCCATTGCTGAGCGGCTTGATTATAGGTGCCCTTGGTCTCGACAGCCAAGGTTCCGCCTATGACCGTGGTGGAAGAGACGTGCAAGTAGTCGTTGCTGTAAACATTGCTCACAATCTCTTGTCGGCCCAAAGAATCCATCTTGGATTCCGTCAGCGAATTACCGAAAAGAGGCTCAATATTCTTCTCAATCACCTCACCGGTGCGCATGTTCTTCTCTTGAACGGTTGTCACCTGGGTGACGGCATCAATGGAAATGGTCAGGCTTTCCTTCATTAGTTTGCCGGCACCGCTGTACTCGCGTGTCACATACGGCACCTGCCCTCCCATAAAATCGGGGCGGTATTCAGGAATTAAGACCGTGCTTAATTTTGAGGTCTGGCCTTCAGGATTGGTAAATTGATCCGCCGTATATTTGGCGGTATAACGGCCGTAGTTTTCGTTATCCATGACCATCAATGACTCTGTGCCGTGGATGACGTCCTTTTTATAAACGAGGCTTTGATGGGCTTGTTGCTGCTTTTCTGTGAACTGCTGCGGTAAGCCTTTGATCTCATTTGGATCAAGCACCTTTATCTCAAAAAGCTCTTGGCCTTTTTGAGGGGTTTGCAATGTGCCTGTATTTTGAAACTGTTCGGCATGGGTAAAGCTGCCGGACTGGTCAAAATGATTTTCCGTCACCGTAAACTGGTCCGCTTCCCAGACAGGACGGGTAAACAAGCCATAGCCCTGGGTCGTCACATGTCCCGTATCGAGGTTGGTCGATCGCTTGATGATCCAAACCTCGTTAGGATCTACCCGGTCCATGGACAGGGTGGGATCGATGTAACCGGCCCAAACCGTCGTGGTTTTATTCGAGGGATGCTGGCCGTTAAATAGAGCTTGCCGCTCTGCCAGCGGCTTTGAGGAGTCTGACAACATCTTAACCATGGCCTCCCTGCCGCCGGCAAAATTATGATAACTTGTGGTGGTGCTCTCAACTCCTGTGGCGTCGTCATAATTCATTACGGTTGTGGTGTTGTCATTGATGATAAAACGCAAACGGCCGCCTTCATAAATACTGGTCGTTATCACGTTATGATCATCCTTCACATCATGTACAATGGATTTATGAAGCGGAAAAACAACCGTTACCATAACATCCTGATGGACCCCGTCAACCTTGTAATTATGAAGCATAAAATTACTGAAACCTTTGTAATTGATGAAAGATTGCTCCTGAACGGGGAGCTGGCCAACGGCGCTAAGCACATCCTCGACAGCATCACTCTGGCCTTCCACGCCTCTAAGCATTCCTAAACGTTTCCCGTCTGGTGTCTGGAAGATGACACCGCCATGCGGGAAAGCCCCCTGCCCGTTAAGGGCCTGACTCTTCAAAGCGGTCATCTGTGCATCTTCACCGGCCAAAACCACCTGCTTCTGGATTTCTTTGGGTGAGGGGATCAACCTGGCATCAACTATATGGTCTGCGGTATTGATATAAACAAAGTGCAAATTGTTAATAGGATCATGATAAATAAGATTGCGGTTGTGATGCGCATGCTCATCAATGATAAGCTGATTAAAATACCGGCTCATTTGTAAATAATTCGTTTCCCCGGGCTTGATGACGGCTCCCTGATTTAAAGTGTTAAAACTCAGGACCGGCGGGATCTCGATCTTGTCAGGTTTCAGCCCAAGGGCGTTGCCCCGGGGACCGTCCAAATGAAGAGGATCAAGCCCCAAAACCATGAATTGATACTGCACACCGGAAGCTAGGCTGTGATTGCCCAGAATGGTCAAGCCGTTGTAGCCGCTGTCTTTGCCTTTATCGGTCGCTTGAGGCAGATTCCCGTTCCTGTCTGTCATGGCTTGTAATTGCCCGCTGTACTTGGCGATCAACTGATCCGCAAAGGCGGCATCCTCACGCGTTAAATAGGGCCGGGAGTCAATGAGCCCTTGAAGAAACTCAGCGGTGACTTCCGGGAATCCTATCCTGTGATTGGGTGTATGCTGATCGTTGGTCAGGCGTCCGTCGGCCTTTTGCTGGTCAGCCAGGTCAAGCAGGTGAACCGTTTGCCCGGTATGATAGTTGATGACGGTAACGCCGAAGGTCTTCTCCATGGCCCGCAAGAATTTGCCCAGCTTCACCGGATCATTATCAAGGAAGGTCTCCATGAAGGCCTTAGGCCCCAGGGCCTGCAACCAACGCGTGTTGTTGTCCGCCGGATAATTGCCGTTGGGAGATTTGATAAGAAAATTTTCTTTGTCCCACAAACCAGCCGCCCATTGCCGGATCTGATCGGCGGCAAGCAAAGCGTCCTTGTCGTTATAAATAGTCCCAAAATTATGCAAGGCCGCGAAAGCAATGGCATTGGGTTCAGGATTAAAAAGATGCCCGCCGGGGGTGTCAGGCAAGGCTTTGCCGCCATTTTCTTTCTGGACTTTCAGGAGCCATTTGATGGACTCTGTCAGCAGTAGATGGTATTTCTTATCCCCGGTTGACTTTTCATAAGCCATGATGGTTTGGGCCATCATGGACGTTCCCCCGATATCCGGCTGGTCGGAAGCATCAGCCCCATTATAAGCATTATATGATTTGCTTAAGCCCTGAAATTGGCCGCTCAACTTCAGCTGCGCCTTCATGACATCAAAAAAGAAATCCAAATTCCATTTAGCCGACTGAAAATTCCCCATTTCAATAAAGAAACGATCTGCGCCTGCCTGGTCAAAGGTATAGGCGCTGGGAAAATCATCCATGCCTTGTTGGCTGAAAGATTTGAATAATCCCGTATAGATGTTTTGGGACAGGGTCCCGCCGTCGGAACCGTAATGGAAGACGGCGCCGCCTTCATTCAGCATTTTGGTAAAATTATCATACCGCTCCAAATCCCGGCGGACATCCAACCCGGCCTGCTCAAGCGCCTTTAACGTAAAAACCATGGTCTGATGAATATGCTCACCGCTGGGGCTGATCGTCTCAACTTCATAAACCGGCACGGACATGGGACGGCCATCAACCGGAGAAATATTGCTGATCTTCCCAATGGGCACGGCGGACTTATATAAAGCCTGGAATTGATCCTTGGTGAAAGCCACCGCAACGCTTCTGAAATGGCCGTCTTTGACGATAAAGGCATAGGAGTCTCTGTCATTGAGGATCTTATCGATATTGGCCACCAAATCCTCTTCAAAAAAATGAGAAATAGGAAAACCCAGCACGTAAAAATTAATCCTTGTTTTTGAGGGAGCCAGCTCGAATACCTTGCGTCCGGTGATTTCATTGATCAGGGACTGGCCGTTAATGGTCACGCCGAGAACGCTTGTAAGTTTGTTTAAGAAGGAACCTTTGTTAAGAAGATTCCCCAGCGAAACGTACTGCAACCCATGACTGCTCACCGTATTATAAAGTCCCGCCACATTAAACTCACCCAGGAAGGAGCCGACATCCTGCGCCAAGAAATGATAGAGGGCATCATTTTCAGGCACTTGAAATCGGTAGGCACCGCTGGATTTCGTCTTCGTAGGCGTATAATAGCTGGCAATGACCGCCATCCTGGAAACCTGTTGGAGAATGAAGGCAGCCGTCTTCTCCTTATTTCTTTTGACCAGCCAGCCATCGAGTAATTCAATATCCCGTTGGGTATAAAAGCCTTTGACGGTTTCAAATCTGCCGTTTTTCAGTACAACCTGATCTTCCTTCGGTTGTTGTGCATTATATTCATTGAATAACTGCTGCAATTCTTCTGCGGTTGGGACATATTGGCCTATTTTCTCCGGCTGGTATTTCATATCAACTAAGATGTCCCCTACGGCATTCACAGGTGCATTGATCCCAACGGCGGAGAGTCCCCCGCTGGCCGCGGAAAATAACAAATCGGCCTTTTCGCTGACCTTCAAATAATGCAGATATTCCTTGGTGGCCTGCTTGTCATGTTCGGCAATGGCCTTTTGTGCCTCAACTTCCATCATTTTCTTGATATACTTATTCTTCCCGAAAACAATACCGCCTCTTTCCAAAGGACTGCCGCCGAGATTGTATAAATACTTATTCAAAGCCAGATCGGCCGTTTGGGGGTCGTGCAGCATATTTAATTCTGCCGGCGTCAGTACACTGAAAACATCAATGTCCTGCCCATAGGGCCAGTATTTGAGGATCTGCGGATCCTTGCCGTTGTTATAAAGGACCAAGTGTGGTTTATCGTCGGTTCCTTTGACGATTTGAGTATCGATGTCCCTGGCATGTATCCAACCGGTAACACTAGTAATGGAACCAAATTGGTCTCTTTGGACATAGGCTCCGACGATGATTCCCCCCTCCTTCGAAACATCATTAGTCCCTGCCTCGGGGAGCCCGCTGGTTTTCAGGATGGTATTGATCTGCTCTTCATAATCAGGGATGCTGGTGATCTTTAAAATTTTTTGTGTCAAATCATTGTCCAGCTGAGCATCATTCATCATATGTTGGACGGTCAGCGCCGCCTTGGGGCCGGCATAAACGACTCCGCTTTGGGCATGGCCATCCTTGTCCTTCCAAAAGACCTGTACATAGATCGTCTTTCGGTCCAACTGGATTTGCTTGATCTGATCCGGATTGACGATTTGTGTCCAGGAATCGATGGTTGAAATATCGACCTTACCCTGACTGGCCGGTGGGGGTACGCGGATCTTAAAAGTAACATTCGGTTGATTATCAGGTGACGAGCCGCTGCCATAGACAAAATCGATATAGGATTGGGGGTCATGGCCAGAACCGTCACCCAGCCATTTATCAAAGGAACGGATGATGCTGTACGTGTTGGTCTTAGATGTATTTACAATAACAAAATACGGTGCATCCGGTGATAAAAGCGTATCCTGCAGCTTTGTCCAGTTTTGGTCGTTTCGAAGGTCTAAGGCGAATTTATCTCGGTCATTCGCACTCATCTGGTTGGTCGGGTTTGCGTTTGCCGTGGTATTCGTCAGCGCCTGAGGTCCAGGCATTTGTAACGGATTCACCGCATTCGTAACCGTATTGCTCAATAAATGATTTAAGTCGGCCGCCGTTGAAGGAGCTGTAGAAGGAGCAGAGGTTGCTGAAAGCCCGTTTGTTGCAGCCGGTTGTTGCGGCATGGGGTCGTATGCCCCTTTGGCGTAAACCGTATTGGCCCCAGCCAGCAGGGCGAGCCCGACCAGCGCGGCAGCCCAGCGTCGGGTGGTTGTGCCCAGCATGGCGGCATCTTCCACCGGCTCCGGCTCCAAAAAATTCCGAGTATCGGTAATGGCCTCATTAAGCCTTGTAATATCTTGGGCCGAAAAGAGGGGCTTGGAGCTGGTGATGCTGTTCAGGTCCAAATAAAGCGGATTGCCACTCGAAGCATGCTGGATTTCTTCCAAGCCGACGGTCAGCTCAAAGGTCTTGGCTGATTTCAAGATCAGGGACGCCGCCTGGGCGGAATCCCTGCCAAAGACCGTGCTCATTTGGCGGCCGAGATTGTCCCAGACGATACCGCCGGAGAAATATTTACGCGGAATGGTCTCCTGGGTGGAAGGGTCGACTTCTTCCTTGATGAAATTGTAAACCCCCTTTTTATAGGATTTCAAATATTGCCGGTAAATTTCCTCATCAATGTTCTTGTCCTTGACCTCCACCCCGTGTATTTTCTTGCGGTTGACATATCCTTTACTGATCAAACTCTCTTTTAATTTGTTCTTATACCAAAAAGCCAGGATCAGGGAATTATAGACCTGCCGCAAGCCGGCAAAATTCTTCCCCGTATTGACTTCCTTCTCGATCAAAGGCAGGATGATCTGGCGGATAAGTTCATTGGACAGCTGCCGGTCGGCGCTGGAATCTTTATGGACTTCCCCGGGCAGGGACGATTTGCGCAGGGCCAGATAATCCTCCTCCAGCATTACCTTTAAACTGCTCTTGATGATCACTGCCGTGTTATCAACCTGGTTCTCGTAAACCTCGGCCTTATCCGGCAAAATCCACACCTTATTAAAAGTGCTGACCGGAATATTGGTGGTGCCAAAGCGTTTATAGGCTTCCCGGTAAATCTTGCCCCAAAATTCCCGGCCTACGGCCCCGTTGGGGTACATGACGGACGCGGTGACCTGCTTGAGCAGATAATCCTGAGCCAGCATTTGTTTGCCCATTTCGGTGATACCGAACTCAGGTGCAATGATGCGGTCATGCTCATAGGGTGAGAGGTTGACCCACATGTCTTTCTGCGGAATGGTCAGGGAGGCCAGAAAATATTTGACCAGCTTGTCGCCCTCAGCTTTAAGAAAGGCCCTGCGGGCCACCGAGTCAGGGCCGGGCGCCCGGTCCCCCTCGGACATGACAAACTCAAACTTGAACGGGTTGTTTTTGAATACCTTCAGGCCAAGAATGATCGGTGGGGAAAACGAAGGTGTTAAGGGAACCAGCCTGCCCGGGGCAGGTAAAAAAGGAACGTCGGCAAAGACCGGTCCGGTGATCAAGGTATTGACCGAGAATGCCAAGATTACCAACCAAACAAGGGGCGTTTTATTGGCCTTTATCATCCCAAGTCATCTTTCTTCTTAAATAAGGGGCCTGCCGTAAATCCACTTAATTAAAGTATGTAATATAAGTTAAGGAAAATAAGGGGGGAATGAGGAAAATGGGAAAGCGTTTTCCGAATAAAACACCGACGGAATGAAAATTGCAGAAAGGGCTTTTTATAAAAATTCTATAAAAATTATGCGCGCTTATCAGTCCTTGGTTCCTGTGCCGGATTTTTCGGATGCAGGAACGGTTTTTGCTGAAGCCGCTGCTGCCGGGTTTTCCGGCATACCGATCAGGTCATGCAGCAATGCCGCGCTTTTAAGCATATTGTCCCTGTCCTGTTGGGCCTGGAAGATCTCAACGCTGCGGCGGGCCGCCAGTACGGCGGGCAATTTCTTGCCTGCCATTTTATTGGCGATGCTGAGCATATAAAAAACGGTCCCATTATCCGGAAAGGCCTTGGCAGTCATGTCCAAAAATTGTGCGGCCTGGTCGTATTGCTGCACCTTCAAAAGGATCTGGCCCAACAGCAAATACGCCTCCGGCTCCGAAGGATTGACCTTAATGGAGGTTTCCAGATCAACAATGGAGCCCTTAAGGTCCTTGTTTTGCAGATCCTGCAAGCTTTTGACGATCAATTTATGACCGATGTCTTTGCGCTGGTCCAGAGAGGGCTGCTGCTCTTGCGGTTTTTGGCAACCGGCCAGGGCCAGTAAAATGATCAGGAGAAGTACGGGTTTTTTCATAAAATCCCTTTCTTTAATTTTGTATCTATTTTTTGACGCTTAATTGGCTCAAATACCGGTGCACCCCTTGGGCCGCAGCACGGCCTTCATGGATGGCCCATACGACCAAGGACTGGCCGCGGGTCATGTCCCCGGCGGTGAATACCCCCGGCACCGAAGTCATTTTGTCGGCACCGGCCGCCACGTTGCCGCGGGCATCCAGGGCCACACCCAACTGCTCAATCATACCCTTTTTAACCGGACCTGTGAAGCCTAATGCCAACAGCAACAGATCGCAATCCATTTCGAATTCCGTTCCGGGGATCTCAGCCATTTTCATCTGCCCTGTGGCAGGGTCTTTGCTCCAATTAAGGCGCACCGCATGCAATTTCTTCAGTTGGCCGTTCTCTCCGCTCAAACGCTTGGTCAGGATATTGTAATCGCGTGTACACCCTTCTTCATGTGAACTGGAGGTGCGTAAAACAAACGCCCAGTTCGGCCAGGGATTTTCGGCCGCGCGTTTGACCGGAGGTTGTGGCAGCAATTCCAGCTGCTGAACACTGAGGGCGCCTTGACGGATGGACGTTCCCACGCAATCCGATCCCGTATCTCCCCCGCCCAGGACGATCACGCGTTTGCCTTTAGCGCTGATATCTTCTCCGGAAGGCGGCGCCACCTGCAGGATATGTTCCCTGGACCTGGCCTTAAAATGATCGGTCGCCAGTTTGTCGTTCAACAAATTCTGTTGGGGCAGATAATACATGGCCTGATAAACGCCTTTCAATTCACGTCCAGGCACCGGCAGTTCACGGCCGGCCTCGGCCCCGCCGCACAGCACAAGGGCATCATATTTGTCCCGCAATTCCTGGACGCTGACATCGACGCCGACATGGGCATTGGTCTTAAAAACAACACCCTCTGCGCGCATGCGGTCAAGGCGGCGGGTGATCACCTGCTTTTCCAATTTGAAATCCGGTATGCCTAAGGCTAAAAGTCCGCCAAGGACTTCATTTTTTTCATAGACCGTGACCTTATGTCCATTTTTATTAAGCTCATCCGCGCAGGCCAGGCCCGCGGGGCCTGAACCGATGACCGCCACCTTCATCCCCGTGCGGTGGGCGGGTTTCTGGGGTTTGAGCCAGCCGCTCGTGTAGGCGTGCTCAACGATGGCCAGCTCGATATTTTTGATCGTCACCGCTGGTTCGTTGATACCAAGGACACAGGCATTCTCGCAAGGGGCCGGACAAACGCGTCCGGTAAATTCAGGAAAATTATTGGTCTTGGCCAGCCGCTCCATGGCCTCCTGCCAGTGGTCGCGGTAGACCAAATCATTCCAGTCAGGAATAATATTGCCGATCGGGCACCCGGATTGGCAGAAGGGCACGCCGCAATCCATGCAGCGGGCACCCTGGTTCTTCAGATCCTTGTCCGATGGAAGATGCGTGAATTCCTTATGGCTTTTGATCCGGCGGGACACCTCGTCCTTCTTGTAATCCTGTCGGTCGTATTTCATGAAACCTTTGATGTCGCCCATGTTTACCTGCTTGCTCCTGCCTTTATGTCCGGTTGGACCCCATTCTTGAGGCTTATAGCCTCTTCCAAGACCCGGCGGTAATCCCTCGGATAAACCTTGACGAATTGGCCCAGTGCCGTTTTCCAGTCATCCAAAATGCCCCGGGCCACGGTGGACTGGGTATACTTGAAATGCTTTTCTATCATCTCTTTCAACAAGCTGACGTCATTCTCCTCCGTCACGGGAAAAAGATCGACCATGCCGAGATTGCAATTTTTGTGGAAAAGCTTGTCACGGTCCCAGACATAGGCGATCCCGCCGGACATGCCCGCGGCGAAATTGCGGCCCGTAGGCCCTATAACCACCACCCGGCCGCCGGTCATATACTCGCAGCCGTGGTCGCCCACGCCTTCGACGACCGTCAGGGCGCCCGAGTTGCGCACTGCAAAACGTTCGCCGGCCAGCCCCCTGAAGAACGCTTCACCTTTAATGGCACCGTACAACACCACATTGCCGGCGATCATATTCTCTTCAGGAACATATTTGCATCCGCGCGGGGGATAAATGACGATGCGCCCGCCGGAAAGCCCCTTGCCCACATAATCATTGGCCTCGCCTTCCAGGGTGAGGCTGATGCCGTGAGCCAAAAAAGCGCCGAAGCTCTGCCCTGCCGATCCCTTGAAGTGGATTTGAATCGTATCATTGGGCAGGCCGTCGAACCCGTAACGGCGGGCCACCTGGCTGGAAAGCATGGTGCCCACCGTGCGGTTGATATTGCGGATCTTGCTTTCAATGGTTACGGCTTTAAGTTGTTCGATGGCCGGCTGCGCCTTGGCGATCAATTCATTGTCCAGGGCTTTCTCCAGGCCGTGATCCTGGGTGGCGCAATGGCGGATGGCCACTCCCTTGGGCACGTCAGGCCGGTGCAAAATATTGGTCAGGTCGACACCCTTGGCCTTCCAGTGGTCGACCGTCTCCTTGGTATCCAGCATATCTACGCGGCCGACCATGTCCTCAAATTTCCTAAAGCCCAGTTCCGCCATGATCTGGCGCACTTCCTCGGCGATAAAGGTAAAGAAATTGACCACATACTCCGGCTTCCCGTCGAATTTCTTGCGCAGTTCCGGGTCCTGGGTGGCCACGCCCACCGAACAAGTGTTCAAATGGCACTTGCGCAGTAAAATGCAGCCCACCGTGACCAACGCCGTGGTGGAGAACCCAAATTCATCTGCACCGAGCATGGCGGCGATCGCCACGTCCCTGCCGGTCTTCAACTGCCCGTCGGCCTGCACGCGGATGCGGCCGCGCAGGTCGTTCATGACCAGCACCTGCTGGGTCTCGGCAATGCCCAATTCCATGGGCAGGCCGGCATGCTTGATGGACGTCTGCGGTGAGGCGCCGGTTCCGCCTTCGTAACCGGAGATGAGCACATGATCGGATTTGCCCTTGGAAACGCCGGCGGCCACCGTCCCTACGCCGATTTCAGAAACGAGCTTGACTGAAACCATGGCCTTTGGGTTGGCGTTCTTCAAATCATGGATCAGCTGCGCCAAATCCTCAATGGAATAAATGTCATGATGCGGCGGCGGAGAAATCAGCTGGACGCCCGGCGTCGTGTGACGGGTAAAAGCGATCTCCTGCGACACCTTGTGCCCCGGCAGCTGACCGCCCTCGCCGGGCTTGGCGCCCTGCGCCATCTTGATCTGCAGCTGGTCCGCATTGACCAGGTATTCGATAGTGACGCCGAAACGGCCCTGAGCCACCTGCTTGATGCGGCTGCGGCGCCAGTCGCCGTTAGGGTCTTTCTTGAAACGCACCGCATCCTCGCCGCCCTCACCGGTATTGGAGAAGCCGCCCAGACGGTTCATGGCAATGGCCAGGGTCTCGTGCGCTTCCTTGGAAATGGAACCGTAGCTCATGGCGCCCGTGGCAAAGCGCTTGACGATCTCAGACGCCGGTTCCACCTCTTCGATGGGGACAGGTTTGCCGGGCTTAAATTTCAAAAGACCGCGGATGTTGGCGGCCAGGCGGCTGTGCTCATTGACCGCCTTGGAATATTGTTTGAACACCTGGAAATTGCCCGAACGGGTGGCATGCTGCAGCAGGGCAATCGTCGTCGGGTTAAGCTGATGGTACTCCGCCTCCTTGCGCCAGGCATACTCTCCACCCTCTTCCAACATGTGGTCTAATGACGGCCATTGAGGATACCCCTTCTCATGGCGCATCAAAGCCTCCTTGGCCACGATGTCGATGTCAATGCCGCCGATGCGCGAAGGTGTGGCAGTAAAATATTTTTCAATCAGTTCCTGGCTCAGGCCCACAGCCTCGAAGATCTGCGCCCCGCAATAGGACTGGATCGTGGAGATGCCCATTTTCGAGATGATCTTATACAAACCTTTATGGCAGGCTTTCTGAAAATTCTTCTGGGCGTCCTTGAAAGAAATGCCCAGCTCATATTTGGAGTCCCTGGTCATGGCCTCGATGGTTTCCAGGGCCAGGTATGGATTAACCGCGTTGGCACCATAGCCGATCAAAACAGCAAAATGGTGCAATTCCCGGGCTTCACCGGTCTCAACCACCAGGCTCACCTTGGTGCGGGTGCCCCGTCGGATCAAATGATGGTGCAGTCCCGCGCAGGCCAACAGCGACGGTATGGGCGCATCCTTGGCCGAAATGCCGCGGTCCGAAAGCACCAGGATGCTGTAGCCTTTCTTAATGGCCCGGTCCGCCTCGGCACACAAGGTCTCAAAGGACTTCTTAAGCCCCGCGGCGCCGGCCTTCTTATCAAAGAGCGTGGACAAGGTCAGCGTCTTCAGGGTGGAGTGATCGATATGACGGATCTTTTCCAATTCCTCATTGGTCACGACCGGATGCTGGATCCACAGGCGATGGCAATGCTGCGGCCCTTCCTCAAGCAGGTTGCTCTCGGGGCCCAGCATCATGTCCTCCGCCATGATGATCTCTTCGCGGATGGCATCGATGGGCGGATTGGTCACCTGGGCGAAAAGCTGTTTAAAATATTCAAAAAGAAGCTTGGGCCGGTCGGACAATACCGCCAACGGCGTGTCGTTGCCCATGGAGCCGATGGCCTCTTCGCCCTTGGCCATGGGCTGCAAAATGATCTTAAGGTCTTCGATGGTATACCCAAAGGCCCTCTGACGCTCCAGCAAGGTGGCCTCCTCCAGGCCCTGCACCTTTTTAGGCGCCGGCAGATTGCGGATATCGACAATGTTCTCGCGCAGCCACTTTTCATAAGGCTTTTGCTTGGCATAGGTTTCCTTGACCTCGCGGTCGTCGATGATGCGACCTTCGGCGATATCTACCAGGAACATCTTGCCCGGCTGCAGGCGGCCTTTGGACACTATTTTATCGTCGGGCACCGGCAAAACACCGGCTTCCGAGGCCATGATCACGATATCATCGCTGGTCACCACATAACGGGAAGGACGAAGCCCGTTGCGGTCCAGCAGCGCCCCCACATACCGTCCGTCGGAGAAAGCCATGGCCGCCGGGCCGTCCCAGGGCTCCATCAGGCAGGAATGGTATTCATAGAACGCCCTTTTGGCGCGGTCCATCTCCTGGTGATTGCTCCAGGCTTCCGGGATCATCATCATCATGGCATGTGGCAGCGAACGCCCGCACAGCACTAGCATCTCCAGCACATTATCAAAGGTGGCGGTGTCCGAGCCATGCGGCACGACGATAGGCAGCACCTTGGCCAGATCGCTGCCGAAGGCCTTGGACACGAACTGCTTTTCCCGCGTCTGGATCCAGTTGATGTTGCCGCGCAGGGTATTGATCTCGCCGTTATGGGCGATATAGCGGTACGGATGCGCCAGGGCCCAGCTGGGAAAGGTGTTCGTCGAATACCGCGAATGTACCAAGGCAATAGCCGACACCATGGCAGGATCGCTTAAATCCGGGAAGAAACGGTCCACCTGCTCGCTCATCAACTGCCCCTTATAGACCAGGGTATGGCTATTGAGCGAACAGAAATAATAATAATTCTTTTGCGGCAGGGTGGAATGGTACACCTTGTTCCACAAACGCTTGCGGATCACATAAAGCTTGCGGTCAAAATCTTCCCGGGGCGTCTTGGGGCCGCGCGCAATGAACAGTTGCTTGAAAGCCGGCATCACGGAACGGGCCACCCGTCCAACCTTGTTGGGCTCATGCGGCACCTGGCGCCAGCCGATCAATTTCTGCCCTTCCTCATGGATGATGTGCTCGGTCCACTCCTCAATGACGTTACAGTCATCCAGCGAGGTTGGCAGGAATACCAGCCCCGCCGCATAGTCGCCGGGCGGCGGAAGTTCCAGATGAAGCGAAACCAATTCCTTGCGGAAAAACGCGTCCGGCATCTGCATCAGGATACCGGCCCCGTCTCCGGTCTCGGGATCACAGCCGCAGGCGCCGCGGTGCGTCAAATTTTCTAAAATCTGGATGCCGCTGCGGATGATGTCATGGGACTTGTGGCCCTTGATGTGCGCGATAAATCCCACACCGCAGGAATCATGCTCGAATTGCGGATCGTATAACCCTTGTTTTGGCGGAAAACCCATGCTCTAACCTGCCTCATAATTTAACCCTACCGCCACTTCAAGCAATAGGGTTTTTAAAGACCAAATGCAGTTGTGTCAGAAGGGGTTATTGTATTATTATTGGTCAAAAATTGCAACTTAATTTAGCACTTAACCGTGCCAATTCTTGATTTGGATGATATTGAGGAACATGTGCAGGGAATCCTTGAAAAGATCAACCTTGCTGCCATCCACATGGGTCCAATTGACCGCTGTTTCCTTGATGCGCAGCCCGCTTTTTTGGGCCAAATATAAGATTTCCAGGTCAAAGCCGTAGCCTTCCAGGCGCATTTTGCCGAACAGTTTGGGTACCACCGCCGCCCGGAACATTTTGAAACCGCATTGGGTGTCCCTGATCCCTTTCAGGAGCATCTGTGCAACCAGAAAATTAAAGACCGTACCCATCCATTTGCGATGGACCTTGGTTTTGACCTGGGACTGCCCGTCCTGAAGCACCCTGGAGCCGATGACGATGTCATAACCTTCCTCAAAAATCTTCAGGTGGCGTTCGATTTCATCGGGGAGGGTCGATCCATCGGCATCCATAAACAGCAGGATATCCCCCCGTGCGGCCATAAACCCCTGTTTGATGGCGTAGCCTTTGCCATGATTGCGTTTAAGGCTGATCACCTTCAACGCCGGGAATTCTTTCTGGAAAGCCAGCGCAGCTTGGGTGGTTTGGTCCCGGCTGCCGTCGTCCACCACGATGATCTCATAATTCTGGGAAGACCGGCGGCAATAATCGATGACCCCTCTTAGAAAGGAAGGCAGACGCTTGGCCTCATCCTTGGCCGGAATAATGATCGATATTTTCATAAATGATTAGAATAATCTTACCACAATCTTCTTTTGCAGCAAACCTTCCAGCACTCCCCCCAGAGGTTGTCTGCTTAGTGCCTGCTGCCTGATTTGTCGCCGCAGGCCCTGGTGCCAACCGTTGCCTGGAACGGATTGAACGACCCGCAGCGCCTGGTCATAGGCCCCTGCTTTGACAAAACAGGCTGCCATCAGAAGCAAGGCATCCTGCTGAGCCGTCATCAGGTTACCTTCCAATATTTGGGGGGGATCGTTCAAATTATGCCAAATCTGGCGGTAAAAAGGGCTCTGGCTTAACATGGCTAGCGCTATTTCTTTTCTGACCGACAAGGCTTTGTTCAGAAAGACGGCGCTGTGGTAATAATCCCGCTGGCGGAAATAAATGACGCCGAGATTATAATATGTCCAAAAAAAATAGGGATTTATGGCCAGTGACTTTTCATAATGCCTCTTGGCCTTATCCATATGCTCCATGTAATAATCACAAAACCCCAGCAAGTACTGGGCCACGTCATTATCAGGGAAATAATTGGCCGTCAGTTGATAATACATATGAAAAATGTACGGTTTGCCGAAATGATAGCCGTCCATCAGTTCGGCTCTTGGCTGGGCACGGCCCGCAACGATATCGGAAAAATAAGAAAAGTCCGGAAAATAGTAACTGATGGCCATGATCTTGGCCTTTTGGTTGGCCAGGGAATGTTCTTTGATGATTTCAGCCACCAGCGGATTCCGGCTCCAGGCGGCCTTAAACCCTGTGGGAGAGATCCAAAACCAGACCAGCTGAATGGCGACCAAGAGTCCCATCAGGACATAGAAAGGGTGTCTTTTTAGAAAGCGCAGCCTCATTTGACGAAAGCCTTTAATGTTTTCTGTACCATAAACGCGACCAAAACCAGATACAACGATATTAAGGGAAAGGAATAGCGGTCCAGGATAAAAAACAATGAGTACATCCCCATGTACCAAAAAAGAAAATTAACAACCCAAAGCAGGGCTTCCCTCTGACCTCGGTCCTCCTCCTGCCGACGAGGGCGGCAAAGGTAAATCAACCCGAACAGCATCGCCGACCAAGACAAAAAAGCCATGACATTCTTGGTCAAGGCGATAAACGAGGGATTATAAAAAATCTTTTCCAACCAGTCCGGATAAGCCACAAAGGCAATGGCCGATTCCCAAAAAAACATTTTATGGGCCTCAACAACCATCAACAGCAGAGCCTGCAAGGGATTGGAGAGAATTATCTGAATGGAATTCTTGATATAATATCGTGAGGCTTCGTCAGCCGTAAGTTTCTTTTGGGCCAGTTCTTTTTGCTTCTGGCCGATGATGTCATCCGAATGGCGGGCGGACCAGAAATCGCAAGCTTCCTGTCCAAACAACGACGGGCACAGGTTCCCTCCGGCCACAAAGGTCACCGCCGCCCCCAGGCTTTTGGCGGTCAAGGGCTGCATGCGGCGCGCCGTGTTGCCATAGAAGGCATAGTCCCCACGCGTGGTGAAGGTGAACTGCCTGTTATAATGGTAATTGGCCCATTTATACGCAACTACCGCACCCTCAAAAATCATAAGCGCCGTCAGGACAAACAAGGCCGCCTGCCGCGCCTTGATAAAATTCTTTTGACGCCAATAAGAAAAAATCCGTCCGTAAAAAGGCCACAAATAACACAAGATCACTCCTTCAGCCACCGCCTTGACCGACATGATGAGCAAAAACGCCAGGGCCACCAAGGCGCCATGCCGGACCATCTTAAAATCTTCCCGACCCTCCGGCGCCGCATCTTCAAGGGCTTTCCACGATTTTATGGTCCAGAGCACAGCCAGGACCACCCAGGGATACGCAGCGAATTCCGACCATAAACGCATGCTGGAATTGGTCATCACCGGCGAGAGACCCATGTAAAGAAGGGTCAAGGCCGCAAGCCAAGGCCGGATGGATAAAAGCTTCATCAGCTGGTAAGAGAAGACCATGGTCAGAAACAGAAAGAGAATTCCTATCATTTTTAAAGGATAATAATAGGAGATCCCCCACCAATGCCCCAGGTGCATGGACAAGGCGATCAGGCAGGCGAACATCGGCTCGCGCTGCGGCCCCTCCCTCAGGAATTCGGCAAACCCGTGCTGGGCAATCAACCGCCCCGCGCTCTCATATCCGGTGGAATCAAAAACCACGACGATTTGGGTGACAAAAAACAAATAAACCCACCACAGCACACAAAGAACCAAAACCGCCTTAGCCCATCTGGCCATGTTTATATACTCTCCATCTTCTTATAAATACTTACCAAGCCGCCGGGTGTCCGCCCTGCCAAACCATAAAGGGAAGAACCCTCCATAATGACAGGAACACCTGTGCCTTCGGCAATAATAACGCAGGCATCAAAATCACCCGCCGGATACCTTAAGCCCATTGAACGGTTTTTTACCCCCACATGCTCTATACGGACTCCCGGCCCAAGGAGCACCCACCAAGGATACTCCCATGAGTCTGCTCCCAACAGCAGCCCCACCCTGCGGCAGCCTGTGGATTTTATATACCCTGCGCTTTGCGCGTACGGCAGGGCCAGGTCCGCGTGCTTATAAAAATACTGGGCCGGCTGAGGCACCCTCCAAATGCTGCGGTGACCAAACCACGGATGCTCATGATCCAAAAACATCCACGGCCCTGCCGCCAAAAAGAACAAAGCCGCGACAGCGATGCTCTTCTGTTTTAAAAAATATTCGGTTACCGTTCCAGCGACGGGACAAAATAAAATATAAAGCGGCAGATGAAAACGGACGTTCCAGGGAGAAAACCGCACGATCAAACAAAACAAAAGAAACGACGTCAAAACACACAGCACATAAGAGCGAACCCTGTTTTTGTTTTCCCGGTAAAACCAACAGGCAACAAAAATTATTATAAACAAAATGGAATGAAGGAAATTACCGGCGTAATCTTCATCAAAGCTCAAGCCCGGAACGGAAAAATTGCTAGTGAAACTCGCGCGGGGGTCATTGATGTCCGCCCCCAGCCATTGGGCCGCCCTGGTCATGCCTTGTTGGATGCTTTCATCGGCATCCTCAAAAGGAGTTGCCAATTGAATCGCCGCATTGCGCAACACATTGACCCACAAAACTCTGGGGCCGAAGGACGCATTGGTCAGCGACACATCCGTCCACTGCGGGGAACCGAAGGCCCTGGCATTACGCCAATATTGGCCCATATTCAAACCAAGAACACAAAGCATGACCAGCGCTAAGGCCGTTAGGCTTCGGGAAAAACTCTGCTTAAGGCATCCTGTCAAAAACCATGCTAAAAAAGGCAGGACAAGAACATACTCATAACCTTTGGTTAAAAAGGCCAGCCCCAAACTCAAGCCAATGGCAATGCAGCGGACAAGAGAAAACTTGCGGATACCTTCTATCAGGAAATATACAAAACCGATCAACCAAAAACTTGCGGCATAATCCGTCTGAGTGCTGACCGATTGCAAAATGCCCATGGGCAGACAAGCGGCAAGGGCCGCGGCCAATAACTGTCCTCTGCGTCCGGCTCCCAGTTGCTGGGCAATAAGCGATGCCGCCACCAGGCTGCCTGCCATGGACGTCCACTGGACAAAATTGGGACTGGTCTGGCCGCCGCCCAAAATGCGTAAATGGGCAACCGCATATTCGGCCCAAGGGCTCGAGTACAATTGCCGGAGAATATGGGTGGGGTAAAAGCTGACGGTTTTATCCTGTATCCAATGGGCCACTCTAGAAAGATGGTAGGTCATTGAGTCCCAGGTATTGGGAGCCCCGACGTAAGCAGTGATGGCCGTGATGAAACCGATAAAAACAATAAAGCCTAAAAGTATTTTCTCACTCAGGGACCAATCCCCGACATTAATCTGTGGTCTCGGAATGCTGCGCCTGACATTCCAGACAAAACATACCGCGCCGCCCGTCAGGAACAACCAGGCGGCCATCAGCGGATAAAAACTAAAGGACTTCATCAAACTTAAAATTTCCGTGATCGCCGTCAACAAGGTCCCCGCCAGTACGGCGGCGATAAGAAAGGACTCCCTCCAGCCCGGCACATACCGAAGGGCAACGAGGGTACAGAAAAATAAAAACAGTACGGGGAGAAACAGGAACATTAAATTTTATCGCATAAACCGGTACTTGATGATCGGCCAGAACATCTCCATGGCTGTGGACCAATTGATCTTTTTGCCGGCTTGCCGGGAACGGGCCTTATACTCAATGGGAACTTCCTTGATGCCAAACCCCTGCCTAAGCAGCCTCACGGTAAACTCTGTTTCAAAGGCAAAATTCCTGGATGTAATGACCATGTCTGCCCACGCCCGGTAGGTAAAGACCTTGTAACACGTATTGATGTCTGTGATCTTGACGCCGTATAAAAGACGGAAGGTCCAATTGGAAATGAGATTCGCCCAGCGGTTGACGGGTTCCATACCCTCGATGACCCCCAAAAAACGCGAACCATAGACCACATCCGTGGTGCGGTCCAAAATGGGCTGTACCAGGCGCGGGTATTGATTCGGATCATATTCCAGGTCAGCGTCCTGGACGAGCAGGATCTCTCCTGTGGCCTTTTTGAATCCGGTCAGCAGCGCCGCGGTCTTGCCCTGATTGGCCTGGTGGACGATGGCTATGTCCGGCTGCCCCTCGAAGCGCCTAAGGATGTCCCCTGTCCGGTCCTTTGACCCGTCGTTGACAACCACGATCTCCCGCATCAGTCCGGCCGGCAGGGGCGCGGCGCGCACCTTAGCAATGATCTCTTCGATGGTCGCCTCTTCATTATAAGCTGGAATGACGATGGATAGTTTCAAGTTACTCCTTATACTTGTTGGTGATGGGTAGGCGCCAATCCTTGCCGAAAGCACAGGGCGTTATCTTGACGCCCGGCGGGGCCTGGCGCCTTTTATATTCATTCATGTCAACCAGGCGCACGGTCTGAAGAACGTGCTTTTCGTCGATCCCTGACGCGACGATGTCGGACGGCGAAGCGTGCCCCTCAATGTAGGCCATCAATATCTTATCGAGGTCTTCGTAAGCCCCCAGAGTCTCCTCGTCGGTCTGATTCAATCTCAACTCAGCGGTGGGGCTCCTAAGCAAAATGCTTTTGGGAATAACCGGCTGGGACCCTAGGCTGTTACGGTACCTGGACAATTCATACACCTTGGTTTTGAAAACATCCTTGATGACCGCATACCCGCCTGACATGTCGCCGTACAGCGTGCAGTATCCCACGGCCATTTCACTTTTGTTGCCTGTGGTCAAAATAAGCCAGCCGAATTTATTCGACATGGCCATCAAAATATTGCCGCGGATGCGCGCCTGGATGTTTTCCTCGGCAATGCTCCAGGGCAGTCGGGCAAAAAGTTTCTGCATGGTTTTTAAATAAGAGGCGAAGACTTTTTTGATAGGGATCTCTTTGAGTTCCATGCGCAAATTCTTGGCCAGCATCCGGGCATCCTGGCGGGTGCCGCGGCTGCTGAAGGTGCTGGGCATGGAAATCGCAGTCACATTTTCAGGCCCAAAGGCATCGCAGGCAATGCAAGCCACCAGGGCCGAGTCGATGCCGCCGCTTAAGCCTAACGCCACTTTTTTAAAACCATTCTTTAACGCATAATCCCGCGTACCCGTCACCAAGGCCTTGTAGATCTCCTCGTTGTTGTCTAAGACCGGCGCCACCGGATTGTCCTTCCGGTTGAGATCAACCGTCAAAAGCTCTTCGTTGAATTGCGCGGCCCGTGCCAGCAGCCGGCCGCCAGCCCCCACCACCATGCTGCCCCCGTCAAAGACAAGCTCATCCTGGCCGCCGACACAGTTGATATAGGCCAACGGCACCCGGGTTTCCTTAACACGGCGCCTCAGGAGTTCCTCGCGCTCTTTGACCTTGCCGGCCTGATAAGGCGACGAGGAAATGTTGATTAGGATTTGAGCGCCGCCCTTGACCTCCCATTGATAAACAGCCCCGTCGATCCAAATATCCTCGCAAATGTTAAGCCCTATTTTAACGCCCTCCAGGGTGAAAACACAAGGCTCATGCCCAGCGGCAAAATAACGCTTCTCGTCAAAAACGCCGTAATTCGGCAATTCCTGCTTATGGTAAACCTGCTGCACCTTGCCTTCGCTGATGATGGCGGCGGCATTATAAATTTTGCCTGATGAATCGCTGTCTACGAAGCCGGCTATAAGGGTGATGCCGCGGACCTTTTTGGCCAGCGCATCCAGGGCCTTCAAATTATTCGCCACGAAATGTTTCTTTAACAAAAGGTCTTCCGGAGGGTAGCCGCACACGGCCAGTTCGGGAAACACCGCTAGGGCGACACCGGCTTTGGAAGCTTGAGCGGCGTATTCCAAGATCTTACGGGTGTTCCCGCTTAAATCCCCGACGGTAGGATTAATTTGAGCGAGCGCCAGCTTTATCATGAATGATCTCTAAAAAATTGCGGTACAGCCCCTGGGCTTGAAGATCGAAGGCTTTTTTATATTTCCAATAATCGTCCAGCATGCTCTGGGCATGTCCGGCGCGGCCGGGCAAATCGGTCCGGCAATACTCCCCGCACCATTCTTTGATGCTGCGGTCCGTCACCTCGACGTGAAACTGCAAACCATAGGCGTTAGGCCCCACCTTCAGCGCCTGATGGGGACAGCCTTGCGCCGTGGCCAGTAATTGTCCCCGGTCCGGAATTTGGAACATGTCTCCGTGCCAGTGATAGACAGGGTCCTGCGCGTTGAATCCTTTAAACAGCGGATCTCTTTGGCCTTCCGGGGTCAACCGGATATGGTACCAACCAATCTCTTTAACAGGCGATTGAATGACCTTGGCCCCGGCGGCCTTGGCCAAGAGCTGGCTCCCTAAACAAATCCCCAAAAAAGGGATTTCAGCTTCAAGGACTTTACGGATGAATTCATTTTCCGGCTTCAAAAAAGGGTACTTGTCCTCTTCATCGACATTCATGGGACCGCCCAGGACAACCACGGCCTTATACGCGTGAGGATCTGCAGGCAAAGGATCACCGGCGCCCAGCTCAACAATTTGAAATTCTTGCCCCTGGGACTTAAAAAAATCTCCCAGGGTCCCAGGCCCCTCGATGTCGATGTGCTTGATAATTAAAATCATTGAAGGATTATACTATAAAAACAAAAAGGGGACACTGCTAAAGTGTCCCCTTTTCTTAGGCTGATTTCAGCCCGCCTTAATAGTTCATCAACAACATCTCGGCGTAGCTTGGGACAGGCCACAACTGGGCCGGCACCAGGCCTTCCAATTCGTCGATGGGGCCGCGCAGCTTGGCCATGGCGGCGCTAATCTTCAAGCCGTCATGCTTGGCCAACGCCGCTTCCAGGCCGTCGCAATCCCCCAAGGCCTCGTCGATCAAGGCAGAGACTTCCTTGAGAAGTTTTTTCTGCGCCGTGGTCTTGCCGGCTGAGCCGACAGCCTTGATGTTGTCCGCCAACTGCTTCTGGTATTCGATGGCCGCAGGGATAAGCTGCGTTTTGGCCATTTGCAGGGCGCAGTCACCTTCCAGCACCTGTACCGTCACATAGGCATGTTTATTGATCTCATAACGGGAGGCCACTTCCACCTCCGTCAACACACCGTGCTTGGTAAAGACATTGATGTTCTTCTTTTCTTTCAACACTTCCAAGGCTTCCGGCGTGGTTTTCATATTGGGAAGGCCGCGCTTCTTGGCTTCCTTATGCCAGGCATCGGTGTAACCATCGCCGTTAAAAAGCACCTTCTTGTGCTTCTTGACGATATCCTGGAGAACTTTTTGCAGGCTGGCATTGAAATCCTTGCCGGCTTTCTTGTCGGCTTCCAGCTGGTCACAAATATCGGAAATCGCTTCAGCAACGATAGTGTTAAGCACCATGTTGGCGGCTGAAGGGTTCTGGTTGGAACCGACGGCGCGGAACTCAAACTTGGCGCCGGTGAAAGCGAACGGCGAGGTGCGGTTGCGGTCGGTCGTGTCCTTGGCCAGGATGGGCAGAGAATCGACGCCCACATGGATGGTGCTGCCTTCCCTGGATGTCTTGGCGCCGCCTTTTTCGATCTGCTCGATGATATCGGTCAGCTGGTCTCCTAAGAAAATGGAGATGATGGCCGGAGGCGCTTCGTTGGCGCCCAAACGGTGATCATTGCCGGCGGAAGCCACCGCCACGCGCAGCAGGTCGGCATAGGTATCAACCGCCTTGATGACCGCGCACAGGGTGGTCACAAATTTGGCATTTTCATGCGGGGTCTTGCCCGGATACAGCCAATTCTTGCCGTCGGGGCCGACCACGGACCAGTTGTTGTGTTTGCCGGAACCGTTGATGCCGGCAAAAGGCTTCTCATGCAGCAGGCAGGCCAACCCATGCTTGTCAGCGATCTGGCGCATGATCTCCATGGCCATCATGTTATGGTCAACACCGGTATTCAAATCTTCATAGATCGGCGCGATTTCATACTGGGCCGGAGCCACTTCATTATGACGGGTCTTGGACGGCATGCCTAAGCCCCAGAGGGTGCGGTCCAGATCTTCCATGAAGCCCATGATGCGCGGTTTAATGGCACCAAAGTATTGGTCTTCCTGCTGCTGATGCTTGGCCGGTTTCTTGCCGAACAGGGTGCGACCGGTCTGCACCAGGTCAGGACGGGCCTGATAATGGGCCTTGTCGATAAGGAAATATTCCTGCTCAGGACCCAAGGTGCAGTAGGCACGCTTGCCCTTGGTATCAATGCCGAATAGGTTGGCCAGGCGGCAGATCTGCTTGCTCAAGGCCACCATGGAACGCAGCAGAGGTGTTTTCTTGTCCAATGCCTCGCCGTGATACCCGATATAAAAGGTCGGGATGCACAGGGTGGTGGCTTCAGGGCCTTCTTTAATAAAGGCCGGAGACGTCGGATCCCAGCCGGTATAGCCGCGGGCTTCGAAGGTCGCGCGCAAACCTCCGGAAGGGAACGAAGAAGCATCCGGTTCACCCTGGATCAGGTTCTTGCCGGAAAAACTCAGGATGACCCCGCCGTCGCCGTCCCAATCGATAAAGGAATCATGCTTTTCAGCGGTAACACCGGTCATGGGCTGAAACCAGTGCGTATAGTGGGTGGCGCCTTTGGCCACAGCCCATTTCTTCATGGCTTCAGCCACTTCATCGGCAATGGAAGCGTCCAGCTTGCCGCCTTCCTTCATCGTTTTTTCGATGGAAGCGTACGCTTTGGGTGAAAGCATTTCTTTCATCACCTTGAGACTAAAGACGTTTTCGCCGAAATGTTCGGGCAGATGCTCGCTGAACGAACCGTTGCAGCAGCATTCCTCCGCCGCCTGGATGACTTCTTCGCGGGTTTGACTCATAAAACCTCCTGATATAAATTGTTTCTAAAACACAAAGTCCTCCCTGAAATATCTTTCAAGGAGGACGCCAATGCCCTCAGGAAAATATGGTGAATACTACTCTCTAAGGCAAATGTTGTCAAGGCTTTTTATGCCTGCGGAAAGTGGTAGAGTGATAGGAATAAAGCCCGCCTACCACTCTACCACTTTATCGCTTTACCACTCTTCAAAAACAGTCCTTAACCGATGGCTTTGGACCCCTCCTCGCCTGTACGGATGCGGATGCATCTGGGCAGGTCGACGACAAAGATCTTACCGTCACCTATTTTGCCGGTGCGGGCGCCTTTAATGATGGCCTTGATCGTGGGTTCAACGAAATCCTCGTTGACTGCGATTTCGAGCCTTATTTTGCGCAGCAAATTGCCTGTTTCCTTGACCCCGCGGTAGTACTCATCAACCCCTACCTGGCGGCCGTGCCCCAGGACTTCGGAGACGGTGATCAGGTTCACATTCGCCGCATAGAGCTCTTGCTTGACATCTTCGAGCTTATAAGGCTGAATGATAGCGATGACTAATTTCATGGTAAACACTCCTCCTTTATTTTTAGTCCAAGATGGTGTAAGCACGCTCATGGTGCTGGCTTAAATCGATGCCAATGGCCTCATCTTCCGGTGTGGCGCGGAAGCCGCCGAGAACCTTATCGACGATGAAGCAGATGACCAGGGTCATTATAAAGGTGTAGACCGTGGTCAACAAGCAGCCTTTGGCCTGGGTCAAAAACTGGCCCGGGTTGCCATCAAACACACCTGAACCGGCCGAGTTGACGGCTTTGACGGCAAACAGACCGGTGGCCAAGGCACCCCAAAGCCCGCCGATATAATGCACGCCGAAGGCATCCAGAGTATCGTCATAGCCGAATTTCGGTTTCACGAAGGCCACCATGCAGTAGCAGAACACGCTGACCAGGAAACCGATCCACAAGGAACCGCCGGCATCCACGAAACCAGAGGCCGGGGTGATGGCAACTAAACCGGCCACCGCACCCGAACAGGCACCGACAATGGTGGGAGCGCCTGCGAAGACCCACTCCATGACCACCCAGCTGATGGCCGCGGCCGCGGTCGCGGTGTTGGTGACAACGAAAGCGCTGGTCGCCAGGGCGCCGGCCGAGACCGCCGAACCGGCGTTGAAACCAAACCATCCGAACCACAATAAGGAAGCCCCCAGCATAACAAAGGGCACGTTATGCATGCCGGGCTTGTTTGTGCCGATGCGCTTGCCTAAATAAAGGCAGCTGGCCAAACCTGCGATACCGGCATTCATGTGCACGACGGTACCGCCGGCGAAGTCCAGAACGCCCCACTGGCCTTCGATCCCGTCATGGGACCAGACCATGTGGGCCACCGGACAGTAAACGATCAGCAGCCATAAAACCGTCCACCAGACCCATCCGGAAAACTTGACCCTTTCGGCGAAAGAACCGATGGCCAGGGCCGGTGTGATGACCGCGAACATCAACTGGAAGATCATATAGGCCTGATGAGGAATGGTCGGCGCATACGGATCAGGCGCGCTCATGGACACATTCTTGAGCATGGCCCAGTTGAAGCCGCCGATCAACCCCTTCAAGAAACCCGGGGCGCCGGGACCGAAGGCCAGGCTGTAGCCGACGACCACCCACAAAACGCTGACAATGGCCAAACACATGAAACATTGCATCAAAATGCTGTTGATATTCTTACGCCTTACCATGCCTCCATAAAAGAAGGCCAGGCCCGGAGCCGTCATCGCCAAAACCAAGGCGGCTGAAGTCAGGACCCATGCGATGTCCCCGTTATTGAGGGGATTTGCTGGTGTTGTTCCCATTACTTTTTTCCTCCTGTTTTATGACTGGTTAGACAAGATGCTCTTTCAACGCGAAAAACAACCCGAAAGCCAGGAAAATCTGCAAAAAGGCGAACATCCCGGCAATCAATTCGGCATGCCTCAATTTCTTGGTGCTTGTGTGGGTCGCTTTCATAACCAACCTCCCTGTTTTAAGGACAAAAAAAGTCCGGTTTCTTTAAGCTAAGCTGCCGTTGCTTAAAAAAACCGGACTCCAATGCCCGCCGCCTGTTCAAGGCGGCTATAAAATAAAAAAATCCCCTCAGTTACTTATGTTCACCAAGAGGACCTTCATTGCCCGTGTTTCAATCCGGAACGTCAACGCCCCAGACATATCTATACTGCAACTATGGAAAGTATAGCTGCTAAAAAATATTTGTCAAGAAAAAAATTTAGAGCTGGCCTTTGACAATCTTTTCCGCATGGGCCCAATCTTCCGCGTCATGGCCATGCTCACAGCCACGCTCCAAATAAAGCTCATAGGCCTTTTCGGAAATTTTCTGATGCAAATCACCATTGCCGCCGGATTTTGGGCTTGAAACTTCTTCCGTCCTGCCCTTGGCCGCGCTCGATTTGATTGCTGTTCTTTTGACCCTGTTGGCTTGTATCATAGACCCCTCCCTAAAAATCTTTTGCTGTTCCTGTTATAGGGATTGCATCCTACACCTGCTTGAAGGATTTTGTCAATAGAAAATTTTTCCTAAAGGGTTTTCACTTCTGGAGTTCCGACATCAGGATGACGGATTCGGCAATTTCTTTCATGGACCGGCAGGTGTCCATGCTCTTCTTGTGGATGAGGCGGTAGGCAGCGTCTTCCGAAAGATTGTTCATTTTCATGAGGATCCCTTTGGCCCTCTCGATCAGCTTTCGGGTCTCCAGGGCTTCCTTGGCTTTCAAGGCCTCCTGCATCAATTTGGTATTTTCCACGGCCACCGCCGCCTGGTTGGCGATCATCTGTAAAACACCCACCTCTTCCCCGGTAAAATCATGGTGCTGTTTGGTGTACACATTGATGACACCGATGGCCAGATCTTTGACGATCATCGGCACGGCCACCATGGAGGTCAACCCTTCCTTGAGGGCCAGGTCGCGGTAAAAATATTTTTCATCCTTGCTCACATCATAAACAATGGCAGGCTTCTTTGTCCTGATGACCGAGCCGGTCAGGCTGTTGTCCACCTTGATATTGGGCTTCAATTTGTATTCCGAACTCAAAGACTGGGTGGCCTTGATGGACAGCTCCTCACCCTTCTCATCCAAAAGCATAATGGAGCAGATTTTGGAATTAAGCATCTCCGCGGTGACCACCACGATCAAGTTGAGGATCTCGTCCAGGTAATTTTCACTGGTAATGGAATGGCTGACCTTGATCAGGGAGTCGAATTGCAGGGCTTTTTTCTTGGTTTCCTCGAAAAGCCGGGCATGCTCGATGATGCCGCCGACCTGCTTGGCGATCATTTCGATCAAATTGACGGTTTCGGCGGAATAATCCTGCTGGCTCTTGTGCTGCACATTGACCACACCCACCGCCCTTCCCTTATAAATGATGGGCACGGACAAAAAAGCCTCGTAACGGTCTTCCGGCAGGACATCGAAATTCTTAAAGCGGGGGTCCTTATAAGCGCGCGCCTTGATGGCCACGGTCTTGTTTTCACGGGCCACCCATCCGGTGATGCCCTCACCGGCTTTCAAGACCACGTTCCCCAGTTCCTTTTTGTGGGGGGTTTTGGACGCCATGAGCACTAAATTATGCTTGCTCTCATCGAAAAGGTAGATAAAAACGGAGTCCGCGTCCGTCATTTCCGTGACGATCTTGACAATCAGCTGCAAAGTCAGGCTCAGGTCAAGTTCCGAGGAGGCGATATCGACGATATTGCGCAGGATCTGCAGTTCCTGGGCAGCGGTCACGCTTAATTTTTTATTTCTCATTCGTTGTGCCATAAGGTTTACTAAGATAACATAATCGCAAGGCTGCCTCAAGTGTTTATTAGCTTCTTGTTGCATTTAAAGTCCTTGACGGATATCATTTTTTTAGTATCCTCTTGACAATACTGTGTTTATTTCTATGATGGGATATACGAAACTTCAGGTAGGAAGGGGAAGCCATGTCTTTTTTTTTCTTTTTTCTTTTTGCCGCCATTTTGATCGCCGCCAGCCTTGCAGTGGTCTACGCCCGTAATCCTTTATATAATGTGTTGGCCCTGGTTGTGACCATCTTTGCCCTTTCCTGCCTTTTTGTCACGCTGGAGGCCTTTTTTGTAGGGATGATCCTGCTGTTGGTCTATGCCGGTGCCGTGCTGGTCTTCTTTTTGTTCGTTGTCATTTGCCTGAACCTGAATACCGCCGGCCGGCAACAGGCAAGCCCGTGGCTGTTCCAAGGCTTAGGCACCCTGGCCGGCATGCTGTTTGCCGGCTCATTTGCCTTGGCCCTGATGAGTTTCTTCAAGGCGCAGGCCATACCTGCCTCGAACCTTCGCGGCACCATAGAAGCCGTAGGGAAAATCCTGTTTACGGATTATCTGCTGCCCTTTGAAATGACGTCTCTTCTTTTGCTGGTCGCTGTCTTCGGGATCGTCTCCCTCGCCCAGGGCGCCTTAAGTACAGGTAAGGACGAGGCCTTATGATCAGCCTGGGCCATTATTTAATTTTAAGCGGTATCGTTTTTTCCATAGGCCTCATTGGGGTGACCACCAGCCGCAACGTACTTAAGGTGCTGCTGTCGCTGGAGCTCCTGCTGGCCGCCTCCAACCTTTCCTTTGTGGCTTTTTCCAAATTCAACGGCGATTATGCCGGTCAGCTGATCGTGTTTTTCGTCATCCTGGTGGCTGCCGCCGAAGTCGCCATCGGGCTTGCCATTATCGTTTTGATGTACCGCCGCCTGTCAACGATTCAGGCGGACGAATTAAAAGAGATGAAGTGGTAGGGGTTATGATAAATCCTTGTTTAGTTTGGACCGCTTTTTTCGCGCCGCTTGCGGCCTGCGTCTTGATCACGCTTTTCTTTTTAAGCAACAAGAACACCAGCAGCCTGATCGCCATTGCCGGCATCCTGCTTTCATTTATTTGCAGTTGCCTGGTCTTTGGCCAGATATTCCATGCCAATCCGCCTTATGCGTTACAGCAGTCCCTGCCGTGGATCCATTTCGATAACTTGACGGTCAATTTCGGCTTTCTCATCAATCCCTTGGCCATTGTCATGCTCTTGATCGTCACGGGTGTCAGCAGCGCCATCTTCATTTATTCCAGGGCCTACATGAATGAAGACCCCGGCAGCCCACGGTTTTTCGCGGAGTTGAGCCTGTTCGCCTTTTCCATGATCGGGATTGTGCTGTCCAATAATTTTATCCAGCTGTTCATTTTCTGGGAACTGGTAGGTTTAAGCTCCTATCTGCTCATCGGTTTCTGGTACGCCAAGCCCTCGGCGGCCGATGCCGGGGTCAAGGCCTTCCTGGTCAACCGCCTCTCCGACTTCGGTTTCTTCTGCGGCATCCTTTTATTGTGGGGCGTCTCTGATATCGGCGCCGGCCGCAGTTTTCAATTCACCGATTTAACGGCGGTCATCCCCCATTTAAATACGGGCTTGTTGACCACCATCGCATTGCTGCTTTTCTGCGGGGTCATCGGCAAATCCGCCCAAATCCCGCTGCACGTCTGGCTTATCGACGCCATGGAAGGCCCCACACCGGTCAGCGCCCTCATCCATGCGGCCACGATGGTGGCGGCAGGTATTTATCTTTTAAGCCGTGTCTTTTTCATCTTTGCGCCGGCACCGACAGCGCTTATCATCATTGCCTATGTCGGCGCCATTACATCGCTGATGGCCGCGATTTTGGCCGTAGCGGAGAATGATATTAAAAGGATTTTGGCCTATTCGACCCTCAGCCAGTTGGGACTGATGGTCATGGCACTGGGATTAGGCGGTCCGACGCAAGGCATGTATCACCTGACCACCCACGCCTTTTTTAAGGCCCTCTTGTTCTTGGGTTCCGGCAGTGTTATTTACGCCCTTCATCACGAGCAAAACATTTGGAAGATGCAGGGCTTGTGGAAAAAGATGCCCATCACCGGCTGGACTTTTTTTATCGGCACCCTGGCCTTGAGCGGCATCTGGCCCTTGAGCGGTTTTTGGAGCAAGGACGGGATTTTGGCCTTGGCTTTTGAACACAACAGCACGTTGTATTTAATTGCTGCTGTTGCCAGCGGGCTCACCGCTTTTTACATGGGGCGGTTATTCTGGGTGGTGTTCTGGGGTAAACCGGCAGCTGATCATGGCGGCCACGCGGTGCATGAATCTCCGGCGGTCATGACCATCCCCTTGATTATTCTGGCCTTCTTGTCCGCCATCGGCGGATTTATCAACATCCCTCACTTCATTTCTCCCGAGCAGGCCCCTGAACAGTTGAATCTGCGCGTGGCCGCTATCTCTTCTATTGTTGCCCTTGCCGGTCTGGGCTTTTCCTATATGATTTACGGCAAACGCACCGCTGCCGATCCTTTGGTGGCCATGTTAGGCAATTTCTATACCGCCTTGAAAAATAAATTTTATTTTGATACCGTCTATACCTGGTATGTGGACTGTGTGCAGCAGAATTTTGCGCTGTTTTTGGCCCGCTTCGAAAGGGAATTTATCGTGCGTTTATTTTTAGGCGGGCTGACCGCCACGGCGCGGGCAGGCGGCAGGACCCTGCGCTATTTGCAAAACGGCATGGTCCAATTTTATGCCCTGGTCTTTATCCTGGGCGCCGTATGTTTATTTTTAGTGATGACTAAAACATTATGACACCGAATCTCTCCTTGATCCTATTGCTGCCCTTGGTCGGCCTGCTGCTGGTGGCTTTGGCACCGGCGGAAAATACCCGGCTTATCCGGCGCCTGTCGACGGCGGCGGTACTGCTTGCCTTCATCCTCTCGATATGGGTTTATGCGGCCTACGACCATGTTGCGGGCGGTTTCCAATTTGTCCAAAACCTCCCCTGGGTGCCGGCCCTGGGCATTTCTTATCATCTGGGGGTCGATGGGATCAATTCCATGCTGCTGCTCTTATTAGGGGCGGTTTCCTTCGCGGCCGTGCTCATCTCATCGTCGATCAAGGAACGGGTCAAAGAATATTATATCCTGCTGTTGATCACCGTCATCGGCACCTACGGCGCCTTCCTGTCGCTGGATGTTTTCTTTTTCTATTTTTTCCATGAGGTGGCGGCCGTCCCGGTCTTTTTGATGATCGCCATCTGGGGTTCCAAACAAAGGGACTACGCCGCCATGAAGCTGACCTTGTATCTGGCCGCCGGTGCGGCCATTGCCCTGGTCGGCTTGCTGGGCCTCTACCTGTTCAGCGGTGCGCATAGCTTTGACCTGATGGCCCTGCAAAACCACCTGGCTCTCCATCCCCTTCCCATAGACGTGCAGAATTGGATTTTTCCGCTGATCGTCATCGGTTTTGGCATCACGCTGACGCTGTGGCCTTTTTACACCTGGGCGCCCGTGGGTTATGCTGAAGCGCCGACCGCCATCAGCATGCTGCATGCGGGTGTCTTGAAAAAAATGGGCGCTTACGCCATCATCCGTTTCGCCCTTCAGCTTATGCCGCAGGCGGCCCATGCCTGGATGCCGCTGATTGCCGTGCTGGCTGTCGTTAACATTATTTATTGCGGGCTGGTGGCCTTGACCCAGCGCGACATGAAATACCTGTTGGGCTATTCCAGCTGCTCCCATATGGGTTACATCCTGCTGGGTCTGGCTTGCTTTAATACAATGGGCCTAAACGGCGTTGTCTTCCTGATGTTCGCCCACGGCATTATGGCGGCCCTGGCCTTTGCCCTGACCGGTTATGTGGAGACCCAAGCCAAGACCCGCAACATGGATGAATGGAGCGGGCTTTTGGCTTGTATGCCATTTGTGGGCACCTGTTTTATTATGGCCGCCCTGGCTTCCGCCGGCGTACCCGGTTTTGCTAATTTTGCCGCCGAGATCCTTGTTCTTTTCGGGGCCTGGGACCAATACCGCTGGCTGACGGTCGGGGCGGTATTTGGCCTTGTGATCACGGCCATTTATTTAATGAAGGCCATCCGCTTGGGGTTCCATGGACCGCTCAACAACCGCCTGGCCTCCTTGAGAGATACGAGAACCATGGTTGACAAATTGCCTTACGCTTTGCTGTTGGCCCTGCTTATCCTGGCCGGGTGTTTGCCGGCGGTGATCCTGACGCATATAAGTACAAGCACAAAAACCATCATAGAAAGCATGCATTAAAATGTTCCCTGTCATCGATTGGAGCCTGATTTCCCTGGAAGTGCTCATGGCCATCATCCTGGTGGGGCTGGTGGTCGCCGACATCGTCCTGCCCAAAAACACCGACAGGGACTGGATCGGCACTTTCAGCTTTATCGCCCTGTTTGGCCTCATCCTCTTTTGGCTGACTCAAGGACATCTGAACGGCACCACCTTCAACAGCATGTTTGTCATGGACCCCTTGGCCTGGTTCTTCAAGGGGTTCTTTCTTATCGTCATGGTTTTTATTTTTGCCATGACCCAGGAGTTCTTCAAAACCTTAGGCGAACGGCGCAATGAATTCTATCTATTGCTGTGGCTGGCCCTGCTGGGCATGTGTTTCATGGCCTCCAGCAGTGATTTTTTGGTGCTCTTTATTTCAATCGAAATTTTGACCATTTCCCTCTATGTCATGACCGCTTATCTGAAAAGCGACAAGCTTTCCATCGAGGCGGGCATGAAATACCTGATCCTGGGTTCCCTGTCTGCGGGGTTCATGCTTTACGGCATCAGCTTCCTCTACGGGACCACCCGGTCGACCCATTTTGACATCATCGCCAATTTCGCAGCCGGCCATCCCATGTCCGCCATGGCCCTTTTTGCCCTGGTGCTTATCTTTACGGCGGTGGCCTTCAAAACCGCAGCCGTGCCGTTTCATTTATGGGTGGCCGATGTTTACCAGGGCGCGCCCACACCCGTCACAGCCCTTTTATCCGTCGGGTCCAAGGCGGCCGGGTTCGTTGTTTTGATCCGGCTTTTCTTTTTGGTTTTCAAAGCCTGGCATCCCCAGTGGTCCCTGGTTTTCGCAGTGCTGTCGGCGATCACCATGACCTATGGCAACCTGGTGGCGCTGTTCCAGACGAATATTAAAAGATTGCTGGGTTACTCAAGTGTCGCCCATGCCGGTTATCTCTTGATGGGGGCCGCAGCCGGCACCGCCCTGGGCGCCGCCGGGATCAATTTCTACCTGTTGGGTTATTTGTTCACCAACCTGGCCGCGTTTATGGTCATCGTGATATTTTCCATTGCGGCCAAAAGCGATACCATTGCGGATTATGCGGGGTTGGCGCGGCGTTCCGGGCTGCTGGCTTGGGGACTGCTCCTGGCGCTGGTCTCCCTGGCCGGGATCCCCCCGTTGGCCGGATTCTTCGGCAAGTTTATTTTATTGATGGCCGTCATCAAGAGCGGCTACGTGTGGCTGGCGTTGATTGCGGCGGCCAATATCGTGATTTCTTTCTATTACTATCTCCTGATTGCCAAACGTGTCTACGTCGATGCCCCCCTCAACGATACCCCCATCGCCGTTCCTGCCGGGATGCAGCTGCTTTTGGTCCTTGCCATGGCGGGCATCATCATCATCGGAATTTTCCAGGGCCCCTTCTTCGCCGCCGCCTCCCATGCGGCAGCCATCATCCCCTAAAAAGGGGACAGTCCCCGTATTTAATATTCAAGATGATTGAGGTAGGTTTCTTTGTATTGGACGTTCTTTTTGAGGCCGGCCAATTCCTGGATCATTATCTGCTGGAATTCGCCGAATTTTTTCTTGGCTTCGGGATATTCCCCGGCCTGGGTCAATTTAAAAATTTCCTGATCAAAATCTTCCGCCTGCTGGGCGATCTTGTCCAATTGCCGGCGGATATAGACCTGCTCGGAGAGCTGCCGGAAATCCTGTTTTAATTGGACCAGCCGCCCCCGGACTGAGGCCGTGTCCTTTTGCTTTGATAAGTAATCCGCCTGGATATACAGCAGCCGGGCCTTGTTTTCCAGGACCGCCGCCGTCTTGGGATTGTCGACGGCCCTGATGCGGACCATCTCGTTCTTCAATTCCTGGGCCGCCTTCGCATCGACGATTCTTTGAAGGGCGACCGTCGATTTATAATCCGGTGCCGCGTCCTCCACCTTGCCCAGGGCCGCCTGTGCCTGGCTCATGCGCTGCTGCCGGTATAAATTGAGCGCCTCCTGATACATTTGCTGGGTGGCGTGGTGGTGCTCAAGGCGTTCGTGATAGACGTGTTGCTGTTTTAATTTCTTTAAGATGACCTCTTCGGCTTTCAACAGCCTCTCGGTGTCCTGGCTGTTGATGCCGTCGGGGGTTTGGGCCAAAGACGGGAAAATAAAAAACGAAAAGTTCAACGAACAGGCCAGAAAAAATATAAGGCTATTTCGCATAAAATTAGAAAAGATGCTTAGAAAAAAGGGGCAATCCCCTTTTCTAAAGCTCCTTTTTCGCTTGGGTGGCAAACTTCTTTTGGATGTCTCTCCATTTGGTAAGCTGGTCCGGCGTCAGGATGGTCTCCACTTTGCGGCCGTCCTCGATATTGCGGTAGGAGATGTCCACCTGGGCCTTGGAGATCTCTTTCAATTTACCCTTGATGGCCGGCATATCGGCCTTGTCTTCGATCATCTTATTGAGTTCGCCGCCCAGGGTCTTCAGGGTGGCGTTCTGCTGGTCCAAAAAAGTCTGTTCGTCATACAAAAGGGCCTTGAGCTTCAACTCCTGGTCGTCGGTGATGCCCAAATCATTTTTAAACGAAAAAATGGTCTTGACCTGGTCCTGGCCCTGCTGGTTTTGGGCCAGGCAAGGGGATGCCGCAAAACAAATTAAACCTAGAAAAACCAGAAACGATCTTCTTTTGTTCATGCCCTGACTCCTGCTTTTAAATAATAGTTTAACTTCTGGATTTCAAAAAGGGGACTGTCCCCTTTTTTAATACGAAATGAGTGCCTTAATTCTTGTACCGTTTAAAAAGGTTGTCAAGGATTAATCAATAAATGCGACAGAAGGGTAATCTGGTTTTGGAGCAAAAGATTGCGGGCATAAGCGCCTTGCATGAACACCGACTGGGCCTGCAGGCGCCAATCCTGTTTCTCCTGTTCAAGGGCCAGGGCCGACTGAGGGCCGGATCGCATGGCCTTCAACGCGGCGATCGCCTTGCCGTATTCCTGCCCCGCCTGATGAAAGTCCAAAAGCTGGCCATAGTACCCCGCCCGGACCTCGGCCTGCATGGCTTTCTGCCAGGCCCCTTTGAAAAGCAAAGCCTCCCGGACCCTTTGGCGCAGCAATTTTCCCCGTCCATGCGACTGGCCGGCGGAGACTTCCTTGTCTTGGAAATAAATTTTGTCGCCCACCAGTTCCCGGTATCTGGCCATCATGCGCCACAACTGGAAGACCCGTTTGGGCAGGGCTTCGGGAGCGAAATAGACCAGGGACCTTTTGCGCCAAAGGATGGCGTTTCTCAATTCGCCGTTTCTGTAAAAGATATCCACCATGCCGTCGGCCCATTGTGCAGGATCGGCGGGTGCCAAGTCCTGTTGACCGGATTTAGCCAGTATGTCCTCCGCCAGCGGCAGGGCCTTGGCTTCCTGGTTACGGTCGTACAAGACCTCCAGGGCCTTGATCTCCTGCCACACGCTTGCCGGCGTGGAAGGCAAGGCCAGCGCGGCAGGCCCATAAGGCAGGTTGTCCAGCGGATTAGGTAGCATCATGTCTGTGCCGGTCGAAAGCGGGTTGACATTGATGAAAAACTGTACGGATACGGCGTTGCTTGTCAACGCATAATCCGTGGCGGCAAAGTTGATCTGATCGATCTTGGTCATGTTCAGCAGCCCTCCGGCGGTCATAACGCCGTTGGTGAAGGTCAGGGTTTCGGGGGTGCCGACATCAATGGGATGGCCGGCATTATCGGTAATGGTTGGGTAACGGATGCCGCCTGTCATCCCGGTGGCGTCAAAGGTAAAGGTCTTATTGCCGGTATAGCCCGCGGCTACGTTGCCATAGGGGTCATAAGCGGTGATGGCCAGCTGCTCGTTCATTCCCGGCAGCAGCAGGGCCACAGGCGCGGTCAGGTCCAGACGCACGGCGGCGGCGGCAGCCACCGCGACACTGGCGGTATTGCTGTTGAGAAACCCGTCGGTCACGGAAAGGGCCGCGGTCTGGGCTTTATACAAGGTCATCAATCCACCGTTGCTTGCCACGCCATTGGTGAAGGTGACGGTGGTGGACGTACCAACGGCCACGCCCGTCCCGGAAGCATCGGTCACCGTCGGTGTATAAATGCCGATGGCATCCGCGCCGCTGAAGGTCAGCGTCTTGCTGCCCGTATACGGAGTGGCCACGTTGCCGAAGAGGTCATAGGCAACGATCGACAGTTGATTGGTGGTTCCGGCCACCATGCTGGAGGAGGCGGGTGTCAGCACAAACCTCACCGCGACCGCCGGTGTTACGGTCACGCCCACGCTGTTGCTTGTCAGGGTCCCGTCGGTAGCCGAGATGGAGGCGCTCTCCACCTTGTAAAGGGTCATCAAGCCGCCGGCGGTACTTACCCCATTGGTAAAGGCGATGGTGGTGGCGGAACCTAAATCAACCTTTGTGCCGGTCTTGTCCGTCACGTAAGGAATATAGCTGTTGAAGTTGCTGGCCCCTGTAAAGGTAAAGCTCTTGTCTCCGGTATAGCCTGCGGCTACGTTGCCGTAGGCATCATAAGCGGTGATGGTCAGCTGGTTGGTGGTGCCGGCGGACATGGTGGAAACGGCCGCTGCCAGGGTCAGGCTGACAGCCGTGGCAGGGTTGACCGTGACATTCAGCGTATTGCTGGTAAATATCCCGTCAGCCACCGTGAGACCGAAAGTTTGGGCCTTGTACAGCGCCATCAGGCCTCCGGCCGATGAGACGCCGTTGGTAAAGGTCAGGGTTTCGCTGGTGTTGAAATCCACTGCCGTACCTGTTTTGTCAGTTACCGTCGGAACGTAGAGCCCAATGCTGCCGGCGCCGTTGAAGGTCAGGGTCTTGTCACCGTTGTAAGCCGTGGCCACGTTGCCGTAGGCGTCGTAAGCACTGACCGTCAACTGGTCGGTGCTGCCGGCTGTTATCGTTGTAGAGACCGCGGACAAGTTCAGGCTGGCGGCCGGGGCCGGATTGACGGTCAGGCCCAACGCATTGGTGGTCAAGGCCCCGTCGGTCGCGCTGATGGAGGCGCTCTGGGCCTTGTACAAATCCATCGTACCGCCCGCGGAAGAAATACCGTTAGTGAAGGTGATGACGGTCGAAGCTCCGAAAGCGACCGCTGTGCCGGTCTTGTTTGTTACCGTCGGCACATTGCCGTACGCTGACGTGGCGGCCCCGCTGAAGGTCATGGTCTTGTCGCCGGTATAGGAGCTCGCCACATTGCCATAAACGTCATAGGCCGTTATGGTCAACAGGTGGCCGCTGCCGGCGGTCACCGTCGCGGCCCCTGAAAGGCTTAAGGTGGAAACAGCCAGCGGATTGACAGTGACATTCAGCGCGTTGCTGGAGATGGATCCGTCGTTGGCAATGATGGACGCGTTCTGGGCTTTGTACAGGGCCATCAATCCTCCAGCCGTTGAAATGCCGTTGGTGAAGGTCAGGGTTGTCGATGTGCCGAAATCAACGGCCGCCCCGCTCTTGTTGGTGACGGTCGGATTGTACCCGCCGGTCGTGCCCGCACCGCTGAAAGTAAAGTTCTTGTCGCCGGTATACCCGGCGGCCAGGTTGCCGTAAGCATCGTAAGCGGTGATGGTCAATTGGTCGCTGCTGCCGGCCGACACTGTTGAGGCTGTTGCTGTCAGGTTCAAGCTGGCGGCGGCAGCGGCGCTGACCGTCACATTGACGGTGTTGGTGGTGAAGGTGCCGTCGGTCGCGGAAACTGCAGCGGTCTGGGCATCATACAGGACCATCCGGCCTCCGGCGGTTGAGATGCCGCTGGTAAACGTCAGCGTTGTTGAAGCCCCAAAATCGACGGCCGCGCCGGAATTGTTCGACACCGTCGGTATCGTCCCGTCCGGGGCATTGGAGGCGCCGCTGAAGGTCACGGTCTTGCCACCGGTATATCCTGTGGCTACGTTCCCAAAAATATCGTAAGCCGTGATGGTCAATTGATCGTTCGTACCTGCCGTCATGCTGCCGCTGACAGCAGACAAGGTCAGGCTGGCCGCGGCCGCTGAATTGACCGTGACGCCCACAGCATTGCTGGTAAAGGTCCCGTCGTTGGCAGTAATGGACGCGTTCTGCGCCCTATACAGGGTCATTATGCCGCCGGCGCTGCTGGAACCGTTGGTAAAGGTAACTGTGGTGGCTGTCCCGAAATGCACGGGATTGGCGTTCTTGTCGGTCATTGTCGGGATATAGCTGCCGATCGTGCCGGCGCCGCTGAAGGTGATGCTTTTGTCGCCGGCATAGCCCGTGGCCACGTTGCCATAGGTGTCATAAGCGGTGATGGTCAACTGATTGGTGGTGCCCGCTGTCATGGAACCGCTGCCGGCGGAAAGCCCAAGGCTTGCCGCTGAAGCTGGAGTGACGCTGACATTAACGGCGTTACTGGTGAAGGTGCCGTCATTGACGGTGATGGAGGTGCTCTGGACCTTATATAAGCTCATCAGGCCGCCGGCACTGCCGACCCCGTTGGTGAAGGTGAGCGTCTCTGCGGTGCCGAAATCAACAGTGGTGCCGCTCTTGTCGGTCACCGTCGGATGATAGCTGCCGATCGTGCTCGCCCCGCTGAAGGTCATGGTCTTGTCGCCGGTATAGCCGGTGGCTACGTTACCGTAGGTATCATAAGCGGTGATGGTCAACTGATCGGTCGTGCCTGCCGTTATGCTGCCGCCGGCGGCGGACATGGCCAGGCTCGCTTCTACTGCTGGTGTTACTGCGACACTGACTGCGTTACTGGTAAAGCTGCCGTCGTTGGCGGTGATGGAGGCGTTCTCTACCCTGTATAAGGTCATCAGGCCGCCGGCACTGCTGACCCCGTTGGTGAAGGTGAGCGTCTCTGCGGTGCCGAAATCAACAGTGGTGCCGCTCTTGTCGGTCACCGTCGGATGATACGCGCCGATGGTATGGGCGCCGGCAAAGGTATAGGTCTTGTCTCCGGTATAGCCCGTGGCCACGTTACCGTAGGTATCATACGCTGTGATGGTCAGCTGGTCGGTCGTGCCTGCCGTAATGCTGCCACCGGCCTCCGACAAGGTCAGGCTGGCGGCCGTGGCTGAGTTGACCGTGACGCCCACCGCATTGCTGGTGAAGGTCCCGTCATTGGCCGTAACCGAAGCATTTTCAACTTTATATAAGGTCATCAAACCGCCCGCACTTATAACACCGTTGGTGAAGGTCAATGTCTCGCTGGTGCCGAAGTTGACCGCCGTACCGTTCTTGTCGGTCACCGCCGGATGATAACTGCCGATGGTACTTGCACCGCTGAAGCTCATGGTCTTGTTGCCGGTATAGCCGGTGGCCACGTTGCCGTAAGTATCGTAAGCCGTAATGGTCAGCTGGTCCGTATTGCCGGCCGTGAGGCTGCCGCTGGCCGCAGACAGGGTCAGGCTTGCGGCCGCGGCCGGAGTCACAGTGACGGAAGCGGCATTCGATGTCAATGTCCCGTCCGTACCGGATACTGAAGCTGTCTCGACCTTATATAAGGTCATCAGGCCGCCGGCACTGCTGACCCCGTTGGTGAAGGTCAATGTCTCACCGGTGCCGAAGTTAACAGCAGTACCGTTCCTGTCGGTCACCGTCGGATGATAACTGCCGATTATGCCCGCTCCGCTGAAGGTCATGGTCTTGTCGCCGGTATAGGAGCTCGCCACGTTGCCGTAGGCGTCATACGCCGTGATCGTCAACTGGTCCGTCGTGCCCGCCGTGATGCTGCCACCGGCGGCAGACAAGGTTAAGCTGGCCGCGGCCGCGGGCGTGACCGCGACACCCACCGCATTGCTGGTAAAGGTCCCGTCATTGGCCGTGATGGAGGCGTTTTCTACCTTATATAAGGCCATCAGGCCTCCGACCGTCGAGACGCCGTTGGTGAAGCTCAAGGTCTCGCTGGTGCCGAAATCGACCGCCGTGCCGTTTTTGTCGGTCACTGTTGGATGATATAAGCCTGCGGTATGGGCACCGGCAAAGGTATAGGTCTTATCACCCGTATAGCCCGTGGCCACGTTGCCGTAGGTGTCATATGCCGTGATGGTCAGCTGGTCGGTCGTGCCCGCGGTAATGCTGCCGCCGGCGGCGGACAAAGTCAGGCTGGCCGCGGCCGCAGCCGTTACGTCAACGCTCACCGCGTTGGAGGTAAAGGTGCCGTCAGCCGCCGTGACCGAGGCATTCTGGACTTTATACAAGGTCATCAGGCCGCCCGCTGTGGACACGCCATTGGTAAAGGACAGAGTTTCGCCGGTGCCGAAGTTGACCGCCGTACCGTTCTTGTCCGTCACCGTCGGATGATAACTGCCGATGATACTCGCGCCGCTGAAGGTAAAGGTCTTATTGCCGGTATAACCGGTGGCCACGTTTCCGTAAGTATCGTAAGCGGTGATGGTCAGCTGATCGGTGTTGCCCGCCGTCAACGGCCCGCTGGCCACAACCAGATTCAGGCTGGCGGCGGCCGCTGCGCTGACCGTCACGCTAACGGCATTTGATGTCAAGGTCCCATCAGTGCCTGAGACAGAAGCCGTTTGGGTCTTATACAAGGTCATCAAACCGCCGGCGCTGCTTGTTCCGTTGGTGAAGGTCAGCGTTTCGCCGATGCCGAAGTTGACCGCCGTTCCGGTCTTATCCGTCACCGTTGGATGGTAGCTGCCGATGGTGGCAGCGCCGCTGAAGGTAAAGGTTTTGTCCCCGGTATAGCCGGTGGCTGTGTTGCCGTAGGCATCGTAAGCGGTGATGGTCAGCTGGTCGGTATTGCCGGCCGTCAAGCTGCCCGAGGCCGCGCTTAAGCTCAGGCTGGCGGCGGCCGCAGGGCTGACCGTCACCCCGACGGCATTCGTGGTAAGGGAACCGTCATTGCCGGTCACGGACGCGCTTTCGACCTTGACCAGGCTCATCAAGCCGCCGGAGCTGGCAACGCCGCTGGTGAAGGTAATTGTCGTGGAGGCCCCGAAATTGACCGCCGCGCCCGTCTTGCCCGTGACGGTCGGATGCGTGCCGTTAGGTGAGTTGTTGGCGCCCGCAAAGGTATAGGTCTTGTCACCGGTATAGCCGGTGGCCACATTGCCGTAGGTATCATAAGCCGTGATCGTCAACTGGTCGGTATTGCCCGCGGTCAGGCTGCCTGAGGCAGCACTTAACGTCAGGCTGGCGGCTGAGGCCGATGTTACATTGACGGAGACGGCATTTGATGTCAAGGTCCCGTCAGTTCCGGACACCGAGGCCGTCTCCACCTTGTATAAGGTCATCAAGCCGCCGGCTGAACTTACCCCGCTGCTGAAGGTCAGCGTCTCGCTGGTGCCAAAGTTGACCGCCGCCGCGCTCTTGTTTGTCACTGTCGGGTTATAGCTGCCTATGCTGTTGGCCCCGCTGAAGGTATAGGTCTTGCTGCCCGTGTAACTGGTGGCCACGTTGCCGTACGTATCATACGCCGTAATCGTCAACTGGTCGGTGTTGCCTGCCGTCAAACTGCCGCTGGCCGCACTCAACGTCAGGCTCGCCGCCGCACCAGGGCCGACCGTCACGCTCACCGCATTCGAGGTCAAACTGCCGTCCGTTCCGGACACCGAGGCGGTCTGGGCCTTGTACAAGGTCATCAGGCCGCCGGCTGAGCTCACTCCGCTGCTGAAGGTCAGCGTTTCGCTGGTGCCGAAGGCGACCGCCGCTCCCGTTTTGTCCGTCACCGTCGGGTTATGACTGCCGACGCTATTGGCCCCGCTGAAGGTGAAGGTCTTGTCGCCGGTATAGCCGGTGGCCGTATTGCCGTAGGCATCATAAGCCGTGATGGTCAGTTGATCGGTATTCCCCGCCGTCAAACTGCCGCTGGCAGCACTTAGCGTCAGGCTCGCGGCCGCGGCCGGACTGACCGTCACGCTCACCGCGTTACTTGTAAAGGTGCCGTTATTGACCGTGATGGAGGCGGTTTCGGCTTTATACAAGGTCATCAGTCCTCCGGCGGTGCTGACGCCGTTGGTAAAGGTAATGGACGTGTTGCTGCCGAAATTAACGGCTGACCCTGTTCTATTCGTCACCGTCGGATGATGGCCGTTGATGATATTGGCCCCGCTGAAGGTGATGGTCTTGTTGCCCGTATAACTTGTAGCGATATTGCCATAGGTGTCAACGGCTGTGATCGTCAATTGATCGGTGTTGCCTGCCGTCAGGCTGCCGCTGGCCGCACTTAACGTCAGGCTGGCGGCGGCACCCGGGCTCACCGTCACGCTCACCGCATTCGACGTCAAGCTGCCGTCCGTGCCGGACACCGAGGCCGTCTCGGCCTTGTATAAGGTCATCAACCCCCCGGCTGAACTGACACCATTGCTGAAGGTCAGCGTCTCGCTGGTACCGAAGCTGACAGCGGCACCCGTTTTGTCCGTCACGGTCGGATTATAACTGCCGATCGTGTTGGCGCCGCTGAAAGTATAGGATTTGTCCCCGGTATATCCGGTAGCCACGTTGCCATAGGTATCATACGCCGTGATGGTCAGCTGGTCGGTATTGCCTGCCGCGAGACTGCCGCTGGCAGCACTTAGCGTCAGGCTGGCGGCCGCGGCCGGGCTGACGGTCACGCCGGCGGTATTGGTGGTGAAGGTGCCATCGGAGGCGCTGACCGAGGCGGTTTCCACCTTATATAACGTCATCAAGCCGCCCGCGCTGCTGACCCCATTGGTAAAGGTCAGCGTCTCGCTGGTGCCGAAATTGACCGCCGTGCTGTTCTTGTCCGTTACGGTGGGATGATAGCTGCCGATCGTGCCGGCGCCGCTGAAGGTAAAGGTCTTGTCCCCCGCATAGCCGGTGGCCACATTGCCGTATGTATCATAGGCTGTGATTGTCAACTGGTCGGTCGTGCCTGCCGTCAGGCTGCCGCCGGCGGCGGTCAGTCCCAGGCTGGCGGCAGGGCCGGGATTGACGGTCACAACAACCGTATTGCTGGTGATGGATCCGTCGCTGGCAAACACCGGCGCGTTCTGGGCCTTGTACAAGGTCACCAGGCCGCCGGCCGTGGAGACGCCGCTGGTAAACGTAATGGTTTCAGATGTGCCGAAGTTGACTGCAACACCGGTCTTGTCGGTCACGGTGGGACGATATGTGCCGATCGTCCCCGCGCCATAAAACGTATAGGTCTTGTCGCCGGTATAGGTGGTGACGGTATTGCCGAAGGAGTCCTTGGCCGTGATGGTCAGCTGGTCCGTCGCCGCGGCATTGATGCTGCTGGAATTGGCCGACAATAACAATGTCACCGCTCCGCTTGTGGTGACGTTGACGGCCACCGCATTGGTGGTGTACGTACCATCGGTGGCGGTGATGGAGGCATTCTCCACCTTATACAACGCCATCAAGCCGCCCGCGCTGCTGACCCCATTGGTAAAGGTCAGCGTCTCGCTGGTGCCGAAGTCAACGGCCGTACCGTTCTTGTCCGTCACTGTGGGGTGAGTGATGCCGTCCGGGGCCACCGAAGCGCCGCTGAAGGTCAAGGTCTTGTCTCCGGTGTAAGACGCCACCGTATTGCCATAGGCGTCCTGGGCCGTGATCGTCAGTTCGTTATCATTGCCGGCGGTCATGGTGCCTGCCGCCGCCGTAAGGTTAAGGCCGGCCAGGGCCGCAGCAGAGACCGTCACGGAGGCGGTATTGCTGGTGAGCGTGCCGTCGGTGACGCTTAAGGAGGCATTCTCGGCTTTATAGGGCGTCATCAGCCCGCCCGCGCTGCTGACACCGTTGGTAAAGGTGACCGTGGCAGGTGTCCCGAAAGCGACCGCAGCACCGGTCCTGTCCGTCACCGTCGGATGATAGCTGCCGATCGTACCGGCGCCGCTGAAGGTCAGCGCCTTGTCGCCGGTATAACCCGTGGCGGTGTTACCGTAGGTGTCGTAGGCCGTGATGGTCAACTGGTCGGTGGTTCCTGCGGTAAGGCTGCTTGAAGCTGCCGTTAAATCCAGGCTGGAGGCGGAAAGCGGATTGACCGTGACGTTCACGGCGTTACTGGTTATCGTGCCGTCATTGGCCGTGACCGAGGCGGCTTGCGCTTTGTACAAGGTCATCAAGCCGCCGGCGCTGCTGACACCGTTGGTGAAGGTGACGGTCGTCGATGTCCCGAAATTGACCGCGGCAGCGGTCTTGTCCGTTACCGTCGGATGCGTTCCACCCGGTGACGCAGCGGCACCGGCAAAAGTAAAGGTCTTGTCTCCGGTATAGCCGGTCGCCGTGTTGCCGTAGGTATCGTAAGCGGTGATGGTCAACTGGTCGGTGGCCCCGGCATTGAGCGTGCCGCTGACAGCCGAGAGGGTCAAACTCGTGGCCGAAGCGGCGCTGACCGTCACCCCGGCGGCGCCGCTGGTGAATGTTCCATCTGTTGCCGTGATCGAGGCATTTTCCGCCTTGTACAACGTCATCAGGCCGCCCGCGCTGGAAACACCGTTGGTAAAGGTGATGGTCTGCGAGGTGCCAAAATTGACCGCGCTGCCCGACTTATTCGTCACCGTCGGATGATAACTGCCGATTATACTGGCTCCGCTAAAGGTATAGGTTTTGTCGCCGGTATAGGCAGTCGCGATATTGCCGTAGGTGTCATAGGCGGTGATGGTCAACTGGTCGGTATTGCCGGCGGTCATGGAGCCGCCGGCCGCGGTCAGGCCGATGCTGGCTGCCGCTGCCGGAGCGACCGTGACACCGGCCGCGCTACTGGTCAGGGTGCCGTCACTGCCTGTGATGGAGGCGGTCTGGGCCTTGTACAACGTCATCAGGCCGCCAGCACTGGAAACACCGTTGGTAAAGGTGACCGTGGTGGATGTTCCAAAATTCACCGCAGCGCTGGTCTTGTCCGTCACCGTCGGGTTGTTGCTGCCAACGCTGCCGGCCCCGCTGAAGGTCATGGCCTTGTCTCCTGTGTAACCGGTGGCGGTATTGCCATAGGCATCGTAGGCGGTGATCGTCAACTGGTCGGTGTTCCCCGCCGTGATGCTTCCGCTGGCGGCCGATAAAGTGAGGCTGGCCGCCGTGGCAGGAGTAACGGTCACGCTGACGGCGTTGGTGGTCAAAGACCCGTCATTGCCCGTTACTGAGGCCGTTTCCACCTTATATAAAGTCATCAGGCCGCCCGCTGACGAGACGCCGTTGGTGAAGGTCACCGTCTCGCTGGTGCCGAAATTGACGGCCGCTGCCGTCTTGTCCGTCACCGTCGGATGATAGGACCCGATGGTATTGGCGCCGCTGAAGGTAAACGTTTTATCTCCGGTATAGGCGGTCGCCACGTTGCCGTAGGTGTCATAAGCGGTGATCGTAAGCTGATCCGTGGCCCCTGCGGTGATGCTCCCGCTTGCGGCGGACAAGGTCAGGCTGGCCGCCGCGGCAGGATTGACCGTCACGCTCAAGGCATTCGAAGTAAAAGTGCCGTCGGTGCCTGTAACAGAGGCCGTCTCGGCCTTATATAAGGTCATCAAACCGCCTGCTGACGAGACGCCGTTGGTGAAGGTCACCGTCTCGCTGGTGCCGAAATTGACGGCCGCTGCCGTCTTGTTCGTCACCGTCGGATGGTAAGACCCAATGGTATTGGCGCCGCTGAAGGTCATGGTCTTATCTCCGGTATAGGCGGAGGCTGTATTGCCGTAGGCGTCCTCGGCCGTAATGGTCAGTTGGTCGGTATTGCCGGCTGTCATGGAGCCGGAAGCCGCGGTCAAATTCAGGCTGGCCGCCGCCGCTGGATTGACCGTCACGCTTAAAGCATTGCCGTTAATTGTTCCATCGGTCGCAGTGACCGAGGCGGTCTGGGCCTTATACAAGGTCATCAAACCGCCGGCAGATGAGACGCCGTTGGTAAAGGAGACGGTCTCGCTGGTGCCGAAATTGACGGCTGCCGCGGTCTTGTCCGTCACCGTCGGATGGGTGCCGTTCGGCGCTGCAGCGGCACCGCTGAAGGTGAGGGTCTTATCGCCGGTATAGCCTGTAACGGTATTGCCATAGGTGTCTTCAGCGGTGATGGTCAATTGGTCGGTGGTTCCGGCGGTGACCGTGCCGGACACAGCGCTTAAATTCAAGCTCGCCGCTGAACCGGCATTGACCGTGACGCTGAAGGCGTTGCTGGTCAGGGTGCCGTCGTTGGCCCTGATGGAGGCTGTTTCGGCTTTATACAAGGTCATCAAGCCGCCGGCTGACGAGACGCCGTTGGTAAAGGTCAGGACCGTGCCGGTGCCGAAATCAACCCCTGCCCCGGTCTTGTCCGTGACCGTCGGCGTGTATGAACCGATGCTGCTGGCGCCGCTGAAGGTGACGGTGACGTTCCCGGCGTAGCTTGTGACCACATTGCCATAAGCGTCATGGGCTGTAATGGTCAATTGGTCCGTAGCGCCTGCGTTGATCGTCCCCGAGGCGCCGGTCAAATTAAGGCTGGCGGCCGAGCCGGGCGTGACCGTAATGCTTGCCGTATTGCTGGTCAAGGTGCCGTCGGTGCCGCTGACGTTCGAGGTGCCCACCTCATACAGCTTCATGAGGCCGCCGGCGGAAGTGACCCCGCTGGTAAAGGTCAGTGTGGTGCCGGTGCCGAAATTAACGTCCGCACCGGTCTTGTCGCTCACCGTCGGATTGTTGCCGTTGATGCTGTTGGCCCCACTGAAAGTGAAGGTCTTGTCGCCGGTATAACCGGTGGCGGTATTGCCGTAGGTATCGTAGGCGGTGATGGTCAGCTGGTCGGAATTGCCCGCGGTCATGCTGCCGGAGGCGGCGCTTAAAAGCAGGCTGGCAGCCGCAGCCGAAGAAACGGTCACGCCGGCGGCATTGCTGGTGAAGGTGCCGTCCGTCGCCGTCACCGAGGCGGCCTGGGCCTTATACAAGGTCATAAGCCCCCCGGCTGAACTTATGCCGTTACTGAAGGTCAGCGTTTCGCTGGTACCGAAATTGACGGCCGCCGCTGTCTTGTCCGTCACCGTTGGATTATAACTGCCGACACTATTGGCGCCGCTGAAGGTGAAGGTCTTGTCACCGGTATAGGATGTCACGGTATTGCCGTAGGTGTCCTGGGCCGTGATCGTCAGCTGGTCGGTAGCGCCGGCGGTGAGCGAGCCGGAGGCGGCGCTCAAATTCAGGCCGGTCATGGTGTTGGCGTTGACGGTGACGCTTAAAGCATTGCTGGTCAGGGCGCCGTCATTGCCCGTGACAGAAGCTATTTCTTCCTTATACAGCGTCATCAAACCGCCGGCCGTGGAAACTCCGTTCGTGAAAGTCAGGGTTTCGCTGGTGCCGAAATTCACCGCACTGCCCGTCTTGTCCGTGACCGTTGGATGGGTCCCATTCGGTGCCGTACCACCGCCGCTGAAGGTGAAGGTCTTGTCTCCCGTGTAACCGGTTGCTGTATTGCCGTAAGCGTCATAGGCGGTGATCGTCAACTGGTCGGTATTGCCTGCGGTGAGGCTGCCTGACGCCGCGGTCAGGCTTAGGCTCGCGGCAGCACCCGGGCTGACCGTCACGCTGACACTATTGCTGGTCAAACTGCCGTCCGTGCCGCTAACGGAAGCGGTCTCGACCTTATATAATTTCATCAAGCCGCCCGCGTTCAATACACCGTTCGTGAAGGTCAGGGTTGTGCTGGTGCCGAGATTGACGGCAGCGCCGGTTTTGTCGGTGACGGTGGGATGATTGCTGTCCGGGGAAACGGAAGCTCCGCTGAAAATAAATGCCTTGTCTCCGGTATATCCTGTGGCCACGTTGCCGTACGTATCATACGCGGTGATTGTCAACTGGTCGGAGTTGCCGGCCGTGAGGCTGCCGGAAACAGCGCTTAAATCAAGGCTCGCAGCCGCAGCGGCATTAACGGTCACACCAACGGTATTGGTCGTAAAGGTCCCGTCCGTCCCTGAAATGGAATCGCCTTGGGCCTTATACAGCACCATGGAGCCGCCGGCGCTTAGAGATCCGTTGGTAAAGGTCAGGGTCGTGGACGCGCCCAAATCAAGGGCCGCCCCGGTCTTGTCCGTCACCGTCGGGTTATAGGAACCGATGCTGTTGGCCGTGCCGAAGGTGAAGCTCTTGTCGCCCGTATAGCCGGTGGCCACGTTGCCGTACGTATCATAGGCCGTGATGGTCAGCTGGTCCGCACTGCCCGCTGTCGGCGTGCTGGTGGCCGCAGACAGGGTCAAGCTGGCGGTCGCCGCTGCGTTGACCGTCACGCTCACGGCATTGCTGGTCAACGTGCCGTCATTGGCGGTGATGGAGGCCATCTGTGCTTTGTAAAGCGTCATCAATCCGCCGGCTGTTGAGACGCCATTGGTGAAGGTGATCGTCGTCGAACTGCCGAAATCCTGTGCAGCGGCGGTCTTATCGGTGACGGTTGGATGCGTGCCATTTGGCGCTGAAGTGGCACCGGCAAAGGTGTAGGCCTTGTCGCCGGTATAAGCGGTGGCCGCATTGCCGTAAATATCCTCGGCGGTGATGGTCAGCTGGTTGGTTGTGCCGGCGGTCATCGATCCAGAAGCCGCGGACAACACCAGGGAGTTGATGCCCAGCGGATTGACGGTCAGGCTCAGGCCGTGGCCGGTGGAATCGCGGGTGCCGTCGGTGGCATTGACCGTGACCGTCTCGGCCTTGTAAGGCACCAGCACCGCGCCGCCCACATTGGAAACACCGTTGGTGAAGGTCACGGAGGTGCTGCTGCCCACGTTCGTGCCGTTGACCGTCGGCGTGTTGCCGCCGGACGAAGGGTTGGGCCCGGAGAAGACCAGGCTTTTGCTGCCGGTAAAGGAGGTGGAAACATGCCCGGCGGCATCATAGGCCGTGATGGTCAAGTCCTCGTTGCTGCCGGCATTGACCGAGGCGTTGCCGGTCACCGCAAAATAATCCACCAGGTACCAGCCCGTGTTATTGCCGCCGTCCACGGAATGCGCGGCGACAATCAGCGTACCGGAATTATCGGAATCTTTCACATCCACATAGGACACGCTCTGGGAAGCCGGGGCGACCAGGTTCCAGGCACTGCCTGACGAGGAGCTGACCAAGCTCAGCAGCTGGCCGGAGGCGCCGGTCAAGGTCAGGGTATTGGTCACGGTTTGGGTGGTGCCCGCCGTGAAGGTCAGGGTATCGGCTGCGGAGACGCTCTTGGTGAAATTATAGAAGGTGCTGGAATTGGAGATCGTCTGGCCGGTGCCGTTGAAATTGACCGTGCCGCTGTTATCGGCAAAGGTGCCGCCGCTATGCACCCAATTGCCGGAAACGTTCAAGGTCCCCGACGGCGCCGTCAGGGTGCCGCTGCTGATATTGACATTGCTTGTCGTGACCGTGCCGCTGCCGCCGTCAAAGGTGCCGCCGTTGATGGTCAAGCCGCCGGAAGCAGTAAAATTATACCCATTGGCATTAAATGTACCGCCAGAGACTGTCAATGACCCCGTCATGCTCTGGTTGGCGGCCAGGGCGATGGTACCGGCGCCTGTTTCGGTCAGGTTGCCGGCCCCGGCGACTGTCCCGCCGTAGGTCAAGGTATCGCCTGAAGCCACATCAATGGTGGCGTTGCTTGCGCCAAACGCAATGCCTCTATTGGCATTCAGCGTAAAGCTGGATGTGACGGCCAGGGTACCGCCGTTGATGGTCAAGCTTCCCGCGGTGGGTGAACCAGGCGCCGTTCCCAGCGCGGAATCGGCGGCGATGCTCAAGGTCCCGGCGCTGATAGTGGTTGTCCCGGTATAGGTGTTGGCCCCGCTTAAAACCATGGTCCCGGCCCCGGCCTTGGCCAGGTTATACGCGCCGCTGATGGCCCCACCCACGGTCAGGGTACCAGCCGATACCGTCACTGTCGGGCTTGCGCCCAAGGTCACGGCACCAGTGCCTAAATTCAGGGCATTGCTGCCGGTAAAGGTGAAGCTGCCGTTGACGTTCATCGCGTTGTTGTTGCTAAGCGTGATACTGCCGCCGGAGGCGTTGTCCATGGTCGTCCCGGCATCAACCGTAAAAGTCCCGGTACCCACGGCCGCCGCGTTATTGATGTCCAGGGTCCCGGCGCTTAAAGTAAGGCCTCCGGTAAAGGTGTTGACTCCGGACAATACCAAGGTGCCGCTGCCTGACTTGGTGATGCTGTAGCTGCCGCTGATCAGGCCGCCCACCGTAAGGGTATTGGCGGACACCGTCACCGTGGGAGAAGCCGTCAGCGCCACCGTACCGGTGCCCAAATTCAAGGCATTGCTGCCGGTGAACGTGAAATTACCCGACCATGTCTGCGCATTATTGTTGGATTCCGTGATGCTGCCGCCGGAGGTGTTGTCAACCGTCCCGCCGTCAATAGTCAATGTCCCTGTGCCCAGGGCCGCCGCGTTGTTGATGTCCAGCGTCCCGGCGCTTAAAATCACCCCGCCGCTGAAGGTGTTGGCGCCTGCTAAAGTTAAAGTCCCTGCTGAAACCGTTACACTGCCCGTGCCTGTTCCTATAATACCGTTAAGTACCAGCGTGCCGCTTCCCGCACTGGTCAAATTTTTGCCGCTTCCTGAGATGGCGCCTCCTATCGTCAACGTGCCGGCCGAGACCGTTACTGTCGGGCTTGCCCCCAAGGTCACGGCACCGGTGCCCAAATTCAGGGCATTGCTGCCCGTAAAGGTAAAGCTGCCGTTGACAGCCATCGCGTTGTTATTGCTGACCGTGATGCTGCCGCCGGAAGTATTGTCAATCGTTGTCCCGGCAGCGATCGTAAAGGTCCCCGTGCCCAGTGCTGTGGCGTTATTGATGTCCAGGGTTCCGGCACTTAAGGTCACGCCGCCACCAAAAGTATTTGCTCCGCCTAAGGCCAAGGTGCCGCTACCGGCCTTGGTCAGGCCATAACCGCTGCTTCTGTCTCCTATCGCCCCACCCACCGTCAACGTACTGCCGCTGACTGTCACTGTCGGGGAAGCGCCCATCGTTACAGCACCGGTGCCTAGATCCAAGGCATTGCTGCCTGTAAACGTGAAGCTGCCTGCCCAGGTTTGCGCATTGTTATTCGATTCCGTGATGCTGCCGCCGGAGGTATTGTCAATCGTGCCACCATTAATCGTAAAGGTGCCGGTGCCCAAGGCCGCGGCATTGTTGATGTCGAGCGTGGCGCCCGAAGCCAGCGTAACTCCTCCTGAGAGGGTATTGGCTCCGGCCAGGGTCAAAGTACCGGCATTTACGTATACCACCCCTGTGGTTGTACCCACAACCCCGTTAAGGACAAGGGTGCCGATCCCGGTCTTGGTGATGTTGTCTCCGGAGCCGGAGATATTCCCGCCTACGGTCAGCGTGCTGCCGCTCACTGTCACCGTCGGTGAAGCGCCCAAGGTCACGGCACCCGTGCCGAAGTTTAGGGCATTGCTGCCGGTGAATGTAAAGCTGCCGTTCCACGTCTGCGTATTGTTATTGGATTCCGTGATGCTGCCTCCGGAAGTATTGTCAATCGTTGTCCCGGCAGCGATCGTAAAGGCCCCCGTGCCCAGGGCCGCCGCATTGTTGATGTCCAGTGTCCCGGCGCTGAAGGTCACCCCACCGCTAAAGGTGTTCGCACCGCTTAAAACCAGCGCCCCGCTGCCGGCCTTGGTCAGGCTGTAGCCGTTGCCGCCATCGCCAATCGCTCCGCCCACCGTTAATGTGCTTGCGCTCACCGTTGCTGTCAGCGAAGCGCCCAAGGTCACCGCACCGGTGCCAAGATTCAAGGCATTGCTTCCGGTGAAGGTATAACTGCCGTTCCAGGTCTGCGTATTGTTGTTGGATTCCGTGATGCTGCTGCCGGAGGTGTTGTCAATCGTTGTCCCGGCAGCGATCGTAAAGGTCCCCGTGCCTAGGGCCGCCGCATTGTTGATGTCCAGTGTCCCGGCGCTGAAGGTCACCCCACCGCTAAAGGTGTTCGCCCCGCTTAAAACCAGCGTCCCGCTGCCGGCCTTGGTCAGACCATAGGCACCGCTGATGATGCCGCCGGCCGTCAAGGTTGAGGCAGACACGGTCACTGTAGGAGAAGCGCCCAAGGTCACGGCACCCGTGCCCAAGTTCAAGGCATTGCTTCCGGTAAACGTGAAGCTGCCGTTCCACGTCTGCGTATTGTTATTGGTTTCCGTGATGCTACCGCCGGAAGTATTGTCAATCGTTGTCCCGGCAGCGATCGTAAAGGTCCCTGTGCCCAATGCCGAGGCGTTATTAATATCCAATGTGCCTGCGCTTAAGGTCACACCGCCGCTGAAGGTGTTCGCACCGTTTAAAACCAGGGTGCCGCTGCCTGCCTTGGTGAGGCTGTAGGCACCGCTGATGATGCCACCGGCCGTCAAGGTTGAGGCTGACACGGTCACCGTCGGGCTTGCCCCCAAGGTCACGGCACCCGTGCCCAAGTTCAAGGCATTGCTGCCGGTGAAGGTATAACTGCCGTCCCAATTCATGGCATTATTATTGGTAAGGATAATGCTGCCGCCCGAGGTGTTGTCAATAGTGCCGCCGGTGATGGTGATGGCGGCACTGCCCGGGGCTGTGGCATTGTTGAGATTGAGGGTGCCACCGGCCAGCGTGAAATTGCCGGAGAAGGTGTTGGCTTTATTCAACGTCACCGTACCGGCAGCCTGCTCATAGTCGCTGGTGACCGTGACGGTTTCATTTTGGGTGATGGTGCCGGTGTAACCGCTTTGTATGACCAGCTTGGCCACGGTCCCGGCAAAGGCGACGTCGATGACGGCATTAGAAGTGCTGGCGGCATTAAAGATGACCTTGCTCGTGCTGGTCGGTGCCAACAAATTGCCTGACGTAGCCGTTTTCCAGTTGGAGCCGGTCGACCAGTTGCCGGAGCCGTTCCAGATCATGAAGGTATTATAAAGGTCAGGATAAGATGCGTTGTTACTGGTCATGATCCAGACCGGGGTGGCAAAATCCCAGCCCGCGCCGCTGAAATTGCTTTGCGTCTGCATCCAGGTGGTTGATTCACCGGTAACGCCGGTCAATGCGCCGCTGCCGGCACTATTTAAGGAAGAATTGACCGTGTGGTTCCAATAATCCGCAGTGTAGGTGCCGGACGAATCCTGGCCTACAAATCCGCCCATATAGCCGCTATTAGCGCCTGTGACTGCCCCGGTGGAGTAAGAATCGGTGATAGTCCCAGTATTGTATCCAGCAAAGCCACCAATATAACTATTGCCTGAACTGCTAACATTTCCTGTCGCATAAGAATTATTAATGGAAGACAAACTACTATATATTTGTCCAACAAAACCACCTATATAACCACCAGTTCCTGTCACACTCCCTGTGGCATAGGAACTGCTTACTGTTGAACCAACCCAATTCTGTCCCACTAATCCACCAACGTTGCTACTCCCACTCACCCTTTCTGTTGCATATGAATTGCTTATACTTGATACATTAGTGCCTACTAAGCCACCCACATTATTGTTAGTTCCACTAACATTCTCAGTGGCATATGAGTTATTTATGGTTGCCCAGTTCTCCCCGACCAATCCTCCAACATAATCTCCCGTTCCACTGACACTGCCTGTCCCATAAGAATTACTAATAGTACCACGATTCTCACCTGCCAAACTACCCGTATGAGTATTCCCGGTTATATTGTTCCCAATTAATCCAACATTGCTTACAGAAGCAGAAGTATTACCAAACAATCCTACATCATTCGTACTAGAACGGTTTATGTATAAACCTGTGACAGAATTTCCCTCGCCGTTGAAGTTGCCAGTAAAAGAGGTTGTGCTATTCCCCACCGGCTCAAACCCTGCCCCGGAGTTCCAATTATTACCGCCCAGGGCTGTGCTTTCAGTGACTGTCGCGTCGATATTATTGGCCAATTGGAAATAATCCGCCAAATAGCTAGTCGATCCCATGCCTTGCAGACCGTAGACGTCGTAGATCACATACGGCGAGCCGCTGGTCCCGGCACCGGTGAAGCGGTTAAAGGTGCCGCCGGTGAAATTAAACGGCCCGTTGTCCGTGAAGGTCTCGTTGGAACCGGTGAAGGAGCCGTCAACCGTGAAGGTGCCGCTGGATTGGGTAAGTCCCAGGCCGCCGATCGTAAGATTTTCGCTTTGCGTGATGGTGCCGGCATAACCGGAAATATAAATGCCGCCAACCGTGCCTGCAAAAGAGGCATCAATTGTCGCATTGTTATTGTCCGTAGCATTAAACACCGCCCGGTTCACCGCCGTGGGTGCTGCGCTGGTGCTCCAGTTGGCGCCGGTCGACCAGTTACCGGTACCGGTCCACACGTCCCACGTCACACCTTGCAATTGCGGATAGGAACTGGCCGGCATGGTCCAAACCTTGGTGAAATCCCAGCCGGCTCCTGTAAAGGTGCTCTGAGTTTGCATCGTGGCCGTGTTAGCGCCTGTAATACCCGTCGGCGAGTCGCTGCCGGAATTATTAAGAGAACCATTGCTTCCAACAGAGTTGTCCCAAAAGTCTGCTGTATATGTAGCACTAAAATCTAATCCAACAAACCCCCCCACATTGCTGCTACTATGGCCGTTAACAGTCCCCGTGGAATAACTATACGATATTGTGCCCGAATCAGTTCCAGCGAAACCGCCATCTCTTCCATAGCCGCTTACATTACCTATGGCATAACTGTTGGCTATAGAACCCCCACCAACACCAACAAATCCTCCTGCCTGATTAGAAGTAGGAGATGTTACACTTCCTGTGGCATAACTGTTGGCTATAGAGCCTCCGCTGTCACCTACAAAACCTCCGGCTATATCCCCTGCACTTACATTCCCAGTAGAAAAGGAGTAAGAAATTGTTCCACTATTAGCCCCAGCAAACCCTCCACCTTCAGCGTTAGGAACAGATACAGTAACTGTCGAATAAGAATTGCTGATAGTGCCGCCATTAACCCCTACAAACCCACCCCCATCGCTCCATCCTCCTGTATTAGCATTTATACTTCCTGTCGAATACGCATTGGTTATGGTTCCCAAACTATAGCCAGCCAGGACTCCTGTATACACATGTTGGCTGCCAGAACCCTGTTTGGTATTGGTTATACTGACACCTTCCAGCCCAATATTTGAAATAGCTCCCGCGGCGCCGACATATCCAAAGACTCCCACATAAGGCAATGTGCTGGTATTGATATAAAGGTTGGAAATTGCATAACCTTCACCATTAAGGTTACCGGTAAAATTGTTGGTGCTGTTACCAATAGGCAAGAACCCTGCCCCTGAATTCCAGTTATTGCCGCCAGAGCCCGTTGTCTTGGTCACCGTTGCATCAATGGCATTGGCCAGTTGAAAATAATCGCTTAGATAACTTACTGATCCCATGCCCTGCAGGCCGTAGACGTCATAAATAAGGTACGGCGAGGCGCTAGTGCCGCTGCCGGTGAAGCGGTTGAAGGTGCCGGAAGTGAAGTCGAATGTCCCGTTGTCGGTAAAGGTGTACGATGACGGATTGGAGGTGAAGGTGCCGCCGTCCTGGATAAAGCCGCTGGTGCCGACGGTCAAATTCTTGCTCTGGGTAATGGTGCCGGTATAGGCGCCTTCGTTGGTCCCGTCAATGATAATCCCCGCCACATTGCCGCCGAAGCCTGCATCGATGGTGGCATTGGCCGTGCTCATGTTATCAAAGACAACGGTGGTTGCCGAGGTCGGTGCCGCTGTGGCGGCTGCGCCGTTAACCTCCCAGTTATTGGCATTGGACCAGTTGTCGTTGGTGGCATGGCCGGCATCGGTCCAGACGTAATTATTTTGGATGGCCAATTGCGGGTAGGCATTCGGCCCGGGCATGTACCAATATGGATGTGTGGTGAAATCCCAGCCGGTAAAGGTGCTTTGAGTTTGCATGGCAGCGGTTGTCTCGCCGGTAATGCCTGATATATTGCTGCCCGGGATTCCGTTGGATGTTCCGCTCGTCGTTGTGTCCCAATAATCGGCAGAGAAACTGTTGCCGGTCACATTCGCACCCAGAAAACCGCCGGCAGCACTACCGCTAACGCTGCCTGTGGAATAAGAGTCGTTGATAGTAGTAAAAACGGCTTGTCCCGCAAAGCCACCTACGTAGGTGCTGCTACTACCCCCGCTGACATTCCCTGTGGCATAAGAGTTATTGATAGTAGAACTGCTCAAAGTCCCTCCCAAGCCGCCTGCCCAGGAATTGTTGCCCACGGTGATACTGGCCGTAGAATAGGCCCGGCTAATGGTGCCTCCGCTGGCTCCCACGATCCCTCCGACATGGGCAAAATTCCCACCGCTGACACTCCCTGTGGTATAGGAATCGGCAATGACCCCGCCATTGTTGTCCCCCACAATCCCTCCTACCCAGGCACCGCTGCCGTTGCTCCCTGTCAAACTTTCGTTAAGGACGCCGACATCGGCTATGCTCGCGGCGGAACCGACATAACCAAAAAGGCCTATGTAGGAATCGGTGCTGTCGTTGATATAAAGGTTCGAGATCGTATACCCTTCACCATTAAAATTACCGGTAAAATCGGATCCACTGGTAAGGCCAACCGGTACAAATCCGATGCCCGAATTCCAATTATGCCCGCCGGATGCGGTTGGCTTGGTGACGGTCGCATCTATGTTATTGGCCAGCTGGAAGTAATCGCTTAAGTAACTCGTGGACCCCATGCCCTGCAAGCCGTAGACGTCGTAAATTAAATACGGCGAGCCGCTACTTCCGCTGCCGGTGAAGCGGTTGAAGGTGCCGCCGGTAAAATTGAACGGCCCGTTGACCGTGAAGGTGTACGACGACGGGTTGGAAACAAAGGTGCCGGATGATTGCGCGAAGGTATTACTGACCGTGAGATTATCATCCTGCGTCACCGTTCCGGTGCCGCTAATGGTCAGGTTATAGAAGCTTTGAGCGCCGGAGGTCAGGGCCTGCGCGCCTGGACCATTTAGCGTGACCGTGTATGTCCCCGGCGTAAAGGTAGTACCGCCATTAAACCAATTGCCGCTGACGGATAAATTTTCACCTTGTGTGATGGTACCGGTATAATTGCTGTCAATGATCAGGTTAGTGACGGCGCCTGCGAAGGAAGAATCGATCGTGGCATTGGCGGTGCTCATGCTGTCGAAAGCGACCGTGGCCCCTGAACCGGGCGCGCTGGCGGCCGCAGCACCATTGACTTCCCAGTTGCCTGCGGTAGACCATTTGCCGTCTGCCCCGGCATCGGTCCAGACATAATTATTGACGATGGCCAATTGAGGATAGGCATTAGGTCCGGGCATGAACCACAGTGGCGTCGTCGTAAAGTCCCATCCGCTGAAGGTGCTTTGGGTCTGCATGGCGCTGGTCGTCTCGCCGGTAATGCCGGAGACGTTGCCTCCGCCTGTGCCGTTGGACTGGCCGCTGGCTGATGTGTCCCAATAATCCGCGGTATAGGAACCTGTGCTGTTATTGCCGATGAACCCGCCCACATCGCTTCCGCTTCCACTGACGCTCCCGGTGGAATAAGAATTATTGATCGTTGCGCTGTTGTATCCCGCAAAGCCGCCAGTGTAGCTCCCGACGCCTCCTGTCACATTGCCCCTGGCGTAGGAATTGCTGATCACTCCACTGTTATTATTTACTCCGACCAAGCCGCCGTCATAATAGGAACCCGCATTTGCACTGACACCACCTGTAGCATAGGATGCGTTGATCGTCCCGCCGTTATTAGTTCCCACCAGCCCGCCTACGTACTGATTACCGACGGCTGAACCTGTCGCATAGGAATAACTGATCGTCCCGGTATTGTCCCCAACCAAACCGCCTACCGTCCAGCTTCCTGAAACAGCCGCTGTAGAGTAGGACTTGGTGATTGTTCCGCTATTGTATCCCGTCAGACCGCCTGCGTTATTAGCACCCCCCGAGCTGAGGCTGCCCGTGACATAAGAATTGCTGATGGTCCCTGTGATGTTTTCTCCTGCCACGCCACCGGTATCATAACCGCCGGTTATATTGACATTGGTGAGAGCGGCGTTGCTGATAATCGCTCCATTCGCATAACCAAAAAGACCGGTATTAGTGGAACTGCCGTTAATATAAAGGTTGGAAATGGTATATCCTTCGCCGTTGAAATTCCCCGTAAAATTAATCGTGCCGTTGCCCACCGGTGAAAAGCCCGCGCCGGAATTCCAGTTGTGGCCGCCCAAGGCGGTCGTTTCGGTAAATGTTGCATCAATATTATTGGCCAGATCAAAGTAATCACTCAAATAGCTCGTCGATCCCATGCCCTGCAATCCATAGACGTCATAAATCTTATATGGTGAGCCGCTGCTACCCGCACCGGTGAAGCGGTTAAAGGTGCCACCGGTAAAATTGAACGGTCCGTTGTCGGTGAAGGTTTCATTGGCACCGGTGAAACTGCCATCCACGGTAAACGTGCCGCTGGATTGGGTATAGCCCGAGCCGTTGCTGGAAACGGTAAGGTTGGCGCTTTGCGTGATGGTGCCGGTGTAACCGCCGATGTAAACCCCGCCCACCGTCCCGGCAAAAGAGCCATCAATCGTTGCATTATTGTTGTCCGTGGCATTAAAGACCGTCAGATTGACGGCCGTGGGTGCCGCGCTGGTGCTCCAGTTGGCGCCGGTCGACCAGTTGCCGGTACCGGTCCACACGTCCCACGTCACACCTTGCAATTGCGGATAGGAACTGGCCGGCATGGTCCAGACCTTGGTGAAATCCCAACCGGTGAACGTGCCCTGGGTCTGCATGGCGCTGGTCACCTCGCCGGTGACACCTGAAACGTTGCCGCCGGAACCCTGGTAGGCATTGGCCTGACCGGAAGTTGTTGTGTCCCAATAATTGGCCGAGTACGTACCGCTGGAATTTTGACCCACAAACCCACCGACGTCAACTCCGCCGCTGACGCTTCCGACAGCATAAGAACCTGAAATAGTTGCGGAATTCGCTCCGGCAAAGCCGCCGCTATAACTGCTGCTGCCGCCCGTCACCGTCCCTGTAGCATACGAGTTAGAAATAGCAGAAGCAGTAGCATTAGAGCCCACGAAACCGCCGTTCTCGCTGTTGGTGCCGCCGCTGACGTTTCCTGTAGCATAAGAATTTGTTACCGTGCCGCCGGAAGTTTTTCCTATTAAGCCTCCGTTATAATTGCTGTTGCCGCTGCTGATGCTTCCCGTGGCATAAGAACGGTTTATGGTTCCGCCGTTATTTCCCGCCAATCCCCCGTTGCCGCTATTGCTTCCTCCTCCTGTGACAGTGGCCGTGCTGTAGGAATTGTTGATGGTCGCACCGCCGCTGTTGCCTCCCACCAAACCCCCAATGTCGCCGCTGCTTCCGCTTCCGTCCACGCTTCCTTTCACATAAACATCGGATATGGAACCATCATTGATTCCCGCGAGGAGGCCTAAATAATTAGCTGTTGAGGCTGTTACGCTTCCTGAAACAAAGCCCACATTGGAGATGACGGAGCCCGAACCGGCAGTACCAAAAAGCCCCACATAGAGATCCGCGCTGTCATTAATATAAAGATTGGAAATAATGAACCCTTGCCCATTGAAATTTCCTCCAAAGCTCAATGTCTCACCTGCCGGCTTAAACCCTGCACCGGAATTCCAATTGTTGCTTTGGATGACACCGGCATTGATGCTGTTAGCCAGCTCGAAGTAGTCATTGCGATAGTTGCTGGTACTCATGCCCTGCAAGCCGTAGACATCATATATAAGATAAGGCGAGGCGCTGGTACCGCTGCCGGTGAAGCGGTTGAAGGTGCCGCTGGTGAAGTTGAATGGCCCGTTGTCCGTAAAGGTGTAAGATGCCGGATTGGAAGTGAAGGTGCCTCCGTCCTGGATAAAGCCGCTGGTGCCGACGGTCAAATTCTTGCTCTGCGTGATGGTGCCCGTGTAGGCGCCTTCATTGGTGCCATCGATGATAATGCCGGCCACATTGCCGCCGAATCCCGCATCGATGGTGGCGTTGGCCGTGCTCATGTTGTCGAAGACGACCGTGGTGGTGGATGCAGGCGCGGAAGTTGCCGCCGCCCCATTGACTTCCCAGTTGCCCGCCGTGGACCATTTATTGTCTGCAGCTGCGTTGGTCCAGACGTAATTATTTTGGATGGCCAGTTGAGGATAGGCGTTGGGCCCGGGCATGAACCAATACGGATGCGTCGTAAAGTCCCAACCGCTGAAGGTGCTCTGGGTCTGCATGGCGGCGGTCGTCTCTCCGGTGACGCCCGAGACGTTTCCACCTTGAACGCCATTGGTCGTGCCACTCGCTGTCGTGTCCCAATAATTAGAGGTATAGGTGGCACCGCTGGTATTTTGTCCCACAAAACCACCGATATAGGTGCCGGTATTTACACTTCCTGTGGAATAAGAATACTCGATAGCATTACTGGCAGCCTGATTATACCCCGCAAGGCCGCCAGTAGAACCGCTGCTGCCGCCAGTCACGCTTCCTGTGGCATAGGAGTTTTCAATAATATCGTTCCCTTGTAACAGTCCTGTCAACCCTCCTACATTAGCAGAACTGCTTCCACTTACAGCCCCAGTAGCATAGGATTGACTGATAGTGGTATAGTAGAACGATCCAATTAACCCTCCAACATCGGTGCTACTGCCACCGCTTACGCTTCCCGTAGCATAAGAGTTGGAAATGTATTGGGCCCCTGGGGCTGCATACCCATAAGCAGATCCTACAAGTCCTCCAATAGAATCATTAACGCCTCCTTGTACAGAAGCTGTTGAATAAGAGTCGGTAATGTTGGCGGAAGAATACATATAACCTGCAAGTCCTCCCACATTAATGTCAGTTGCTGTATCAACTACGCTTCCTGTTGTATAAACATTGGTAATACTGGCAGAATCCGCCTCGCCCACCAATCCTCCAGCCTTACCAGGATAGCCGCCAGAGCTAGTCACGCTTTCATTAATTAACCCCACATTAGAGATCGTGTCATTATAAATATAACCAAAAAGCCCTACGTTAAGAGCGCTGCTATTGATATAAAGATTTGAAATTGTATATTGTTGGCCATTAAAATTACCTGTAAAGTTGGCGGAGCTGCCAACCGGAATAAAGCCCGCCCCCGCGTTCCAGTTGTGCCCGCCGGAACCAGTAGGCTGGGTGAAGGTGGCGTCAATGTTGTTGGCCAACTTAAAGTAGTCGGCAAGATAACTGACAGAGCCCATGCCCTGCAGGCCGTAAACATCATAGATCACATACGGCGAGCCGCTGGTCCCGGCACCGGTGAAACGGTTGAACGTACCGCCGGTGAAATTGAATGGCCCGTTGTCCGTGAAGGTCTCATTGGAACCGGTGAAGGAGCCGTCAACCGTGAAGGTACCGCTGGATTGGGTATAGCCCGAGCCGCTGCTGGAAACGGTAAGGTTGGCGCTTTGCGTGATGGTGCCCGTGTAGCCGGAAATATAGATAGCACCAACCGTGCCTGCAAAAGAGGCATCAATTGTCGCATTGTTATTGTCCGTAGCATTAAACACCGCCCGGTTCACCGCCGTGGGTGCCGCGCTGGTGCTCCAGTTAGAACCGGTCGACCAGTTGCCGGTACCGGTCCAAACGTCCCACGTCACGCCCTGCAACTGCGGATAGGAACTGCCCGGCATGGTCCAAACCTTGGTGAAATCCCATCCGGAGAAAGTGCTTTGGGTCTGCATGGCGGCCGTTGTCTCGCCGGTGATACCGGAGGTGCTTCCACCGGGTACACCATTGCTCGTGCCGCTGGTCGTTGTGTCCCAATAATCAGATACAAAGGTTATGCCGCTGGTTGAGGGGGCAAAACCGTAACTGCTGACGCTTCCTGCGGCATAGGAATAGCTAATGGTATTTCCCGAACTCTCAAGAAGGCCGACAAAACCACTTCCTGAAACGTTACCGGTGGCATATGAATTAGTGATGGTAGAACCATAGCCCCAAAGTCCGACCAGGCCTCCGTTACTTCCGCTGCCGCTGATATTGCCGGTGGCGTATGAATTGCTGATATCGCTGCTTCCGGCCCATCCAATCAATCCTCCATTGTAGGTATTGGCGCCGGAGACAGTAATATCCCCTGTGGCATAAGAATACGTAACGCTACCGCCGCTGTTGCCGGCCAACCCGCCGGTTTCACCTGCAGCACTGGCAGGATGATTATTGGTAAGGTTGACGTTTCCAGTAGCATAGGATTGGGTTATGTTTCCTGAAAAACCTACCAACCCACCGACCGCTAAGCTGTTGGTGGATGTCGCGCCGTTGGTTCCTGTGACGCTGCCGGTTTCATAGCTGTCTGTTATTGTCCCGCTCTTACCGGCAAGGAACCCGACTCCGATAACATTGGTTTCCGTTCCGGTAACACTGCCGCCTTCCAGCCCTATGTTAGATAGGGAACCTGTCGCATAGCCGAAGAGCCCCACGTAATCATCCGTACTGTCATTAATATAAAGGTTCGAAATGGTATACCCCTGTCCATTAAAATTGCCGGTGAAGTGGTTGGTGCTGTTGCCAACCGGCACAAATCCAGCACCGGAGTTCCAGTTTTTGCCTCCGCTGCCGGTCGGTTCGGTGACGGTTGCGCTGATATTATTGGCCAGCTGAAAGTAATTGCCCAGATAGCTCGTCGATCCCATGCCTTGCAAGCCGTACACGTCATATATAAGGTACGGCGAGGCGCTGGTGCCGCTGCCGCCGCTGAACCTGGTGAAGGTCCCGCCCGTAAAATTAAACGGCCCGCTGTCCGTAAATGTCGTTTGCGAGGCGGTGCTGGAGGTAAAAGTCCCGCCGCTTTGCGCATAGCCCGCGACTGAAAGCGTATAACCGCTTTGGTTGAGCGTGCCTGCGGAAACCGTCAGGGTGCCGCCAAGGGTCGTGTTGGTGCCAAGGTTGAAGGTGCCGCCGGTGCCGTTGATGGTAAGGTTCTGGTAGGACCAGTTGTTTAGGGTATACGGACCGGCGGTGCCGTCATAGGTGACTGTGGAGCCGCTGCCCAGCGTTGGTGTGGAGGAGACCGTTTCCCCGCCCTGCAATTTCAAGGTGCCGTTGTTGGTGAAAGTTGTCGTTGTAAGGTTATATCCCGCGAGGTCCAGGGACCCACCTGAATTGATGGTCAAGGTTGTCATGAATCCTTGTGAAGTCAGGGTGGCCAAAGCGCCGTTCTTGATGACTACCGGGCTGGAGATCGTCATCCAATCCGGGGAATAATAGAAATACAATGTCTGGTTGGATGTTCCTACCAGGTCAATCTCCCCTCCGCTGATGTGCATGAGGTTATTGATATCGCTTAAATTGCCCGCGATGGAAAAGGTGCCGGAAATGGTATAGGCGGCGTTATACGGCGTGTCGAATTCGACATTAGGCCAAACGCTTGTCCCTGGCGTGATGGTGCATGCCACGCAGTCAAAGCCCACTGTACCCGTCGAAGAGATGGTCGGGGTCGCGTTATTGGTAAGATTGCCGTAGACAAATAAGATTTGTCCGTTTAAATCCAGGCTCGGCAGGGCCGTTATGGTCAGGTTATTGACATTGGTCTGAAAGGCCAGTGTTATGGAACCCCCTGTCTTGTCAATGACCATGGGACTATTGACTGAAAAATAATCATTGCCGGCGCCTGGGGTAAAGGTTTGGGCCTGTGTGCCCGTGGGTTCAAAAGTCCCTCCCGTGATGTGCCCTGTCTGATCGGCCCCATAATTTCCCTGAAAATATAAAGTGCCGCTGAGTGTAAGGCCGAAACCGTAGGTACCGCTGAAATACAGGTTATTGTAGGTGCCTGAACCGGGCGTTATGGTATACCCGCCGACGGTCCAAGAATAAAACTCCACGGTCCCCAAGTTGTGGCTAAATGTGCCGCCGGAAACGGTATAGGCGCCTTCCGCCTCAAGCGTTCCTGAAGTCGATGTAAAGGTGCCGCTGCTTAGACTAAAGGCTCCTGTGACGGTAATGGCCCCGCTACCGCCGCTGAAGGTGCCGCCGGATTGGGAATAGGCCGCAGCCGTAAGGGTGTAAGCGGCGCCTTGGGAAAATGTCCCGTTGGATACCGTCAGCGTTCCTCCGATGGTCTGGCTGGCGCCCATGGCGAGCGTTCCCGTCCCGCTCATGGTCAGGTTGCCGGTGCCGGAAATGGCGCTTGATATGGTCGTGTTTCCTGCGCCGCCTATGGTCAGGGTTGAAGAAGCGCCGATGCTGACTCCGCCTGTGCCAATGGTCAATGTCTGGCCGGATGTCGTCACATCAACCTCCCCGCCGCCACCGCCGGAAGTGACCGTCAATCCTCTCGTATATGTCGCCGAGCTTCCGGTGTAGGACAAGGTCCCTATATTGGTGCCGTCGCCTAAAACGACCGCCGAGGCGGCATTGCCGAGATTACTGGCTCCTGCGCTGACCACAATACTCGACACGCTGAGTGTTCCTGCAGAAACCGTTGTGGTGCCTGTGTAGGTATTGGCTCCCGTCAAGGTCAGCGTGCCGGCCCCGGCCTTGGTGAGATTATACGCGCCGCTGATGACCCCGCCCACTGTCAGGGTGGAAGCGGTAACTGTCACCGTCGGACTTGCGCCAAGGGTCACGGCACCTGTGCCCAGGTTCAGGGCATTGGTACCGGTAAAGGTAAAACTGCCGTTCCAGGCCTGCACATTATTATTGGATTCAGTGATGCTGCCTCCGGACGTATTGTCAATGGTTGTCCCGGCAGCGATTGTAAATGTCCCCGTCCCCAGCGCCGCCGCATTGTTGATGTCCAGTGTCCCGGCGCTCAAGGTCACACCGCTGCTGAACGTATTGGCGCCGGCCAAGGCCAATGCCCCGGCCCCGGCCTTGGTGAGATTATACGCGCCGCTGATGGCCCCACCCACCGTCAGGGTAGAGGCCGATACGGTCACCGTCGGGCTGGCCCCTAGGGTCACGGCACCTGTGCCCAGGTTCAGGGCATTGGTACCGGTAAAGGTAAAACTGCCGTTCCAGGCCTGCACATTATTATTGGATTCAGTGATGCTGCCGCCGGAAGTGTTGTCGATGGTCCCACCGGAAATCGTCAGGGTGCCGGTGCCAAGTGCTGCGGCGTTGTTGATATTGAGCGTGCCGGTGGTCAACGTGGTGCCGCTGGTATAGGTATTGGCACCGGCCAAGGTCACTGCCTGATTGGCGCCTGTGGAAACAGTCAAACCGGTGACTGTAGTATTAATGACACCATTGAAAGCAATGGCGTCATAGGCCGTACCACTGCCTGTTATAGTAAGGCTATGGGCGCCTGTGACATTACCTCCAAATGTCAAGGTGTGGGCCCATCCATTACTGGACAGAGTTATCGTTATATCAGCACCCAAGGTGACCTGACCGGTGCCAAGATTAAATGAAGCGCTGTCAGCCGGATCCCATGTGAAGCTGCCGTTTAAATTAATTGGAATATTATTGGTCACCGTGCCCCAAGTATTGCTGTTGATACTGCCGCCGTTAATGGTGAATGTCCCTGTTCCAAGCGCCGCCACGTTGTTGATATTAAGCGTGCCACTGGTCAACGTGATGCCATTGCTGTATGTGTTGGCTCCGGCCAGGGTTATAGCATCACCGGTGCCGGCGGAAACAGTCAATCCTGTGACTGTGTTGTCAATAACGCCATTAAGGGTAACACCGGAAGGGTTACCGCCTCCGCCTGATATGGTCAAAGTATGCGCGCCTGTGATGTTGCCGCCGATTGTAAGGTAATCATTGTAGCTGGAGCCGGAGATGGTGATCGTTATATTCGCTCCTAAAGTGACCTGCCCGGTGCCTAGATTCAAAGAGGCGCTGTCGCCGGGGTCCCAGGTGAAGCCGCCGTCCAGGCTTATGGGATTGTTATTACTCTCGACCCTGCTGAAACTATCGCTATTAATGCTGCCGCCGTTGATGGTGAAGGTGCCGCTGCCAAGCGCCGTGTTATTTTCTATCCATAATGTTGCCCCGGAATCCAGGGTCACCCCACCGCTGAAGGTGTTGGCGCCGGACAGGTATACCGTCCCGCCGGTGATTGTCACGTTTCCTGTGCCTGTGCCGATGACACCGCTTAAAGACAGATTAGAATAGTTTCCGGCCAGGATCAGGTTATACCTGGTACCGGAAATGCTTCCGCCTGTCCAAAAACTGTTCCCTCCGCCACTGAAGCTGATGGTCAACGAAGCTCCGAGCGTTATGGCACCGCTTCCTATATTCAAGCTTTCCGCGCTGGTATCGATGGCAAAACTTGCGTTCCAAGTCTGGGTATTGTTGGCGGTCATGATGACCGTGCCGCCAGTGGTCCCGCCCAGCGTACCGCCGTTGATGGTGAGGCTGCCTGTGCCTATGCCGGTGGCATTATTGATGTTCAGCCTGGCACCTGAATTCAACGTCGTTCCGCCGCTATAGGTATTGGCGCCGGCCAGGGTCAGGGTACCGGCGTTGACCGTCACCGCACCCGTAGTTGTACCAACAACCCCGTTAAGAACGAGTGTCCCGGAACCGGCCTTGGTGAGATTATAGGTAGCGCCTGAAACCGATCCTCCGACGGTGAGCGTGTTGGCAGAGGCGGTGACCGTTCTGGATGCTCCCAAGGTCACGGCGCCGGTTCCAAGGTCCAGGCTGTTGGTGCCGGTAAAGGTGAAATCGCCGTTCCAAGCCATGGCGTTGTTTGTGGTCGAAGTCACCGCAGCGCCGGAGGTGTTGTCGATCGTGCCGCCGGCGATGGTGAAGGTGCCGCTGCCCATGGCTGTAGCGCTGTTGATATCAAGGGTGCCGCTGTTAAGTGTCGTGCTGCCGATGGTATTGGCTTGATTTAAGGTCAGGGTTCCACCGTACTGTTCGATAGCGCCGGTAACGGTCAGAGCTTTGGATTGGGTTATGGTGCCGGTGTAATTGCTGTCGATGGTCAACTCGGCCACTGTACCGGCAAAGGAAGCATCTACTGAGGCGTTGGCCGTGCTCATGTTGTCGAAGACCACCGTGGCGCCAGAACCAGGCGCAGAGCCGGCCGCCGCCCCATTGACTTCCCAGTTGCCTGCGGTTGACCACTTGTTGTCAGCCGCAGCATCGGTCCAGACGTAATTATTGCCGATGGCCAATTGGGGATAGGCATTGGGGCCGGGCATGAACCAAATGGGTGTGGTCGTAAAGTCCCATCCGCTGAAGGTGCTTTGGGTTTGCATGCTGGCCGTCGTCTCACCGGTGACGTTATTGGTTGGAGCAGTATGCCCTGAAGCGCTACTCTGACCGGAAGTTTGGGTATCCCAATAGTCAGAAGTGTACGTCCCTTGACTAAATATATATCCTGTAAAACCACCGGCATAACTACCTCCGCTAACGCTTCCCGTAGAATACAAATCAGAATACGTCCCACCCTCAATGAATCCGACAAGTCCTCCAGCGTAATCACTGCTACCGCCTGTTACATTCCCTATGGCATATGAGTTAGTAATGGTGCCCGTACTAAATCCCGCCAGCCCTCCGCTGTAATCTCCCCCACCCCCGCCCGTAATACTGCCTGTGGCATATGAATCAGAAATACTCCTGCTATTGTTCCCTACCAATCCTCCATTATAACTTCCTGTCCCGCCGCCTGTAACAGTTGCTGTGGCGTAGGAATCGCTGATTGTCCCGGAATTTCCTCCTGCCAGCCCTCCGACAAATCCTGACGCACCATCAGCCACGCTTCCTGTATAATAAGAGGTGCTAATGGTTCCAAAATTAATTCCCACAAGACCTCCAACGGCATTGTAACTCACGCTGCTCTTTATATTCCCACCGTTAAGTCCTACATTAGAAATAACTGCCGCTGCGCCTGTCACGCCAAAAAGTCCGCCGTAACCAATAGTACTGTCGTTGATATACAAATTTGAAATCGAATACCCCTCACCGTTAAAATTGCCTGTAAAATGAGTGGCTCCAGTTGCTATTGGCAAGAACCCTGCCCCTGCATTCCAATTATTCCCGCCGGAGGCTGTTGGTTTGGTGACCGTAGCAATAATATTATTGGCCAACTGAAAATAATCAGCCAGATAACCCGTCGATCCCATGCCTTGCAGGCCGTAGACGTCATAAATAAGGTACGGCGAGCCGCTAGTGCCACTGCCGCTGAAGCGGTTGAAGGTGCCGCCGGTAAAATTAAACGGCCCGTTGTCCGTGAACCTGTACGAGGATGGGTTGGAAACGAATGTTCCCGAAGATTGTGCAAAAGTGTTGCTTACCGTCAAATTATCGTCCTGTGTCACCGTGCCGCTGCCGGAAACCGTCAAATTATAGAAACTCTGACCGCCGGAAGTCAGCGCCTGTGCCCCTGAACCATTCAGGGTCACGGTATTGGTCCCCGGCGTGAAGGTGCCGCCCGTGACATCCCAATTGCCTGAAACATCAAATGTGCCTGAAGGCGCCGTCAGCGTGCCTGAAGAGAGCGTTAGATTGCCGGTTGTTACTGTTCCCGTAGATCCGGTAAAAGTACCGCCGGAAACCGTCAGCCCGCTGGTGGCAGTGACATTATAACCGTTAGTCGCCAGAGTGCCTGCAGGCACCGTCAAAAGGTTGGAGACCGATAAGTTTCCAGTCAAAGTATTGGTGCCGTTAAAGGAGGCATTATAAAGGGTGATGCCGGAGGCGTTGACATTGGAGGTGCCGTAAAAAGCAACGGTCGAGGTGTTGGTTGTGGCATCGACGGTACCGGCGGTATAAGTAAAATTCCCAGCTATGGAGACGATGTTCTTTAACGTGAGCGTCCCTCCGATTTTGTTGATAGTGACGTTGGGCAGGCTGCCCTGGCCCGCGGCGGCAGCTCCGGTCAAGGTTTGGGCGGCTGAGCCGTCAATGAGGATAGTTCCTGTGCCGCCCCCTCCGGTATTGCCGTTGGTGATTGTGATATTCCCCTGCGCTTCGATGGTCCCTGTATTGATGGTGATCGCCGTGGACGGCGCCAGGGTCAAGGTGCCGGGGACCGTCAAGGTCGTGCCCGAGGCGATGGTCAGGGTGATGGAGCCGTTATTGTAGCCGATGGTGACATTTTGCAGGGTTTGCGTGCCGGTGATGGTGGCGGAATTGGTGCTGTAGGCAGAAAACACGATGGTCGCCGCTGAGGTATTCATGGTCCCTGTGCCCATGCTGGTGAGGGTCCAATTATTGGCCACGGTCACATTGCCTGTAAAGGTGAGATTGCCGCTGGCTTTATTAATATTGATATTGGGAAGCTCTCCGTCTCCTACAGCCACCGAACTGGTGACGGCCTGGTTGCCCGTACCGTCGAAGATAAGCGTATCGTTCTGAGCGTTGGAGTTAACGGAATAATCCGTATTGGTAATATTAAGATCGCCGTGAAGATTGATGTTCTTGCCCCCGGACAGGATGACCCAGTTGTTGCCGCTTTCGGTCATGGTTCCGCCCACAGTGATGTCATTGGCGAGCGTAAAAGTTTCTACTCCTCCTGTTGCGTCAAAGGTGAGGTTGTTGAAGGTAAAGCCCGAGGTGATGGTATTACTGCCCGTAAACTTGACCGTGCCGGTGCCTGCAGTGAATGTGCCGCCGGTGCCGTTCATGCTGCCCACAACGGTCATCGTCCCGGAAGTAGCATTGAACGTCCCTCCGCTGACGGTCCAGTTGCCGCCGATGGTGCTGTCATATGTGCTTCCATTGAAGGTGCCGCTGGATTGGGTCAAGCCGCTGCCGCCAACGGTGAGGTTCTCTCCCTGGGTGATGGTGCCGGTGTAGCCGCTCACCAAGATCCCGCCGACGGTGCCGACGAAGGAGCTGTCGATCGTTGCATTAGCATTATACGTACTATTAAAGACCGCCAGGTCAATGGCCGTGGGCGCAGCACCAAGACTCCAGTTGGTCGTCGTTGACCATTTATTGTCCCCGCCGCCGTTGGTCCAGATGTCCAGGATCACGCCCTGCAATTGCGGATAGCTGCTAGCCGGCATGGTCCAGGTATTGGTAAAGTCCCAACCGGAAAAGGTGCTCTGGGTCTGCATGTTGGCGGTCGTCTCGCCGGTAACACCGGCAACGTTTCCTACGCCAACACCATTAGTCTGGCCGGAGATTTGCGTGTCCCAATAATTGGAAGTATAGGTAACTGCGCCATT
>JAGWOI010000021.1 GCA_028870995.1 Candidatus Omnitrophota bacterium | reverse complement strand
CGTTCCAAGGCCGAGGCGCTGCATAGGCAGGTTGCTCGTGAACAGGCCAAGCTCAATGTCATCAATGAGCTCAATAAGTCCGTTCAAAATTTCAAAGAATTCCAGTCTTCCCTGCCCAGGCGGCTCAATGAATTCGAATTGGCAACACAAATCTCCAAGGATGCGGACCAGTACCATATCAACCTTCCCTCTTTTAACTCGGCTGTCCCGTCCAAGGACAAGGGAATATACGATGTCCGCGAATTTGGTTTCGAGGCGACGGCCGATAATTTCAGGGATGCCATGCTTTTTTTAAGAAAGGTGGAAAAGTCGCAACCGCCCTTGAAGGTCAATAATTGGTCAGGGCATGAAAATCCCGACGGATCGATCACATTCGATATCGACATCTCGGCGGTGCATATTCATTCATGATACGATTGGCTTTGCTCATCATATTCCTTCTGACAGGAGGTCATCCGCTCCTGGCCGATGAAGGGCCGGGTAATGATAAGGACTTCGTCCAGCTATTGGATAAGGTCAAGAATCCTTTTGAGGATGGCCTGCCCAAACCAGTGGTGCTGCCGCCACCGCCGCCGCCTGAACCGATACCGCAGCCGGTGGTGCCGCCGCCACCACCACCGCCGCCACCACCACCGCCGCCCGTCTTTCTTCCCCGGGGAATCTCAGTGCAGGGCGTTATGGTGGGCGGGGATATGCATGAGGCGATTATCAACGGGCAGGCAATGGGTTTAGGCTCGGTTATCAGAGGCGCGAAGCTGGTCAACGTTAACCAAAGAGGTATCATTTTGGAGTATAAGGGCAAAAAATTCTTTTTAGCTGTTGATTAGTTTATATATATAGGTTAATATGAAAAAAAATGAGTCGTAAATCCTTTTTTATCATATTCTGGGCGCTTGTTTTTTTTCTGCCAAGTACGCTTCAGGGATGGTCTGAAGACTTAGAGGGCCGTTTTCTTGTTTCGGACCTGCCTGTCTCAAAGAATATCTTCATTGATGTCAAAGGCGTTTCCCTCATCAATGTCTTAAAAATCATTTCCAAGCAAACAGGATTAAGTTTTATCGCCGACGAAGATGTCGCCGACAGGCCGATAACCCTTTATCTTAACAAAGTCCCCTTGGACCAGGCCCTGCGCACCATCCTGGATGCCAATAATCTCACCTATCAAATGCAGGAGGGTACTCATGTTTTTGTGGTGATGAAAAAGGCGGTGACGGCACAGGCCAGGATCACCAAGGTTTATCAGCTCAAATACGCCACGGTTTCCTCATCGAAATTAAATACCACGCTCTCCGGGGGCGGTAAATCGGCTTCCGGTGGCCTAAAGGATGTCATTAAGGATGCCTTAACGAAGGACGGTGAGGTATTGGAAGACCCCCGGACCAACAGCCTGGTCATCACCGATGTGGCCAGCCAGTTTCCTATTATTGAAAGTGCCATTGCCAAGCTGGATGTGCCTGTGCCCCAGGTGCTTATCGAGGTGGAAATGCTGGATGTGTCAAAAAGCGTGGCAGACCAGCTTGGGATCAGCTACGGCGCAACCCCCTTGACCTTTACGGGGGGATCAAAGTTTGCCAACTGGCCGTTCGGTGCTACCACCGGCAATTCCAGCAGTTCCGGCTCATCAAGTTCCAGTTCTTCCAGCTCAAGTTCCAGTTCCGGCAGCAGCTCTCTGGTCACCGGATGGAACGCCAACGGCATGACCGCCGCGTTGAGTTACCTGACTACTAATACGGATGCCCGCACCCTGGCCAGGCCAAGAATATTGACGTTGAATAACCAGACGGCCCAGATAGAAATATCCACCGATCAAGCCATCAGCATCCAAACCACTCAAACTTCGGTTGGCACTAGCGGCAGCAGTTCAACGGTGACACCGGAACGTTACACGACGGGCGTGATCCTCAAAGTAACACCGCAGGCCAATTTGTTGACGCGTGAAATCACCATGGCCGTCGCGCCCAAGGTCGTTGACGTTATCCTCTCCCAGGTGCAGCCGGCCAACGGCACCCAGATCTTTGACCCCGAGACCCGGGGTTCGGATTCCATTTTAAAACTTAAAGACGGCCAAAGCATGGTCATCGGCGGGCTAATGACGACCCAAAACAACAGGACCATTACCAAGCTGCCTTTTTTGGGGGATTTGCCCATTATCGGAAGCCTGTTCCGTTCGACTACGAAGAGAAAAGAGGAACGTGAGCTGCTTATTTTTCTTACCCCTCACATTATCGACAGTACTGGCCAGGCTGCGTCTAGTGATAATGCCTCCTCTTCACCCGCACAGGCAGCTTTAGACATGCAGAGCGCTTCAGACCGCGCCGAAGCCGTCACCAGCAGTCTTAACAACTTCGACGATCAATAAGAACACTACGACCGCTTATGGCACGCGTACGCATCGGTGAATTATTAATCAAACAGGGGCTTATTACAGAGAGCCAGCTGCAGGATGCCCTCAATCTCCAAAAGCAGCAGAAGGGCAAGCGTATTGGCGAGATCCTGATCCAATCCGGCGCTGTTAAAGAGGAAGATTTTGCCGTTGTGTTGGGGTCGCACCTGTCTTTGCCGTTTGCTTCGTATGCTTCCGGCTTGCTTAAGCCTAAATCGGACCAGAATTTGGAAAGGCTGGTGAACTTCGATTTTGCCAGGAAAAACCTGGTTTTACCCCTCAACAAGAATTTGCATTCGTTGACCTGCGCCATCTTCGATCCCCTGGATTATTTTGTCCTGGATAATTTGAAGATCCTGACAGGTTGCGATTTAAACCTGGTCATTGCCACCAAAACCGACATCTCCAAGGCCATCACCGAATTTTATGTCACCGGCAGGGAAGCCAGGGAAAAGGTGGGCGGTTCCATTCTGGACCAGACGCTCCAGCAGAGTTATGTGGAAGGCGAGCGGGTGGTCAAGCCGGAAGAAAAGAGCATAACGGCTGACTCGGAGCTTTCCATCGACTCCCTCATCGCCAAGGCGGGGGAGGCGCCGGTCATCAAGCTGGTTGACCTGGTCATCCGCCAGGCCATCGATGAGAGGGCCAGCGATATCCATATTGAGCCTTTTAAGGACCGGCTGGAGATCCGCTACCGTATCGACGGGATCCTGTACCAGATCCCTCCGCCGGCGGCCCATTTGCATTTGCCCATTGTTTCCCGTATTAAAATCCTGGCGAAAATGGACATCGCGGAAAAGCGCTTGCCCCAGGACGGCACCATCTCGGCCAAGCTTGAGGACCGCGTGGTGGACCTGCGCGTCTCGACCATACCGACGGTGCATGGGGAGAAGGTGGTCTTGCGTCTTTTGGATAAGGGCGCGGTGAAACTTGATCTTGTCAACTTGGGGTATGAGTCCAAGGACATGGAATTCATCCGCAAGGCGCTGCATTCCTCCTATGGATTATTTTTTGTCACGGGTCCGACGGGAAGCGGCAAATCCACGACTCTTTATGCCTGCTTGAATGAAATTTTTGATCCCAGCCTTAACATCATGACCTGCGAAGACCCGGTAGAATTCAAGATTGACGGCGTCAATCAGGTGGGCATTCGCCCCGAGATCGGGCTTACCTTTGCCACCGCCCTGCGTGCTTTTTTGCGCCAGGACCCGGACGTGATCATGGTGGGCGAAGTCCGCGACCTGGATACCGCCCAAATCTGCCTGCGCGCCGCCTTGACGGGGCACCTGGTGCTGTCCACATTGCATACCAATGACGCGCCTTCGGCAGTGACTCGCCTCATCGATATCGGTGTTCCTCATTATTTATTAACGCCGTCACTGGTGATGGTGGTGGCCCAGCGCCTGGCCCGCAGGCTTTGCCCCAATTGCAAGGAACCCTATGAAGCCAACGGCCTGACCGTGGGCGGCTACAAGATCAAAAATGATTTGATCTACCGTGCCAAAGGTTGCGATGAATGCAGCCATACAGGTTATAAAGGACGGCTGGTTATTTCTGAGGTCATGCCTGTCAACGACGATATGCGCAACTTGATCTCCCGTTCGGCGAGTTACAACGAGATCAAGGACGCGGCCAGGCGCAACGGCATGGACACTCTCTTTGAATCGGGGATGAAGCGGGTGGAAAGCGGGGTATGCAGTGTCGATGAAATCCTTGGGGTGACCACCATTTAAAAATTATGCCTAATTTTATTTACGAATTCGTTGATAAGGACGGAAAGAAAAAGACGGAGACTTCCGAAGCCGCCAGTGAAGAAGCCTTGGTCAATAAACTGCAGAATGACGGTTATTTTATAGTCAGTGTGCGGCAGGCCAAGGACAAAGACGCCCTTCCCCAGGCCGCTAAGAAGGAGGCGCAGCTTAGGTTTGCCCATAACGGCTGTAAAATTGAGGACCTCCTGGTTTTTTCCCGCCAGCTGGCCACGCTGCTGGAAGCCGGTGTCACCATGCTGCGCAGCCTTGATGTTGTGCTGCCCCAGATCCAGAGCCGTGAACTTTATTTGGCGGTCAAGGTGGTCCACGACCAGATCGAACAGGGCTCTTCCTTCAGTGCCGCGCTGACTAAGTTTCCTAAAATTTTTAACCAGTTTTGGGTGAGTTTGGCTGAAGTGGGAGAAGCCTCCGGTACCATGCCCCTGGTCCTCAACAGGCTGGCTGAGCATGTGGAAAAAGACCAGGCTTTCCGGGCGGCCATCATTTCAGCCATGATTTATCCGGCAATTCTTTCTGTGGTGAGTGTCGGCGCGGTGGTTTTTTTCGCTTTGATCGTGGCCCCCAAATTTGAAGCGGTCTTTACCTCCATGCACGCCCAGTTGCCCCTCATGACCAGGATCCTTTTACAAGTTTTCGATTATATCAAACATTATATGATATTCTTTCTTGGTTTTGCCGTTCTATTCTTTTTTGTGGCCAAGGCGTACGTGTCAACCTATGTGGGCCGGCTGCAATTCGAACAGCTGATCTTCCGGCTGCCGGTTTTCGGCGAGATCACCAAGCTCATCATTGTGGAGCGTTTCGCCGCCCAGATGTCCATCCTGACGGAAAGCGGTGTTCCTATTTTATACTCGCTGGAGATCACCGAAAAGGTCGTGGACAACATCATCTGCGGTCTGGTGGTGGCCAGGGTCCGCGAGGCGGTGCGGGAAGGCAAGGGCATGGCCGACGCGTTGTCCGCCAGCGATTTCTTTCCTACCATGGCCGTGCAAATGATCCGCGTCGGCGAAGAAACAGGGGAATTGGGCAAGATGCTCAAGCATGTGGCCCAATTTTATCAGGCCGGCGTGGAGTCCTTTATGAAGCGTTTTGGGACGCTGATCGAGCCTTTTTTGCTTGTTTTTATGGCAAGCGTCATAGGCATTGTGGTTGTGTCCATTTTTCTTCCCTTGTTCAAGCTGGGCCAAGGCGCCCATTTCCATTGATGGGTGTTTTAACCTCTGTATGAAAAAATGGCTTGCGGTCTTTTTTCTTTTCTGCATGTTGGGGCTATTGGTCTATGCCAACGGTCTGAACAATAAATTTCTGATGGATGACGGCGAATTCAGGGCCGATCCTAGGATGAGCCAGACCAAATACGCCCTTTCCCAATGGAACCCCTACACCGAGGAGGTCAGGAGTCTTGGGTATTATCGTCCCATGGCCCACATGCTATTAAATTTCCTTTATGGGACGTTCAGGGATAACAATTGGGAGTATCATTTATTGAGTATTTTTCTTTTCGCGCTGGCCTCTTCCCTGGTTTATATATTTGTCCTCCAAATAACGGGAAATTTTCCTTTGGCCCTTTTGTCGGGCCTTTTTTACCTTATCCATCCCATCAATCAGGTTGCGGTGGACTATACTTCCGGCATTGTGTTTACATTTGAAGTGATTTTTATGCTGGGGTCCATGCTGTTGCTTTGGTCGTCTTTGGAAAGAAGCAACGACCGGACGCGGTATTTTCTTAGCCTGCTTTTATTCTTTTTATCCCTGTTTTGGCATGAAAACGCGGTGATGATGTCTTTTTATCTTGCCGTTGTCATTTTATTATTCAGGCCGGAATCTCTAAAAAATAAAATTCTCTACCTTTTTCCTTACTTTTTGATCGTTTTAGGTTTCCTTGTTTTCAGGTTGAACTTCTTGGGCCTTCATGAGCCCATTTTGGAAAAAATAAGAATGCAGCATATGACAGGGGGGCAGTATCTGGGGTCTTTGTTCCAAGTGTATGCCTGGTATAGAGCCAGGTTATTTTATCCCAAGGGCATTGTGCTCGAGTGGATAACGCCGATCGTGCATCAGCATATCATGCTCTATGCCGCGGCCTTATGTCTTCTGATCGGGCTTTTGGGGCTGCTTTTTATCGCCTGTTCCAAGCAAAAGATATACCGCCTCGGGATCGCCTGGCTTTTGATCGGTTTTCTACCCGTCGGTTTGGCCGCGTTCTTAGAGTCCCAGAATGGCGTCATGATCGAACCGCACTGGTTGATCGTTCCTTCCATCGGATTTGCTATTTCAGCGGCCGGTTTATGTTTATTAGTTCTGGAAAGGATGAGAAAGACCGGCGTTGTGTTATTGTTTGTGGTGCTTTTTGTTTGGGGGTATTTTTCCTACGCCTCGACCTTGGTATGGGCCGATCAAAAGACATATGCTTTATATTGGGCCAAGCAAGCCCCCAATATGAACCTGCCTTGCTTTTATTTAGCTCAATCCTATCAAAATGAGGGCGCTTTTCGGGAGGCAAAGAAGTATTATAGAAAAATGTTGACCCGAGGCGTCAGCAGTGTGGGTATGAGATTGATACTCAATAATTTTGGCGTTATGGAAACCCAAGATAAGGATTTCAAACAGGCGGAATTGCATTACAAAATGGCATTGATGTTTAAACCTGATTGGGCACAGGCGTACCATAATTTATGTGTCGTTTATTATCATGAAGGCAAATTCGACAAGGCCCAGGCCTTTTGCGGCAGTGCGTTGGCGTTCGATCCTTTATTAACCAAACCAAGGATTCTTCTCGCGCGAATGTTCTTAAAACAGGCGGAATACCAAAAAGCCGTTGAATTGTGCCTTAAGAACCTCGATATCATCAATAACGATCCGGAGACGCTTGGCCTGTTGATTGAAATTTTTATTCAAAAGAAAGATTTTGCCAATATCAAGAAATATGCGCAGCGTTTTGTCGATTCTATTGATGATCCTGCGGCCTTGACCATATTAGGCAATGAAATGGCGCAAGCACATTTTTCTGCTCTTGCCCTTGATTGTTTTCAAAAGGCCATTCGCCTGGCGCCTGATTATGGGGATGCCTATTTGTATGCCGGGAAAATGCTTTTCGATACCGGTCGTTATAGCGATGCTGTCCGCCTTTGGAAAATGGGTTCGGTCCTAAACCCCCATGATCAGCGTTTTAGGAGGTTCATGGTGCAGGCGGAGAAAAAAGGTAATAAAATCTCTATTAATTGAAGAATATAAATATTCACAACTTTATTTGAAACATTTAAGGAGGTGATATATACTTATAGGTGAAAGAGCAGTTATACAATAAATAAGCTGTAATACCAAGGAGAATAAAATGAAAAAAATCGACAATAAGAGCGGTTTTACTTTGATAGAAATTATCGTTGTTTTGATCATCGTTGGTATTTTGGCGGCCATTGCCTTGCCCAACTTGTTCCAGAACATTCAAAAGAGCAAGGGTGCCCAGGCATTGACTTTGTTGGACAGTGTACGGACCACCATGGAAACGTATTACTCAATTCATTCCACTAGTACACCGGCCGCGGGTGACGTTGTTACCGCAGGCGCAACATCAACGGCAACAGTGAGTAACGTGACCTTTGCTGTTGCACTCAGTGGTGGCGCTGGAAACATGGCGGGCAGCAGCTTGGTGTATGTCCTAACGGCCACACCCAACGACGGTAGTGCTAGTTCAATCATCTTAACCAGGGCTACCAGCGGCAACTGGACCTGCTCAACAGTCGGTACAGCTTACGCGGGTATTTGTTAGTAGAGAGGCATATCGGTTTAATAAAAGGCAAGACCGGAATTCCGGTCTTGCCTTTTATATAACAAATAAACGGTCATCATGAAAATAATAAGCAGCCAGAACGGTTTTACCTTGATGGAAATTATTGTTGTTTTGATTATCGTTGGTGTTTTGGCGGCTCTCGCCTTGCCCAATCTGTTCCAAAATATTCAAAAGAGCAAAAGCGCCCAAGCGTTGACCCTGTTGATGGGTGTAAAATCCTCAATGGAAGCTTATTATTCACTGCATTCCACCTCCACACCGGCTGCAGCTGACGTGACTGCCGCGCGTGCAACATCAACGGCGGCAGTAAGTAACGTTACGTTTGCTGTTGCGTTGAGCGGGGGTGTCGGAAATATGTCGGGCAATTCCTTGGTGTATGTTCTAACAGCCACTCCCAACGATGGCAGCGGCAGTTCGATCATCTTGACCAGGGCTGCCAGCGGCAACTGGACCTGCTCAACAGTCGGCACAGCCTACACGGGTATTTGTTAGGCCTTTTTAATTCAATTGGTTGACCTTCTTTAAGGCCCATGTTATATATTAAATAAGATATAATAGGGCGTAAAAGGGGTGAAGAACAATGGCGTGTAGGCAAGGATTTACCCTTATAGAGTTAGTAGTTGTTTTGATTATCGTGGGGGTAGTTGCTGCCATTGCCCTTCCCAACATGATTTCTGCTTCCGAGCAAACCAAGGCCCAGATGGCCAGGAATAATTTGTATGCCATTGCCGCGGCCCAGCAGAAATATTTTGAAGATAATGGTATATACTGCACTCAAACCAGTAATTGTGCGGACACGACCGACCATATTAATACCAATTTGCATTTAAGTTTTTCAGATAAGTTTAGCTACAGCTGTACGGATGCCGCATTACCGTACCAGTGTACAGCCGGGGACGGTACCGATACGCTGACCTTGTCCGTTGTTAACAATGGGTTAGGTGACAATGTGGATTGTGCCGGTCCTAACGGTTATTGTCCGCCATAAGGAGGGGTTTAAGGATGCCGCGCAGGGAAGGGGTGACCTTGATGGAGATGATCGTGGTCTTGATTATTGTCGGCATTATTTCCGCCGTCGCTGCAGCCAATTACCTCAGTCCTGTCGAACAGGGGCGGGCCTTGACGGCACGGGACAATTTATTGGCCATTTATACCGCCCAACAGAATTATAACAATAATAACGGTCAATATTGTTTCGATACCACCAGCGCAAGTTCAGCCTGCACCTCGATAAGCGCCAACTGCGCGGATTCTTTGGCCGCCATCAATTGTAATTTGTCCCTCAGCATCCCGGATGACGGCACGTACACGTATACCTGCGACAATACGCCAAGGTGTACGGCCACCAGAACAAGCACCGCGGCGACCATGGTGATCACGTTAAATACACCGGTTAATTTGAAGGGGGCAGGGACCTTAAACCCACAATGCAATTTAACCGCCTCCTGGTGCCCTTGATGCCTATGCGACAAAAGAGTTTGGACAACGCGGCCTTTTCCTTATTGGAAATATTATTGTCCGCCGTCATTTTTGTAGTTTCGATCGCCGGTATTTTTGCGACGTTGAATGCCGTCCGCATGCCCGTGTACAACAAGGAAAATGCCCTGACGGCCACCGTCTTTGGCAAGCAGGCCCTTGAGGCCCTGCGCTCCAAAGTGAACGCCAGCAGCAGCGCTAACTATTATTCGGACACTAATTGCGATGGGACGACGGGCATCTGCACGGATTTTTCCCTGGCCTTGGGGACGCATGAAGTGACCAGCCTGGCAGGAACAGGCCTCAGTTGGCCTGCGGCTATTTCGGGGTCTAATTCATGTTCCGGCACCAGCCCCTGCCTGTACTATGTGGTCAGTTGTGCGGACGGCAGCGGTACTTATGGGGGCACCGCGGCTTGCAGCAGTTCCGATATCGCCCGCAAGGTTGATCTGACAATCAATTGGCCGAGTTTGCCATGAAAAGGATACTTTCAAATACCGCCGTTTCTCTCGTTGAATTGATCTTTGCGACGCTCTTGGTCGTTGTCATTTTCTTCGGCATTGAGGCTGTTAATACAGTGCTTAGGAACAGCAACGAGGATTACGGCCAGAGATATTTTGTCAAAGCCGACACGCAGGCTACACTGAATCACATGTTGAACAATGCCTCAACGGCCGTCGGCAGCGCCAATTGCAATGATGAAGCCATTTTGGTTGGCAGCGGGATGACGCTTAATTCATGCACTTCAGGTGGCGGCAGCAATGTGAGCGCCAATACGATATGTATGCATGAGCAGAACAGCACTGGGAGCGGGGACTATTGGCTATGTTATAGCTGGTCCGGCAGCGCGGGAGTGTCCCCCAACATGCCTCAGCCATACTCCATTTATTCTTGTACTGAATCATATCCTCCGGCGGCCGTGACGAATCCCGGGTCTGTGGCCGATCCCCGTGGCGCAACGGATTGCAATACGGCAGGGGGGGCGACATTTTTGGGGACCTCTGTCGTTGCACCTTCCGCTTCGTTTGTTCCGACGGCCAGCCCTTTACAATTTTCGGTGACCATCACTAATCGCCTTAATAATGCTGCTTCAGCAGATCCGGCGGACAACCCTGAAGTTCAGCTTTCTGGCAGCGTCGCCCCCATGCAGGCCAGCAGTTAACCGAGCTTCCCCGTGCTCATCACTTGATCCGGAAAGAACAAGGAGACCGCTATGAAACGGTTCAACGTGTATGGTTGGATCCCGGACAGGCCTGACCACAGGGATTATCTTTACAGCGCGATCGCGCCCAAGGTCAGGATCCCTTCACGCGTGGATTTAAGGAATGAGTGTTCGCCCGTCGAAAACCAGGGGAGGCTAGGCAGCTGCACCGCCAATGCCCTGGCCGGCAATCTTGAGTTCCTGGAAGAGGTCAACGGTTCGCCGTATAAGGACTTAAGCCGGCTTTTTATTTATTACAACGAAAGGGCCATTGAAGGCACAGTCAACTATGATTCCGGCGCCATGATCCGCGACGGCATCAAAGGCCTGGCTAAATATGGCGTCTGCACTGAGTTAAGCTGGCCTTATGATATATCGGAATTTACACGCAAGCCGGCATCAGCCTGCTACAAGCAGGCCCTTAAACGCCGCATTGTTTCCTATCACCGCCTGTTGACCTTGGACGAGATGCTCAACTGCCTGGCCGAAGGTTTCCCTTTTGTATTCGGCTTCAGCGTTTATGAGAGCTTCGAGAGCGCCAAGGTCGCCAGCACAGGCATTGTACCCATGCCTGGAAAAAAGGAAAAGCTTTTGGGCGGGCACGCCGTCCTGGCCGTCGGGTATGATCAGAGGCAAAAGCGTTTCATCGTCCGTAATTCCTGGGGGCCGCAGTGGGGGCAGGAGGGCTACTTTACCATGCCCTACAAGTACCTGGAAACCCTGGCGGATGATTTCTGGACGATCCGGCAGTAAAGAGAACAACAGCTTGTCAAAGCTCGAAGCTTTTGATAGTATACCGGCCTATATAAATAAGCTGGTTTGCCCTTCTATTTGTAATAATTTGGGTCGGTAGCTCAGTTTGGGAGAGCGCATCGTTCGCAATGATGAGGCCGGGGGTTCGATCCCCCCCCGATCCACTTTTTGATATGTACCGTTTTTACTGCCCCGAAGCCGATTTCACGAAATTTTCCGTCACCATCAAAGACCCTCATGAAGTCCATCATATCAAGGACGTATTGCGCCTGAAAAGTGGCGCCAAGGTCCAGATCTTTAATGCCTGCTCCCAGCAGGCGCAGGCCGTTATCGAAGAAGCCGGCGAGGGCTTCATTCAAGCGCGTGTCGAGGCGGTGGAAGAGATCCGCCAAGAGGCTGGCAGGATCATTCTGGCCTGCGCGCCGCCCAAAAAGGGGAAATTTGAATTTATTATCGAGAAGTGCACTGAGTTGGGGGTGGACGAGATCATTCCCTTAAAAACCAAACGCACGGAAGTTGTTTTTTCACCGGATAAGTGGCAAAGCAAGGCCGGCCGTTTTAAGGCCGTGGCCGTGAATGCGGCCAAGCAGTCCAAGAGGACCAAGGTGCCGCTGATCCATCCCATGACCATGCTCGTGGATGCGTTAAAAGCCTTGCCTTCCGGCGGCTTGCCCTTGTTTCCGTCGCTCCACCATCATCCTTGCCATATAACCGAGGCGCTGGCAGAGGCCGGAGGTCAAAAACCCGTTACTATTTTTATAGGACCGGAGGGGGATTTTACGGCCGATGAACTCGATTTGGCGGTGAAGTACGGCTGCCTGCCGGTATCTTTAGGATCTACTGTTTTAAAGGTGGAGACGGCAGCCATCGTCTGTGTGGCGTTGGTTAAGTTCAACTTAAGGTGAAAAATATGTTCAGGAAAAGCTTTTGGTATTTGGGAAAGTTCTTGAATTTTTTATGGGCCAGTGCCGCTTTGTTTTTTCATTTTATTTTTCACCCCAAACAGTTTAAGGACTTCCTTTTTCTGGTTTTTTCGGACATCAACGAATCCCATCAAATGATCTATGGCCGCCTTAAGAATTTTGAAGAAACCCCGTTTTTTAAACAACTTTCAAGCCACTTGATTTTTGCCCAGAGCAATTTATTGAACAGGGACTTTAAAGTCACCCGTTCCATGGAGACGCACTTTTTGGCCACCCTGGTCAAGGAATTAAAGCCTTCCGCCATCTTTGAGATCGGGACATACAACGGGTTTACGGCCCTGCATTTGGCCGTCAACAGCCCTGACCACTGCCGGGTTTATACCCTTGATCTTCCGCCGGACTATAACGCCAAGCACATGCGTAATGTCTCTTACGATGACATGCTGGTCATTGAGTTAAGTCAGCGGACCGTCCACCAGAGATTTTACAAGGACCACCCTCTGGCCGGTAAAATTACGGAGCTCTACGGGGATTCCTACGGGTTCGATTTTTCCAGCTATTATGGAAAAATAGACATTGTCTTTATCGATGGCAACCATTCGTTCGCATATGTCAAAAAGGATACGGAAAATGCTTTCAAAATGCTTTCTGAGCGGGGGGTGATCGTATGGCATGATTTTGATTATATCATCCATAAGGATGTGTTTTCTTATCTTAACCTCCTGGCCCAAAAGTATCCTATTTATTCGGTCCCCGGTACCCGTTTTGCGGTTTATTTAAAATAGCTGATCATGACCAGTTCGGGTCAAATTCCTATGCAGAAGCTGATTTTCGGTGTATACTTTTTAGACATAAATTCCCCCTTTGGCGGCGTTATTCCTTCGTTCCTGATGTGCCTGGTGAAGGATTGACAATATAACCCCCGGGAAGTATAATTTCGACTTTAATTTAAATATTTTTAGGGAGGGCCCATGGCTCAAGACAAAATCACCGCAGAAAAAGATAAAACTGCCAATGACAAGGCCGTAAGCGCTGAGCGCGACAACCGTTTGAAGGCTCTGGATCTGGCTTTAGCGCAAATCGAAAAACAATTCGGCAAAGGGTCCATCATGCGCATGGACAGCAATGTGGTACAGGACATCCCGGTCATACCGACGGGTTCATTGACCCTGGACATGGCCTTAGGGGTATGGGGCATTCCGCGCGGCCGGGTGGTTGAGATTTACGGGCCGGAATCCTCCGGTAAAACGACCCTGACCTTAAGCATTATCAAGCAATTGCAGCTTGCGGGCGGGGTGGCGGCCTTTATCGACGCCGAGCATGCTTTTGATTCCAACTATGCCAAGACCTTAGGCGTCAAATTGGACGATCTTCTGGTCTCCCAGCCGGACACCGGCGAACAGGCCTTGGAAATCGCCGAGACCCTGGTGCGGTCCAACGCCGTTGACCTTGTTGTCATCGACTCCGTTGCGGCCTTAACACCCCGCGCTGAGATCGAAGGCGAGATGGGCGATGCCCACATGGGCCTGCAGGCGCGCCTGATGAGCCAGGCCTTGCGTAAATTGACCGCGGCCATCAACAAATCCAAGTCCTGTGTTGTTTTCATCAACCAGATCCGCATGAAAATAGGTGTCATGTTCGGCAATCCGGAAACCACCACCGGCGGACGGGCGTTGAAATTTTATGCCTCGGTGCGCGTTGATTTAAGAAAACTGGAATCCATCAAATCTGGGGAAGACATCATCGGCAACCGCGTCAAGGCCAAGGTGGTCAAGAACAAGGTGGCTCCTCCTTTTAAAGAGGCGGAATTTGAAATTTATTTTAATGAGGGGATCTCCGAAGCGGCGGATATTTTGGATTTGGCCGTGGACCAGGAGATCATTCAGAAAAGCGGCACCTGGTTTTCTTTCGAGAATGAGAAGATCGGCCAGGGACGGGAAGCCAGCCGCAAGTTTCTCAAGGACAACCCCAAACTGGCGCACAAGATCAAGAAATTGGTCATGGAAAAGGTCAAGGCCAAGAATAAGGCCTGATGGCAACGGCTAAGACGGCAGCCTTGCGTTATTTAAAAATCAGACCGCGCAGCGTGGCGGAACTGAGAGAGAAACTTGAAGGTAAGGGCTTTTCTGCCGAGGAAATAGGAGTAACAGTCAGCGATTTGACAGCAACAGGATTACTGGACGACCGGGCGTTTACGAAAAGCTGGATCAACTATCGTTTGGCTCGGCCGTTTGGTTTTAGAAGGATCATCCTGGAGCTAAAGAACAAAGGCATTGATCCGGAGATCATCGATCAGGCCGTGGCTGAGGCCCGGGAGAATGTAAGCCCCGAGGCAGCAGCCCTGGATCTGGCCCAGCGGCGCTGGCAGCGGGTGCCGGCCGGTGTTGAATTGCTGAAAAAGAAAAAAAGAGTTTTGGATTTTCTGCTGCGCCGGGGATTTGAGCCCCAGATCGCGATCAAGGTTTTAAAGAAATTAAAATGACGACCGACGAAATCAGAAGCAAGTTTTTAAACTATTTTAAATCCAGCCCCAGAGATCACAGTATCATTGCCAGTGATTCCCTGGTGCCCAAAGACGACCCTACCGTATTGTTCACGACCGCGGGCATGCAGCAATTCAAGCCCCAATTTTTAGGCCATATCGACGGTTTTACCCGTGCCGCCACCTGCCAGAAATGCCTGCGAACGGACGATTTGGACGTGGTGGGCAAAACTGATTTTCACCACACTTTTTTTGAAATGCTCGGCAATTTCTCCTTCGGCGATTATTTTAAGAGGGAGGCTATTCATTGGGGCTGGCAATTTCTGACGAAAGAATTGGGCATCTCTGAAGATAGGCTGTGGGCTTCGGTCTATAAAGAAGACGACGAGGCCTACAAGATCTGGCTCAACGATATTAAACTTCCGGCTGACAGGATCGTCAAGCTGGGGGATAAAAGCAATTTTTGGCCGTCCAATGCCAGGGTCAACGGCCCCAACGGCCCCTGCGGCCCCTGCTCGGAAATTTTTTATGATTACGGCGTGAATCCCCAATGTCCTAACGGCAGCAAGTGCGACCCGGACTGTTCCTGCGGTCGTTTTTCCGAGGTATGGAACCTGGTCTTTACTCAATTCAACCGCAAGGACGGCGGTATCCTGGAGCCTTTACCCGCCAAGAATATCGACACCGGTATGGGCCTGGAACGCCTGGCTGCGGTAGTGCAGGGCAAGAAGAGTAATTACGAGACGGATAATTTTGTCGCGATTTTGAAGGTCATTAAGGATACATTTGCGGCCAACGGCGCTAAAACTTCTGAGAGCGAATACCGTATTATCGCCGATCATATGCGTGCCGTGGTCATTGGTATTGCTGATGGTGTTATGCCTTCTAATGAGGGACGGGGTTACGTCATCCGCAAGCTGATCGTGGACATGAGCGATCTGGCCATCCGTGCGGGAATTGAAAGGCCTGTCATTCATACCTTTGTTGATATTGTTATTGAACGTCTTAAACGACCTTATCCGGAACTATCAGATAAGGTTAATGAGTTCAAAGAGATAATTAAACGTATTGAAGAAGCATACATTAAAGTCCGCCGGGAGAGATTGCCTGAATTTAAAGCTAAATTGTCAGCTGCCAAGGATAATGTAGAAGAATTAGGTGAAATTTTATTTTTATATCGAGACACCCATGGATTAACTCAATCCACAATGTTTAGTGTAGGATCCAATGATACAGGCATCAATACGGTCATTTTGAATGAAGCATTTAAAGTTTTTGCCAGAAAAATGGAAGAGCAGAAGGAGCGCTCCCGAGCCGGCAGCAAGATGACCGGCGATGTGTATGCCAACCAGGAGTTTGCTTCGGACCTTCCTAAGACCCAATTTTTAGGCTATGCCCAAACTAAGGCGGAAGCCAAGGTTTTGAAGATCACGCATCTTAAAGACGACGGCAGGGCGCAGATCGTGTTGGATCGCACGCCGTTTTATGCCGAGGCCGGCGGCCAGGTGGGCGATACCGGTGATTTGAACGGCCCTGAAGGCCGGATGCGGGTGGAAGACACTAGAAAGATCAATGATGTCTATATCCATTATGGTGTTATTGAAGGGGTCATTAAAGAAGGGGAAACCGTGCAGGCGGTGATCGATGAGCCGCGCCGCCGCGCCATCATGCGCAACCACACGGCCACTCATTTATTGCAGGCGGCTTTGCGCGAAACCTTGGGCGCACACATCAAACAGCAAGGGTCCCTGGTTGAAGAAGGGCGTTTGCGTTTTGACTTCACCCATCCCAAGGCGGTCAAGCCTGAAGAGATGTTGAAAATAGAAGCCAGGCTTAATGAGTTTATCAAACGCAATGATAAGCTCACCACTGAAGTTCTGCCTTTGGAAGAGGCCCAGAAGAAAGGTGCCTTGATGTTTTTTGCCGAAAAGTACGGCCAGACGGTCCGGGTCGTTTCCATCGCCGATTATTCCAAGGAGTTTTGCGGGGGCACTCATGTGGGCTCGACCGGCGAGATCGAGACCATGAAGATCGTCTCCGAAGGCTCCGTCGCGCAGGGCATCCGCCGTGTCGAAGCTCTGACCGGCAGGCCCAAGGTTGAGGAATTCTTAAAGAAAAAACAGGAAGAAGCGGCGGCCATTGAAGAAACCCAGCGTTTAAAGCAGGAAGAAGCCCAAAAGCAAAAGGTCTATTTTGAAAAGATCAAATCTTCGGTCGATGACATGATCAAGGAGGCCCAGAGCATCAACGGCAACAGCCTCATCGTGCGTTCCCTTGAAAACATTGACGTGGCTTTATTGCGCAAGCTATCCGACCTGCTCAAGCAGAAAGTCAAATCCGGCATTTTCATCTTAGGGGCCAAAGGTGCCGATGATGCCTCGGTCATCCTTTCCGTCACGGATGATCTGGTGGCCCGCGGCATCAGGGCCAATGACTTGATGGCCCGCATAACACCTCTTATCGACGGCAGCGGCGGCGGCAAGCCCCAGCTGGCCCAGGCCGGCAGTAAAGCTCCTCAAAAATTGGAAGAAGCATTGGCCAAGGCCAAGGAGATCATAACCGGGACATTACAAAAAATCTGACGACGTCCAGGTAATAGGGAATATAAGCATGAAACTGATCAAACAGACAGGGCAGAACATCGAGAAGCTTTACGACCGCAGCCGTGTGGCGCGTAAAAAATACGTTGAAGAGAAGGTGAGGGCCATCATCGACGATGTGCGTCTCAACGGTGATGACGCGGTCATCAAATACACCCGCCGTTTCGACGGGGTAAGGCTGACGCCCCGGCAGATGTGTGTTGCCGAGAGCGAAATCTCCGCCTCCTTTCAGAACATCACCCCCGAATTCATCGGGCATTTGAAAACGATCATCAATAATGTGTCCCTGTACTATAAGAAGCAGCTGCACAAATGCTGCAAGGTCAAGGGCTATGACGGGGTCACGCTTAAGGAAGAGGTACGGCCCCTGGATTCGGTCGGCATTTATATCCCCGCAGGCACCGCGCCCTTGATATCGTCGGTTTATATGACCGCCATACCGGCCATTATCGCGGGAGTCTCCCGTGTCGTTATTGTTACTCCGCCGGACAGCGAAGGCCGGATCAATCCCTACATTTTGGCGGTGGCCAACCTGTTGAAGGTGAGGGAAATTTATAAAGCAGGCGGCGCGCAGGCCGTTGCGGCTTTGGCGCTGGGCACCAAGACCATCCCCAAGGTGGACAAGATCGTCGGCCCCGGCAACTGGTATGTCACCGAGGCCAAGCGTCAGTTGTTCGGTTATGTGGATATCGACATGCTGGCCGGGCCTACGGAACTGGTTGTCATCGCCAACCGCTATACAACTACGGATTTTGTGGTCGCTGACCTGGAAGCTCAAATGGAGCATATCGGCGGGTTGTCGATCCTGCTAAGCACTTCCAAGCAGTTGATCAAGGATGTGCGCAAGCGCGTGGCCAACGGCTATTGTATCTACTGTAAGAATATTGACGAGGCCGTCGACATAGCCAACAAGCTGGCCCCTGAACATTTACAGATCATGACCTCCGATGCCGTCAGCATCGCCAAAAAGATCAGGCATGCCGGTGCCGTCTTTTTAGGGCCCTACAGCCCCACGGCCCTGGGCGATTACGCGGCAGGTCCAAGCCATGTGCTGCCGACCATGGGAACGGCACGCTTTTTTTCGGGGTTGTCCCTTTCAAGCTTTACCAAGACCAGTCACGTGATCGCTTACAGCAAGAAGGCGTTGGAAAAGGTCCGCGGGCCTTTGCAGCAGGTGGCCAACCTGGAAGGCTTGGTCAAGCATGCGGAATCAGTCAATGTGAGGTTTAAATAAAGGAAAAGGATATGTCTCGTACAGCGCAAATCGAACGCAAGTCCAAGGAAACTCAGATTACGGCCGTCCTGAATATCGACGGCACGGGGAAAAGCAAAATCAAGACCCCCATTGGTTTTCTTGATCACATGCTTGAACTGTTTTCGTTCCATGGGTTTTTTGACCTGGAACTGACCGTGACCGGCGATACCCATATCGACATCCACCACACCAACGAAGACATCGGCATTGTCCTGGGCAAGGCCTTTAAAAAGGCCCTGGGTGAGGAGAAGGCCGGCATCAAGCGTTTCGGCCATGCTTTCGCTCCCATGGAGGCCACCGTCGGTCTTTGTGTCATCGACATCTCCGGACGGGGGTTTTATAAATTCAATTCGGAAGAGCTTATCCCCGCGCAAAAGGGGACGGAAGGCTATGAGTTCTCCCATTTTGAGCATTTTATGGAAAGTTTCGCCCATAATTTGGGAGCTACGTTAAGTTTTACGCTGCAAAATCCCAGCGAAGACCTGCATACCAACCTGGAGACCATGTTTAAATCTTTGGGGCTGGCCCTGGATGAGGCTGTCAAGGTCGATTCCCGGCGCCTGGGAGAAGTGCCGTCGACCAAGGGGATTATTGATTAATGATTGCAATTGTTGATTACGGCATGGGGAACTTGCGCAGCGTGCAGAAGGCCTTTGAAGCTGTTGGCTGCGAAGCCAAGGTGACACCGGACATAAGGGAGATCCTGCAGGCGGACAAGGTGGTGTTGCCCGGTGTGGGTGCCATGGCGCCGGCCATGCAGAAACTGCAGGAACTGAATTTGACCGGCCCCATCCGCAAGGTCATCCAGGATGGTAAGCCGTTTTTGGGGATTTGCTTAGGGCTGCAATTGCTTTTTGAAAGGAGCACCGAGGGCGGTTTTGCGGAAGGGTTAAAGATCCTAAAAGGGAGTGTGGAGCGTTTCAGCCAGTTGAAGGTGCCGCACATGGGCTGGAACCAGGTCCATGCCCGCTTGGCCGGGGCCCCCATGTTCAAGGGGATATCTCCCGGTGAAAACATGTATTTCTGTCACTCTTATTTTGTCAGGCCCCAGGAGGCCGCGATCGTCGCAGCCATCACCAACTACGGCAATGATTTTGTTTCTGCCGTGGTGTACAATAATGTTTGGGGCGTGCAGTTTCATCCGGAAAAGAGCCAACGGAGTGGATTACAAATTTTAAAAAATTTTGGAGGCTTATGATCTTAATTCCCGCTGTTGATATCAAGGACGGCCAGGTGGTGCGCCTTTCCCAGGGTGATTTCAGTAAAACCACGGGTTATGATATTTATCCGCTGGTGGCTGCCAAACGCTGGCGTGATATGGGCGCCCAATGGCTCCATTTGGTGGACCTGGATGGCGCCAAGAGCGGAATCATGGGCAATAAGGACCACATCATTTATATTGCCTCCAGGATCGGCATCCCGGTGCAGGCCGGCGGCGGCATCAGGGATTTGAAGACCGCAGAAGACTTGATCAAGGCCGGTGTCAAACGGGTCGTTTTAAGCACCAGGGCCATCGAAGACCGCCTGTTTTTAAAGAACCTCCTGGGGCTTTACGGCGACAAGGTCTGTATCAGCCTGGATTGTTCCGAAGGTTATGTCACGGACCGCGGGTGGATGTCGGTCACGGATATTAAAGCCGTGGACTTGGCTGTTGAGCTGGAAGAAATGGGCTTAAAGTGGATGGTTTATACGGATATCGCCCGGGACGGAGTGCTGGCAGGGCCTAATTTTGATCAACTGCAGACCATGCTCAATACCGTAAAGGGCATTGACCTCATTGCTTCCGGCGGCGTGTCCTCGCTGGAAGATGTCATAAAATTAAAAGACATGCGGTCGCCGGACGGCCGGCAGCTTTGGGGCGCCATCACCGGTAAGGCGATTTACGAAGAGAAACTGGATTTCAAGAAAGCGTTGGAGATCCTTGCTCAATAAACGCATCATCCCATGCCTGGATGTCAAGGACGGCAGGGTGGTCAAGGGGGTGAATTTTGTTTCCCTCAGAGACGCCGGTGATCCGGTGGACTGTGCCAGGGCCTACGACCAAGCCGGTGCCGACGAGCTGGTTTTTCTCGACATCACGGCAAGCCATGAGAACCGCAAGATTTTTACCGATGTGGTGCGCAAAACAGCCGAATGCGTGTTTATGCCTTTGACGGTGGGAGGCGGGATCGGCAATGTGTCGGATATCCGTAATTTGCTCAATGCCGGTGCTGACAAGGTTTCGATCAACACCTCCGCCGTCAATGAACCGGGGCTGATCCGGCAGGCCGCTACCATGTTCGGCTCCCAATGCATTGTGGTGGCCATTGACGCCAAGCGGGTAGGCAGCCGTTGGGAGGTCTTCACGCATGGCGGACGCAAGCCTGCGGCCAAGGATGCGGTCGCCTGGGCCAAGGAGGCCGAGTCCAAGGGGGCCGGAGAGATCCTGCTGACCAGCATGGATGCCGACGGCACCAAAAACGGTTTTGATCTGGACTTGACCAAGGCCGTGGCCGCCGCGGTCAATATTCCGGTCATCGCTTCCGGCGGAGCGGGTTCCTTAGAGCATTTTTATAAGGTCTTTATCGAAGGCGGGGCGGATGCGGCCTTGGCCGCGTCGGTGTTTCATTTCGGTGAAATACCGGTCCCGGAAGTCAAGAAATTCCTCAAAGAAAAGAAAGTGAATGTGCGATGAGTGCAAACCCTGAAGTAGAAACGATCCAAATCACCAAGGACAACTTAGAGAAACTGAAATTCAATGCCGAGGGCCTGATCCCGGCCATTGCCCAGGACTGCAAGAACGGCGAGGTCCTGATGATGGCCTGGATGAACATCGACTCTTTGCGCGACACCCTGAAAAGCGGCAAGGCTTCTTATTGGTCGCGTTCGCGCAAGAGCTATTGGGTCAAGGGTGAAACATCGGGACATTTTCAATATGTGAAAGAAATATATTATGATTGTGACTGCGATGTGCTCTTGATGAAGGTGGACCAGGTGGGATCTGCCTGCCACACGATGAAGAGAAGCTGTTTTTACAGGAAGATCGAAAAATAGCAATGAACGGTTTGTCAGTGCAAGAATTTTTGAAATTAAGCACCAAAGGAAACCTTGTTCCCGTGTACAAGGAGATCGCCGGGGATTTGGAGACCCCGGTATCAGCCTACTATAAACTGGCCGGGCGTTCTTCTTATTCTTTTTTGCTTGAATCCGTGGAAGGGGAAGAAAAGATCGCGCGGTATTCCTTTATCGCCCGCGATCCTGAGTTGGTGTTCACCTCCAAAGGCCGCGAGGCCGGCATCCTGCGCTTTATCAAAGGAAAACACCGGCCCGAGAAGGTTTCTTTCACGGGATCGCCCCTGTCCATCGTACGGCAATTGATGAAGGATTATAAAGCCGTTGAGGTGCCGGGTTTGCCGCGCTTTTATGGCGGCATGGTGGGATATTTGAGCTATGATTGTGTGCGTTTCTTCGAACGCCTGCCTGACACCAAGACCGATGATTTGAAGCTGCCGGACGTATGCTTGGCCTTAAGCCGGCATTTGGTGGCTTTTGACCATCGCCAGCATACGATCCAAGTGATCAGCTGCGTTCATGTGGCCAAGAATGACAGCCGCCAGGCTAAAATCCGCAAATACAATGCTGCCTGCAAGATCATTGACGGCTTGATCACGGATCTGCGCAAGCCTTTAAAAGCGCCTGCCGGTAAAAAAAGTGTTTCTAAAATTGTCGTATCCTCAAACTGCACCAAGAAGCAGTACGAAGCAATGGTCGTCAAGGGTAAGACCCATATTAAGGCCGGGGACATTTTTCAGATCGTTTTGTCCCAGCGTTTTACGGCTGGCATCAGCGTCGATGCTTTTGAAATATACCGGACCCTGCGGGTGCTTAACCCTTCGCCGTATATGTTTTATTTAAACTTTGACGGCTTGCAGCTGGTGGGCGCTTCTCCCGAACTTTTGGTGCGCTGTGAAAATGGACTGGTTGAAACCAGGCCTATTGCCGGCACCCGGCCCCGCGGCGCCGATGAAGAAGAGGACGAGGCTTTAAAGAAAAGCCTTTTGGCAGACCATAAGGAAAAAGCCGAACATATCATGCTGGTGGACTTGGGTCGCAATGACTTGGGCCGGGTTTGTGAAAAAGGGACGGTGCGCCTCTCCGAGTTCATGGAGGTGGAAAAGTATTCCCATGTCATGCATATTGTCAGTAATGTGCAGGGGAAATTACGTAAGGGCATGGATGCTTTGGATGTGTTGGAGGCGGCTTTTCCAGCTGGAACGCTTTCCGGAGCGCCGAAGATCAGGGCCATGGAGATTATTGAGGAATTGGAGCCCCAAAAGAGGGGTCCTTACGGGGGATGTGTCGGAATCTTGAGTTTCTCAAAAAACCTTGATACTTGCATAACTATACGTACAATAGTGGTTCAAAATAGAAGGGCCTATATCCAGGCAGGGGCCGGCATTGTGGCTGACTCCGATCCTGCTACGGAATATATGGAAACCGTGAACAAAGCCAGGGCGCAGATAAAAGCCATTGAATTGGCGCACGCGTCTTAATAAGAAAGGAAATGAAATCACATGGAAGTCAGAATCCGTTTACAAAAAGCAGGCAAGGCCGCCAACAAAGCGTATAACTGGCGTGTCGTGGCCATGAGCGCCAGGGAAGGCCGCGACGGCCGTACTTTGGACATCCTCGGGTATTATGACCCTGCCAAAAAGTCGTATTTCTCGCTCAAAAAGGACAAGATCACGGCCTGGATCGCCAAAGGCGCCCAAGTCAGCGATACTGTCCGGAGCTTAATGAAGAAAATCAAGTAAGTTATCGCAATTTAGGAAGGCGGCGCCTATGTTTCAGCAATCAGCGTTGACACAGAATCTCCTTTTTTTGGCTCTTATCGCGATTTGGGGATATTTTCTGTTAATCCGTCCCCAGCAGCAACAGCAGAAGAAGTTCAAGGACATGATGGCCAATATTAAAAAGAATGACGAAGTTGTCACCACTTCGGGCATTCACGGCACCGTGGCCATTGTTAAGGAAAAGACCATCGTGGTGCGGGTGGATGAAGGCTGCCGTATCGAGTTCGACAAAGAATCCATCGCGTCTATCAAGACAGGCGAGGTCAAAGCAGAGGTCGTCAAATGAAGGATTTACAAAGGCGTTTCCTGGTTGTTTTCGCGGTTATCGCAGGCTGCATTGTTTCTCTGATCCCCATCAATAAGCGTATTAACCTTGGGCTGGACCTTAAAGGCGGCATGCATCTGGTTTTAAGGGTGCATAATGAGAAATTGCCGACGGCGCAGGCCAGGGAAGACGCGGTGCTCAAATCCATGGAAGTATTGCGCAACCGTATTGACGGCCTCGGGGTGGGGGAAACCTTGCTTCAGCGCGAAGGGAACAATGACATTTTATTGCAGTTGCCGGGTGTGACCGACCGGGACAAGGCCCTGGCCATGATCGGCCGGGTGGCACGCCTGGAGTTTCATTTGGTCGATGGTGATCAAACCCATTTAAAGGATGCTTTGGCCGGTCACGTGCCTGATGGTGAAGAGCTTAAAACCGTCAAAAAGGAAGGCGGCGGACCGATTTTGATTTATACGAAGGAGGCCATGGGCGGGGAAGGCATCAAGGATGCCCGTGTGGATATCAGCCAGAATGCCCTGCAGCCGAGGATCACCATGACCTTCAATGATAAAGGCACCAAGGATTTCGGTGATTTGACCACCGCCCATACTGGCGAACGCCTGGCCATTGTGCTGGACAATGAAGTGCTTTCTGCGCCTGTGATCCGAGAGCCGATCCTGACCGGGGATGCGGAAATCACCGGTGATTTTAAATTTGAAGAAGCTTCCCTGCTGGCCCTGGCCCTGCGTACAGGCGCCCTGCCTGTGCCCATGACCATCGAAGAAGAGCGTACGATCGGTCCCTTATTAGGGAAGGATTCCATTGAAGCGGGCGTCAAGGCCACCATCCTGGGCGGTATTGCCATTGTTTTTTTCATGTGTGTTTATTATTTCCTGGGCGGCATTATTGCTTCGATCGCTCTGGCCATTAACTTATTGATGATCCTGGGAAGCATGGGGCTTTTGAATATCCTCATGCCTGGATCACAAGTGACGTTGACCCTGCCGGGGATCGCCGGTATCATTTTGACCTTGGGCATGGCGGTTGACGCCAACGTGCTTATCAACGAACGCATCCGTGAGGAGCTGGATAACGGCAGGCCGCTGGCCGCCTCTGTCAGCACCGGTTACGCCCGCGCCTGGTCGGCCATCCTTGACTCGCACGTCACTTCGCTGATTGCGGCATTTTTTCTTTTTCAATTCGGTTCAGGGCCCATCAAGGGCTTTGCCATCACCTTGTCCACGGGTTTGATCGCCAGTTTGTTCTCGTCTATTTACGTTACGCGTACGTTGTTTAACTGGTTGATCTCCGAGAGAATGATTAAAAATCTTCCCATGATGCACCTGTTCAAGAGGCCGAACATCAACTTTTTAGGGATGAAGTACTATTGCTTTGCCTTGTCGGCTCTTATCATCATTCTGGGCGCCGTTGATTTCATGCATAAAAAGGATGCGGCCTTCGGCATTGATTTTGCGGGCGGACAGATCCAGGAATTTAAATTTGACCATCCCATTAACGCCGATAAGATGCGTGGTCTTTTAAAAGAAGGCAAGGTGGAGAATGCCGTCATCCAAACCTTCCCTAAGGCTCCTGATAATGTGATCATTCGCACCCCTCAAGATACCAATGCGCAGGTAACGGCCCTTTTCAAGAGCCAGATGAAGGATAATCCCTTCCAAGTGCTGCGTATAGAGAAGGTGGGGCCGGTGGTGGGCAAGACCCTGCGCATCAAGGCGGTCTACGCCATCACTCTGGCCTTGCTGGGGATGCTTATCTACATCGGTTTTCGTTTCAAGCATTACACCTTCGGCGCCGCCACGGTGGTGGCCATTTTTCATGACGTCTTGATCACGCTTTCGCTGATCCTGATCGCAGGACGGCAGATCGATCTTTTGGTCGTCACCGCCATTCTGACGATCACCGGTTATTCGACGAATGACGCCATCATCATCTATGACCGGGTGCGGGAAAACGTGCCCAAGATGCGCAATAAGTCCCTGGCAGAGATCATCAATATAAGCATAAATCAGACCCTGGGCCGTACCGTCCTGACCACCTTCATGACGACCTTGTCCGCGGTGGCTTTGTATTGTTTTGGGGGCGAGGTGCTCAACACCTTCGCCTTTGTGCTGATCCGCGGTTTCCTTTTCGGTACCTATTCAACGGTGTTCATCGTTTCGCCGTTGTTCCTGTGGTGGCAGGGCAAGAAAAAGTGGTAAAATAAGCGATGTTCAAGTCGCTGGAATTTTTGGTTGGCCAGAAGGTCAACATCGATAATGTCCTTCAAAATCTCGTCGCCTTTGGGTATACCCGGGCGACGAAGGTTTTTAAGGAAGGCGAGTTTGCCCTGCGCGGCGGCATCCTTGATGTTTATCCTTCCAATTTCGAAATTCCTCTGCGCCTGGACCTGGAGGACGATGTCGTCCGTGGCATTCATGGTTTTGACCTGGCCACGGGTGACAGGCTCGATGATCATGCCATTGTCATGGTCCTGCCGTTTAAGACATCCCCCCAATCCGTCTTTAGTTCGGAAGTTCCCTTAAATAATTTCGTTGATATCGAGCAGGGCGATTATGTCGTGCACAACAATCACGGCATTGGCCGCTTCATAGGTATCAAGGAATTCGATGTTGCCGACCAGAAAAAAGAACATTTAATCATCGAATATAAGGGCGGGGACAAGCTCTTTGTCCCTAAGCACGATATCCACTTGGTGCAAAAGTATGTTTCCTTCACCAAGCGTCCGGCCCGGCTCCATAAATTAGGCAGCAAGGAATGGCTGGCCACTCGCCGGGCCGTCGAAAAAAAGTTGAGACTGCTGGCTGCAGAAATGCTGCGCACGCAGGCCTTACGGGCCCAGTTGTTGGGGTTTGCCTTTGCCAAGGACACGGAATGGCAGAAAGAATTCGAGGCCAAATTTCCTTATAGGGAGACACCGGACCAGCTTAAAGCCACGGCTGAGACAAAAGCAGACATGGAATCCGGCCGGCCCATGGACCGGCTGATCTGCGGGGACGTTGGTTACGGCAAGACCGAGGTGGCCATGCGTGCGGCGTTTAAGGCTGTGATGGACAACAAGCAGGTGGCCATCCTTGTGCCGACGACGATTTTAGCGGAACAACATTTTTATAATTTTTCCAAACGGCTGGAAGGATTTCCTGTGAAAGTAGGGATGCTTTCGCGCTTTCGCACCAAGCATGAACAACAAACCATTGTCCGGGAAACCAAGGAAGGCAAGATCGACATTGTGATCGGGACCCACCGGCTGCTTTCCAAGGACGTTGCTTTTAAAGATTTGGGGCTGGTCATTATTGATGAGGAGCAGCGTTTCGGGGTGCGTTCAAAGGAGAAACTGAAGCATTTTCGTTTATTGGCGGACGTCATGACCCTGACCGCCACGCCCATCCCGCGCACCCTTTACATGGCCCTGGCCGGAGCCCGCGATATGTCGGTCATTTCCAGCCCACCAACCAACCGACTGGCCGTGAAGACCGAAATGATCGGCTATAATGAAGACACCATCCAGGAAGCCATTGAACGGGAATTGAAACGGGGAGGCCAGGTTTTCTTCCTGCACAACCGGGTGGAGAACATCGAAGCGGTTGCCGATGATATTCGAAGGCTCGTGCCTCAAGCCAGCATCGCCACCGCGCATGGACAAATGAGCCCTCGCTTCCTGGAAGAAATCATGTTAAAATTCCTTAAAAAAGAGATCGATATCCTGGTTTGCACGACGATCATTGAATCAGGTATCGATGTGCCTTTGGCTAATACCCTGATCGTTAACCGCGCGGACAAATTTGGCCTCGCGGACCTGCACCAACTGCGCGGCCGGGTGGGGCGGCTGGATGTCCAGGCTTACGCCTATTTTATCGTGCCCCGGCGTGAATTACAGTCGGAGATCGCCCGGCAGAGGCTTAAAGCCATCGCCAAACACAGCGATTTGGGCGCGGGTTTTCATATTGCCTTTGAGGATTTGCAGATCCGGGGCGCCGGTAATCTGCTGGGTGCCCAACAGCACGGGTTTATCGTCAGCATCGGCTTCGACCTGTATTGCCGCCTGCTGAAGGAATCCATTGAACACTTGAAAAAGGAGATGGAAATAAACAATGCCAATGCCAAATAAAAACAAAGCCCTTTTCTCCATCACCGTGGTCTTGTTCCTGTTTTTTGTGCCTGTTCCTTACATACACGCCGCTGAGGGGGACGCCATTATCGCCATTGTCAATGACGATGTCATTACGATGAAGGACCTGCGTCAATACATCGCCAGCATGGCCAGTCAAATGCGTCTTGAGAACAAATCGCCTGAGGAGGTCCGTAAGAAGATAGAGAAATATGAACAAAAGGGGCTTGACCAGCTCATCGATGATAAATTGATCCTTGCCGATGCCAATGCCAAGGGGATGAAGATCAATGAAGAGGCGATCGACAAGCGTGTAAGCCAGATCAAGGGCCGTTATGGCAGTGATGATGAGTTTATCAGGGCGCTTAACGCGGAAGGGATGACCGTCACCGACCTGAGGCGGCGATTGCTGGACCAAATGAAGGTCAAATATGAGATCGACCTGGAGGTGCGCGACAAGATTGTCGTCAATCCCCAGGATGTCACCGATTATTACAACAACCATTTGGAGCAGTTCAGCCATAAGCCCTCCGTGAACCTTCAATCCATCTTTGTTTCCTTCAGCAAGTACGGCAAACAGGCGGCACGCAGCCGTGCGGATGAAGCACGTTCACGCCTGCTGGCCGGCGAAGACTTTGATAAGGTGTTTCAAAAGTATTCCGATGGTTCTTCGATCGGCGTCGTCGAGCGGGGTCAAATGACGGATTCGATCGAAAAGGTGGTTTTTAATTTAAAACAGGGAGAGGTCTCTGATCCGGTGGAGGTCCCCAATGGGATCTATATTTTTAAGTTGATCGGCCAATCGCCGGCAGGTCAGGAAAGCCTGGCCCAAGTCCAGGACCAGATCTATAACAAGTTATTGGATGACCAATTCCGGGCCCAATACAAGGAATTCGTCAATACATTGCGGCAGAAGGCCTATGTTGAAATCAAATAAGAAGGTGGTTGCCGTGACCATGGGCGATCCCCGCGGCATCGGCGCTGAGATTATCCGTAAGGCCCTGGGTCAAAAGCGAATACTGGCTCAGGGTCATTTTATTGTGATCGGCGACAAAAAGAAATTGGGCCGCCTGCCGTCTTGTGTAGAGATCATCAGTCTTCCTTACAAATCGCCTGGAGAAGGCTCGGTCAAATTTCTGGACGAGGCCATTGCCCTGATCAAGGCCGGCAAAGCGCAGGCCCTGGTCACTGCGCCGTTATCCAAGGAGGCGGTCAGCCGTCATGTTAAGGACTTCGTGGGCCACACGGAGTATTTGGCAAGAGCCTTCGGTGTTAAGAATTTCGACATGATGTTCGCGGCACAGGGCGTCTTCCTGACCATCGTCACGCGGCATGTGCCTCTACAGGATGTGCCCCGGTTGATCACCGGGAAAAAAGTATTTGATTCGATTGTTTTAATGGACAGAACATTGAAGGATAAATTTAAGATCGCCTCGCCCAAGATTGCAGTGCTTGGCCTTAATCCTCATGCCGGCGAAAGCGGCCTTTTAGGATCAGAAGACCTGAAACGGATTTTACCGGCGGTCAAAAAGGCCGGGGGCCGCGGGATCAAGGCTTATGGCCCGCTGCCGGCAGATACTTTTTTTGCCTTTCCCAAAAGGTACGAAGGTATTATCGCCATGTACCATGACCAGGGCCTGGCGCCTTTTAAAGGGCTCTACATGAAGGAGCTGGTGAATTTTACCGCCGGACTGCCTTTTGTGCGGACCTCACCTGCTCATGGTACGGCCTTTGACATCGCCGGTCAGAATAAGGCTGATCCCTCATCCATGATTGCGGCTCTTTTACTCGCTTGCCGGTGCGCATGATTCCCCGCGCAAAAAAACATCTCGGTCAGAATTTTCTTATCGACGGTCGGATTCAGCAGAAAATCATCCAGGCCTGTGATCTTAAAGCAGATGATATTATCGTGGAGATCGGTCCCGGGCAGGGGGCGCTGACGCGTTTGATGGCGTCTGACGTGAAGCGTTTGATCGCTGTGGAGACTGACCGGGATTTGATCGAGTCCTTGTGTTCAAACTTGCCTTCCGTGGAAATCGTTCACGCCGATTTTCTGAAATGGGACATGGGGCATCTGCCCGATGGGATTAAAGTTATCGGCAACATTCCCTATTATATTTCCACCCCTATCATCGAGAAGTTGATTGAAAACAGAAAACGGATTTCAACGGCCTTTCTGACCGTGCAGCTTGAATTCGCCGAACGCCTGGCTGCCAAGCCGGGAGGCAAGGATTACGGTTCTTTGACCTGTTTTGTCCAGTACTACATGGATGTAAAGGTGCTTTTTAGGATCAAGAATACCTGTTTCAGGCCGTCTCCAAAGGTGGATTCCTGCTGCGTGCGTTTGGACATGAAACATCAGCTTCAGGATGTTGATGAGAAATTTTTGTTCAAGCTGATCCAAACGGCTTTCCAGCAGCGGCGCAAAACCATCATCAACAGCCTTAAGGGGATGGTGGATAAAGAAATGCTTGGGAAAGCACTGGCTGATTTGGGCATCAAGTCAAATGCCCGACCCGAACAGTTAACTTTGTCAAATTACATCGAGCTTTGCAAATGCCTTGTGCTATAATTGGACCGTTTCTGCAATAGCCCTAGAAATATATATGTTTACAGCAGAAGTGTCCCTAGAAAGTAATGTGGTGGGGACACTTCTGTCATAAAGCAATAGACTTCAATTAGATACCTGGAAACGGTCCAAGAAAGGGGACATGGAAAAGAGAATTTTCTACCACGATACGGATGCCGGCGGTATTGTTTATTACGGCCAATATCTTTGTTATCTTGAAGAAGCACGCACGGAATTCCTGGAAAAAAGGGATTTAAGCGTGGAGATGTTCAGTCAGCGCGGCTTTGTGTACGTCGTGCGGCAATGCAATGTCAGTTACCGTTCGCCGGCCCGCTATGGTGATACTATTATCTGTGACGCTAAATTAAAAAAGTTAGGCGCCTCCCAACTGATTTTCGACCAGACCATTCATGATAAAAAAGACGGACGCCTGATCATCGAGGCCGAAGTCTCCCTGGTGTGTTTGAACAAAGAATTTAAACCCACCCCTATCCCCGATGATTTAAGAGAAAAATTAGCTGCCTGAATTTATCCAAATAATGGAGGCGCCTCTATGCCGGTTCAAGAACACTCGAAAGTGACAGGTCTTTCCGGGAACGAGATTTTTTGTCTAAAAAGATTGAATTATGCGCCGGGCCAATTGTGTGTCGGCAACAACGTGGTGTCCTTGGGGGCTGTGGGAGGGATCAAAAGCGGATTATCCACCCTGGCCGGCGGCGAAATCGAACAGATCACCAGGCTCATTTATGACGGTCGCAAAAAAGCTTTTGACCGTATCCTTCAGGAAGCGCACCAGTTCGGAGGCAGCGGCCTCACGGGCGTGTCCTTTGATCTCATCAATCATGGCAGCAATCTTGAATTCCTGGCCATCGGATCAACCGTAAAGTCCAAGGCGAATCCCGCCGAGCCGCTTGGTTTTTCCACTTCAGCCGATGCCCAGCAGCTTTATTGCCAGTTGGATTCAGGTTTCAAACCGCATAGTTTTGTCTTCGGAAACGTGGCCTATTCCATTGGTGTGGGCGGCAACATCGGCGGCGCTTTCCGTGGCTTAAAAAGGGGGGAAGTGGCGCAATTCACCGAAATCTTCGACCGCACCCGCCACCTCGCCCTCAGCCGCTTGAAAGACGAGGCCATGAAAGCCGGGGCCAATGCCGTTATCGGCATTCAAACCTCCATCATGCCTTTTTTGGGCGCGCAGGAAATGCTGATGATCGGCACGGCTTCCAGCCATCCGGCCTTGAGCCAATATTTCGATGATCCTGTCACTTCCGACATGACCAATGAGGAGCTTTGGAACATGGTGAACATCGGCTATCTGCCCATTGGCCTGGTCATGGGAGTTTCGGTCTATTCCCTGGGATTGGCTTCGGGGATCGGTTCCTTCTTGCAAAGCCTCGCCGGCGGACAAGTCCAGGGCCTTACGGAGTTTTTATACGAGGCCAGGGAAAAGGCCTTTGAGCGCTTGCAATTGCAGGCCCAAAAATACAATGCCGATGAAATCGTGGGCGTTAAAACCAGGGTCTATGATCTGGGCGGCGGTCTCGTTGAGTTCATGGTCATTGGCACGGCCGTCAAAAAAGTGGACGGTGTTACTACTTTAAGCGAAACTCTTCCTGTCCAGGCCACCATCCAGGACAGGGAGACCTTTGTCGACGGGACGCAGGACGAGGCGGTCGCGGGCCTCAATCAATCAAAAGCAGCTTCAGCCACAGCCCTCCAACGGGGGCCGATTGCCTTCATTCTGGTCTTTATTTACATTGTTTTTTATATTCTACTAGCCTTTACCAAGCATCATCATTGATGACAGAAACAGCAGACAAGGCTTCCTATATCAAAGGTTTGGCCTGGCTCTTGCTGGGGACAGGTGTCGCCGTGGTCTTGGCTTTCGGCATCGCCCCTTTTGTCCGCGCTGTTCCCTTCGGTTGGGAAAGAAGTCTGGCCCAAGTCATCCAACCCGTACCGCCGGCCGATGTTTGTGCAGGCACCTTCCAACAGAGGGCACTGTTAAAAAAGCTGATGGGCCGCCTTTATCCTTTGGACAAAAATGATTCCCGTTTTTCCTTTGACGTGCACATCCTTAACAGTGCGCAGGTTAATGCCTTTGCCGAATTGGGCGGGGAAATTTTTATCGACAAGGGGCTGTTGCAAAAAGCCCGGTCGCCTGAAGAGGTGGCTGGTGTTTTGGCCCATGAGATGAGCCATGTGAGCCGGCGGCATATATTAGAAGGGTTTCTCGTAAGGGTAATGACCTTCCAAGGCCTGCAGCTCATCTTTGGCCCTTCCGTCTCAAATGCGCAATGGGCCGCCCTTTTTATGAACATGGGATTTACCCGTTCCCAGGAAGCCGAAGCGGACAGAGGGGCCTTGGAGCGGTTGCAGAAAGCGCATATCGACAACCGCGGGTTTGAAGCATTTTTCGAACGCATGGCCCGTTCGGGATCGATGCCGGAATTCCTTTCAGACCATCCGTCCAATGAATCCCGCCTGGAAATGATCAAGGAATTTCCCAACGGGTATACAAGGCCTGTTATGAGCGACGAGGAATGGAAGGTTTTTAAAGCCTACTGCCGATGAGGCTATACGGCCCGGAGTTTTTAACTAACCCTTGTGTTTGCTTAGGCTTAATGGTAGTATTTTGCCTATGTCTATTTCTAAGAAAGACGTCAAATATGTCGCTGCTTTAGCCAGGATTGATCTGCCTGAGGAAGATCTGGAGGGTTTTACTCAGACCCTGGGCAAGATCGTCCATTATGTAGAACAGCTGCAAAAACTTAACCTGGACAATGTCAAACCCACCAGCCATGCCGTACCGGTGGGCAATGTTTTTCGCTCCGATGCAGTCAAACCTTCGTTAACCAATAGTCAGTCCCTTGCCATCGCCGTTGAGGCCAAAGACGGCTGCTTTAAAGTACCCTTAGTCATCGAATGAGCCTTTATCCATTGACCGCCCATGCTTTACTGGATGCCTTCAAGTCCGGCAAAGCTTCCGCCAAGGAAGCTTATGAGGATGTATTGGGCCGCATCAAGGCAGTGGAGCCCAAGGTGAAGGCTTATGTCCGTCAGGCCAAGACTTCTCCCGATTTCAGCGGCGGGCTGCCCATACCCATTGCATTAAAAGATAATTTATGCACTAAACAAGAGGAGATAACCTGCGCCTCCCGGATTCTAAAAGGGTTTATATCCCCCTATGACGGCGGCGTTATCGAGAGGGTCAAAAAAAGCGGGGGAGTCATTGTCGGTTTTGCCAACCAGGATGAATTTGCTTTTGGCTCTTCCTGCGAGACGTCCTGTTATGGCCCTACGTTTAATCCTTGGGATTTACAATGCGTTCCAGGCGGTTCCAGCGGAGGGTCAGCCGCGGCCGTGGCCGCGGATGAAGCGGTGTGGGCCCTGGGTTCAGATACCGGCGGTTCCATCCGGCAGCCGGCCTCTTTTTGCGGCATTGTCGGGATGAAGCCCACCTATGGCCGCGTGTCACGTTATGGTCTCATTGCTTTTGCCTCTAGCTTGGACCAAATCGGGCCTCTGACCAAGGATGTGCGGGACTGCGCTTTATTAATGAATATCATTGCCGGTTACGACGAACGTGATTCCACATCCGTCAATGAGCCGGTGCCTGATTACACCAAGGCCTTGGTCAATGACGTCCGCGGCCTTAAAATCGGTATCCCCAAGGAAGCTTTTGCCGAAGGCCTGGATCCCGAAGTGCGCGCTTCTTTGGAAGCGGCGCTGGCACTTCTTAAAAAATTAGGTGCGGCGGTCAAGGAAGTGACCTTGCCGCATACGCCCTATGCGGTGGCCACCTATTACATCGTGGCCACGGCCGAGGCCAGTTCCAATTTGGCGCGCTTCGACGGGGTGCGTTACGGCCTTCGCGCCCAGCCTGTCAAGGCTCGCAAGAATGCTTTAGTAGATATGTACGAAGAGACCCGCTCCAGAGGTTTCGGGCCGGAGGCCAAGCGCCGCATCATGCTGGGCACCTATGCCTTGTCGTCCGGCTATTACGATGCCTATTACCTGCGCGGCCAAAAGGTGCGCACCTTGATCAAGAATGATCTGGATGAAGTTTTCAAGGATTGCGATGCGATTATTACGCCGACATCTCCGACGGTGGCTTTTAAGATCGGGGAGAAGACCAGCGATCCTTTAAGCATGTATCTGTCCGATATTTATACGATACCGGCCAATCTCGCCGGTATTCCGGCCATCTCCATCCCTGGCGGATTCTCCAAAAGCGGGCTGCCCATCGGGCTGCAATTGATGGGTAAAGCTTTTGACGAGGAGATGCTGTTAAGGATTTCCTATACCTACGAGCAGAACACCGAGTGGCATACCAGAAAACCGAAATTATGAGCCAATTCGAGCCGGTCATAGGACTTGAAGTCCATCTGCAGCTCAATACCAAGACCAAGATCTTCTGCTCTTGCGCCAACCAGTATGGCTGTGCGCCCAACACCAACGTGTGTCCGGTATGCCTGGGGCTTCCGGGTTCCCTGCCGGTATTGAACCGGCAGGCGCTTTTGTATGCCATCAAGGTGGGGCTGGCCCTTAATGCCGAAATCAATTCTTTTATCAAATTCGACCGTAAAAATTATTATTATCCGGACCTGCCTAAGGGCTACCAGATTTCCCAGTTTGATTTTCCTGTGGCCAAGGACGGATTTTTAAAAATCAAAAGCGGGAACCAGGAAAAGCGTATCGGTATCAAGCGGGCCCATCTGGAGGAGGATGCCGGAAAATCCATGCATGACAATACCGGTTCCTGTTCCCTGGTTGATTTCAATCGCACCGGAACGCCCTTGATCGAGATCGTCACCGAGCCGGATCTGCGTTCGCCCCAGGAGGCCTATGATTACCTGAATATTTTGAAATTGACCCTGCAGTATTTGGGTGTTTCGGATTGCGATATGGAAAAAGGATCGCTGCGCTGCGATGCCAACATCTCCATACGTCCTGTGGGGCAGGCGGCTTTGGGCACCAAGACGGAACTCAAGAATATGAACTCCTTCCGCGCCGTCAAGGCGGCCCTGGAGTACGAGATCCGCCGGCACGAGCAGGTGATCCTGGCCGGCGGCAAAATCGTTCAGGAGACCATGCTCTGGGATGATACACAAGCTCAGACGCAAACCATGCGGTCCAAGGAAGAGGCGCATGATTACCGTTATTTCCCTGATCCAGATCTGGTGCCTTTCACGGTTGATTATAAGACCATCGACAGCGTGCGTGCCGAATTGCCGGAACTCCCGCAGGCGAAGTTGGTGCGGTTTTTAAGCCAGTACGAGCTTTCCGAATACGATGCCAATATTTTGGTGGCTGACAGCGGCATGGCTGACTTTTTTGAAGCCGCCGTCAAGGAATATCCCCAGGCTAAAAAGGTCGCCAATTGGCTGGCCGGGCCGGTCTCCATGGAATTGAAAAATAGAAAAATCCCGATTCATGGATTAAAATTAACGCCTAAGGCTTTGGTGGAATTGATTGCCAAGGTTGAAGATGGAGTGGTCAGCAATCTCGTAGGCAAGGAAGTATTGGGTTTGATGCTGGATCAGGGTAAAGGCGCCGAGGAGATCATCCAGGCAAAGGGCATGGCCCAGGTCTCGGATGACTCAGCCCTGTTTGCCATTATCGATGAGGTCATCGCCCAGAATGCCGCGGTGGTCGATCAGATCAAATCGGGAAAACCCAATGCCGCCGGGTTCCTGGTGGGACAGGCCATGAAAAAATCGGGCGGCCGCGCCAATCCCAAAAAATTGAACGAACTGATAACACGGAAAATCGCCGGTGTCTAAAAAAATATGGATGTGGGGTCTTGCCGTTGCGGCCTTGCTGGGCCTTTCCAGTGTCGGCATATCAAACGCGGCCCAAAATAACAAGAAGGATCTTTATTCCCAGGTGGAGCTTTTCAGCTATGCCCTGACCACGGTGCAATCCCAATATGTGGACAAGAAAAGTCCCCAGGATTTGATCTACGGGGCGCTGCGCGGCATGTTATCGTTCCTGGATCCGCACAGCCAGTTTATGGATCCCGAAGAGTACAGGGACCTAAAAACAGAGACCGCCGGAAAATTCGGAGGCCTCGGGGTCGAGATTTCCATGAAGGATGATCTGTTGACGGTCATCACTCCGGTGGAGGACACGCCGGCCTGGAAGGCGGGTATTAAAGCCGGTGACAGGATCGTGAAGATAGGCAAGGAAGTCACCCGTGACATGACCCTGGATGATGCGGTCAAGAGACTGCGGGGTGCGCCGGGCACCAAGGTGCGCCTTACGATCTACAGGGAGAAGGAAGGTCTGCTTAAAGATTTCACCATAACCCGGCAGATCATCCGTGTGGATGACATCAAGGAGCCTCATTTGGTGGATGACCATATCGGTTATGTGCGCCTTACTGAATTCCGGGAGAATTCATACAATGAACTGCACCGGACCCTGGAGCAATTAAGGTCCCAGGGAGCCGACAGCCTGATCCTGGATTTGCGCAACAATCCGGGCGGGCTGCTGGAGGTGGCCGTCAAGATCGCCCAGGATTTCTTGCCTGCCGGCAAAACCATTGTTTCCACCAAAGGCCGCCGTCCCACGGACGATACCACGGTTGTCTCTGAAAATAAAAACGGTGATTTTTTGAATTGGCCCATGGCGGTGCTCATCAATGAGGGATCGGCTTCCGGCAGCGAGATCGTAGCCGGAGCCTTGAGGGACAATAAAAGGGCCGTGCTGGTGGGCGTGAAATCTTTCGGCAAAGGTTCGGTGCAGTCGGTGATCCCCATGCCGGACGGTTCCGCCTTAAGGCTGACCACGGCAAAATACTATACGCCCTCCGGCGTGTGTATTAATGGCATCG
>JAGWOI010000050.1 GCA_028870995.1 Candidatus Omnitrophota bacterium | reverse complement strand
AAAGTGACCTTCCTGATGATCCCCCCATCATCATCGAAAAATACAACCTCAACTTCTCCCTCCAGAAGGAAAAAAGATTCCGTTTTGTTTAAATGCTTGTGCGGACGGACATACGCATCACGGGTATGGACAATAAACATCTCGTGAATTCTATCGTCCACGGTTTGATGGGCACACAGTCTCATCCGACGCCTAAGATTCTTCATCGCCTCGGCTTTCAAGAACGCCAGGTCCGTCCCGTCTATGGTGACAAATTTGTCAGCTGGATAGAACACTTCGTCGTTAAATTTTCGGTACGCCATGTCAATTGCTCATCTTGATAATCACCCGGCCGCTTTGACCGCCGCGGACCTTCTCGATGGCCTCATTTATTCCCCCTAGAGGAAATTCATCCGTCACCAGGCCTTCCAATCTCATCTTACCCAGACGACATAGCGCTATGTACCGGGGAATATCGGCCGAAGGATCACAGCTTCCGCCGTGAGAACCTTTAAGCACCTTCTTAAAATGAAGGGGCAGCGAATAAATTGAAATGTTGTCCCCCTTGCGCGGGACGCCGACCAATATGGTTCGTCCGTCGGCATGAGTTAATTCATAAGCGGATTCAATGACCCGGGCGCTACCGGTTGTATCGATGACCACATCCGCGCCGCCACGGCCTACGATGGCCTTGACCTGATCAGCAAGATGCGGATTGTCCCTGGCATTGAGCGCATGGGTAGCGCCGAAACGCCTGGCCATAACCAACTTTTCCTCCACCAAATCAATGGCCACGATAGGATTGGCTGATACCATGGTCGCTGCCTGGGCGATATTCAGGCCCACCCCACCCACGCCAAAAACTACGACAGATTGGCCTATTTTGACCTGGGCGTCATTATTGATGACCCCCATAGCGGTGGTCACGGCACAACCGAACAAAGGTGCAAGGCGCATATCGAAATCTTTAGGAATAGGAGTGAGGCGGTTTTCCGAAACGACGGCATATTCGTTGAATGTTGTCACCCATCCGGCGTTGACTTTCCTGCCTTGCCAATCGTAGACAGGGGTCTCGGATTGAATGCCCTTGCCCTGACGCCAATGGAGCACAACATGGTCGCCTTTGGCCACATGCTTGACACCCGGCGCGATATCCTCAACGACACCCGAACCTTCATGGCCCAACAGGTGAGGCAAAAACTTGTCCGGGCCTTTGGCCCCTTCCATTTCGTTGATCTGCGCCCCGCAAATCCCACTGTAACAGATCTTGACCAACACCTGCCCGAAGGACAGCGCTTCAGGCAGGGCAATATCGGCCACGACCAATGGTTTATTCAATTCTGTCAAAATGGCGGCTTTCATTGTGCTCCTTATTCAAAATAGATAAACTCAAAATCTCCGGTATACCCGTTCGATTCATAAAACCACTGCCATTCCTTATCCGAGAAGAACGCATTGCAAGTCAATGCCCAGCACTGCACATTAAAAAGTTCCTGGATATTCCGGTAACTTTCCACGCAAATGAACTTGTTTTTCCCAACGCGTTCGATCTCCCGAACGGCTTTCTGTAATTCAAAAATGTAAAGGTTATGCAAGGTGGTGTTGGAAAAAACCAGATCAAATTCCTTGTCCGCAAACGGGTATTTGTCCTGTGCTGCCAGTTTCCTTAAGAAGGGCTTTACCTCTTCCTTGGCGTTTTGAAGGGCATGGTCGGAAATGTCGATGCCAACAACGGCGGCCTGCGGCAATAATTTCTTGAACTCATAAAGCAAGAAGCCCTTTCCACACCCCACATCCAGGATCTTGGCGTCCTTGGGCAAGCGGTAATGGTCAATCAGCGATCTAGCCACCGTTTCCCAACGCCCGTCATACATGTAGCCGCCATAGCCATACTTGCGGTCCCCATCCCAATAATCGAAGCCGTATTGCCTGGCGACTTCGGAACAATGGACCTTATCATTGACCATTCGCTCAAGATAATTCCGTTTCGATTTCTTGTGTAACGGCGTAATAATATTTAACAAATGTCCCATCTCTCTCTCCTAAGTGTTATCAAACAGATGTTTTAACTCGAAAACTATGCAATTGCTTGGCCGCAGAACAAATATGTTGGATATCGATGCCATAGTAAGACATTAAATCATCCTGGGAACCGTAATGGTCCGCAAACACATCCGGGATACCGATGCGTTTAAAACGTTTGGCCGCACCAAAATCAGCCTCGGCAACAGCCTCGAGTACAGCACTGCCCAAACCTCCGATGATCGTATGTTCTTCTACAGTGACCACCCCTGGAACCTGGGAAACATAATGCAACAGTGTCTGGATGTCCAATGGTTTGATCGTTGGCATATGTAAAATGGCGGCCTCAATCCCTTCCAGCTTTAAGACGTCCGCTGCCTGCAATGCCATGCGGAGGGTAATACCCGTCGTCACGATCAACACGTCCTTCCCTTCACGAATGGGCAAGGCTTTCCCAATGGCAAACGGAATGCTGCCCGTTGAGACGACCGGATCTCCCCCCTTGGCCAGCCGGATATACATAGGCCCGTCGTGATCCACGGTCAACGGCATCAGGCGTTTCATCTCTTCGGCATCGCAGGGAGCCACAATGGTCATGTTGGGAACGGCACGCAAAATGGCAATGTCATCAATGGCCAAGTGCGTCGGGCCCAACGGCGCGTAAACCAAGCCGCCGCCGTTGGCAATCAGGCGGACATTGGTATCATGCAACCCCATGTCCAGGACGATCTGCTCGAAACACCGGCGGCTCAAAAAAGTGGCAATCGTATTGGCATAAACGATCTTGCCTTCCATGGCCAGGCCTGCTGCCATGCTGACCAGATTGGCCTCCGCAACGCCTTCGACGAAAAAGCGTCCGGGCATCTCTTTTTTGAATTCTTTCAAAGTTTCAAAGCCCAAGTCTGAGCCGATAAAAAATATCCTCTCATCTTTTTTAGCCAATTCATAAACTTGGTCCAAACAGGTTTTGCGCATATCGTCACACCTCGAGCTCTTTTAAAAGACTCCGGATTTCCTCATCGGTGACTTTGTTTTTATGATGCCATTTCAAATTATTCTCCACAAAACTGACCCCCTTGCCTTTGATCGTATGAGCAATGATCGCTGTCGGTTTGCCCGGTTCCAGAGGAACTTTATTTAAAACTTCCTTCAGGGCCACCACGTCATGGCCGTCGACTTCCCTGGCCGCAAATCCAAAGGCACTCCATTTATCGGCAAACGGTTCCATGTCTTGGACTTCAAGCGTGGTGGAATAGGACTGGTGTTTGTTATAATCGACGATCACGGTCAGTTGTTCCAGTTTATGCTTGCCTGCACACATCGCCGCTTCCCAGATAGAACCTTCATTGCATTCGCCGTCCCCGACAATCACGAATGTCCGGCCCGGAGACTTGTCATACCTGCAGCCAAGGGCCATGCCCAGCCCCAGGGACAGCCCGTGTCCCAGGCTTCCCGTGGAAGCCTCCACGCCAGGGACGCGGTGTTCCGGATGCCCACCTAAAATCCCGTCGAACAAACAAAACCTCTCCATCTCCTTAGGATCAAAGAAACCTTTCTCAGCTAGTAACGCATACAGGGCCAGGCACCCGTGTCCTTTGCTGAGGATACAACGATCGCGCTTGTTCCAATGGGGATTTTTAGGATCAAAGTGCAAAATTTCGTCGTACAAAACCCTCAAAATTTCAACCAGAGAGAAGGCGGCGCCCACATGACCACGCCGACTGTATTTAAAAACATTGACGATTTTCTGCCGCAGGAGCTTGGAGCGCGCATCCAGAGGAGTTGAAAGATTGTGGAGATCTTTAGACATCATACGGAAATTCCTTGTATGTTCGTCTGATACGGTCACTAAAGGCTTTGGCCTTGGCCAGCTGATTTAGAAGAAGAACGGATTTGTCCTTGGGCGGCGCTTGTGCGAACCCGCGGCGCTGCATGTCCGAGGCGACAAATTCATTTAAGAAAATCAAGCACCACTTGAGACCAAATAGGGGAAAGCAGGCTTTTAATCTTTTTTGAAAACCGGGATCATCGCTGAATAAACCTGTCGCCTCAACCGTGAAATCTTGCTTAAATCCCTCTTTTAAATTCATCGCCGGATGCCACAAAAAATCCGACACCGTTTTGACCGGATCATCCCATCCGAAATATTCGAAATCCAAGAAAACAACCTCCCCTGAAGATGTTCGTAATGCGTTATGAAAGCCAAAGTCCGATGGACTCAACGTTCGGTATTTATCTGGAAGTTGTTTGTCCCATGATATTCCTTGCTGGCTTAAATACTCCAGCGACCATTCCTCTACTGTTCCCAATAAAGGCAGAAAATCCTCCTGTAAATAGTGGTGTAGCGCCTGGCATTCTTGACCACTGTCAATTATCTGAAGCCTCCCCAAACGTATCCTCAAGTTATTGATGATGTCATGACCAGAAAAAAAAGCTTCAGAGGCCGCAGGAAATCCTTGATCAATCCCGGAGCCAGCCAACTGCTTGAGGATTTTTAGAAAATCAACGGCCTGCCCGATATCAGCGTTCTTCAATTGAGCGGTTGGTGAAACTCCCTCTATTAAACTGTAAAGGGCACAAGCCTGTTGTGGCCAAGCTTGCAAGGCCCTTGGAATCCGGCGGAGGCCCCGATCCCATAAGAAAGATAGGCTTCTAAATTCAGTGCCCAATCGATCACGAGGATCTTCCGGGTGTTGGAAATAAAATTTCAACACATAATTTCCATCAGGGCGACTCAGCCGAAAGACCCTGCTATTGGCTCCTTGACCGATCGGTTGAACATGGCTTACAGGCACCTTCATTAGATCGGAAGCCAGTCTGGCCACTTCCTTCGGCATGTATGACTTATGCCCTGCTAAAAAGGTAGTCATTGATCCCTTTCCAATCTTCAAAAATCATAATATCTTCCCCCAATGCCTCGGTCGGTGTAGGAGCATAAAGAATTTTCTTTACTCCCGAAGGGAAATCGCCTTCCAAAAAAACCTCCTGTAAATCATCGATAAAATGCGTGCAGTTCAACATTTGGATCCGTCTAATCTTTTCCGCTCTCGTTGATTCAAAATAAACTTGGGTCAAGTCCAAGCCTAATGTCCCTGGATAAAAAAATCCGTTGGCTCGCATCCATGCTAATGCTATCTGCTGTAAATTCATTTCCTTAGGCGCAAACGAAGCATGTTCTGTCTTGTGGCTAACCACATAAACTTTTATATCCCTGTGCTGACAAAAAGCAAAAAAATCTTCAACCCCATCAATTAAACGAGCCTGAGCCATGCCCTGGGTATAAACATAGGATTGCAGTTGTTGCCACAATTTTTCTCCATCAGGCAGAAGCCTTATTCGATCCCGCAGTTCCCTTTTATGCTGCCCCCGATCAAGACTGATCAACCCTAATTCCGATGCCCTGTGGGAAAAGGCCATATCGTAATTAACCAGGGTATTGTCAAAATCAACACCAATAATCATAACGGCATTAAACTGAAGCCTGTGCTCCCAAAGACTTCAGCATCTTGATATTAAAATAACGAGGGTTATTCATGGGATCTTGAAATTTATTAGCCCGGAAGGCCGCCAGCAAACCTCTAACGGCATCTTCGATGGTAAAGCGTGGGACAAAGCCCAATTCCCTTTTGATCTTTTCCGAGGAGATTCGGTAAGAACGGATATCATCCGACGGTAGGGTCTCTATAGTCGGTTGCGGCCGCTGCGGGAATTCCTGCGCAACTATCTTCTGCACGATCAGGGCAATGTCACCCACAGACCGGTTTTGGTACCCGGCGTTATAAATTTTCCCAGCGATCTGGGCGTCAGGCAGTTGAAGTAACCGCACATACAATTCGGTGATGTCGCCGATGTGGATATTGGGCCGCTCCTGCTTGCCGCCGAAAACCTTAATACGGTTATTATTGTAAGCATGGTTAGTTAGAATATTGACGGTCAAATCAAAACGCTGACGCGGCGAATAGCCGCACACCGTGGCCGGCCGTATGGTTACCGTCGTAAATCCGGACGATTGGTATTTGGCCAGGATGGGTTCGCAAAGGCCTTTGTATTTATTGTAATCAGTGATGGGCAGCAGCGGATGGTCTTCCGTCACTTCGGGCGCGTCGCTGATCCCGTAAACACTGCAGGTGGAGGCATAAATAAAACGCTTCACGCCGCTGTCTTTGCTGATGCTCACCAGCGGCTCAAAGGCGTCATAATTGACCTTGCGGCTCAAGTCCGGATTCAGTTCGAAAGAAGGATCATTGGAAATGCAGGCCAGATGGATGACCGCATCACAGCCCTTAAGGGACTTACGCAGCAAATCCTCGTCACAAAGGTCCCCTTTGATCTCTTCCAAACCGGACTTGTCCTTGATGTCATCAAAAACATCCTCGCCATAGGTATAAAGGTCCAGCACCTTCACGCGGTAACCTTTGCCCAAAAGCATGGGGACCAGGACCGCGCCCACATAACCGGCCCCGCCGGTCACTAAAACAGTTTTAAATTGGTTCATCACTTCCTCCTTAGTATTTCAACAGCCTGACGATAAACTTCATTAAATCCACGGCCGCCACCGGCTCGCGGTTGCACACAATCTGGACAGCCAGGGAACCTGCAGCATTGCCGATGAAAGACACCAGATCCTGGGGTATCCCCCCGGCAAAACATGGCGCTATAAAAGCAAAAAAAGCATCCCCGGCCCCGATAGCATCTATAACCCTATAAGAGAATGCCGGAGTTTCATGGAATCCCTCTTTTCTAGAATAGCTTAATGACCCGCTCGGCCCCCGTGTCGCGATGATATGTGCACAGCCAATCTGGTCATAGACCTTCTTGGCCAAATGACGCGCGTCACTGAATTTATCATGCGCCGCGAAACGCAGCTCAAGCTCATCGATGCAGACGCAATCGGCCTTGGGGTATTTGGTCACCAGGTTAAAGCCGATATTGGCGCTATTGGTCTGGGCGTTGACCGCAAGGTACCGGGCCTTGTCGCAGATCAAATCGATCAGCCTTTTGGTCAACAATCCATGCCCAAAATCAGAAACGATCACCACGTCGTACTTGGTAATCACCTTCTGCAAATGACGGATAACATTTGACTCCAACCGAGAAGGGATATCGTTGTCCTTAATAAAACAAAT
>JAGWOI010000020.1 GCA_028870995.1 Candidatus Omnitrophota bacterium | reverse complement strand
AAAAATTGCTTACGGAACTACGGCTTAAAAAGGCAGATATTACGATCCAGCCGCAATCTGCCCATCCCTTAGATGAATGGTATGGTCATGTTTTTACGCTTTATCCCAGGCGTAAATGTGTGGTCTTTGCTCACGCTGGGACCATGTTTTGTTTTTTTGCCATGGACGTCAGCAGGGAAGATATTAATTCCATTGAGGCCATATTCCGCCAAAGGCTCAGAAAGGCCCTCTACGATGAGCATTATCCGGCAGAGGTTATTGGGATTTTTAATGAGCGCATGAAAGAGATTCGGGTGACATCAACCCTTGATCGCGTGATGATAGGCACAATTAACCGGATGGTCATAGATCTTGGTTATTTTGAAGGATCAGATCGTAGGATGATGAAGAATGAGGCTATCATGGGCGCGTATTTTCGAAGGGGCTGTTATTTAGCTTTCCGTGGCGGGCCGCTAAAGAATATGAGGGATGTTCTTGCGCAGTTAAATGAGATTAAAGGAATGGAATTGCCCGCGCCGCTCTCTGATGAATCCATCAGCCAACATTTTGGGGTTTCTTCCATATATCATTAACAAGAATTCTAAGGGCTTTATGATAGGGAGATTTTTATATTGTTGGGGTCGATTTTAACGTTTGGATCCAAGGGTTTCAATACCTTGGCTTTGGTGATAGATTCAATCTTTTGAGTAAACTTCCTTCGTCCGCTTCTAAGTAAATCTCTGTGTTTTATGGCATCTTTGACTATCGAGACAAGTTCCTTGATAGTTTTTTCATTTAAAGTCACTTCTGGATTTAATTCATGTGCTGTATCAAGCACAAACGCCCGGATTTCCTGCGGAGTTGGGTCTTTAAAGCGAAAAAACATGTCCACCTCATGAAATGTATCAGGGGGTGGGGCGTTTGGATCGTCTTTAACCGAGGCATCTCGTACTTGCTTAATAATGTCTTCTGTGAGCATATTTTTGGTATATTCTGGATGTTTTTCTCTGAAGTACTGGGTGCGATAATAGGGAGGGAGTAGTAAAGCCTTCTCAATCTTTTTGTAAACTTCCAAAGAAGGCATTTTATTATGAACTTCAATTTGTGTTATGTATACGGGGTCAACGCCTACTTTATTGCCTAATTCCTTAACTTGAAGTTTTAGGTATTTGCGCCGTTTCCTTATAATTTGTCCCATATTTGCCATGCCAGAAGTATAATTCATAAAAAACTAACAAACAAGTTATTTCTTGACATATTTCTGTTTCGTTTTATACTTATAACTAACAAATCTGTTAGTTATCTGAAAGAGATTGTTTGAGTGATGGTTTACCAAAAGGAGGTGATGGGATGATCGAATTGTGCGGAATTAAGATGTATAGCCCTAAAGAGCTAAAGGAAATGACGGGGTTGGGCAAGAATACGGTTAATGATCTCCTTAAAGATGGTTCTATTGAGCATGTTAATTGGCACGGCAGGAGAATGGTCACTGAACAACAGATAAAGGAAGCTATCGCAAGGCTAACGGTCAGAAAGTCGTCTCCAACACTGTATTCTAAAAATTGATTATGAAATTTAACCAAGTAAAACTATATCTTCCGCCTGGCGGTAAAACATACTGTTTTAAGATTCCGACCCATCTTAAGCCGAAAAAACGTCACTACAATACGCGCCAGAGCGTTAAAAGAGATGCGGAAAGAGTAAGGGATGAATATTTAAGGCAGTTATATGCCCGGGCCAATAACCAAACCTTTACGGACGCGGCTTTGGACAAGGCAATAGACGCTTATTTAATAGCCAGAGGATCACTGGCTAAAAAGAGTTTTATTAAATATAAGGCCACAATTTTGGAATTCAAAAATTTTATCGTCCAAGAATTAGGGACAATGCCGTTGCTTCAAGACATTGAAAAACCGATGGTCGAGAAATATTTGCAGGGGATTCTTGATAAGGGGTTAAATCCGCATACCCGTAACGATAAGAGGAATATCCTTACAAACTTCTTTATTTATACCCTTGATAATGGCTGGATTGATAAAAACCCGGTTTCAAAGATAAAAAAGGTTGATGAGCCGGACAATGTTTCCCCGGAGACCTTAACCCCTGATGAAGTGGGCAAACTTCTTGAACAATTAAAGCTGATGAAACAAGGCCCGCGCCCAATAGACAAATGCTGTTTTGAAATAACAGCCATTGCTTATTATGCGGGCTTAAGGGTTTCAGAGTCGACACATCTTTTTAAAACCGATATTGAGTTTTCTTCGCGCCGGATCTATGTTCACAATAAAATCATTGATAGTATCCAATATTACACCAAGACCCGAAAAGACCGTTATGTGCCGCTTAATCCAGAGTTAGAGGTTATTTTGAGAGTGTGGATGAATGAGGTCAAAGATAATCCGTCACCCTTACTATTTCCCGGCAAGGATGGGAAGCCCATCCATTATGACCGCTGTTATGTAACAGCTATTGAGGCTATGGATAAGGCTGGCCTGCCGCCTAAACAACCCTTTCATCGGGGGCGGCATACATTTACCAGCTTATCAATAAAGGGTGGGGCAGCAGAGTCCTTGGTCCAGGGGGCTTTGGGGCACACGTCACCTGTAATGACGCGCAAATACACGCATTTAGACCCTAATTATATTGCGGACCAGTTTAGCAGTCTTTCCTATGGACAAAGTAAAAAGGTTAAGACATAATGGAAAATCTAAGAAGCAGATTTTGTCAAAATCTGTCAAAATCTGAAGGGTCAAATGTTGATTTATCGACGGAGAGAGCATTATTTGAGGCCAGAATCTCACCCTCTCCGCCAGATTTGGAGGAGTTTATGTCTAATAAACTGAAAATCATCTACGTTTGCCTGTTTATCCCGTTTGTTATTTTGATGGTGCTTACTTTTTTTAAAATTAAGCATTTTCAAGAATACAACCGGAAGGTGGTTCTAGCCAAGGACATAAGGAAGGTGCTGGAAAGTTTGTTCCTGGATTTAAGCGAGAACAGGAATGATGCGCTCTTGAAAACCCCGGTGGACGGCCGGTGGCACGGCGATCCTGAATATATTATTAAGGAAGGGAATCTGTTCCATATCAACGGCAAGACCAGGTTCTTGGTGGCGGATCATATTGCCGCGCTGCGGGTGCGCCGCCTGAAACAGAGCCCCAATATTCTGGAAATCCGCATAGAAGCCAAAAGCGACGTAACCCTGGTATCGAATTTGAGGATAAGAATTCATTAAAGTCTTATGGATATCACCTCAGCGTGGGAAAAAGCTTTGCAGGAAACCGAAATTATCCGTTCGAGGATCATCGGCCTGCAGACTTTCAGCGAAACACATGTACCTTATATTCTTTTGTCTCCCTCCTCGGTCAACGAAGGGGACACTGTTGTGCGCAGCGGAGAGGTGCTGGTGCACCGCCCGTCCCTGATCCTGCCGCCGCATATCCCGCAACTGGAAGGTTTCGCTTTTGAAGACGGGGATTCTTTCAAGGAAGACAGCATGATCAATTTCCTGTTGGTCAGGGGCATCACCCTGCCTTCCATGAAATATGACAATAAAATTTCCGCTTTGGATGTTTTTGAAGGTAAAATACAAGACGCTATCGGCGTTTACGGCAATCGCTTGCAAAGGGAAGAGAACACTGCCACCGGCTTGATCCGTGGGCCTGACGATGTTTGGCAGTTTTCACTGTTGATCTTTGTCTGTTCCCAAATTGCCAAGAATTCAACTGTTGACATTCGCCGCTTACTTGACGAATACCATAAAAAGAAAGACCAACATTAGGCGATGAACAAACACGAGCACCTGGAGTTGGAATCGCTGCTGCTGCATAAACTGGCCGGCAAGATGAGCCTGATGCAGACCGATGCCGAACGGGAAGCCATGGTCAGGGCCGCTTTGGAAGAGGCGCTTAAGCTGGAGGGCCAGGACTATGCTGTTGCCTGCGGCTCCGCCGAGAACCGGGACATCTTCGTTAAGAAATTCCTTTCCTACGGCATCATTGAAGAGTTGCTTTACAATGTTGAAGTCGAAGACATCATCATCAACGCGCTAAAGCCGATTTATATCCATCACTCCCAAAAAGGATTGATCGCCACCGATAAAACTTTCCGTACACAGAAGGAGTTGGGTAACTTTATCCAAAAGCTTTTGGTTTTTTGCGGCCGGAAAAGTTACCACAAGATCGTCAATCTAGAATTGGTCAATCTGGCCGGCCGCGTTAATATCATCGATTCGCCCTTGGGTGTTCAGTTGACCATCACCAAGGCCAAGATGGACCCTTTAAGTGTGATTGACTTGATCCGCCGTGGGACGATGAGCTACGAGGCGGCCGGTCAATTGTGGCTTTACCTCGAGGGGCTCTCCATCAGGCCGGCTAATGTCATTATTTCCGGCGGGCCGGGGACAGGCAAGACGACACTTTTGAATGCCTTATTGAGTTTTATTCCCGAAAAAGACCGCCTGGTCGTCATTGAGGATACGCTGGAATTAAATACCTTTATGGAGGACAGCTGTTCCCGCCTGGAAACGGATGATGAGCTGGACCTGTCGGCATTGGTGAAGAACAGCCTGCGCATGCGCCCGGAGCGAATTATTGTGGGTGAAGTCCGCGGCAGTGAAGCGAGGGACATGATCACCGCAGTCAATATCGGTAAATACTGCATGGGTACAATCCATGCGCTGACGGCCCGCGAGACCATAACACGGCTCCATAACGAGCCCATGAATGTGCCGGATGCGCTCATCAATTTGATCGACGTCTTTATTATCCTGAAGCGTTATCATGTCAAGGGCAAGCTTTACCGCGTCATCGATGAAATTTCCGAAACCAGCGGGATGGAGGCGAGCAAGGTCCTTTTATCCCATGTTTTTAAATATAATTACGAGCAAAATCACGTCACTGCCGTTTCTCCGAGCACCGTGTACCGTGACCGCTTGGCCCAGGAAGCGGGAATGACGCCGCGCGATGTCATCGACGAAACGTGGGTCCGGGCTGCGGTGCTCAAGACTCTGGACAAGCGCGACATTCATACGATCAAGGAAGTTTCAACTTTCTGCCGTTATTACGCCTTGAATCCCAAGGAGGCCATGGCCAAGATCGGCCTGGACCGCGACCGCATGCTCAGCGACGCCAAGAAGGCCCGCTGAACCTTAAAGAAATCTCCTTTACAGCACGGCATAAGTTTGGTATAAAAAGGTTTCTTTGGAAAATAGATTTACTGCGCCTGTAGCTCAACTGGATAGAGCATCAGTCTACGGAACTGAGGGTTACAGGTTCGACTCCTGTCAGGCGCGTTTTCTCCATGTCCAAAAATAATGTCCAAACATCTGATTCTTTTACGCTTATTTCCGGCCTGGCCCATGAGCTGGACTCACCTTTAAAATCAATCCTGGCCCGCACCCGCAAGCTCATCAGCGATTATAAAAGCCGCGATTTTGAATTCATCTCCTACAAGGATTTTAAAGTCATTATCACCACTCTGGAACAAATAGAGCGCCAGCTTGAACATTGTTCGCAAACAACCAGCCGCATGATGTTCGTCGGCAAGCGGCAGGCCCGTCTGGCTGACAACAATTGCCAGATCAATGATATTATCAAAAACGTAGGTGCCGGGTTAAGCCAGCAGCTGGAATCGTCCCGCATTAAATTAGTTACGCGGTTAGGTAAAGAGCTGCCGCGGATCACCGTTGGGCCCATTGAATCCCATCAGATCATCCATAATGTGCTCATGAATGCCGTCCAGGCCATGCCAGGCGGCGGTGTCATTAAGGTCAAAACCTCTTTTGACAAGGCCTATGGCTTGGTGGACATCGATGTTGCGGATGAAGGGGTTGGTATCACGCCCGACCACCTGCCCAAGGTGTTTGAGCCGTTCTTTACGACCAAGGAGCGCGGGGTTGAAAAAAGCGCAGGCTTAGGACTTTCCATTATTTATTCCATCATCAATGCCGCGGGCGGCTCCATTCACATTAAAAGCTCCCTGCGCAAAGGCACCACCGTCCAAATTTCCCTTCCGGTTTATAAAGCAAAATAATGAAACCCAATCTTGATGAAATGTTCATGAAGCATGCCATGCAGCAGGCCATGATGGCTGCCGGAAAAGACGAAGTGCCTGTGGGCGCTGTGATCGTGCATGAAAACAAGATCATTGCCAAGGCCCATAATCAGATTGAAATGTTAAAGGACCCCACGGCCCATGCGGAGATGATCGCCATAACCCAGGCTGCCAATTATCTTCAGCTTAAGTGGCTGCAGGAATGCACTCTTTATGTTACCATTGAGCCCTGTTCCATGTGCACCGGAGCCTTAGTTTTATCCCGTATCACCAGGGTTTGTTTTGGGGCAACGGATCCGAAGACCGGTGCCTGCGGTTCGGTCATCAACATTGCCAGCCATAGATCCTTGAATCATCGCATCGAAGTGCAAGGCGGCATTCTGGCCGAAGAATGTGCCGGTCTTCTTAGCGAATTCTTTCAAAAAAAGCGTCAGGCCAAAAGAAGCATAGAGAATTAGAAGGGAAACCGTGATATGCAAAAATTGCTAATTTTAGCTGTTGGAAGTATCCTGGGAGGTTTTTCCCGCTATTTTTTGGCAGGATTTATTTATGAGAAATTCGGAACGACATTTCCTATAGGGACGTTGATTGTTAATTTGACTGCGTGTTTCCTGGTGGGCTTCTTTTCAGCCATCATTGATCAAAAGTTTTTTCTTGGGCCCAATTTCAGGATTTTATTGATGACCGGATTCTGCGGAGCATATTCCACATTTTCAACATATATGCTGGAGACGTCAAATCTGGTCCATGATGGAGAGTTCACAAGGGCATTCGCCAATATTATAATAAGTACGGTCGTTGGCTTTATTGCCTTACTGATGGGGATTTTTATAGGTGAAATCATCTAGCGCAGGGGGTGTGAATGAAAATTCCGGCAGAAGGGAACTTACTCAGGATTTTTATCGGCGAACAGGATAAGTACCAGGGCCTTCCCTTGTACGAGGCCATTGTGGGGGAAGCAAGAAAGCGGAACCTGGCGGGTGCCACGGTGATTAAAGGCTGCATGGGCTTTGGCTGCAAAAGTCATATGCATACGGCCAAGATTTTGAGGCTTTCTGAAGATTTGCCTATGCTCATCGAGATTGTCGACAGTGAAGAGAAGATCAACGCCTTTCTGCCCGTATTGGACCAAATGGTGCTCGAGGGTCTTATAACGGTTGAAAAAGTCAGCGTCATCATGTACAGGGGAGAGGTTAAAAAGTAATACCAGCAACAGTTCCTTTACAGCAGCTAAAAAGTCTGGTATAAAGGACTTTCCCTTTTATGATTTGAATTGGGAGAGGTGGCAGAGTGGCTGATTGCAGTTGCCTGCTAAGCAACTGGCCTGGGTAACTGGGCCCTCGGGTTCGAATCCCGACCTCTCCGCCAGTTTATTCAAAACTATGAAAGTCTTAAAGAACATCCTCATTGGTCTGCTCGTCCTGGTCCTTCTTGCCGTCGCCGGACTTTTTATTTTCCTTAAAACTTTCAACATCAATGCGTACCTGCCCCAAATCACCCGGCAGATCGGCCAGATAATTAACCGCAAGGTCACCATCGGCCATGCCGATTTGGATCTGGGGCTTGACGGTGTTTCCCTGGATTTAAAGAACATAACCGTCAGCGACGATCCTCAATTCAGCCGTAATAATTTCCTTGAACTTCAGGAAGCCCAGGCCCGCCTGGATGTAATGGCAGCTCTATTAAAGAGGCAGATCAATGTCACCAAAATCGTCCTTGCTTCTCCTAGAATATCTGTCATCCGTCTGCCGGACGGCAGGCTTAATGTCCAGACCATGGCGCCTGCCGCCCCTGCCCAAGAGGCAAAACCGGCTGGCGGTGCAAAGGCTGCAGCCTCACATGTGGCATCCGATCAAGCCATGGCTTTGCCGGCGGTCACCATCGGCTCCATTGCCGTCAGTCATGCCCAGCTGGTCTTTGAAGACCAAAATCCTCAAATGCCGCTGTCTATCGTTATTCCCGATGTGGAAATTGCAGTCAATCATTTTTCCTTAAGTGCGCCGTTCACCTTTATAGTTAGTGCTAATGCCTGGGGCCGAAAGCAGAACAATATCAGTGTCAGCGGCCAATGCCACCTCGATTTGGCCGCATCGGCGGCAGAGATGAGCGGTCTTCAAATAAAAAGCGATCTAAGCCAGTGGGATTGGAATAAAGTCAGGGAGATCAGTCCTGTCCTTGGGAAGCTGCCGGTTTGGCCGCAAGAGATCAGAGGCGACGTTACTGTCGATATTCCTAAATTAAACGCTTCCCCCAAAGGGCTGCAGGGCCTTTCGCTGCAAATTTCCTTGAACGAAGGGTATGTTAAGCTAAAAGAACTTTTAAACCCTCTTGAGCATATTACTCTCCGGGCCGAATCGGACTTAAATGATCTTTCCGTCAAGCAGTTGCAGGTCCAGGTAAAGCAGGGCACTATTAATCTGAAGGGCGACGTGCACGGTCTTATGTCGACGCCAACCTACACGTTTCAACTGGACACTAAATCCGTGAAGGTCCAGGACCTTATCGACCAAAGCAAGGCGCCTGCCGTGGTGGAAGGCGAAGTGGATGCCCAGTTCACAGGTTCCGGCGAAAGTTTTGATCCTCAGGCCATGTTGCAAAATTTTAAAGGCGACGGTCAGTTTAGTCTTAACAACGGTAAGATCGAAAAACTCAATATCCTAAAAACCATCCTGGGCAAGCTGGATTTTATTCCGGGTTTGGGCGATATTCTTCAGAATGCCCTTGAAGGAGCCATGCCTTCCAATATAAAGGACGAGCTGGATACTGATACCACGGTCCTAGACAAGGCTGAAGGGAAGGTCAAAATTGCAAACAAAGTTATCACCGTTTCGGAAGGCCAGGTGTCATCTAAGCTGTTTGCCATTGAGATGCAGGGAACCGTCGATTTTGATTTAAATACGAGCATGGATATTAAAACTTATTTAGGCCAGGACATCTCCGCTGCTTTGACGCACGCCGCCCCGCCTTTGCAGGGTCTTTTGGATGATCAGGGTCGCATTTATATCCCCGGTAAGGTTTCCGGTAAAGTTCCTTCGGTCAAGTACCTGCCGCAGGCTGGCTATGTCACTAAAAAAGCCGCCATTGCCGAAGGGGCTCAACAGCTGCAAAAAGTTATCGGCAATAATCCTGCCATCGGCAATCTTTTAAATTCCTTCCTTGGCGGCTCCAGCCAATAACCTAAATTTTTCCCCAAATCCTTGTCTTTAGGCTGTTTTTAAGGCATACTATCTCTTATATGAGATCAAAAAGTACCGCTTATCTGGTCCTGTTAGTCATGGCCGCGACTGTCATGGCCGCAGGCTGTGAAACCGTCAAAGGCGCTGCCCACGGCGCTTCATGCGGCTTTCATAAGGATGTCCAGAATGCCGGCGATTCTTCCAAAAACGGCTGGGCCGCCATCATGCATGCAGATGCCTGGATACGGGAAAACCTCTGGTAAAACCTTTCCTACCTCAAGTTGACGCTTCTTATAATCTGTGTTAAAATGCCGTTTTCTTTATAAATATAATTATTTTAATTAATTATTTTAAAGAAAGGTCTTCCTTTTGCCTGATCACAGCCACTTTATCAAGCGTTTTAAAGCCCGGCGCCTGCTGGTTATAGGCGATGTGGTGCTTGATCAGTACATCAAGGGGAGCGTATCGCGCATCTCCCCGGAAGCGCCCGTGCCTATCGTGCTGCAGGAGGAGTCTTTTTACACGCCGGGCGGGGCCGCGAATGTGGCTAATAACCTGGTCAGTCTGGGCGCGGATGTCACCCTGGTGGGCAAGATCGGGGATGATATTGAGGGCGCCATCCTCAAACGTGAGCTTTTGAAGCGGGGCATCCGCAGCCAGGGTCTTTTTATAGACGGCGCTGTCAGTACCATTTTTAAAACGCGTATTATTGCCCAGCACCAGCAGATCATCCGCCTGGACAGGGAAAAATGCAATCAGGACGGCCTGGATTTGGTCAAGGAATCCAAGATCCTGCCTTTTATACGCCGGCAAATGAAGAATTTTGATGCCGTCATTGTATCGGATTACGGTAAAGGCATGATCGATGCCAGGATGTTAAGCCAGCTGCATGAGCTGGCCTTGCAATGCCGGCTGCCGGTCATTGTTGACCCTAAATTGGAAGACCTGCGCGAGTACGGCCAGGTCAGTTGCATTACACCCAATAAAAAAGAGGCGGAGACTGCCCTAAAGGGCATTTCGTTCGATGCCCGCAAAGCATTTGGGATTGTCTCGACCAAATTGGAAAGTAAGGACGATATCGAAGCCAACGGTACCGGTCTTTTGAATTATTTAGGCATCGAATCCCTGTTGATCACCCTAGGCGAGCAGGGGATGTATCTTTTTGAGCACAATAAAAAACCGCTGCCCATCCCGACCGTGGCGCGCCAGGTGTTCGATGTTTCCGGCGCGGGGGATACGGTGATCGCCACCTTTGCCTTGTGCCTGGCCGCCGGCGCCGACAAACCCCTGGCGGCGAAGATCGCCAATCATGCCGCGGGCATCGTGGTGGGTAAGATGGGCGCGGTGGCGGTTGAACTGGAAGAATTAAAACAGGCCTTGAGAGCCGTCAAATGAAAACCATCGGTGTTATCCCGGCGCGTTTCGGTTCCACCCGGTTTCCGGCCAAGGTCCTGGCGGACATCGGCGGCAAGCCTTTGGTTCAACATGTGTGGGCCAAGGCGTCTTCATGCAAAGAGCTCGATGAGGTGCTGATTGCCTGCGACCATGAGGATATTTTTAAAGTAGCCAAGGCCTTTGGCGCCCAGACTGTGATGACCGATCCTAAGCATGCTTCCGGTTCGGACCGTATTGCCGAGGCGGTGAAGGCTAAAGATGTCGATATTGTTGTCAACATCCAGGGCGATGAGCCTTTTATCGATCCCGAAACGGTCGATGCCCTGGCTGTTCTTTTAAAGCAAGACGGCCAAACGCTCATGGCCACGGTGATCAAGGAAATCACCAGCGAGCAGGATTTCCTGAACCCCAATGTGGTCAAATGCGTGGTGGACCAGGACGGGAATGCCTTGTATTTCTCCCGCTCGCCGATCCCTCATCACCGCGGCAAGAATTTTGCACTGTTCCCAAAGAATTACAAACACCTGGGGCTTTACGCTTACCGTAAAAGTTTTTTGATGGAGTTTACGAAGTGGCCCAAAGGTGTTCTGGAATCAGCGGAAGAGCTGGAACAGTTACGCGCCCTGGAACACGGCGTAAAGATAAAAACAACCATCACCGATCATGAATCCATTGCGGTGGACACCCCGCAGGATTTACAGAAAGCGAATGCATGGTACGACAAGTTAAAATCAACGATCGGGTGATTTTTGGCGCCCAAAAGCTGGTATTGATCGCCGGGCCATGCGTCATCGAATCACCGGCCGGCACATTAAAAATTGCCGAAGCCATTCAAAAGATCACTACGAAGCTTAAAGTTCCCTTTGTTTTTAAAGCCAGCTACGATAAGGCCAACCGCACCTCAATCAAATCTTTCCGGGGCCCGGGGCTTTACGAGGGGCTTAAAGTGCTTTCTCAGATCCAGTCAAAGTTGGGCGTGCCTGTCCTTTCGGACGTGCATGACGTGGCTCAAGCCCAGCTGGCCGGCGAGGTCTTGGACATCGTGCAGGTACCAGCTTTTCTGTGCCGCCAGACGGATTTGATCACCGCTGCTGCTAAAACAGGCAAGGCGGTGAATGTCAAAAAAGGGCAGTTCATGGCCCCGTGGGATGTGAGCGGCATTATCAAGAAAATGGAAGAGGCCGGCAACCGCCGTTTGCTGTTGACCGAGCGCGGGGTCAGTTTCGGATACAATAATTTGATTACGGATTTCAGGGCCTTGTCCATCATGAGGGCGAGCGGTTATCCGGTGGTGTTCGACGCCACCCACAGCGTGCAGAAGCCGGGAGGTTTGGGCACATCATCAGGAGGGGAAAGCCAATACATCCCCTTGTTGGCCCGCTGTGCCGTGGCCGCCGGGGTGGATGCCGTGTTTTTGGAAACCCATCCCAACCCATCCCGCGCTCTTTCGGATGGCCCCAATAGTTTGCCGTTAAAAAATTTGGAAAGGCTGTTGAAAGACCTGACGGCCATCGATCAGGTGAGGGACAAAAATGCTTAAGCGTGCCAGACAGGTATTAACGACCGAAGCCAAGGCCATTCAGCGCATGATGCGCCGGCTTGGGGCCGGTTTCGATGCCGCGGTTGAAATGATGGCCAAATGCACGGGCCGGGTGGTTGTCTGCGGCATGGGCAAGTCGGGCCTGGTGGCCCGCAAGATGGCCGCCACCTTGTCCTCCACGGGAACGCCCAGTATTTTTCTTCACAGTGCCGAAGGTTTGCACGGCGATTTGGGCCAGGTTACCGCCAAAGATATTGTGATCGTCATCTCCCAAAGCGGGGAGACCGAGGAAACGGTGCGCGTCCTGCCGCTCTTGCGGAAGATCGGAGCCAGGATCATTGTCATGACCGGCAATCTCAAATCTACCCTGGCGGCCGACGGGGATGTGGTTTTAAACATTGCGGTTGATTCCGAAGGCTGCCCGTTGGGGTTGGCGCCGATGGCTTCCACAACGGTGACCATGGCCTTGGGCGATGCCCTGGCGGCGTGCCTGATCGACCGTAAGAAGTTTAGAAAAGAGGATTTTGCCTTGTATCATCCCGGCGGCAGCCTGGGACGCAGACTCTTGCTGCGTGCGGAAGACATCATGCGTCGCGACGGGTTTTTTGCCAAGGTTTCGGGGCAGACGCGCGTCAAGGACGCGCTATGGACCATCACCAAGGCCCGCTGCGGCTGTGCCTGTGTGGTTGATGCCAAACATAAGCTTCTGGGCATTTTTACCGACGGCGATTTGCGCCGCCATCTGGAAACCGATCCCGGCGTCTTGCAGAAAAAGGTGGCGGAGGTCATGACCAAAAACCCGTCTTCCATCCGCAAGGAAAAATTGGCGGCCCAGGCTTTCGAAATGCTCAAGACCAAGAAGATCGACGAGCTTCCGGTGGTGGACCAAAAGGGCCGGGTGGTGGGGCTTTTGGACGTGCAGGATTTATTGAAAGCGGGATTGCTCTGATGGCACAGCGTTTGAAGAACATCAAAGCGGTGATCATGGATGTGGACGGTGTCTTGACCGACGGCAGCATCATTGTCGATGCCAACGGCGTTGAGACCAAGAATTTCGATGTGCAGGACGGTTTCGGCATAGTATTTTTGCAGCAATGCGGGATCAAAACCGCGATCATCTCCGCCCGCGAGTCAGGGGTGGTGGCCCACCGCGCCAGGGATTTAAAAATCGACAAAGTCCATGTCGGCGTGTATCCTAAGCTCAGCGCATACGAATCTTGTTTACGCGAGTTTAAGGTCAGCGATGAGGAAGTTTGTTTTATCGGCGATGATGTGGCGGATTTAAAGATCATGCAGCGCTGCGGATTTGCCGTGGCGGTGGCCAATGCGGTCTTTGAAGTCAAGCAGACCGCCCACTATGTGACCCAAAAAAGCGGCGGCCGGGGGGCCGTCAGGGAAACGGTTGAACTCATTTTAAAAGCCAAAGGACAATGGACACCCCAACTTTATGGACATTAAACTATTGATTTTTTCGCTTATGTTGGTTTTGTGCTGCGCTGGTGTTCAGGCTGATGAGGAGGATTCTCCTTCATCGCCCACTCAGCAATTGCAGGGATTCAATCTTGACGGCTATAACAATCAGGGTCAAAAGACCTGGGATGTCAATGGCGACAAGGCGGATATCACGCAGAGCAATATCCAGATCACCAAGGTCGATGCCAATTTTTACGGCAAGCAGCAGGCCAATCTGAAGGCTGACCACGGCACGATCAACAAGACCAACGGCAACATCCATTTGCAGGACAATGTGGTCATTACTTCCAAGGACCGCGGCACGCAAATGACGACGGATGTCCTGGATTACAACCGGAACAAAGACCTGGTGACAACCCAGGCTCCGGTCAAGATCGTCGACCCCCAGGGAGTGGTGACGGGGCAGGGGTTGGTGGCGCATCCGAATTTAAAGAACGCCCAGATCAACAAGCATGTCAAGGCCACCATGGAGCCTCCCAAAGGCAAGGGGGACGGCCAGGTCATCACCATTACGTCGGACGGCCCCATGCAGATGAACCAGGCCGCCATGTACGCGGTCTTTACCGATAATGTGGTGGCGGTTGAGGCGTCCACCGGCCGCCAGCTGTATTGCGATAAAATGGAAATTTGGATGGACCAGGCCACCAAGAAAATAAAGAAAGCCATCTGTACCGGCCATGTGAAGGTGGTGCAAGGGCCTAATGTAAGTTATGCGAACAAGATGATTTATGAAGGCGACACGCAGATGCTGACCATGATCGGCCGTCCCAAGATCGTCTTCGATACCGGCAGCACCAAGGGCAACGGTATGTTTCAGCCCATGGGCAAATGAGTCACTAAATGAGATTACTTGAAGCTAAAAATCTGGTCAAAATTTACGGCGGCCGCAAGGTGGTGGACGGCTTGAATATCACCGTCGGCCGTTCGGAGATCGTCGGTCTTCTGGGGCCCAACGGTGCGGGCAAGACCACAAGCTTTTACATGGTGGTGGGGATCATAAGCCCTGAGCAGGGGCAGGTGATTTTCGATCAGGAAGACATCACTAAAAAACCCATCCATGAGCGCTGCCGTTTGGGGATGGGTTATCTCGCCCAGGAAAGTTCGATTTTCCGCAAGCTTACCGTGGAGCAGAACATCATGGCGATTTTGGAAACCTTGAATCTCAGCCCCATCGAGCGGCGCCGCCGTCTGGAATCCCTGCTGGAGGAACTGAACATTTCCCATTTGGCCCGTGCCAAGGCCTACACGCTTTCCGGCGGGGAGCGCCGGCGTCTGGAAATCACCCGGGCGCTGGTGACCAAACCCTCGTTCTTGCTGCTGGATGAGCCGTTTTCCGGCATTGATCCCATTGTGGTGGCCGAGGCGCAGGAGATCATCAAGGATTTGAAGAAAAGGGGTTTGGGGATTTTATTGACAGATCACAATGTCCGTGAGACGCTATCCATCACTGACCGGGCCTATCTGGTAGCTGACGGCCGCGTGCTCATTTCGGGTACGGCCCACGACCTGATCAACGACCCCAAGGCCCGCAAAATTTATCTAGGCGAAAAGTTCACAATGTAGAAAGGTACGTATCATGAAAGTTGATGTCAAAAAAGTAGACGCATTAAAACGCGAAATGAAATTTGAAATCCCCCGTGAGAAAGTCACCAAGGCCATGGACGAAGTGTACACCGAGATCGGCAAGCACGCCAAGGTCAAGGGTTTTCGCCAGGGCAAGGTGCCCCGCCACATTTTGGCCAACTCCCACGGGCAGCTGGCCAAGGATGAGACCATCAAGAAGATTATCCCCGAGGCCTATCATGAGGGAGTCAATCAACATAAATTGGATCCCATTGACTTGCCGGAGATCTCCGAGGTCGATTTCAAGGACGGCGTGTTGACCTTTACCGCTACGCTGGACATCCGCCCGGAGGTCGAGGTCGGTAAATACAAGGGGCTTGTCATTGAGCGCAAAACCAGCGAAGTGAGCGAGGAAGAGGTCACCAAGGCCCTGGATTTCTTCAAAAAGGGCCGCGGCGAAGAAATCACAGTCGACGATAAGTTTGCCAAGGGTATGGGCTTCCCCAGCCTGGAGGAGTTCAAGAAGGCTCTTAAGCACCAGCTGGAGTTTGACAAGGACCGCAGCAACCGCATGGATATTGAGAATCAAATAGTGGAAGAATTACTTAAAAGTGCTAAACTGATTGTTCCTCAATCCCTGGTCAAGCGGCAGTTGCATTACCGTTTAAATGAAGCTTTACGCCGGCTTAAATCCCAAGGCACCAATGATGAGGAGTTGAAGAAAAAAGCCGAAGAGCTCACCACGCAACTGCAGCCGGTGGTTGAGCGCGAGGTAAAGGTTTATTTGGTTTTAGAAGAAATTGCCAAGCGCGAGAATATCACTGTCACCGATCCCAATGACAGTCTGCCGATGAAGGTTATTGAGTTTTTGCTCAAAGAGGCCGCTTGGAAGGACGCTAAATAAATTTTTTGAGGAGGTCCTGAATATGGAAAAAGCACAAATATTAGTTCCGATGGTAGTCGAGAAAACGACCCATGGCGAGCGCGCCTATGACATTTATTCCCGGCTTTTGAAGGAGCGCATTGTATTTTTAGGCACGGCCGTGGATGATCATGTGGCCAATTTGATCATCGCCCAGCTTTTGTTTTTGCAGTCCGAGGACAAAGAAAAGGACATCTTCCTTTATATCAATTCTCCCGGAGGGTCCGTGACCGCCGGTTTGGCCATTTATGACACCATGCAGTACGTCAAGCCGGATGTGGTGACCTGCTGCATCGGCCAGGCCGCCAGCATGGGGGCGGTGCTGTTGACCGCCGGTGCCAAGGGCAAACGCTACGCGCTTCCTTATTCGCGCATCATGATCCACCAGCCCTGGGGCGGTACGCAGGGCACGGCCAGCGATATCCACATTCAGGCCCAGGAAATTTTGCGGATGAAGGACGAGCTCAATAAGCTTTTGTCCAGGCACAGCGGCCAGCCGCTCGACAGGATTGTCAAGGACACCGACCGTGATTTCTTCATGTCCGCGCAGGAATCCAAGGATTATGGTTTGATCGACGGCGTGATAACCCATTTTGGTGAAGCCATTAAATAAAGAAAAGAAAGGTAGTGCCCCATGAAACGCAATCTGTTGTTGACCCCCGGACCGACCCAGGTACCGCCCCAACTTTGCGAGGTTTTGGGACGGCCCATCATCCATCACCGCACCCCGCAATTCCAGGAGAATATCAAACAGGTGGTGGAGGGGTTGAAAGAAGTCTTCCAGACCAAGAATGACATCTACATTCTGACGTCTTCCGGGTCCGGCGCCATGGAGGCGGCGGTGGTCAACCTGCTTTCCCCGGGTGACAAAGCCATTGCGGTCGACGGCGGCAAATTCGGCGAACGCTGGGTGGAGCTTTGCCAGACCTATAAGGCCAACACCGTGGTGCACAAGGTGCAATGGGGCAAGGCGCCTACCGCCGCTGAGATCAAATCGCTCCTGGCTGCCCATCCTGACACCAAGGCCGTCTTCATCACCCTGGCCGAGACCTCGACAGGCGTGACGCCTGATGTCAAAGCCATCGGCGAGGCAGTCAAAAATACCCCGGCTGTTTTGGTGGTGGATGCGGTCTCAGGCCTGGCTGTCCAGGAGATCAAGACCGATGAATGGCATTGCGACGTGGTTGTCTCCGGCTCGCATAAAGGGTTCATGCTGCCGCCTGGCCTGGCCTTTGTCAGCGCTTCGCCCAAGGCCATTGAACTTATCAATAAATGCACGTCCCCGCGTTATTATTTTGACTTGCGCGAATGCAAGGCGGCCATGGCCAAGATCGATACGCCCTTTACACCGGCCATCGGCGTCATGATCGCCATGGTGGAAAGCCTGAACATGATCAAAAAGGAAGGCTTGAACAATATGTTCGCCCGCTATGCCCACCTGGCCCGCGCGGTGCGCGCCGGGTGTGCGGCCATTGGTTTGGAATTGTTCCCTGACCCAGCCTGTTCCACCAATGTGTTGACAGCGGTCAAGGTCCCGGCAGGCATCGATGGCGAGAAACTGACCAAGACCATGCGCGATACCCACGGCATCACCTTTGCTGGGGGACAGGACCATCTGAAGGGCAAGGTCATCCGCATGGCGCATATGGGCGCTTTGGATGAATACGATATCCTCACGGGCCTGGCCTGCTTGGAAAAAGTTTTGCATCAGATGGGGCATAAATTTGAATTGGGCGCTGCTTTGACAGCGGCTCAGAAAGTTTTAAACAGCAAAGGATAGGTTTATGTTCAAGATTCTGGTCAGCGACAAATTGGAAAAAGAGGGTTTGGATATTCTGGCTGCGGACAAGCGTTTTACCGTGGATTGCAAATTCGGACTCCCGGCGGATGAATTGAAAAAGATCATCGGGGATTACGATGCCTTGATCGTGCGTTCCGGCACCCAGGTCACCTCGCCTATTATCGAGGCGGCAGATAAATTGAAGGTCATCGGCCGGGCCGGCGTCGGGTTGGACAATGTGGATCTGCCGGCCGCCACCAAAAAGGGTGTGGTGGCCATGAACACGCCTGCCGGCAACACCACCTCCACCGCCGAACACACGATGAGTCTCATCATGGCGCTGTCGCGCAACATTCCGCAGGCCGTGGCTTCCTTGAAATCAGGCAAGTGGGAGCGTTCCAAGTTTACCGGCGTCGAACTTTACGGCAAGGTGCTGGGGATCATCGGCCTGGGCCGCATCGGCTCGACCGTGGCCAAGATGGCGCAGGGTTACGGCATGATCACCTTGGGTTTTGATCCCTATCTTTCCGCTGAAATCGCCGCCAAAAACGGCATCAAACTGGTGGATCTCAACGAAATTTACAAGACCGCCGACTATATCACCGTGCATATCCCCAAAACGGAGGAGACCACCCATATGATCGGTGAGGAGCAGATCGCGCTCATGAAAAAAAGTGCGCGCCTGATCAACTGCGCCAGGGGAGGTATCATTGATGAGGCAGCCTTGATCAAGGCCCTGCAGGAAAAGCGTATCGCCGGGGCGGCCTTGGATGTGTACGAAGTAGAACCGCCGGATTTTAATTCCCCTTTATTCAAAATGGATAATTGCATCACCACCCCGCATCTGGGTGCCTCCACTTCCGAGGCCCAATTGAACGTGGCCATCGAGATCGCGCACGCGGTTAAAGACGCCCTGACCGGTGCCGGTATCCGCAATGCCGCTAATTTCCCGTCCCTGTCCATGGAATCCTATAGGGCCATTGAGCCGTATTTGAAATTGGCCCAGGGGATGGGCAAATTCGCCGGCCAACTGGTGCAAGGCCGTATCAGCCATGTCACCATCACCTACAGCGGCGCCGTTGCCAAGGAAAAGGTCACGGCCGTGACCATGGCCTTGGCTCATGGATTGTTGTCGCCTGCCTTAGGGGAAGAGGTCAACACCATCAATGCCTTGAATATGATGAAGGAACGCGGCATCAATATTAAGGAAATTGTTTCCAGCCAGGAAGGCGAGTATGTCAATTCCATCGCCCTGGACATTGCCACGGACAAGGAGCCTTTTTATCTCTTGGGGACCTTGTCCAGCAACAAGCAGCCGCGCATCGTGAAGATCAATAATGTCTATGTTGAGACCGTGCCCCAGGGGCACATGCTTTTTATCAATAATAACGACAAGCCCGGCATTGTGGGCGCGATCGGAACCTTGCTGGCCGCGGAAAACATCAACATCGCCGGTATTACCCTGGGCCGGGAAGACCAGCATGGCGTTGCGGTCAGTGTCGTGAATGTTGACAGTGAGATCCCTGAATCCGTGATCGAGAAGTTGCGCAAGACCAAAAATATCCTTTTTGTCAAAGCCATTAAGGTATAGCGCATGAGCGATATTCTCCTGATTGCCTGCGGGGCGGGCCTGAAGGACGGCCTTAATCCCTGCGTGTTCATGACCTGTGCCATTTTTATCATCCATGGCCTTTGGCTTAAAGACAGGTTTGCATCGCCGGCCGGATCGCGTTGTGCGTTTGCCCTGGCTTATTTCTTGGGAGCTTTGTTTTTTAATTTTTTCTTCGGCCAAGTCTTGATTTTGAATAAGACTTTTATATTCGCTGCGCAGATCCTGTATTTTGTTTTGAGCCTTTTGACCTTTGTTTTGGGGATATTATTCCTGAAAGACTGGTTCCTGATTTATCGGGGCGTTGTCCAACCCCAACCCCAGGGTCAAAAAAAGATGACTCTGGTTACAGCAGTTGGCGTGTGGGTGGCCACCATTATTCTGGCCGTGATCTTAAGCGCTCTGTCGACGCTCTGGCCTATCGACAAGTACATTCTGCTTTTGGGAAATTTACTGATCGGCCGGGGGCAATGGGATACGGCCTTGCCGCTCTTGACCGCTTACATAGCGGTCAGCATGTGGCCGCTGTGGTTGGTATGGGCTTTTGTAAGCATCAAAAATTTGCGTCTTTCCTGGCTGAAGATTGTCGGTGCTGCGGTTTTTCTCACGGCCTCGACATGCATGGTATTAATTTTTAAATAAGGAGCAAGGATCTCTCATGAATCTAGTCGTGGTGGGCGCCCAATGGGGCGATGAAGGCAAGGGCAAGCTGATCGATATCCTTTCCGAGAAGGTGGATATCACTGTTCGTTTTCAAGGGGGGAACAATGCCGGCCACACGGTGATCGTGGGGGACAAGGAGTATGTTTTTCATTTGATCCCTTCGGCCATTTTGCGCCGGGGCAAGACCTGCGTCATTGCCAATGGGGTGGTGATCGATCCTCAGGCCCTGCTGGAAGAGATCGACGGTCTAAAGAAGCGCGGACTGCCCATCAGCGGCAAACAGCTTAAGATTTCCGCCAATGCCCATGTGGTCATGCCTTATCACCGGGTGATGGACCAGCTGCGTGAAGGCAAACGCGCCAATAAGATCGGCACCACCGGCCGGGGCATCGGGCCTTGTTATTCCGACAAGGTGGGGCGCATGGGCATCCGCGTCATCGACTTGTTCAACCCCAGGGTGCTTAAGGCCAAGCTGGCGGACAATCTCAACGAGAAAAACGATATATTCGTCAAGGTTTATGGTTTCAAGAATTATGATTTCGGCGAAATTTATAAGGAATACCTGGCCTTCGGCCGGCGGCTGAAGCCTTATGTGTGCGACACCGCGCTTTTTTTAAACCAGGCCATCAAGCAGAAGAAAAAGATCCTTTTCGAAGGGGCCCAGGGGACGTTTTTGGACATCGATTTCGGTACCTACCCGTTTGTGACATCGTCCAATGCCACCACGGGCGGCGTGTGCTGCGGGACGGGTGTTCCGCCGACCGCCGTCGATCAGATCGTCGCGGCTTTTAAAGCCTATACGACACGGGTGGGGGAAGGTCCTTTCCCGACGGAATTCGGTAAGGCCATGAATGAATGCATCCGCAGCAAGGGGCATGAGTTCGGCGCCACCACCGGGCGTCCCCGTCGGTGCGGCTGGTTCGACGCGGTGTTGGCCAAATACGCAGTGGCGATCAACGGCGCCTCGGTGCTTGCCATCATGAAGCTGGATGTGTTGGATGAGCTCGATGAGATTGCCATTGCCACGGCCTATAAATATAAAGGAAAAATTTATAAGGAATATTCTCATGACTGGGATGTCTTGGCCGGCGCCAAGCCTGTTTTTGAATATTGGCCGGGCTGGAAAACCCCGACCCGCCACTTGCGGCGCTACAGTCAATTACCCAAGGAGGCGCGCCGTTATATTGAGCGCCTTGAGGATTTACTGGGTGCTCCGGTCAAGTATATTTCCGTCGGTTCAAAACGGGACGAAATCATTATTCGCTGATATCTTTGAATAAAACCGGCCGTCCGTTAAAGCTTGACTTTCGTAACTGCCTGTGATAATTTGAGTTTCAATAATATGGTATCAACTTGATTTCTTAATAAAGAGGAGGAAGGTAATGCGTGCTTACAAGGTTTTGTTCATGAATATTTCCCTGGCCTTGGTGTTTGCTTTAGGGCTTTCCGGCTGTACCATCATCCTGCAAAAAGGCCGCCGCATGGATATTGAGAAGATTTCCAAGATGAGAAGCGATTTGGATGAGCTGCAGCGTGCCAAGGAGGAGCTGGAAAAACGCCTTCAAAACGAGATCAACAATAAGCAGGTGAAGGTGGAAATGGAGAACAAAGGCCTGGTCATTACCTTCGTTTCCGAGGTATTGTTTGATTCCGGCAAGGCCAAGCTGCGCCCGGACGCCGATGCCAAATTGGACAAAGTCGCCAATGTCCTCAATACCACCGTTTCCGATTTGAACGTCGGTATCGAGGGGCATACGGACAACCAGCCCATCAGAAAATCCCATTGGAAATCCAACTGGGAACTGTCCACGGCCCGTGCCTTGTCCGTGCTGCATTATTTGATCGGCAAAGGCATTTCCGAGCCCCGTTTGTCGGCCATTGGTTATGGGCAATACCGTCCGGTCGCCTCCAATGCGACCAAGGCGGGACGTCAGGCCAACCGCCGCGTCGAGATCGTTGTTTTACCTAAGAATGAGACAAGGGCTCAGCAATAATTTTTACGGATGAGAGACATAATTCTAATCATAGCCATCGTAGTTACCATAGGCTTGCTCGTCATGGTAGTGCAGTTGTCGCAGAAGGCCGATAAGGCTTCCAAGAGCCTGGAAGAAGAGCGTTACAGCCGGATGGTGGCTGAAGAAACCCTGCAGAAGAACGATGCCAAATTGGTCACTTTCCAGCAGGAATTGAAAGATACCCAGGATAAGATGGCCAATATCCTCACCACCTTGAAACAGGAAAAGACCATCAATTCGGATTTGAAGAAGAAATACGACGAGTTAAATCAGACCAAGGCTGGTTTGGAGGCGCAATTACAGTCAGCACTTAAGGACAAGGCTGCCGCCATGACCGCCTTGCAGTCCCAGGGCCGCGCCGAGGCTGCAGTGTCGGCGGCACAACCTGCCGGCGCTGGACATTAAGCCGGGAGGCTTTCTGAAGTAGGTTTTGCGTATGTAAGCGGCAATTCATTGGGGGATGTTATATCCCCCATTTTAATTTAAGGCCTCAATTTATGACGAAAGATAGACTCCCTGTACATGTGGCCATCATCATGGATGGCAACGGGCGTTGGGCCAAGGCCCGGGGGATGGGCCGTACCCAGGGACATTTGGAGGGCGTTAAAAGAGTCGAGGAAATCATCAAGGCCGCCCGGAATGCCGGCATTAAATTTTTGACCATTTACGCTTTTTCGACGGAGAACTGGACCAGGCCGCACGAAGAGGTGTCCATGATCATGCGCACCTTTATCCAGGTCCTTGGCCAGAAAGCCAGGGATCTTTGTAAAAACGGTGTCGCCATCCGTTTTATCGGCCGGCGGCAGGGGGTGCCTTCCGAGGTGCTGGAGGCGATGGACAAGGCGGCGGCCCTGGTGCCTGACCCTCACCTCATGACGCTCAACGTGGCTTTTAATTACGGTGCGCGGGGGGAAATCGTGGATGCCGCTAAAAACCTTGCCGTCCAGGCGGCCGATGGCCGGGTCAAGCCGGAGGATATCGACGAAAAGGCCTTCAGCGCCTGCCTGTACACCAAGGGCCAGCCTGATCCCGATCTTTTGATCCGCACTTCGGGGGAAGAGCGCATCAGCAATTTTTTATTATGGCAGCTTTCTTACGCCGAACTGTATTTGACCGAGAAATGCTGGCCGGAATTCACTGAAGAAGAATTTTTAAAGGCGCTGTCCGTCTATGCCCAGCGGGAACGCCGCTGGGGGGGCGTCAAGATCAATTGAGGGTCCAGTAATGCCGAAGGAAAAGATGTCCTGGTCGAGATTTTTGTCCTCTGTACTGGCGATCCTGATTACGGGGCTGGCCATTCTTTACAGCTACCTGTTCATCACGGTCGTGGTGCTTTTAACCGCCGGCGGACTTTATGAATTTTTTTATATGGTCCGTAAAAAAGACGTGCCTATTTACAGCTATACCGGCATTTTCATAGGAGTATTGATCCCCATTTCCATTTTTACCCATTTTGAACCCACGCATAATTGGGAATTGCTCTTTATCGTCATCGGCTTTTTACTGATTCTGTTCATGCAGTTCGCCCGGCAGGACAACCGCCATGCCATCCTGGGATTATCCACGACGCTTTTCGGCGTCCTTTACGTGGCCTGGTTCTTTTCCTTTTTGGTGAAGATCCGTCATTTGATTCCGGGTTTGGATGGCGTCAAACTGGTAGCATTTATATTGCTGGTGACCAAGACGGCGGACATGGGGGCTTTGGTCATCGGGACCAATTTCGGCAGGCACCCGCTTTTGCCCAAGGTCAGTCCCAATAAATCCATTGAAGGCACCGTCGGGGGTGTGCTGGTATCGGCCTGTGTGGCCCTGACCTTCCGTTCCTTTTTGCCGCCCACCTTGGGGCTGCCGCTTTGGCAGGTATTTTTCATGGGCGCCTTTTTCGGCGGGTTGGGGCAGTTGGGCGATCTCTCGGAGTCCTTGATCAAACGCGATTGCGGGGTCAAGGATTCGGGAAAAACACTGCCGGCCATGGGCGGTGTCTTGGACATGATCGACAGCATATTGTTTTCGGCACCGGCGTTTTATTTGTACATGAGTTCTGTCCTTAATCCTTTGCACCAATGAAACCTTGCTGCGTAGCTATTTTAGGTTCGACCGGTTCTATCGGCGTGAATGCCTTAAAGGTGGTGGATCAACACCCGCAGGCGTTCCGGGTGATTGCTCTGAGCGCTTACAATAATTTCAAGCTGTTGGAAGCGCAAATAAGGAAATATAGACCCGCCTATGTGGCGGTCGGAGCTCAAGGCCTGGCGCATTTTAAAAAAACGGGCCTTAAAGGCATTAAGTTTTATAAGATTGAGGATTGCGCTCAACTGGCGTCTTTGAGCCAGGTGGATGTGGTGGTTTTAGGCATGCGGGGGACAAGCGCCCTGATGCCTTTTCTGGCCGGCTTGCGCACGGGCAAGCGTGTCGCGCCGGCCAACAAGGAAGCTCTGGTCATTGCCGGTGAAGTGATCATGCGGGAAGCCGGGCGCCACGGGGGAAGCATCATCCCCATCGACAGCGAGCAAAGCGCCATTTTTCAATGTTTGGACGGTCAGAGGTCTAAACCGGCACTGGTGCATTTGACCGCATCCGGCGGGCCGCTCAGGGAAGTGCCTGCCGGCCAGTTTAAAAGGATGACGCCCGAGCAAATTTTGCGTCACCCGCGCTGGAAGATGGGGCCGAAGATCACGGTGGATTCGGCCACCCTGATGAATAAGGGGTTTGAGGTCATTGAGGCCAAACACCTATTCAATTTACGCTGGGACAAAATACAGGTATTGATCCATCCCGAGGCCATCATTCATTCGATGGTTGAATTTGAGGACGGCTCGTGGCTGGCCCAGTTGGGGATAACGGACATGCGTTTGCCGATCCAGTATGCCTTGACCTATCCCCAGCGTTTGAGCTCGGGGCTTAAGAGCCTTGACCTGGCCCGATGGGGGAAGCTGCATTTTTATAAACCGGACCTTAAGAAATTCCCGTCGCTGGGGCTGGCTTATGAAGCGGCCCGGCAGGCAGGGACGCTGCCGGCGGTGCTTAACGCGGCAGACGAAGAAGCGGTGGAAGCTTTTTTAAAAGGAATTATTGGATTTCCACAAATTTATAAAGTCGTTGAAAAAGTGGTGCTGGCTCATAGAATAGTAAAAAATCCCGGGCTGGAGGCGATCCTTGCGGCGGACCAATGGGCCAGGCAGGAAGCCGGCAAGATCATTTATAAAAGGTAAAGAGAGCATATGTCCTTTATTATTTTTTTGATCATATTGAGTATTTTGATCCTCGTGCATGAATGGGGGCATTTTATTACCGCCCGCAAATGCGGGGTCAAGGTCGAACAGTTTTCCATCGGGTTCGGTCCCAAGTTGTTCTCCTGGAAGCGCGGTGAAACGGAGTATATCTTAAGCCTTTTTCCTCTAGGCGGCTTTGTCAAGATGGCCGGCGACGAGCGGGGGCAATGTGCGGGAAAAACTTTTGAGTACCTGGCCAAACCGCCGGGCTTAAGGGCCTTGATCGTGTTGATGGGGCCGGTGGTGAATCTGGTTTTCGCCTACATCTGCTTTTGGTTTGTTTTCAAGATCGGTTATGTCGATATGAATTTGTCCACCCAGAAGATCGCTCCCGTGGTGGGGCAGGTGCTGGAGCATTCGCCGGCCCAGCAGGCGGGATTGATGGTGGGGGACAAGATATTAAGCATCGACGGGAAAACGATCGCCAATTGGTCCGCGCTGCAGGACACGGTTTCGGCCTTTACCGGCAAACAAATGGTTTTGACCGTTGAACGCGCCAGGCATGACATTCAGATCAGGCTTGTCCCTGAGGAAACCAGCAGCCAGGACATTTTTGGGCGTTCCCATAAGACCCGGCGCATCGGGGTGGGGCCGGTGCCACTCAATAAAGCGGAAGACCTGGTGATCAAGCGCTACGGCTTTTTCGAGTCTTTTGCCAAGGCCGGCGAGGAATTATGGGATGTCACGGCCAAGACCTACATCGCCCTGTACCAGATGGCCATCGGTGAACGTTCGCCGAAAGAAGCCATGGGGATCATCGGCATGTTCTTTGTGATCAAATTTGCCCTGAGTGTCGGGTTTTCCTTCCTCTTGCATATGGTGGGCATCATCAGCGCCTCCTTGGGGCTTATCAACCTTCTGCCCGTCATTCCTTTGGACGGCGGGCATTTGTTCCTGTTGGGTTTGGAAAAGTGGCGCGGCCGGGCCCTATCCGAGAAAACAGACCTGGTGATGGCCAGGACCGGTTTTGCCCTGATCATCATGCTGGCGGTGTTCGTTTTTTATTCGGATTTCGAACGTGTGGGATGGATCGATAAGATCGTTCAACTATTCAAGGGAATGCGACTCTAAAGACCGAGGAGGCCTATGCCTAGTTTCGAACATAATGAGATCAAAGCCCGCATCCATCATTACCTGATTTCCAAGACCAATTTTTTAGAAGTTAAAGACACCATGCAGGGTGATGAGCTGCGCGCTTTTGTCAACAAGGCCGTCGACAGTCTCTGCCAGGAAACCAAGATGGTCATCAATTTGGAGGAGCGGCAAATTATTTTACGGGAGCTTGCTTCGTCCATTGTCAGCGTTGGTCCTCTGCGTCCCTTCATTGAAGATCCGACGGTCACCGAAATCATGGTCAATGGGTGCAAGGCGGTGTATATCCAGCGCGCCGGTAAGATTGAAAAGACCAATGTCACCTTTCCGGACAATACCAATTTGGTCCATACCATTCAAAAGATTTTGGCTGCGGCCAGCACCAGCCGGCGGGTGGACGAGTCGTCACCGTATGTGGACTTTTCCATGGCGGACGGTTCGCGCGTGAATGTCATCCTGCCGCCTTGCTCCATGGTCGGTCCGGTCATGACGATCAGGAAGTTTTCCAGGGATTTGGCCACGATCGATGATCTGATACAGCGCAATACTTTGAACAAACAGATGGCGGCTTTTTTGATCGCGGCTATCAAGGCCAAATTAAATATCGTTTTTTGCGGCTCGACCGGCAGCGGTAAGACAACCATGCTTAACGTGCTTTCCAGCCACATCCCGGGGCATGAGCGCATCATCACCATTGAGGACACCTCGGAGCTGCGCCTGATGCAGGAGCATGTGGTGTCACTGCAGGCCAAGGCTGCCAACGTGGAAGGCAAGGGCGAGGTGACCATCCGGGATTTGTTCGTCAACTCCCTGCGTATGCGCCCGGACCGCATCATCATCGGTGAGGTGCGCGGCCATGAAATCCTGGATTTGGTGCAGTCCATTTCTTCAGGGCACTCGGGCTCGTTGGCCATCGTGCACGCGGATTCGCCCCAGGAATGCTTTAACCGCATGGTCACCATGATGCTTATGTCCGGCATCCGTTTGAGCGGCCAGGAAATCCAGAAGCAGCTGGCCACCTCTGTTGATTTGCTCGTCTACCTTGAGCTTTTCATGGATGGTGTGCGCCGGGTGACCAATATTACGGATCTGTGGTTCGACAACCAGAAGGGCGCCTGTGTGCTTAAGGACATCTTCACCTTTAAGCAGGAGAGGATCGACGAGAAGGGGCGGGTCATTGGCGACTGGACGCAAAATAAGCAGAAGCCCTCTTTTTATCAAAAATTCACTAAACGCAACGTTCAGTTGCCGGAAGGATTTTTCGTCTAATGTACTGGTCAAAATATTTCATCCCGACGCTAAAAGAGGTCCCTGCAGGCACCGAAGCGGTCAGCCACCGCTTGTCGTTGCGTGCGGGGCTGGTCAATATGCTGACCTCTGGCGTCTATTCATACCTCCCTTTGGGCTACAGGGTGCTTTCAAGGGTGGAAAACATCATCCGCGAGGAAATGAACGCCATCGGCTGCCACGAGCTGCTGATGCCGGCCTTGCATCCCATCGATATTTGGAAAAAGACCGGCCGTGATGCGACTCTCAAGGAAGTCATGATCACCTTTGATAATAAAAAGGGCCAGCGCATGTGCCTGGGGCCGACCCATGAAGAGATCATTACCGATATCGTCCGGCAATTCGTCAAAAGTTACCGTCAGCTGCCGGTGACCTTATACCAGATCCAGACCAAATTCCGCGACGAGATCCGTACCCGTTTCGGGATCGTGCGCGCCTGCGAATTCATCATGAAGGATGCGTACAGCTTTGACCGCGATGGGGAGGGTTTGAAGAAGAATTACGATCTGCAGCTGCAGGCGTACCAAAGAATTTTTAAACGCTGCGGGCTTGAGATGATCGTGGTCTCCGCGGACAGCGGGGCCATGGGCGGCAGCGTTTCCCACGAATTCCTGGTGGCGGCCCCCATCGGCGAGGATGCCGTTTGGGTCAATAAGGATGACGGCCGTATCATCAAGGACGAAGAAGGCAAAGAACCGCAGGGCAACTGGGAACGCAAGGTCGCCATTGAATTGGGCCATATCTTTCAGTTAGGGACAAAGTATTCGCAAAGCCTGGGCGCCACCTTTTTGGATGAGAATGGCCAAACCAAGCCCATCATCATGGGTTGCTATGGGATCGGGGTCAGCCGGCTGATCGCCGCTGTCATCGAAGTCAACAACGACGCTGAAGGCATCATTTGGCCTAAAGAGATAGCACCCTTTGATGTGGAAATATTGCCGGTGCAGGCCTCTGACAGCGCTTCCATGGCATTGGCTGAAAAATATTATCAAGAGCTGCGCCAGGCCGGCCTGGAAGTGCTCTTGGACGACCGTGATGAGAGTGCCGGACGTAAATTCAACGATGCGGACCTGATTGGCATACCGCTGCGTGTCATCATTGGCAAAAGGATGCTTGCTCACAACCAGGTGGAGATCAAGCTGCGCCGCAACGGCCAGGTCGTTGTCGTCAATAAGGATGAAGTTTCTCAAGAAATATTGAAATTACGTACGCTATGAGCCGCATAGAAGAGATCCAAGAGAGGGTGGAGGCGATCGCCAATAAGGTGTTGGAAGCCCGGGGTGTGGATTTGATCGAAGCCAAGGTCGCCGGGCATCCCCAGGACGTGCAGATCTCAATCGTGGCTGATAAACCTTTAGGTGGTATTACCATAGAAGATTGTGCTATACTGAACAAAGCTTTAGTTGCCGCCATTGAGCAGGACAGCTTCTTGCCTCCTGATATTTTCTCCCTGGAACTAAGTTCGCCGGGATTAGATAGGCCGTTGGTCACGCGCAAGGATTTTATGCGTTGTGTCGACCAGGAGCTTCGCTTTTGGCTTAATGAACCTGTGGCCGGCAAGAAAGAATGGCAGGGGACGCTGGTGGAGGTCATGGAAAACAGCCTGATGATCGCGGTCAAGGATGTTGAGCTGGTGTTGCCGCTGCCTTTGATTATTAAAGGTAAATTAGTTATTTAACAAAACGAGAGGTTGGGTCATGGATAGTGAATTGATGATTATTTTGGAACAACTGGAGCGTGACAAGGGGATCGATAAGGAGACCCTCATCTCTGCCGTCGAAGCGGCGGTGGCTTCCGCGGCCAAAAAGATATGGACGGTCGACAAGGAAGTGGATGTCAAGGTCACCCTGGACCGCAAGACCGGCAAGATCAAGGCCTGGGCCGGGGACGAGGAGATCCATTCCAGCGAATTCGGCCGCATCGCCGCCCAGACCGCCAAGCAGGTGGTGATCCAGAAAATCAGGGAGGCCGAAAAGGATGTCGTTTTTGGGGAGTACAATGCCCGTATCGGCCAGATCATCTCGGGCAGCGTCTACCGTTTTGAGCGCGGCAACATCATCGTCGATTTGGGCAAGTCCGAGGCGCTCATCCCGAAATCGGAACAGAGCAACAAGGAAGAGTTCCGTCAGGGCGAGCGTATCCGCGCCTACGTGCTGGAAGTTCGCCGGGAGAACCGCGGGCCGCAGATCATCCTGTCGCGGGCCCATCCGAATTTCGTCAAGCGCCTTTTCGAACTGGAAGTGCCCGAGATCTACGAGGGTATCATTGAGGTCAAGGGCATTGCCCGGGACGCCGGCGAGCGCACCAAGATCGCGGTTTATTCCAAGGACGAGAAGATCGACTGCGTCGGGGCCTGTGTCGGCATGCGCGGCAGCCGCGTCAAAAACATCGTCACCGAACTGCACGGCGAGAAAATCGACATCGTGCGGCATTCCGATGACATCAAGGAATACATCCAGGCGGCGCTTTCACCGGCCGAAATTTCGCAGATGCAGTTGATTGCCGAGGAAAAGAGAGTTAACATTATTGTGGATGAAGACCAGTTGTCCCTGGCCATCGGCAAATACGGCCAGAACGTGCGCTTGGCCAGCAAGCTGGTAGGCTGGGAACTGGACATCTATTCCGCCAAACAATGGGAAGAAAAGCAGAAGACCGCCGAAGGTGGTGCGCCGGCGGCCGAAATCCCTGCCGTGGATTCTACACCTTCCGACGAGGATTCCAAAGAAGAAGAGGAACAAGAATAAGTGAAAATAGCCGATTTAGCCAAAGAGTTGAAGATCACCGAGCAGTATATCAATGACAAAGTCCATTCATTGAAGCTGCGTTCCAAAGAGGGCGGGGAAATCACCGCCGTTGTCGAAATGATCCTGCGTGATGCGCTCGCGGATGAAGGCATAGGCCAGAAGCCGGTGGATGAACCCGAGTCCAAAAAGCCCGTTAAAAAGGCCAAGGCAGCGGCTAAGCCAAAGCCCAAGGAGGGTGACGGCGCTGTCAAAAAAGAGAAGAAACCCAAGGCAGCCCCCGCCAGGAAAAAGACCGCTCTTGAATCCGATGAGGAACCGGTTGAGGAAACCAGGACTGCAGCCAAATCCAAGGCGGCAAAACCTGAGGCCGCACCCAAATCCGAAACTCCCAAAGTTGAGACTTCCAAAGAAACCCCTAAACCAGAGGTGATCAAAACCGAGGCGTCCAAGCCGGAAATAACCAAGGCCGCCCCCAAACCGGAATCCAAGCCTCAGCCTGTGCCAGTAGCCGCGTCCAAGCCCGAGGTTCCGGTTATTGATGTTACGAAGATCAATATCCCTAAAGAGATTTTGCCGTTAGAGACGGCGCAGAAAAAGGTCCGTTATGACCAGCCCTTTATTTCCGTCAAGCCGCTGGCCAAGAAGCGCAAGAGGACCCATGAAGAGGCCGGCCGCGGGCGGGATCATAGGCCCTCGGCTTCCATCGAGGCCGCCGTCGTTCCTGAAGTCCAGCCTGCCGGCCCCATGGCGGACCTGGAATTGCCCATTCCCATCAGCGTCAAGGATTTTGCGGTGCGCACCAACCAGAAAATGAACGTTGTTTTAAAGAAGCTTTTGGCCATGGGTATTTTTGCCAATATCAACCAGAATTTGGGGGAAGAGATTGTCGGTAAGCTGGCCAATGCCTTTGGTTTTAATGTCATCAAGGCCAAGACCCAGGAAGAAGAGCTTGTAAATGTTTATCAGCAGAAAGACGATCCGGCACATTTGAGACCGCGCGCCCCGGTGGTGACCTTCATGGGGCATGTGGACCATGGTAAGACATCACTTTTGGACCGCATCCGCGGCGCCAAGGTGGCTGAGGGCGAGCATGGAGGCATAACACAGCACATCGGCGCCTATTCCGTCAAGACCTCCGGCGGCAGTACTCTTACCTTTTTGGATACGCCGGGTCATGAGGCCTTCACCGCCATGCGCGCCCGCGGGGCGCATATCACCGATGTCGTGGTGTTGGTGGTGGCGGCGGACGACGGTGTCATGCCTCAGACCGAGGAAGCCATTGCCCATGCCCGGGCCGCGAATCTGCCCATTGTTGTAGCCATGAATAAAATAGACAAGAAGGGCGCCAATCCGGACCGCGTCAAAAAGCAACTTTCCGAGCTCGATTTGATGTCCGAAGATTGGGGCGGAAAAGTCGGTGTCGTTCCCGTCTCGGCCCTGACCGGCGAAGGGATCGATGGCTTGCTGGACCGCATCCTATTGGAAGCGGAAATCCTGGAACTGCGGGCCAATCCGAACCGTCAGGCTTTAGGGATCGTCATTGAAGCCCATATGAGCAAGGGCAAGGGCGCCATCGCCACCATGATCGTGCAAAATGGAACGCTGCGCGAAGGTGATCCCATCGTCGTTGGGCCTTTGCACGGCAAGGTCAAGGCCATGTTCGACCACTATGGGGTTGCCATCAAGGAGGCCGGTCCATCGATGCCGGTGGAAATTTTGGGGCTCTCCGAAGTGGCGGCGGCCGGCGAGATTTTTTATGCGGTTGAGGATGAGAAGCAGGCCAAACAGATCGCGGAAGACAGGCAGGAGCGCTTGAAGAACGAAAAGCTCTCAGGCACCGCCAAGGTTTCGCTGGAAGAGCTTTATTCCCAGATCCAGCAGGGCGAGATCAAGGAGCTGCGTGTTGTGATCAAGGCTGATGTGCAGGGCTCCTTGGAAGCGCTCAAGGAATCCTTGGGCAAGATCCCTTCGGATGAGGTTAAATTGCGCTTTATCCATGCCGCGGTGGGTGATGTGAATGCCTCGGATGTGGTGCTGGCCCAGGCCTCGAATGCCATTATCATTGCTTTCCAGGTCGGCATCGACGGCAAGGCCCGCCAGGAATTGGATAAAAATCCCGTTGATGTGCGCGAGTACCGCATTATTTATGATGCCGTCGAGGATTTAAGGAAGGCTCTGGAAGGGCTGCTGGCTCCCAAACTCAAGCGCCATTTTGTGGGCCGCGCGGAAGTGCGCAATGTGTTTAAATTAAGCAGGTCCGGCATTGTGGCGGGCTGTTACGTCCAAAAGGGCAGGATCCGCAATAAGATCCAGTCCGAGGTGCTGCGTAACGGCGAAGTGGTCCATGCGGGGCATGTCAGCAGCCTCAAGCGTTTCAAAGACGATGTCAAGGAAGTCACCGAGGGTTTTGAATGCGGGATCACGGTCTCCAACTTCGACACCATCGCCGTCGGTGATATTATCGAAGTCTTCGATATTGAGTCCATTGCCCGTAAACTCTAATGCAGGAAAGTCGATGAAGAAAGTCTTTTCGGCCATGCGGCCGACGGGTAAATTGCACCTGGGTCATCTGTTGGGTGCCCTCAAGAATTGGGTCTCCTTGCAGAAAGAATATCAGTGTATTTTCGCTGTGGCCGACTGGCATGCGCTCATGAGCGAGTACGAGAATAGCGGCGAGTTGCGCGCCAACGGCGTGGAAATGGCCATCGACTGGATGGCCTGCGGCATCGACCCAGAGAAATCCATCCTTTACCGGCAATCCGATGTGGCCGGGCATTTGGAACTGCAGATGTTCCTCTCGTGCCTGACGCCTTTGGGCTGGCTGGAACGTAACCCCACCTATAAGGAACAATTAAGGGAGATCACCACCCGTGACCTGCAGACTTACGCTTTTTTAGGCTATCCGGTGCTGCAGGCCGCCGACATCCTTTTGTATAAAGCCGATGCGGTACCCATCGGCGAAGATCAGCTGCCGCACCTGGAATTATGCCGCGAGATCGCCCGCCGGTTTAATTCCATCTACGAAAGGCAGGTTTTCACCGACTGCAAAGCCATTTTGACCGCCACGCCCCGGCTTTTGGGCACCGACAACCGTAAGATGAGCAAGAGCTACGGCAACACCATCAATCTTTCTGACAACGCAAAAGACGTCGAGAAAAAAGTCGTTTCCATGATCACCGATCCCAAGCGCGTACGGATGGCCGATCCCGGTCACCCGGAAGAATGCAACGTTTACAGTTATTATAAGGTGTTCGCCTCCCAAGAGGCGCCGGGATGTTACGAGTGGTGCTCCCGGGCGCTGAAGGGCTGCGTCGAGTGCAAAAGGAATTTGGCCGGGCATATCAACCAAACCCTTGCTCCCATCCGGGAAAAAAGGGCCGGACTCGAAAAGGACAAGGCCAAGGTGGCCGGTATCTTGGAAGAAGGCGCCGTTAAAGCCGCCAAGATCGCCGCACAGACCTTGGCCGAAGTCCGCGAGGCTGTTTTCTAATTATGAGCTACAAAATCCATCTGGAAAAATTTGAAGGTCCTTTGGATCTTCTGCTGTACTTGATCAAGAAGAATGACATCGACATCTGCGATATTCCGATCGCCACCATCACGGACCAGTACATGGAATATATCGCAATGATGAAAATGCTGGATCTGGAGGTGGTGGGCGATTTTTTGGTCATGGCTGCCACCTTGATGCAGATCAAGTCCCGGATGTTGCTGCCGCCTGATCCGCTGGCCGGTCCTGAGGCCGTGGATCCCCGCCAGGAATTGGTGGACCGCCTGAAGGAATATGAGCAATTCAAGAAGGTGGCGGAGGATCTTAAGGCCAAGGAATTGCACCGCCAGAGCTTGTTTGCCCGCCTGGTCGATGAAGAAAAACTCAATGAAATTAAGGAAGACTCCCAGGAGGTTCTCATTGAGGCGACCCTGTTTGATTTGATCAACGCCCTTTCAGAGGCTTTGAAACAGGTCCCTGAAAAGAAAGATTACCAGATCAGCCGTGAAATATTTACCGTGCAAGGCAAGATCCATGACCTGCTGCACCTGTTGGTTGAAAACCAGCGTTTGTCCCTGCTCGATCTCTTCCGCCGGGCCCGGAACAAGGACGAGATCGTGTGCACCTTTGTGGCCATTTTGGAACTGACGCGCCAGAAGGAAATTATGGTCATCCAGCACCGCCACTTCGAAGACATTGAGATCGTGCGTAATACGGTCAATGAAGCGCCATCGGCACCTCCGGCGGCATAGAAAAAGAAGGGTCAGACCCTTTTTAAACCATGGAAGAGATCAAGCGCATAATCCTAAACCATGAGAGCGAAGAGGACAGGGTCGTCAGTCTGTCCCTGCGTCCCCAGCGCCTGGATGATTTTGTGGGGCAGGCGGACCTGGTCAAAGGCTTGCGGGTGGCCATCGCCGCCGCGCAAAAGCGGGGAGAGCCGCTGGAGCATACTCTTTTTTCCGGACCGCCGGGTTTGGGCAAGACTTCGCTTGCCCACATCATCGCCACTGAGATGGGCAGCAGCATCACCATCACCTCCGGCCCTGCCATCGACCGCGCCGGGGACTTCATCGGCATCCTCACGAACCTGGAAAAAGGTGATGTGCTTTTTATCGACGAGATCCACCGCCTCTCCAAGAACGTTGAGGAATTTCTGTATCCCGCCATGGAGAACTACAAGATCGATTTTGTCGTGGACAAGGGGCCTTATGCCAAGACCATCAATTTCAATTTAAAGCCCTTTACCCTGATCGGCGCCACCACCCGCAGCGGCTTGCTGACCACCCCGCTCAGGGACCGTTTCGGGATTTTTTATCATTTGGAGTTTTATGAACAGACGGATCTAAGCCGCATCGTGGCCACCTCCGCCCAAAAGCTCGGTGTTGCCATTGAGACTGACGCTTGTTTGGGGCTCGCGTGCCGTTCCAGGGGCACGCCCCGCATCGCCAACCGGCTGTTGCGCCGCTGCCGTGATTACGCGCAGGTCAATTCCGGCAAAAGCCACATTGACCTCAAGGTGGTCAATGAGGCCATGGCGGCCCTTAAGATCGACAAGGCAGGACTGGATGAGTTGGACCGCAGGCTGCTTGTGGTCATCAAAAACCAATATGATGGCGGGCCGGTGGGGATTGAAGCGTTGGCCGCAACTTTAAACGAGGAAACAGACACCATCGAGGATGTTATCGAGCCTTATCTTTTGAAGGCGGGATTCTTACGCCGGACACCGCGGGGCAGGGAATTGACCCCTTTGGCACGGGAGCACATCAATGGGTGATATCGGCAAATCCATTATCGTTATCGGTGTTGTCTTGATTGTCGCAGGGGCTTTGATTACGGTTGCCGGCAAAATACCGGGTGTCGGACGTTTGCCCGGAGATATCTTGATCAAAAAGGAAAATTTTAGCTTTTATTTTCCGCTCACCACCTGTATTTTATTGAGCATAGTCATAAGCCTCGTTATGTACTTTTTAGGGAAAAAATAAATGAGAAGAAGTCTCCTCCTTGCTTTTTTATTCACGGTCGCCACCGGCCTTGCGGTGACGGTTGCGGCCAGAGAATCCGACACGGAAAAGTTTTATCCCGAACATGTGCGTGTGGCCATTGTGCGGGACTCCAGGGAAGTGGACCTAGGTATCCACGGTCATTACTTCATCCGCGAGTCGGCAAAGGGTCCCATCATCAGCAGGGGCAGTTACCTGGCCGACAGCAGGGTACGGCTTTTAAGAAAGGGTATCCTGGTGGGGCTGCATGTTTACCGGCTTACGCATTTGACCCTCGAGCCTTCCAAGGACGCCTGCATTCTCATCGACGGCCGTCCTTTCCGGGGAGAGGTGACCTTTATCCGTACGCCTGAAAACCGCATCACTGTTGTCAATAACATTGACGTTGAAGATTATGTCAAAGGCATTCTTTATCATGAGGTTTCGCACCTTTGGCCCATGGAGGCATTGAAGGCCCAGGCCGTGGCTTCCCGCACTTATGCCTTGTATTCCATTAATCCGGCCGGCAAGCCATATGATCTGACCAATGACATTTATTCCCAGGTATACGGCGGCAAGGGTTCGGAACGCTACCGTACGGATCTGGCCGTGGATTACACCAGGGGCCAGGTGTTGACTTATAAGGGCAAGATCATTCCGGCCTATTTTCATGCCACCTGCGCCGGTGCCACGGAAGACGCCCGAGAAGTATGGCCCAAGGCGCCCGACATTCCGCCGCTGCGGGGGGTGCCCTGTTCATTTTGCCGGATGTCGCCCCATTTCTTTTGGAAGAAAAATTTCCGCCTGAAAGATATTCAGGAGGCTCTTAATCTTCACGGTTATAAGGTTGGTCCGATCAAGCAGATATCCGTGGTGGACCGCGACCGCAGCGACCGCATCGAGGATTTAAAAATCCTGCAGTCTAACGGCAATGAGCTTATCATCAAGGGTGTGGATTTCCGTGACCTCATGGGCCCCAATGTGGTTGACAGCGACAACTACCAGATCGTCATGAAGGGTTATTATGTGGATTTTATTGGCAAAGGTTGGGGCCATGGAGTGGGCTTGTGCCAATGGGGCGCCTTGGGCATGGCCAAGCAGAATTTTAATTACAAACAGATCCTTGCCTATTATTACCCGCAATCCGTGTTGATGGATTATCATGAGCTTACCCCGCAGAACGGTGCTCCCCATAAATAAGATTTTTCAACTGAAGTCTTACGATTACCCGCTGCCTGAGGCCCTGATTGCTCAAGAGCCGCTTTCGCAACGGGACAAGTGCCGCCTGCTGGTCATTGACCGCCGGGAGGGAACGATCCGCCATGGCGTCTTTAGCCGGCTTTCTGACTATTTGCCTGAAAAATCATCGCTGGTTGTCAATAACAGCAAGGTGATCCCGGCGCGTTTGTTGGGCAAACGAAAAACCGGGGGAGCGGTTGAAATCTTTTTGTTAAAGGCCTTGGGTGACGGTCATCGTTTTGAGGCTCTTTTACGGCCGCTTAAAAAGATCAGGGAAGGGGAAGAGATCGATTTAGGCCGGGGTATCAGCGCTAAACTGGAGGATAAGCTTAAGCGCACCGTGAGTTTTAACAAGAAAGATATTATCAAGCACCTGGCCCGGGTGGGGCATATTCCCTTGCCGCCCTACATTAAAAGGCCGGATACGCCGGCCGATCAAAAGGATTATCAAACCGTCTATGCCAGCAGGCCTGGGTCCGTGGCGTCACCGACGGCCGGACTGCATTTTACCAAGGAACTGATGGCCGGCTTGAAGTCCCGCGGCCACGGCTTTTTGGAATTGACCCTGCATATCAATTACGGCACCTTCAAGCCGGTCGAGTGCGACGATATACGGCAGCACCCCATTCATACCGAAAGTTACAGCCTTAAACCGGCCGTGTATGACAAAATCCTCAAGGCCAAAGACGGTGGCAAACCCGTGGTGGCGGTGGGCACCACCAGCCTGAGGGTTTTGGAGTCCGTGGCCCAAACAGGGGTTTATGAAGGTGCGACAAACCTCTTCATTTATCCGGGTTACGATTTCAAGATGGCGGACGCGTTGATCACCAATTTTCATCTGCCCCGCAGCACCTTGCTGATGCTGGTCTGCGCCTTTGGCGGCCATGATTTGATTATGGAGGCCTACCGTCAGGCGGTCAAAGAGCGCTACCGCTTTTATAGTTACGGGGATGCCATGCTCATTCTTTAGTTTTAATTATTCCGCAATCTTATAGGATCATTTCAAAGTTTAATATTTCTCGTCGATAATCCCTACAGAAACCGTTTTCTTAAAACACTCTTCCACTGGTCTTCAAGCAGGTAAATAGCTTGTATACTTTTATTAAGAAATAAAACAGAGATAAAAAGTATATGAGAACCCCATTTTCTCTCATAACAGCGGCATTTTTCTTGATGACGATCGTCATCGGGCCGCTACCTGTCTGTGCTTCTGATGATGGTTTTTATTTGCCTGTGCCGGGGGTCATGGTGAATTTGAGCGCGCCGGCGCATCCGCCCGTTTTGAGGGGTTTGAAAGTTCATACCAACAACCCGTTCCGTTTTGATTTTATTTTAGACAAGGGAGAAAGCAAATTAGGCGGGCATGGGTTGGAAATTGAATCCGGCAGGCTGATCAAATATTTTTTAGCCGGCCTGACTGTCCCTGACAAGGACCTGTGGGTCAATCTTTCCCCTTATGAAAAGGACCGCATCATTCCTTCCGGATTTGGACTCACTGAGATGGGCCGGGACTTGCTTGCGGAAGATTATCTGCTCAAACAAATAACAGCTTCATTGATATACCCTGAAGGCAAAATAGGCAAGGAATTCTGGAAGAAAGTCTACGCCAAGGCTTCAGCCCAGTACGGCACCACGGACATTCCGGTTAAGACCTTTAATAAGGTGTGGATAGTTCCTGATAAAGCCGTTGTCTATGAAAATGCCCAGGCAGGAACGGCGTACGTCGTTCAAGCAAGGCTGAAAG
>JAGWOI010000019.1 GCA_028870995.1 Candidatus Omnitrophota bacterium | reverse complement strand
CTGATTATTGGTCAATCATTGATAATGCCGCTTTTGCTCCTGAATTTGTTGTAAAGGGAGTAGGAGATAGGATGGAAATTATTAATCAGAATTTATACGAATCCATTTTTAAAAGAAAGGATTCTTAATGACAAAAGCTCAACAAATTAAATTGCATAATAGTGCCGAAAAAGCCATGAGAGAGGCTGTAAAAGGCGTTGTGGTAGAACATAAGAAGAATGGTTTGCCGTTGGCAGTATGGAAAAATGGAAAAGTAGTTAATATTCTCGCTAAGAAAGTGAAGGTAAATGGAATTTCTTAAGAATATTATTGTTAATTTAAAAGTGACTGGCCCAGCTGCAGTATTAATAGCTTGGGTAATTGATGTTGTTATCCTTGGTTTATTTGGAAAAGGGGAAATAGCATCGAGAGCAATGGGAATATTGGCAGGAGCTGGTGGGGTTTTGTGTGTAGTTCATGGCATGAGAACGTAATTAGGTAAGCATTATCGTATATAATATTTAGTACATTCATCGGTTCCGTTGACTGCATTAAGTATGACTTTCTTAAAACATTATGGTTGAACAAGTTAATAAAAGAATTTTCCTCGAGACCTACGGCTGGCAGATGGATGCGAAATAGGACGACCATGAAAATTATTGCAAGCTCTTTAAATTATCATAGGTTATGATAAATTTTTATGTTTTTTGAATTACATTTAAAATTTGCAAATAAGTAACATATATGTTACTATATGGTTAGGGTAGAGGAATACATAGCGGAAGACCGTAGAAGCCCATTTGCTGAATGGGAATGGTTTAATGATCTCGATGCACATGCAGCGAATAAAGTAAATACGTATTTAACTCGGATTGCGGAAGGAAAAACGTCAAGTATCAAACCCATAAAAGGCACTTTTGGAGAAGTGCGAATTGACTGGGGGCCTGGTTATCGGATTTATATCGGTAAGGATGGTGACAAGCTAGTCATCCTTTTAGGTGGCGGAACAAAAAAACAACAACAGAAAGATATTGATCGAGCAGCAATGCTTTGGGAAGAATATAAAGATCGTAAAAAGGAGTAATCGCTATGGCTATTACACGAAATTTCAAAGAAACAGTCCAAGCCCGGGCATTACATGATCATAAATTTCGTGAAGGGCTTTTGCGTGAGAGTATTGAATGTATGCTTTCGGGTGATATTAAGACAGGTAAGGCGGTTTTACGAGACTATATTAATGCAACTGTTGGCTTTGAGAAGCTTTCTAAGTTAACAAAAAAAGACTCAAAAAGTTTAATGCGCATGTTTAGTGTCAGTGGAAATCCGACGGCTAATAATTTGTTTGAAGTCATACACCTGTTACAAGAAAAAGAAGGTGTGCATTACGAGTTACAGGCTGTACGATAATTAAGTTATGTTCAAAGATAGGGGTTGTAAAGGAGGTCTATGAAAATCGCGTTAATTACTTTTGTTCTACTATTATCGTCATCCCTTGGTTTTGCTGATACAACAGAGCCTAAAACCGCAATTAGTAAAGAGCAAGCCGTTGAAATCGTGAAGAATTCTCTAAAAGGACCTAATTCAGATCCTAATGATTATAGCTATGATGTAACATTTCGAACAGCAGATGAATCACGAAGTTGGCTGACCAATCCCCATAATAATCCAACTGGTGGCCCCATTCATGATCAATGGGTTGTAACAATTAAAACCAAAGATCCCTGGAAATATTATTCATGGGTTGATGCTCAAACCGGTCAAATTGATTGCCGTAATGGTGATGAATAATTTTATAGAAGGGGACAGTCCACTAACATTTTTATAAATTACTATGATCCAACCATTTGAACGAAAAAAGATCTGCCTGTTGACCTGGGGCTGCCAAATGAACGAGTATGACAGCGAGCTGGTGCGTTCGATCCTCAAGAAGGAGGATTACGAGTTTGTCAAAGATGAGCGCCAGGCGGACATTGTCATGCTCAACACCTGTGCTATCCGTGAGCATGCCCACCGCAAGGTCTACGGCCGGGTGCACAGCATTCGCCATGAACGGGGCAAGAGAAATCCGGTCATGATCGGCATTTTAGGCTGCATGGCCACCAATTTGCGTCAGGACCTTTTGGAAGACCGCAGCTTGAAAATAGATTTTATCGCCGGGCCGGACAGCTACAAGCGTCTGCCGCAGCTGATCCGGGAAGCCTGCGACGAGGGCCAGAAGTCATATGATGTGACCCTGTCGGAGTTCGAGACCTATTCCGACGTCTACCCCAGCCGCAAAGAAGGGGTCAACGCCTGGATCGCGGTCATGCGCGGCTGCAATAATTTCTGCACCTTCTGTGTGGTGCCTTACACCCGCGGCCGCGAGCGCAGCCGCTCGCCGGAGAATGTGGTCGATGAGGTGAAGCGCCTGGCGGCCGAAGGTTTTAAACAAGTGACCTTGCTTGGCCAAAACGTCAATTCCTACCGTTATGAGGACCATGATTTTGCCTATTTGATGGATGAAGTAAGCAAGGTTGAGGGCATCGAACGCATCCGTTTTACTTCGCCTCATCCCAAGGACTTTCCTGACCGGTTCCTGGAACTCATGGCCGCCAATCCCAAGATCTGCAAGCACATCCATCTGCCCTTGCAGGCCGGCAATGACCGCGTCCTGGACATGATGAACAGGACCTATACCAAGCAGGAGTTCCTGTCCCTGGTGGATAAGATCAGGGCCAAAATCCCGGAGATCGTGTTGACCACCGATATCATCGTGGGCTTCCCTACGGAGACTGACCAGGAGTTCGATGACACCCTTGAAGTCGTTCAAAAAGTGCAGTTCGATTCCGCCTTCATGTTCAAATATTCCGAGCGTCAGGGCACCATCGCTTCCAAGAAGCACCCCGATGATGTTCCTGAGGCCGTCAAGACCGAGCGCATTGTGCGCTTAAATGAAATCCAAAAGGACATCACCGCCAGGAAAAACCAGGCCCATATCGGCCAGGTGCACGAAATCCTCATTGAGCCTCCTGCTGGAGATAAACCGGACGCCCATATGGTAGGGCGGACGGACGGCAATAAATTGGTCCTTTTAAAAGAGGACAGCCCTCTTGAGAAAAGGAAGGTTGTTTTCTTTAAGATCGGCGATATGGCCAAGGTCAGGATCATTGACGCCACCCCGCATGTTTTAAAAGCCATTCCTGTATAAAAATAACTGTAACTTTTTTTCTTCAAGCGCGTTTAAAGGGTAGAGAGAGACGTGAACTCCCTGCAGGGAGAAGAGGAACAAGCACTGATGACGGACGAAGAACTGATCAATAGGTTCTACCAGCAGGACCAGGAGGCTCTTAACGTGCTGTTCAAGCGCCACAAGGACGGGTTGTTTAATTTCGCCTTCCGGCTTTCCGCCAACCGGGCGGACGCGGAAGATGCCGTCAGCCATACCTTTATGATGCTTTGCCAAAAGCGTTATGAGCCGCAACCCGGGGCAAGTTTCAAGACCTGGGCCTACACCATTGCCCGCAACGCCTGCCTTTCAAGATTACGTACAAAATTCAGGTTTTTTCCTTTGCGGCAGACCAGGGATGACGGCCAGGAGGGACAGGTCGATATCGCGGATACCAGGAATTTAGTCCATGAAGAGCTTAGGCAGCAGGAGACAGCCGCCATTATTCAAAAAGCCGTTTCCCAATTGCCGCCGGAGCAAAAAGAAGCCCTGTTGCTGCGTGAATATCATGACTTTAGATATGAAGAAATTGCCAATGTTTTGGATTGTTCCCTGGAAAAGGTGAAGGTGCTTATTTTCAGGGCCCGCGTGCGGCTTAAAGAAACGCTTCCGCCTGTTTTGCTGGAGGAGGGAGAAGTAAAATGACACACGAAGAGATCAAAATCCTCATATCCTCATATATTGACGGTGAAGTGACACCTTCCCAAAAAGATATCGTGGAGGCTCATTTAGCCTCTTGTGCCGAATGCCAAAAAGATCTCAAGGCCTATAAAGCTGTTGTCTCTTCTCTCTCGAAGTGGCCCGATGAACGTCTCTCTCCGGATGAAGAAATCAACATGCAGAAACGCATGACACAAAGGAGAGAACCTATGTCTAGAAATACCATGATGGCGTTGGGAACAACCCTGGCTTTGACAATTATTGTCGGTTCGGTGTTTCAAGTGTATGTCCATAGGGGCATGCAGGGCAGGCTCAGATCAGCCGCCGATTTGGGGGACCAGTACAACGAAGGCGGGCTCAAGTCGACTCAAAACGGACCTTTCTATATGGCATCTAATTACGTTGTTAAAAAAGGGGGATTTGCCTCAGGACAAGCCTTCGAGGCAAAGGCAATGCTAAGGGATGCCTACTCGGCGCCTATGTCTGCAGGAATGATGAGCATGCCCGCTGCCGTCAGGATCCGGGTCGGGCAGGAATCGGCGTATTATCAGAACTCCAATGCCTATTATGCCGCTTCCGATGAGGAACGCAAAAAGATCGAGAGGGCCGACATCAGCCTGTTGGTGGATAACGCATTTAAAATAAAATCCCAGATAACCGACCTGATCCTGCAATTCAACGGGATCGTGGCCAGCTCGGACTTCAACCGTTTGGCCGATGGTTCCGGCTGGGGCACCATGGTCTGCAAGGTGTATCCCAAAGACCTGGAGCATGTCTTGCAGCAGATCAGGAAATTAGGGGAAGTAGAACAGGAGAATGAAACCTCCAGGGATGTGACGGACCAATATAACGAGGCCCAAAGCAAGGTCAGCACCTACACAATTGAAAAAGAGCATCTGGAAAAACAGCTCAAAGCATTTAAGCTCTTTAATCCCACCACCGACGCCGAAAAGGAAAACATCCAGCGGCAGATTGAACAAACCAAGGCCCGGATCAAGGCCCTTGAACGGATGCTTAACTTCTATGAAAAGCAAAGCAGCATGAGCACCATTGTCGTCAGGTTCCATGACAACTATAAGACCGCGCTCAAGGACCATGAGGCCAGCCATCAATGGAAGGTGCTGCTGCGGCACAAATGGGAAATCACCAGGGACGCTTCCCTGGAAGTGTTCACCGGGATCTTCTTCGGGGTCATTTATCTGCTTTCCTACGTGGTTCCGGTCCTGGTATGGGCGGCTGTTTTCGGGGTCATTTACCTGATTGTCCGCCTGTTTTTCAGAAAGTAACTTTTGGTGTCAGGGGACGTCTGCCGTATTAAGAATTTGGTAGACGTCCCTTTATATTGGGTATATATTTATTAACTATGTTAAAGACTGAAATCACTGCAGAACAGCTTTACGAAAAGCTTAAAAACATCAAATTAGGCGCTTCCGTCTGCCAGTATTCCCTGCGCAAATGCGAAGAGCTGGTGCCTTTGATCAATGAGATCAACGAACTTAAGGAACAGAAGAACGCCGTCATCCTGGCCCATTCCTACATCACGCCGGAGGTCATTTACGGTGTCGCCGACTTTGTGGGCGATTCCTACAAGCTCAGCCGCGATGCCATGGCGACAGAGGCCCGGACCATTGTCTTTGTAGCTGTGCGTTTTATGGGCGAGACCGCCAAGATCCTCAACCCCGAAAAGGAAGTGCTTATTCCGGCCCTCCAGGACGGCTGTTCACTGGCTGATTCCATTGATGCCCAGACCGTCAGGGATTTGCGCCGTCAATACCCGGAGCATACCTTTATCTGTTACATCAACACAACGGCCCAGGTCAAGGCCGAATGCGATGTCACGGTGACTTCCGCCAATGTGTATAAAGTGGCTGAGAACGTGCCCAATGATAAGATTTACTTTTTACCGGACAAGTTCATGGGTCAGAACCTCAAGAATTACATGGAGCGCCGCGGCATCAAAAAAGACATCCAATATTATTCCGGCACCTGCTATGTGCATGAAGACTACGGCATGGACGATATCATGAAGGTGAGGCTTGAATATCCCAACGCCAAGATCGTCAGCCATCCCGAGTGCAATTCGGCCATCATCGATAATTCCGACTTTGTCGGCAGCACCGAACAGATGCTCAAGTTCATGAGGGAAACCGGCTCCCGGCAATTTTTAATGCTCACGGAATGCGGGCTTTCCGCCCGTCTGCAATCGGAATTTCCCGACAAGCAGCTGGTCGGCTCCTGCACCATGTGCAAATTCATGAAATCCAACACCCTTGGGGACATTTTACGGGCCCTTAAAGAACCTTTAGCCAGGGACAGGGTTCTTTTAGACGAGCCCACGCGTTTGCGGGCGTTAAAGACCATTGAGGCCATGTTTCTTTACGCGGAAAAATGAGCGATCCCCAATTCGTCGAAACCCAACACTTCACTTTTGCCGATCCACCCAACGAACTGGTCCTTAAAAGCGGCGTCAAATTAGGGCCCGTGACCATGGCCTATGAAACCTACGGGACATTAAACGCCGCCAAGAGCAATGCCATCCTGATTTTTCATGCCCTGACCGGGGACGCCCACGCGGCATTTTGGCACAAAGGGGACAAGGCCCCCGGTTGGTGGGACCCCATGATCGGGCCGGGCAAGGCCTTTGATACCGACAAATATTTTGTCATCTGTGCCAACATCATCGGCGGGTGCAAAGGTTCCACAGGTCCTTCGTCGATCAACCCTGCCACCGGCAAGCCCTACGGCTTGAGGTTTCCCGTCATCACCATTGAGGACATGGTGGTGGCCCAAAAACGTTTGATCGATCATTTGGGCATCAAAAAATTGTTATGCGCCTCGGGAGGGTCCATGGGCGGTTTGATGGCCCTGAAATGGGCGGTGCTTTATCCCGACACCCTGCATTCGGCCATACCGATCGCCACCAATTATAAGCACACGGCCCAGCAGATCGCCCTGCATGAAGTGGCACGCCAGGCCATCATGTCGGATCCGCATTGGAACAAGGGCGATTATTACGGCGGCGAGCTTCCGGCGCAGGGGATGGCCGTCTCGCGGATGATAGGCCACATCACCTACATGTCCGAGCGTTCCATGGAAGAGAAGTTCGGCCGCAAACTGCAGGGCAAGGAAAAGCTGGGCTATGACTTTTCCCATGATTTTGAGGTGGAGTCCTATCTCAAATACCGGGGGGCAAGCTTTGTGCAGCGTTTTGATGCCAACAGCTATTTGTATATTTCCAAGGCCCTGGACTATTTTGACCTTTCGGAAGACGGGGACCTGGTGAAGGTTTTTAAAGGCGTTAAGACCAAATTTTTGATCGTGACCTTCACCTCGGACTGGCTCTATCCTTCGTACCAGTCCAAGGACATCGTCAGGGCCATGAAGGCCAATGATATCGATGTTTCCTTTATTGAGATCGATACAAGCTACGGCCATGACTCTTTCTTGGTGGAGATCAACGGCCAGTCGAAATTGGTCAGGGATTTTTTGAACAACGCCGCCCAATCGGTGACCAGCTGATGCGCAACGACCACAAATACATCCTGGAGATGATCGAACCCAACAGCCGCGTCCTGGACTTAGGCTGCGGCAACGGGGAGCTTTTATCATTGCTGATGGCGCAACGGAACTGCCGCGCCGCCGGGATCGAAATCGACGAGAAGGAGATTTATAAGTGCGTCGAGCGGGGGGTGAGTGTTTCTCATGGCGACATCGATTCGGGCCTAAGCGATTATGCGGATAAGACCTTTGACTACGTGATCCTCAATGAAAGCCTCCAGGAGGTCCTGAACCCGGAAAAGGTGATCGCCGAGGCCCTTCGGGTGGGCAAAAAGGCGATTGTCGGCATCCCCAATTTTTGCAACTTGAATGCCCGCCTGCAGATTTTCTTCTTAGGCAGGGTGCCGGTGACCGAAGGCCTTCCCTATAAATGGTACAATACGCCCAATTTGCGTTTTTTGAGCATCAAGGATTTCCGCGATTTCTGTCTGGAGCGCTCCATTGTGATCGAAAATGAATGTGCGTTCGGTGCCGGCGGCAAAATTCCTTTTGCCCACAATCTCCTTTCCGATATTGCTATTTTTCTTATTCGCAAATAGAATAGCGCTCGAGGACAAAAGATCATGAAATATTTGGAAGAATCCCAGCGCCCGTGGGGCAAATACCAGAAGTTCTACCAGGAGAACGGCGTTTGGGTCAAACGCGTTGAGGTCATGCCTAAAACGCGCCTGAGTTTGCAAAAACACCAGCACCGTTCCGAAAAATGGGTCATCGTGCACGGGCAGGGGCTGGCCATTGTGGACGGTAGGGAGATCCCGGTGGGGCCGGGCAGCGTGGTGGATGTGCCTTTAGGCGTTGTCCACCGGATCGGCAATCCTAATGACGAGCCGCTGGTATTTATCGAAGTGGCGTGCGGCGCCTATCTGGGCGAAGACGACATCACCCGCCTCCAGGATGATTATGCGCGCCCTCCCAAGGACAAGTAAATGAATTTTCTGGTTACAGGAGGGGCTGGATTTATCGGTTCCCATATCGCCCAAACCTTGGCAGGACAGGGGCATTTTGTCCGTGTGTTGGACAACTTTTCTTCGGGCAGGGAAGAGAATCTTGAGTTTGCCGCAGGCTTAGGCAAGGATAAGTTCGAGCTTTTACAAGGCGATATCATCAATGCCGTTGATTGCGACAAGGCCTGCTTGGGGATGGATTACGTGCTCCATCAGGCGGCGCTGCGCTCCGTGCCTAAGTCCATGACCGACCCCCTGGCTTACAATAAGGTCAACATCGACGGCATTGTCCATATGCTCAAGGCGGCTTCACGCCATAAGATCAAAAGGTTTGTCTTTGCTTCCTCCAGTTCCGTTTACGGGGACACCGCGCTGTTCCCGGAAAAGGAAGAGCAGCCCACCAGGCCCATCTCGCCCTATGCTTTAAGCAAGCTGGCGGGGGAGCATTATTGCCGGATCTTTTCAGAATTCTTCGGGGTGGAAACTGCGGCTTTGCGTTATTTTAACATTTTTGGTCCCCGCCAGGCGCTGGATGACGACTATGCCGTGGTTGTACCCAAATTCATCCATTGTATCCGCACAGACGCCCCGCCTCCGATCTTCGGGACAGGCCTGCAGTCCAGGGACTTTACCTATGTCGATAACGTGGTTTCCGCCAACATCCTTGCGGCAACGACCCCTGGGATCAAGCATGAGGTTTTTAATGTGGCTTGCGGCCAGGACCGTACCGTCCTGGAATTGGCCCAGACACTCAACCGCATCCTTGGGAAAAACCTCCAGCCTCAATTCCTCCCTGTCCGCGCCGGGGACGTATTTAAGACCAATGCCGATATCTCTAAGATCAGCCATAGGACCGCCTACCGGCCCCTGGTGGATTTTGAAGAGGGGTTAAAGCGCACGGTCGAGTATTTTAAAGTCAAATATAAGTGATTTCTGCCGTTTAATCTTCATTTCATCCTGTCTTCATTTTAGTAAAGATATCATGGAGCCGCTTGAAGGACCTTACAGGGGACTTTTAAGTGGATGGACTATTTGCAAAATTCATGGAAGCGGCTTCTTCAGCGGCCACGGTACGGCTGGTTGGGCGCCTGTCTATGTTTTTTACGGCGGCCTGCTTCCTTTTTTTGGTCCTCACCTTGTTCTTTCAAACCCACAACACGGCCGTTTTTAAGCATAAGGGGCCGGCCAAGACCGCGTCTGCCCTGCCTGTTCCGGCGTTAAATTTAAATCCTGCCCATCCTTCCGTTTCTGTCCCGGTGAGGGATGTTTTTTCACCGGCTTCCATCAGCCCAACGGGGGTGGTTGAGACGACCGTCAGCGGACAGCTTCCGGCGCATCTGAAGATCGTGGGGCTCCTGATTTCGAGGCCCTCACAGCTTATTATTGAAGATGCCTTTGCCCATCAAACCTATTTTATAGATAAGGCGCATCCCCAGGCGGGTATCAGCATTAAAAGCGTATATCCGGATAGATTCATTATTAATTACGAGGGGCAGGAGATAACCATTCCGGTGAAAAGAGACTAAGGTATGAATCGGTTGATCAGAAGCGCAGGCCTGCTGGCCTTTATATTCCTGGCTTATTCCTTTAGTTACAGCGGGGCCCAATCCACGGCCAATGCACCTTCAGCGCCTGCCGGTTCAGCGTCCACCGTTTCAACGCCGGCCGCTTCGACAACTGTCCCTGAGGAGGTTAAGCCGTCGCTTATCTTAAATACGCTTGATCTAAGGGACATGGACATCAATGATGTGCTCAAACTATTGGCATCGCGGTCAGGATTGAACATCATTGCCGGTAAAAGCATTACCGGCAGGGTGACTATTTTTTTGAAGGATGTAGAGGTGCATAACGCCCTGACCACCATCCTGAAGGCCAACGATCTGGCCTATATGGAACATAACGGGTTGGTGCAGATCATGAGCGCCGCCGAATATGAGCAGGCCACGGGCCATCCTTTCGGAGTGGACATTAAGAGAGTCATTGTGCCGTTATCGTCAGCCAGGGCCACCAATGTGGTCGCAGTGCTCAACCAGGTCAAGAGCCGGGAAGGCAAGGTGATTGCGGACGAGGAGTCCAACAGCATCATTATCGAAGATGCCCCCCAGAAAGTCGACCAGCTGCTTAAGTATATCAAGACCCTGGATAGTCCCTTTGAGACCAGGGTATTTAATGTCAGTTATGCCAAGGCTGATGATCTGGCCAAGACGATCGGGACCATGCTGACCAAGGATGTGGGAAGTATCGAGTTTGATAAACGTTCCAACACGCTGGTGGTGACGGATTCGCCTTCCAAGGTCAAACGGATCGCGGGCATGATCGAGGCCATGGACAAGAAGGACAAGGAAGTCTTTATCGAGGCCAAGATCGTCCAGATCACCCTCGGTGATGATTACCAGATGGGCATCAATTGGGACAAGGTCATCAAGGATTTGGGCCATACCCAGGCGCAAATCTCCAGCAATTTCAGTTTGCCTGCCTCGGCCACGTCCACAGGGGTGGGCACCCTGGCCATCGGCGCCATGAACAGCAACACCTTCCATGACGTGCTGCAGGTGCTGGACACCTTCGGCAAGTCCAGGACCTTGTCAAGCCCAAGCCTGGCGGTCATCAATAATCAGGAAGCCAGCATTTTGATCGGCACCAGCCAGCCGTACGCCACTTCATCAACGGTGGCCAATTCCGTGACCACCACCACTTCCGCTACCGTGACCTTTATCGATGTGGGCGTGAAATTGCACGTGACCCCCCTTATCCACAATGACGGCTATGTGACCATGAAGATCAAGCCGGAAGTCTCCAGCATCGAACCCGTTCCCTATCCCGTGCCCAACAGCGGGTCTATCCCCATCGTTGATACGGATTCCGTGCAGACGACTGTCAGGGTCAAGGACGGGGTCACCATTATTATCGGCGGCCTGATGAAGGATGAGCTTAGCAACAGCAAGACCAAGATACCCATTCTGGGAGACCTGCCCATTATCGGCAAGGCCTTTAGTTCGGAAAACCGCAATTTACAGAAAACGGAAATCGTCATTTTCCTGACGCCCCACATTATTAACGGCGATGTGCACGTCAATCCTGAAGAATATATCAATGCCTCCAAGGCTCTCCAAGGCGGGGGAAATTATACCTATTACAATCCCTTGCCCAAGGATAAATCCACGGTTCCCGTGCCATGATTATGCCTCAATTCATTTATAAAGCCAAATGCGGGCCGCAGGAGATCACCAGCGGCGTCATCGAAGCCGACACCCTTAACGAAGCGGTGTCCAAGTTGACCAAGGCCGGCCAAATCCCTTTTGACATCAAGCTTTGGATGAAGGTGGTATTGCCGACCAATATCACCGGAATACCCGTCATTAGAGTCTCACAGACAGCGTTGTTTCAGTTTACCAGGCAATTGGCCGATCTTTTGGAAGCAGGGATACCGCTGGCGAGGTGCATGGAGCTTTTGGGCAGGCAGCGCCAGTTTCCGGCCATGACCAAGGTCATCAGATCCATGGGCGATGTCCTTCAAAAAGGGGGCAGCCTGTCAGCCGCCTTGGGCCGCCCGCCCGGTGTGTTTTCGCCTATGTATATCAACACCGTTAAAGCCGCGGAGACCAGCGGCCAGCTGCCTATGGTTCTCAACCGCCTGGCGCAGTTTTTGGAGACCGATATGCAGATGCAGTCCCGGGTCAAGTCGAGCCTGTTATATCCTGCGATCATATTTGCGGTTGGCTGTTTGACGGTCTTTGTTTTGCTCTCCTTCGTCCTGCCGCGGCTGACCTTGATGTTCGAGGATTACAGCTCCCAGCTTCCTTTGATGACGAGGATGGTCGTGGCCTTAAGTCAACTATTTGCCTATTTTTGGTGGCTTATTGCCGCCGTTGCCGCAGGGGCCGTATTCTGGGTCCGTTCCTATATCCGGACACCAAAAGGAAAGGCCTGGATTGACGGGGTGGCATTAAAGACCCCTTTACTAAAAAGTTTTATCGAGAATACGGAATTAAGCCGTTTTGCCAGGACGCTCGGGATGTTGCTGGAAAGCCGGGTGCCAATTGTATCCGCATTGGAATCCGTCACCCTGGTCATTGACAACAGTCTCTTGCAGGAAGAACTGATGGAAATAACGGCCAAGGTCAAATCCGGGATGAGCCTGACGGCAGCCATCAAAACAAGCAGCCTTTTCCCAGAAATGGCGGTGGATTTGATCGCTGTCGGGCAGGAAAGCGGAAAATTGGAAAGCGGTCTGTATAAATTGGCAGCCAATTGCGAGCGCTCCAGCCAGGAAATGGCCGGAGGGTTTGTGACCATCCTCGGGCCCGCGGTTTTGGTCATGGTGGTGGGTATTGTTGGCTTTATGATCGTGGCCATGCTCTTGCCGATGTTCCAAATGAATACCATGATCCAGTAAGGGAGAAGATATGCTGAAACATAAAGGGACTGGATTCACGTTAATTGAGATCATGCTGGTGGTGATCATTATCGGCATACTCGTGGCCATGCTGGTGCCTAATATCGCCGGACGCAGCGAACAGGCCCGCAACACGGCGGCGCGGACAGATATCGAGTCGAACCTCTCCACGGCCCTGGACCTCTACCGCATGGATGTGGGGCAATATCCGACGACCGAGCAGGGGCTTTCCGCCCTGATCGCGGCACCAACGATACCGCCGGTGCCGCCCCAATGGAACGGCCCTTACTTAAAGAAGAAAAAGGTCCCCAAGGACCCGTGGGGCCGGGACTATGTTTATGCGGCACCAGGTACGCACAACCCGGAGAGCTATGATCTCTCATCAGTGGGCCCTGATGGGGTGGAGGATGCCAAAAGCATCAATAATTGGGGCAATGAAGAAAAATAAGGCATTTACTCTTATCGAGATCCTGATGGTGTTGGTCCTTATGGGAATTATCCTGGGGCTGGCCGCTCCAAATTTTTCCAAAGGATATTCCGATTTCCAACTAAAGAGGACCGTCGATGATTTGCTGGATATCAGCCGCTGGGCCCAGGCCATGGCCGTAAGCCGGGGGCATTCCCTGGCCCTGGTATTTTCCGAAGACCGGCGTTCCTACGATGTTCAGCAGGTGTTGGTCAATGAAGAGACCAGTGAAGAGAGCGGTTTTAAAGCTGTGCCTGGCCCGTTGGGAAGGAAGCATTATATTCCTGGTTCCGTCAACCTTGAAACCAACAGGAGGTCGATCAAGTTCTATTCGGACGGCCTCATCGATCCGGCCACCGTCCATCTGGGTTCTAAGAAACAAACCATCACACTCTCATCGGCCGTTGTGATAGGAAGGATGACAAGGGTCAATGAATAAACTTAAGTCCGGCTTTATTTTAATGGAAGCCATCCTGACGGTTTTGATCGCCAGCATTTGCCTGACCTTCATCACGCAGTCCCTGCTGACGAATTTCCGAACGGACTTACGCTATCAGGAAACGGTCAGGGCTTTGACCGCCATGGAAAACAGGCTGGGACTTTTATATGCGACAACGGCCAGTGAAGACCTGCTGAACGCCGCCCCGTTGGCCTTAGAGGCCCCTTATGAGGATTTTTCGGCCCAAGCCCTGACAAAGACGATCAACAGTCATTTAGAAGAGGTCCGGCTGCAGTTAAATTGGCCGGCGGGCCAGGCCCACAATCGTCTGGTTATTACAACAGCCATTTATAACCCCAATGGGAATTATGCCGCCAACCAGACAACATAAAGGATTCACGCTCATTGAGCTTTTGTTGGGCCTGGCCATTGCCGCCATCATCGGCGCGGCTGTTTACAGCATGTTCTGGTCAGGCGTGAGGCTGGATGACAGGATGAGGCATGTGTTTAACGATTATATGGAAGTGCTTCTGGCTGACCGGTCCATGACGCATGATTTGGAAAACAGCATCAGCCTCGACCTTTCCGCCAGCTATGCCGATGCCGTTATCTTTGACGGAGAGAAGGACGGCTTTTCCTTCATCACACAAACGTCACGCGGGCTTAAACGGGTCAGTTATTACAGCAGTTCATCGGTCAGGGGAAGAGGGGGACAGTCCTTTATCGGCCGCGTGACCAATCCCAGCCGCCGTAATCTCGCCGGCCGGGCGCCGGTCGAGTATTTATTGCGTCAGGAAAGCAGCCTGGCGGACTGGCTTAATGACGCAGACAATGATACGTCCATCCAGGTTGTCACCTCCAAATTGAAAAGGGGAAGTTTCAACTGCCGGTACACGGCTAAATCGAAAGATCTGAATACGCTGGGGGCCAAAGCTCTTGATTACCAGGATTCCTGGGACAAGAAGGGCCTGCCGCTGGCGGTCAGCTGCCGTTTTGTTCTATATGACCCGGGGAATGTCCAACCCAATCTAAGTTTCAAGCGGGATATTTTTCTGGCGCCATTGGCGGGTTGATGATGAACAACAAAGGGGTCACTTTAATCATGGTCTTATGGGTTTTATTGGTTTTGTCTCTGATGGCCTGGTCTTTAAGCAGGCGCTCCAGTCTGGAGGTTTCCTTGCTGAGCAATTACCGTGGGAAGCTGCGCGGCTACGCGTCGGCGCGGGCGGAGATCAGCCGTATCCTCGATCTTTTGCAAAAATCGCCTTCGCCCAAGGACACCCTGTATGCCTCCGGCATCCTAATTGATCCGGCCAAGACTCCCCAGGATGTTTTTTCCCATGTCGATACCGGCGGGGGGGCGTATGCCGTCGTCCGATGGCAGGCGCACAATTACAACGACAGCCAGCCCTTGGCATATGGGTTAAGGGATGAGGGCGGCCGCATCAATATCAACGCCATCAGTACCAATAATTATCAGATCCTAAGCGCCTTGTTCCAGCTTAAAGGGCTGTCCCAATCCGATGCCGATGCCTTGGCGCTGTCGGTGGTCAACTACATGGGAGGCATCTCCCAGGCATCGGGCAGGAATTCTTCATTTTCCCAGGATGATTCATTCCTAAAACCAAAAAGGAAGCATTTTGAGAATATTTTAGAGCTGTTGGAAGTCAACGGCATGAGCAGGGAAATTTTTGACCAAATCAAGGATGACGTCACTGTTTACGGCAGCACCAAGGACGGATTATGGATCAATGTTGATACGGCCAATAATGATGTCATTCAGGCTGTGGCTCATGCGGCCGCCAGGGTCAATCCGGCGGCCAACGCGGATAATATCATCAATGAAGCCTGCGCCATCCGCGACGGGGCCGACAGTCAGTCTTTTACCGTCGATGACGGCGCGGCATCCATTGCCGGTACCGATGATGCCAATTGGCCGCCGGTCCTTCAGGAAGGCACTTCGGGGTATTACCGTGCGCGGGTGGCCGGTGTGGATCCTGACAGCGGGGCGCGTACTGTGGTGGAGGCTGTGATCCGGCGGCTGCCGGGCGAAGCAGCAAAGATAATCGCCTGGCAAAGGGATTGATCATGAAATCGAACATTGCTTTTTATATTAACGAGAAGACGGTTAAGTTTTTGCAGGTCGCCTTGCCTCAAAATGAAGTCACGGACGTGGAGGTGATCCATGTGGACGGGCAGAATGATGTCCAGATCAGTGAGACGCTGTCCTCCTTTGTCCGGAGCCAAAAGTTAAACCTGGCCGAGAGCCGGGTCACTGTTGTCATTCCGCGTTCACGGGCCATCTTGCGCTCCATGGTCCTGCCTTCCCATGATGAGGATGAAATACGTGCCATGATTGATCTGCAAATAGGCGGCCAAATTCCTTATGCCAGGGAAGAGGTGGACCTTGATTTTCAGGTTTTATCCAAGACCCAGTACGGACATTCCAAGGTGGCGGTGATCGTGATCCCGCAGGAAATCGCCACGCGCTATTGGCGTATTTTTGACGAGGCAAGGATCCCTGTCAGCGGGATCACCATTTCTTCGGTGGGTTTATGGCTGTTGTTCCGCCGCCTGCAAGGCCCTGCGGACGATCTTTGCGCGGTATTCGATTTGGACCTTGACCGTACGGAAATTTGCCTCTGTGACCGTAACCAATGGTTGACTTCGAGGGAAATATCGGCGGGTCTTCGCCAGATCAAAGAGGGCAGATTCAAGGAAATCTTGACCCAGTGGGAATTGACGCAAAACACTTTCCGAGACAGCGATTCCAAAAGCGTGGAGACCGTCTTACTGATCAGTTCCGATGACAGGGCCCACCCGCTGGCTGTAGAAATATCAAAGGCAGGGTCCCATCTGATCGTCAGGGAATTGCTGACGCAAACCATGGAGCTCGTGGGAGGGCAATGGCCTTCCTCGATGACGGTGGAGGGGGCTTCTTTTTTTTCCTTGGCTGGAATCGCCTTCAGCGAAGAGCCGCCGCCCGTCAATTTGATCCCGGGGACGGTCAGGCAGGCCCAACAGCAGCGTAGCCTCCAACGTCAGTGGATTGTTACAGGGGCATGGCTGATCGCAGCCGTCATTTCCATGGGGCTGGTGCTGGGATCAGGTTATCTTGCCAAGAAGATCCAACTGGCCGGGCTGGAAGGCAGGTTGCATGCCGTTGAAAAAAAATCGTTTAAGGCCGAAGACCAATTGAAAAAAATGCAGGATATTGAGACCCTGGTGCACGGACGTCTGGTGTTTTCGGATTTAGCCAATGAGCTTTACCGGATCATGCCGCCTCAGATCTATTTAACGGTCATGACCGTCAGCAGTGACAATAAGGGTTTGTCGTTTGAAGGCGTCTCATCCACTCCGGCAGCCGTTAATCAATTTCAAAAAAACATGGTCGCTTCTTCTTATTTTGCCAATGTGGCCCTTGATTATGTCAACAAGCGGGTGGGGCAGCAAGGCGAGATGGAATATTTTAAGATATCCTCTACTTTACGTAACGCCGGAGGACATTCATGAAAAAATTGTCCCGCAGGGAAATGATCATATTGACCATCACCGTTGGGTTGTTCGTTATTTTTATTCTTGTCCAAGGCGTGATCAGGCCCATCCATGAAGGCGCCATGAACGTTGATGACGAACTGCGCCTGGTGGACCAGAAACTGCAGCGGGCCAATCAACTGGTGGCCCAGGGCCCGGCCATCGAGGGCGAATATAAGAAATTCGTGCAGCTTGTCGGGGTGGCCGGCCCGGAAGATGAGCAGATGCCGGCAATGGTCTCCAGAATAGAATCAGCGGCCAAGGAAAGCAATATCCATATCTCCAATATGCAGCCGCGCAAATCAACCGCTCAGAAGGGGGCGCGGTTTTTGAGCGTGGAGCTTCAGGTGGACGGCGAGTGGCTCGATATGGTGCGTTTTTTAAGTTCACTGCAGGCGCCGCCGAACTTTTATTTTATCAATGATCTAAGTTTGGAGAAATATTCCGAAGCCTCAGGCGCCTTGCATGGACGGATCGTCCTTAGTGTCATGGGTCTGGTCAATCCCTGAATTTTTTTAGGTTTCTGCTTGTTTTCCCCTTGATTTGGTTCAAAATATTTTTATGAACCAATGGAGATCCTGCGGGCTATGCGCATTATTGATATATGGCCTTGCCATTATCCCCGCTGCCGCTGATGAGCAGCACATGCAGATCGTCGATCAGCAGCTGGACGTGGTGGAGAGGGATTTGCAGACAGGCCGCCTTCCTCAACCGCCCCCGGCACCTCCCTCTGTCGTGCCTGTCGCTGAAAAAAGACCCCAACAAAGCACTTTTCACCGTTTTTATGCCACGGCCGCCTGGGACATCAACCATGTTCATTACTCCGAATGGGACGGACTGGATAAATTGGATGAGGACATGGGCACCCAACGGGGCATGTACTACGCGGCAGGATACCGCAGCCCCAATGCGATCAATTTCAATGATTGGATAATCGGCAAACCCTTTATCGAAGGTTATTATTATAAGCCCTTTGCCAATAATATCCGTTATAAGGGGGCATTAATAGGCGGCGGTCCTTATAACACCACACAGAAGTCAACCGTGGACCAGATGGGCGTCAAATTGGGCGGCTACAATACGTTCCTGGGCAAAGGCGAAATTTACGGGTATGTGGACGGCGGCAAGCGGGTTTGGAACAGGGGCCAGAATGTCCTGCCGCAATATCATGAAAAATATTATTGGGTGTACACGGGTTTCGGCGGGGGATTTAAGTATCCGATTCTTAAGAAGTTATCCGTCGGTCTGGATGGGGAATTGCTGTTTGCCATCAACCCCCGGATGTATGCCGATATCCTCGAATATACTTTTAAATTGGGAAGTGTATGGGGCGCATTGGTCAAGGCGCCCATCAAATTCTACCTGTCCAGCAATATGTCCCTGGACCTGACGCCGTATTTTACCTATTGGAAGATCAATGCTTCCAACGTTTCACCGGACGGTTATTATGAACCGACCAGCAAGACCCACGAAGAAGGCCTGCTTAGCGGCATGACGCTTTATTATTAATCCAATTTTTTGTGCGACCCGTCGCAAAACGGCTTGGATCCGGAAATCTTACAGCCGCACCAGGCCACCTGTTTTTCTTCCGTGATCTCCACGAACATCGGCCTCATGCCGGTGGGGCCGTGGGAGCCGTCGCAAAACGGCTGTTTTTGGGACAGGCCGCAGCTGCACCAGACGTAACGCCCGGGTTTGACGGTCATGACAAAGGGGTGGTTGACGCTCATCTTAACTCCCCGTGGGCCGCGCCGCCTGGATAGGCTGGCCAAGGGTTTGTATTTGGCCTATGAACAAACATTGGTTTATATTGTTGTCATACATGTAGATCTTGCCGGTATTTTGGTCAAAAAATCCTATGCGGTCGCTGGAAGTGCTGAAGGGAATGACGCCGGCAAAGCCCTTTGCCGGGGCGGCCTTACCTTGCAGGGTCCAGGCCAGGCAGAAGCCCGCGGCCATCACCAGAATGCATAAGAACACGGTTATTTTATTCATAGTTTTCTCCCTTGTGTTATAATTCTTTTTCTCATTCTAACAAATTCAGGAAAGTTTTATGAAAAAATATGATTTCATCATTATCGGCTCCGGCATTATCGGCCTGACCATCGCATTGGCTGTCAAAACCCGTAAACCGCAATCTGATGTTCTGATCTTGGACAAGGAACCCGGCGAAGCCTACCATGCTTCCGGCCGCAACAGCGGCGTGCTGCACGCGGGTTTTTATTATACTGCCGACAGCCTTAAGGCCAGATTCACGGTTGAAGGCAACAAGGCCATGAAGGCCTACGTGAAGGCCAGGGGCTTGAAGATCAACGCATGCGGCAAGCTGGTCGTGGCCCAGAACGAGCACGAGTTGGGCCAGCTGCATGAGCTTTTGCAGCGGGGGCAGCGTAACGGTTCCAATGTGAGGCTCATCGATGAGGGGGAGGTTTTTGATCTTGACCCCAACGTCAAGACCTATAGCAAGGCTTTATACTCGCCGGATACGGCCAGCATCGACCCGCAGGAAGTCTGCGCCTCGATCAAGAATGACCTTCTGAAACTGGGGGTTGAATTTTCCTACAACACCAAATATTTAAGCCGCAAGGACAATGTGTTGGAAACGACGCAAGGCGATTTTGAAGCGGGCAAGGTCATCAATGCCGCTGGCCTTTATGCTGACCAGGTGGCCCGTGATTTTGGCTTTGGCCTTAAATACACCATGATTCCCTTTAAAGGCCTTTATTTAAAATACACAAAGAACAAAACCGACGTGGCGATGAATATTTATCCGGTTCCCAATTTGAAGAATCCGTTCTTAGGCGTGCATTACACCAAGACCGTCGGCGGTGATATCAAGATCGGGCCTACCGCCATCCCGGCCTTTTGGCGGGAAAATTATAACGGCAAGAGCGGCTTTTCCTCGCAGGAAATGTCTGAGGTGTTGTTTTTTGAATCCAAGTTGTACCTGACCAATGCTTTTAATTTCCGTTCCCTGGCCCACGAGGAGTTGCGCAAATACAACAAGAATTATTTCATCTCCCTGGCCTTAGGTTTGGTCAAATATGTCGATCCCAAAGGCTTCACCGACTGGAGCAAGCCGGGCATCAGGGCCCAGCTGTTGGACAAACAAAGCCTGAAGCTGGTCCAGGATTTTGTGGTGGAGGGCGATGGTAAAAGCATCCACATTCTAAACGCCGTCTCGCCGGCCTTTACCTGCTCCTTGCCGTTTTCACAGTACGTGGTTGACCAGTACGTTTTGGTCTAAAATGTCACACATATGACGTCTTCACTTTTAATAAAAATAGCGTCCCGTTCAAGCCCGCTGGCCCTGGCGCAGATCGAAGAGATCGCCGGGGAAATGAAAGCGTGCGGCAAGCCGATCGCTTTTGAGATCATCAAGATCGAAACTGCAGGCGATAAGGATAAAACAACGCCCCTGACCCAAACCCCGGATAATTTTTTCACCGATGCGATTGACCGGGCCTTGCTGGCGGGACAAACCGATATTGCCGTGCATAGCGCCAAGGACCTGCCGCAACAGCTGGACGAAGGCCTGAAGATCTTTGCGTTGACCAAAGGTTTCGAAGACAAGGACGCCTGGGCGGGCCGCGTGGCCTGGAAGGATTTGCCGCCCAATCCAAGGATCGGCACCAGCAGCGTATTGCGCCAGCAGCAAATTCTGGCCATGCGTCCCGATGCCAAGATCATCCAAATACGAGGCACCATTCATGAGCGCCTGCAAATGGTCAAGGAGGCACAAGTCGACGGGGTTGTGGTGGCGGCCTGCGCGCTTAAGCGTTTAAAGCTGGAAGACCAGATCAAGGATATTTTTCCCTGGGAAGGCATGCCGTTGCAAGGCCAGCTGGCTGTGGTGGGCCGCTGCAATGACCGCCGGTTGGAAGAATTGTTCAGCCGCATCGACGTCCGCCGCCGATACGGCAAGGTCACCTTGGTGGGGGCGGGGCCGGGTGATCCCGAGTTGATGACCCTTAAAGGGCTCAAGGCCCTTAAGGAAGCTGATTGTGTCGTCTACGATTATTTGTTGGACATGTCCTTGCTTAAGCACGCGCCGCAAGCCGAGCATATCTATGCCGGCAAACGCAAAGGCGGGCATTCGCTGCCCCAGGCGGAACTTTCAAAGCTGCTTAAGGAAAAGGCCTTTGCGGGCAAGAATGTTGTCCGTCTCAAAGGGGGGGACCCGTTTATATTCGGTCGGGGAGCGGAAGAGCTTGAGTATTTGCGGGCCTATCATATTGACGTCGAGGTGGTGCCGGGCATCAGCGCGGCCATTGGCATTCCCTCGTCCTTAGGGATTCCTTTGACGGCCCGCGGCCTTTCTTCGTCGGTGGCTTTCTTAAGCGGCCATGAATCCGATGAAGACCAGGACCATCCCAAAACCATTGCCGTTCCCGAGGCCGACACCCTTGTTTTTTTCATGGGCTTGACCAAATTGGGCATTATCGTCAAATCTTTGCGCCAGGCCGGATGGGCCGATGATACGCCGGTCATGATCATTGCCAACGGCACCAAGCCCCAGGAAGAGATCGTTAAAGGCGTTCTTGCGGATATAGAGGTATTGATCCAAACCCACGAAATGAAACCTCCGGCGCTTATTGTTGTCGGTAAGACAGTGGACTTTTACCGGCCGGCCAGGACAAAGACCTTCCTGCATTGCGGCACCCATCCGGAAATCTATCGCCATTTGGGTCGGATCATTCACTGGCCCATGATCGAGATCCAGGCCGTTTCCTTAAACAAGCCCCAGCAGGAAGATTTACGCAAGGCCTTTGATGCCGCTGATATGGTCATTTGCACCAGCTGGTATGCGGCCCAAAACTTTGTCGATACCTTTCGTTCCATTGATCCCAAGACTGATTGGAGCGCCAAAATCTTTGCCGCCATTGGGCAGAAGACCAGGAAGGCACTGCAGGACCATGGTATTGAACCTGCCCTTGTTTCCCAGGAAGAAACGGCTGAAGGCCTGTTTAAGGCCATCAAGCAGGAGGCGGCGTTGAAAGGCAAACGTATTTTGTTCCCGCGTTCCAATCTGCCGAACCCCTTTTTAAAGGAAGCGCTGGAAAAGGAAGGGGCCCTGGTCACGGAAGTGGCCATTTACCGGAATGTCAAACCCGCCCGCCGGGATTTGCCCTCAGAGTTGATCGACGGCATAATTTTTACCAGCCCTTCCACGGTAAAGAATTTTTTGATAGATTATGGTACAATACCGGTCTCATGGCAGATCCTGGCCAAAGGGCCGGTCACTTTGAAAACTTTACAGGAAGAAGGATATCCTTATGCCACATCGTTATCGTAGGCTAAGACGTACGGCCGCTATCCGCGGACTGGTGCGCGAGACGCAGTTGACGCCGCAGGACCTCTTGCAGCCTTTTTTCGTCGTTGACGGCAAAAATAAAAAGGAAACCATCGATTCCATGCCCGGCATCGGCCGGTATTCCATCGATCTACTGCTTAAGGAAGTCGAAGCGTACGTCCGTCTGGGCGGCAAAGGGGGGATCTTCTTCGGCGTCTCCAGCCAAAAGGACAATACCGGCAAATACGCTTATGCCGCCGGCAGTCCGGTCGTGGCGGCCATCAAGGCCGTCAAAAGGCATTTTCCTGATTTTTGCGTGGTGACCGATGTCTGTTTATGCGCCTACATGACCCACGGGCATTGCGGCATTGTGCAAAACCAGCAGATCGATAATGATAAGACCTTGCCGGTGTTGGCCAAGATGGCCTTAAGCCATGCCCAGGCCGGCGCCGATATTGTGGCCCCTTCGGACATGATGGATTTCAGGGTGGCCGCCATCCGCCAGGCGCTCAACAAGGAAAATTTTCAGGACGTCGGGTTATTGTCCTATGCCGTCAAATACGCTTCGGCGTATTACGGGCCTTTCCGCGAAGCGGCCCATTCCGCGCCGGGTTTCGGCGACCGCAAGACCTACCAGATGGACCCGGCCAACAGCCGGGAAGCCTTGAAGGAAGCCTTGCAGGATCTGGACGAAGGTGCAGATATGGTCATGGTCAAGCCGGCCCTGGTTTACCTGGACATCGTTAACCTGCTTCGCCGCAAACTCCATATGCCCATTGTGGCTTATAATGTCAGCGGCGAGTACAGCATGGTCAAGGCCGCCTCCCGGCAGGGATGGATCGACGAGCGAACGCTCGTATTGGAAACCTTGACCTCCATGAAGCGCGCCGGCGCCGACATCATTATTTCCTATCACGCCAAGGACGCCCTGAAATGGATAGAATAAAAAAAGGGGACAGTCCCCTTTTTCGGATATCGCAAAAAGTGATGGTGGGCGGCGTCAACAGCCCGGTCCGCGCCTTTAAGGCCGTAGGCGGCCATCCTTTGGTCATGGACAGGGGGCGCGGCAGTAAACTTTATGACACCGGCGGCCGCTCGTATACGGACTATTGCCTTTCCTGGGGCGCCTTGATCTTGGGCCACCGCCACCCGGCAGTCCTTGCTGCGGTGCAAAAGGCCGTTAACAAGGGAACAAGCTTCGGCACCACGTCCAAGCCTGAAATAGAGATCGCCCGGTTCATTGTCAAACATGTGCCATCCATCGACATGGTGCGTTTCGTTAATTCCGGCACCGAGGCGACGATGAGCGCCATACGTCTGGCCCGGGGTTTTACCAAACGTTCCAAGATCATCAAATTCGACGGCTGCTACCACGGCCATAGCGATGATCTTCTGGCCATGGCCGGCTCCGGGGTGGCTTTCCTGCCGGTTTCCTCGAGTAAAGGAATACCGGAAGCCCACGTCCAGGACACCATCAGTCTGCCTTTCAATGATCCTCAAACGCTGGTCCATGCCATCGAGCGCCACCATAATGAGATCGCCTGTGTGATCGTTGAACCGGTGGCCGGCAATATGGGGGTCATCAACCCCACCATGGATTTTTTGAAGACCTTGCGGGCCTTGACGAAAAAATACGGCATCGTACTCATCTTTGACGAGGTGATGAGCGGCTTTCGTTCCAATTTGGGCTGCGTGCAGGCCGATCTTGGCATCATCCCCGACATGACCTGTTTGGGCAAGATCATCGGCGGTGGGTTCCCCGTCGGCGCCTACGGCGGCCGCAAGGACATCATGAAACACCTGGCGCCTTTGGGCGGGGTCTACCAGGCAGGCACCTTTTCAGGCACGCCGGTGGTGATGGAGGCGGGGCTGGCGGCATTAAAGAACTTGACCCCAAGCATGTACAAGAAACTTAACGCGCTGTGCGATGACTTTGTCTTTCGCACCAACCTTGATCTGAAGAAGGCCAAGGCGGCCGCTCATTTGGTCAACTATAGAAGCATGATCAGTATCCGATTTTCCGAAAATCCCGTTTCCAATTACCTCGAGGCCAGGAAGGCCTCATCCGATGAACTTTATGCCAAATTGTTTTATCATTTATTGCGCCGCGGGATCTACCTTCCGCCGGCCGACCTGGAATCTTTCTTCGTTTCAAGCGCTCATTCCATCAAGGAGATCGATGCTCTCTGCAAAGCCCTTAAAGACTTTTTTATTCCCGCTGCTTAACATTCTCCTTGGCATTTTGATGCTCTGTGTCTTTTTTACTTATGGACGCAATGTGGTCCGCACCTTTAAACTGGCCCGCATGAGTGCTGTGGGGCGTCTCATGCCCTCCTCGATGGATTATTTTTGGAAGCTTAACATCGGGCACGCGCCCATCGATAAGCCCAAGATCCGTTATTATGCCGACTTTTACGAGAATATGCTTAAGGCTTATCCGGCGCTCACCGATGCCTACGGGATCCTGGGCTGCTGTTATCACTATTTAGGGGACGATGCCAAGGCATCTGATTATTTGGATAAGGCCATCTTTTACGATCCTCTGTATTCCTGGAATTATTATAACCTGGCTGTGTTGGATATCCGCCGGTCCCGTTATCAGGAGGCTGCAGATTTGCTGCAAAGAATGCTGCATTTGGATCCCACCAAAAGCCTGGAGAGGCTGTATGCTTCCCAATACGTTTATGATGCGCTTTTAAAGGCCGGAGGCAAGGGGATGGTGCCGGCAACGGTGGAGCATCTGAAAACCTCGTATATGGCCGCCATGGAATTGGTCCGGCTCATCAACCAATCGGCATCCGACAAACAGGCCCTGGCCGTCATCAAGAAAATGGATCTGGAGCTTTATGCGTTTTAATCGCGGCATCAATTTAGGTTTAAGTGCGCTGGTGTTCGTTCTGCTCTTGTGGACCGGATTTCAATTAAGCCAACATAAGCTTATTTGGATCGATGAGAGCTTCAGCCAGCATGTCAGCGTTGATCATCCTTCCTATCTGGATATCTTCACCCTGAATTTTCCCGACGGCAACAAGTGCCCGCTTTTTTACGTGGGGCAGAAGCTGGTGTCCAATATTTTTTCTTTTCATTATCCCGATCTGCCCAAGGAAGCTTCCTTTGACCTGCCTGACAGAAAAGCGCAGATCATCATGCGCCTTTTGCCCAACCTGTACATGTCCCTGGGGCTGGCGCTTATCTTTTATTATTTTGCCAGGGTTTTTTCTATTCAAGCCGCGGTCTTTGCTCTTGTAACGGCCCTGGTTTCGCCGATGGTATGGATGTATTGGGTGGAGGCCAGGCCCTATTCGCTGTGGTTTTTGTTGACCACGATCCAGCTGCTGCTTTATTGTTCAATGGTGCATGATCCCAAATCCAAGGCGGCCCGTCACATGCCATGGGTGCACCTGCTTTTGGTGTTCACCACGCCGGCGGCTATTCTGCAGATTTGGATTATCGGCATCATGCTTTTGCTAAAAGGGGACAGTCCCCTTTTTCAAAAAAGGGGACTGTCCCCTTTTATTTGGAACATTCTTTTACCAACGGTGGTGTTCCTGTTCTATTACCTGCTTGTCCCGGAATTCAAGATCAAGACCTTCTTTTTCCTGACGATCCTATTTGATGCCGTCATGCCTGAGCACTTGTTCATTTATGTGGTTTATGCCCTGATCGCCTGGGTCCTGTTCCTGCGGGAAAAAAGAACATTTTCAAACGCTTTCTTTTTGCTGATCTTTTTGTTATTCTTAAGTAGCGGATGTTTAATCATGGCCATACATTTGTTCACGCCTCATTTCCAGTTTGGATTTTTCGACCGTTATCTGATATTCTTAGTTCCAGCGGACATATTGATGTTTTCCCTGGCCGCAGTTGACCTTTGGCGGTGGAGCAGAGGTAATGTTTGGTTAAACATGAATATAATCATCTTATTAGGGGGCTTGACCGTGATCCGCGGCTTAATGACCTACCGGGCCATCCTCGGATCAGCTCTTTATTTGCATTGATATGCCTAATCCCATGAGAAATAACGAACAGCGCAGCCAGCCGCGCGTCAACCTGGAAATCCCGGCCACCATCAGCATTGGTTCTCAATTAAGCGTTAAAGGCCAGCTTAAGGATCTTGCTCTTAACAGCGCCTTTATCAAAATCAAAAATATCCTTTATTTAAATGTTAATGATGAGATCGGCATCACCATTGAGGGTTATGCGGAAGATCCCAATGCGAAGATCGCTGCCACTGCCCGCATTTCCCGCATTGTTCCGGGAGAAGGTTTTGCGGTTTATTTCACCCAGGTGGATGAAGAATCGCTTAAATGCATTAAAAAATTGCTGCAAAAAAGTAACCCCGCCGCGCCTTGACAACAACGCCTTTATATGGCACCCTTTACTTAGAGTGGATGGAGTTTGGAGAGTGTATATGCCCCCATATACCCTTAATATTGACAGGTCTATGTTAAGACATTTGCGCAGAGTCGTTTCTGCTTTTATGGCCGTTGCTTTTGCAGCAACCCCGCTGCAGGTCCCTGCCTATGCACAGGTGTCCATGGTGCCGGTTCTGCCGGCGCCGGGGATGATGGTGCATTTAAGCGGTGATTTTACCCCTGCCCATTTGCTGGGCATGACCGTCCATCCCGACAATCCCTTGCAGTTCGATTTTCTCATCAACAGGGGCGATGTGGAGATGGACACCGCCCAAAAGCGGGAAGAATACAAAAAACTGGTCAAATACTTTTTGGCCTCCCTGACCATCCCCGATGACCATCAGTGGGTCAACCTTTCGCCTTACGAAAAAGACCGCATTATCCAGAACGATTTTGGCAAGACGGTCATGGGCCGTGACCTGCTGGCTGAGGATTATATCCTCAAGCAGCTCACCTCAACCATGCTTTATCCCGAGAGCAATCTCGGCAAAAAATTCTGGGACAAGGTTTATCAGCGCGCCTGGGATGAATACCATACGACGGACGTTCCGGTCAACACGTTTAACAAGGTGTGGATCGTGCCGGACCAGGCCATTGTTTATGAAAGCGGCAACAGCGCCTACATTGTCCAAAGCCATCTTAAGGTGATGCTGGAAGAAGATTACCTTTCGTTGCAAAAGCATACCGCCATTTCCAATCCTGATGCCGCTCGTGCGGTCAATGACACCCATGCCATTGGTTCTCAAGTAATCCGGGAAGTGGTCCTGCCCGAATTGGAAAAGGAAGTCAATGAGGGTAAAAATTTTGCCAACCTGCGCCAGATGTTCAGCGGCATGATACTGGCCACCTGGTACAAGGCCGCATTGAAGAAATCACTTTTAGGTATGGTTTACGCTGACAAGGACAAGGTCAAGGGCGTTGACCAGGACCCTGCCAATAATGAAGTCATTTACAGGCAATATTTAAGGGCTTTTAAGAAAGGCGTTTTTAATTACATTAAAGACGATTACGACCGGTACACCAACGAAGAGATTCCCCGGAAGTATTTCTCCGGCGGTTGGAAGGGTTTTTCAGGCAAGCCCATCGAGATCAAAAATATTGAAGATGCTAACAGGGTTTATCCGCCGGGTAAGGAATTTGTGGTCAAAAAAAATCGGTGGCGTTTTCTTCAGATGCTGATGCGTGCCAATGGGATCGTGCCAGTTGATTTCCAAGGCGAGCAGGAGAAGGCTGATGATGTCAAAATCAATTTTATAGGCGCCAACGGAAATGCTGCGCTGCCAGCCGTGACTCGACCCGCTGCGTCTCCCAGGAATGCGGCGATGACCGCAGAGTCCGAAAGATTGGCCCATCAGTTTGTCGACCACATGAAGAACCAGTCTTTCCCTTCATTTAATATCCCCGCTGATCAGTTGACGAGGGCCAAGCAGGAGGGCGAAAAGAATTGGGCCATCAGCCGTGCCCTTTTAGGAAAGCTTCAGAGTCAACTGGCAGATTGGGGTGTAGCTCCGAACCTGTCGGGTCCTGTTTTTGAACATTTGGATTATGAATACGACAAGGCCACGGACAGTTTCAGGGTTGTTTATGCTAATCCGGCCATGATTACCCCGCAACAGGCGGCTCAGTTGCCAAGTCCCTCGGCAAACAAGGAAAACGCTCAGTTTACTGTTTTAGTAGTGGATGATGATGTGCAAATAAGATCATTGGTGACGATGATTTTAAGCTCAGAAGGGTTTAGGGTCAAAGAGGCCACAAATGGCCAGGAGGCTCTGGACATGATCGCGGGAAATCCGGGGGAATTTTGGGGGGTTGTCACCGATCAACAAATGCCTGTCATGGATGGCCTTGAATTGGCAAAAAATCTGAAGGAAAGGTTCCCTCAACTTAAAGTCGTCATGCATACCGGTCAGGTAGGCGGTGACTTTGAGGCTCTTAAAGAAAGGGTCCCTGATAATGTGAACGGGCTTTTACAAAAGCCTTCTTCCGGTTTGCAAATGGGCAAAGTCTTAAATTATTTGAGGATCCAATCGCAGGCTGCGGCCAATCCTGCCATGATGGCCGAGAAAGTCCGCACCTTCGTGGACAGCAGTTATAAGAATTTAGCTAATTTGAGGGCGCTGATCCCTGCCATTCAAAGTAATTTCGGATCTGTGGAAACATTCATGCAGGCGGCCCGGAATGCCGGTTACGAATTTGCCAAAGCGTCGCAATATCCCATGAGCGGGGCCATTGATACCGTCCAAGACAGGATAGTGACTGGATTTAATGAGGTGCACAGGGAGAATTTATTGACCTTGCGATACCAAGGCCAGCCTGTGAACGACAGGATCATCTTTTTCCAGCCTCCGGAAGAGTCTAACGCGGCCATGGTGTCAAACACCAGGAGAAATCCCTTCAGGGAAAAGCTTATTACGGCAGCGGCGGTGGCAGGAGGCGTGGCGGCCACAACGCTTGTGGCCTGGAACCCGGTCAAGCAGCATTTGGAATTGTCCAGGGCCACTGAAATCCAACCCGGCTATGTCGAGCATGTCAGCCCAAATAGCCCGTCTAAAAAGTTGGTGATTAACAAGGGCGGGGTTGCTATTGTTGTGACCGTCCCCGGGCAGAACCAGATCATGACGGAAAATGTCATGCCTGAAAATCTAAATAGGACCATCGATTGGCTGCGCCGGAACACGCCTTCCAATGCCGTGATCCATGTTTTTTATGATGGCACGGGTGAGGGCATGGCAGGGACATTGTTTAATTCCTTCCCAGCGGGAAAAGTTTCGCAGCATAAGGTGTATCTTAATGAAGCAGGAAAGCTGAATATGGTCTTTACCTCTAATGGTCAAGGCATACATATGCATTATTTTAGTTTTGATGGTTTTAGTTACGGCGTTGATCATACTTATGATGAGCTTCGTGGTGATTTGAGGCAACTGCCCAATGGCAATAATCCAAATCCGGCCATGAGTTCTTCCAGGGAGAACGCCCTGATCGCCGAATCAATGAAGAAACAGGGTGGTATCGACTTAAACGCCGCCAACTTGAACATGCTCATCAAGCGCGACGGCAACGGCGTGCCGCTGCCTTGGGTTCAGCAGGACCTGACCCCGTTTAAAAAGATCCAGGGTTTTGTGCCCCAGATCGTCGAGATCCATCCGGCCCTCAACGTGCCCATCATCAGCGAACTGCAACAAAAGCTGCAAACTCCCTAAACTTCCTTAAATTCTTTAAAATTCCTCATTTTATTTTCATCCCTGCTTAATTTTAAATTTGTTAAGGTTCTCGTCAAGGATAGGTCTTATGAGCGATTTAGCCAAAACCCTGCTTTTCATCTTTTGCTTTCTTGTGGCCGTAAATGCGGCCAGGGCCCAGAACGTGGCTGAACCCGGCGACGATGCGCAGATTCTTAAGGTCATCTCCATCATCGACCAGAATGAAAGCAAGATCGCCGACCTGGCCCAAGGCAAGAACATCGATCCTGTGGTGCTGCATTACGCGAAGCTGATTCAAATCGACCATCAGATGAATTTGGACTGGGACAAGGAGCTTACCCGGTATTTAGGATCAGCGCCGCCGCAGGACAGCGCCTTGATCACGCACTGGCGCAATTTGGGCCAAGACATCCTGATTAAATTGGCGCCCCTTGATAAGGACGATTTTTCCAGGGAATTCATTTGGGAATTGATCAGGGGATATTCGAATGCCTTGGTTTGGATCTACAGTCAAAATCCGCAGGATAAGCAGATCAAGATGTTTTTGGAGGATACTAAGCAGCGCTTGGCGCTGCATCTTAAAAGGGCCCAGCAGTTAAGGGAAGAGGTGTTGGACAATCCCGGTTAAAAAGTTCAAAAATAAGGTCTTTGGGCCAAGCTTTATGTTAAAATATAAACATGATAAGGATTGTTTTGTTATTGCTTTTAGCTGTAAGTGCTGCCGCCAACTTCGCCCTGGCCCAAGCCAGGGACCCGTCCATGGGCAGCCAGTCTTCTTCAACCGGCGTTTGGCCTTCTGTCAGCAGTGATGACAGCATTTCTCCAGGCGACGACTCTTCGGATCACGGCAACGTTTCCTAAATCAGGGATAATCGTAAAATAATCTTTCAAAATAATCTCATTTTGCCTTTTAAAGGCCTTTTGGGCTTGATAAAATAATACCAGCCAACAATGGGGTTGGTAACCAACAGTGAGGTTGGGAAGCCTTAAAGGAGGTTGTAAATGGAGACTTTGCAATCAATTTTTATACCGCCCGCAAAGATGATTTTAGCACAGGTTGGTTTGTTTGTTTGCAAGTTGCTGATGGTTTTCCTTATCTTCATTCTTGGCCTTATTATTTCCGAATTAGTCGCCAAGAAGGGGATCACCCAATTGTTGAAAATTTTAAAGCTTGATGATCTTTCCAAACGTTATGAATTGGATGCCATGCTTGCCAAAGGCGGCATCAAGCAGAGTCTTTCGGAATTGATAGGCATTATCTGTTACTGGCTGGCCTTATTGATTTCCATCGTGATCGCCCTCGACTCTGTGGGGTTGACCACGGCCGCGGCTTTAATGCAAAAGGTCGTGCTTTTCATACCGAATATCATTGTTGCGGTATTTATTTTGATCGTGGGCATGTTTGTGGCCGTCCTGGTCAGAAACATCATCAGGCTCGCCGCCGGCAATGCGGGAATTTCCCAAGCCAATTTGCTCAGCAATATCGGCCAGGTGGTGGTCATTGTCTTTACGGTGGCCCTTGCCCTGGAACAGCTGCAGATCGGCGGAAGGATCATTGATCTGACCATCGGCATTATCCTTGGGTCTTTCGGGCTGGGCTTTGCCCTGGCTTTTGGTTTGGGCTGCAAGGACATCGTCGGAAAATCAGTTGGCGAATTCCTGGGCCAATTAAAGAAATAAAAAAGCTTAAAAAAAAGGGGGCTGTGCCTTTTAAAAGAGGACAGTCCCTTTTTTTGTTGCAGGAATTCCTTAAACGCAGTAATCTTAATTTCATGAAAAAATTGACGCTTGTCATAGGAAACAAGAATTATTCCTCCTGGTCCCTGAGGCCATGGCTGCTTTTAAAGCAGGCCGGGATCCCTTTTGAAGAGATCCTTATTCCCTTATACGAAGGGGATTATAAGGCCAAGATCCTGGAATACTCCCATCACGGCAAGGTACCGATTTTGATCCATGGTTCCGTCAAAGTTTGGGAGTCGATCGCCATTGCCGAATATATCGCAGAGTTGGTTCCCGACAAGAACCTTTGGCCGCAAAACCCCGAGGACCGGGCCTGGGCGCGTTCGATTGCCTGCGAAATGCACAGCGGCTTCACCCAGCTGCGCACGCATATGCCCATGAATTTAAGGGCGTCGCATCCCGGCAAGGGCAGGACGCCTGAAGCGGATAAGGACATTACCCGGGTTGTTGAAATATGGGATGAATGCCGCCGCCGGTTTAAGGCCAAGGGGCCATTTTTATTCGGCCATTTCACCGTCGCTGATGCCATGTATGCGCCGGTCGTCACCCGCTTTAGGACCTATGGGGTTGAATTAAAGGGCCCAAGCGCGGATTACGCCAAGGCCATCCTCGATTTGCCCTCGTTTAAAGAGTGGGAGGCGGCGGGTATTAAAGAGACGCAGTATATCAAGGCCTCAGAAATTTATTCCGTCAAAGGCAAAGAATAGCTCAATAAATGAAGAAGCTTTGCGCAGTATTCCTGGCATCGTCCGTCTTGTTATCCGGTTTTAATGCCTTTGGGGCAGAGTACCCGTGGGCCTTAAAGCTTAGGCAGGACGGCGTTTCAGTTTATACGCGCAAGGTGCCGGGCTCGGACATCCTGGAGTTCAAGTCGGATGTCATCGTCAATGCCCCAATTAAAAAGGTAACGGCATTCTTTGAAGACGCCAGGGAGGTTCCCAAATGGTCTTACCAATGCCGGCGCATGAGGCTGGTGCAGGATGAAAGGCCGCAGAGCAAGGTTTTTTATTATGTGATCCACCTGCCATGGCCGGTGACCCAGCGTGACTGCGTTTTTCGCCGCATCAAATCCGTTGACCCGGCCACCGGTGTTGTCACCTATGGATTGACAGGCCTGCCCCAAAGGCTGCCGCAAAAGCGGGGCAATGTCCGGGTTACTTATCTAAAAACCATCTGGCGCTTTACCCCTTTAAAAGACGGCAGGACAGGGGTCTATTACCAGCAGTTCAGCAATCCTGGCGGCTCCCTTCCGCCTTTTCTGGCCAATGCGCTCGTCGTGGAAATCCCTTATAACAGCCTCAAAAATTTCCGAACATTAGTCCAAAAATAGACCCGTTTTTTAATCAGATTGAATTTGACAGGAATGGGGGCAGGTATTATTTTATTAGGGATAAATTCACTTTTTCGGGCATTTGTAAACGAAAGGAAAAATATGAAAAAGTTTTTAGGTTTAGCGGTAGGGGTGGTGTTGATGTTCGGTTTGACCCAAGCGGCACAGGCGGCTTTTATCGGCAATAAGGCCTCCAAGTTTTATTTTCCGGACAGCTGCTCTTATGCAAAGATGATAAAGAAGGAAAATGTTGTTAAGTTTAAGACTGCTGCTCAAGCCGTCAAGGCCGGTTACAAAGCCAGCAGCAAATGCAGCGATAAAAAATAACTTAGTTCGACTTAAGGGGACACCTTTGGTGTCCCCTTTCTTTTTTGTGAAGGAATAAAATGCGGATAACGATCAAGGTCATTCCCGGTGCCCGCAAGAACATGCTCAAGGTAGAAGAGGGCGGGATATCCAAGGTTTATCTGACCGCCCCTCCGGTCGAAGGCAAGGCCAATCAAGCGCTCATCAAATTCCTGGCTGAGCATTATCACGTCAACAAATCTGCAGTTGAGATCGTCAAGGGCGAAAAATCACGCCAAAAGGTCGTTGAAATAAAAGAGTGAGAAAAGGGGACTGTCCCCTTTTTTATCCGCGCCGCAGGTGCGAGGGCGGAATTTGAAGGGCTTGCCGGTGTTTGGTCAGCGTGCGGCGGGCCAGGACGAGGCCTTTGCTTTTAAAGCGGGTTTGAAGGTCCTGGTCGGAAAGCGGGCTGGACTTGTCTTCTTCCTCGATCATGCGCTGGATCTCTTCCTTGATGGCATGGCTGGAGACCGCTTCATCAGGACCGCAGCTGGTCACCGCCTGGCAGAAGAAGCATTTCAAGGGAAATACGCCCTTAGGCGTGTCCACATACTTGTTGTTGATGGCGCGCGAGATGGTGGATTCATTGCGGCCGATGGCCCTGGCCACGTCTTTAAGCAGCAGAGGATTAAGATATGCATCGTCCTGTTCGAAGAAGTTCTTTTGGTGTTCCAGGATGTAGCGAGTGATCTCGACGATGGTGCTGGAGCGCAGCTGCACGCTTTTAATAAAGCTCAAAGCGCCGTTCAATTTTTCCTTGATAAAAGCTTTCTCGGTTTCCTGCAGACCGGGTTTATTCAAAAGTTTTTGGTAGGTGTAGTTGATCCTAAGTTGAGGCAGGCTTTGTCCGCAGCTTTCTACCTTATACCTGCCCTTACTGTCTTTGATAATGCTGACATCGGGATAAACATAAACAACCTGGTCGATGCCGCCGAAGCGGCGCGCGGGCCTGGGTTCGAGCGAGGCAATGAGTTCAACGGTCTGGGCTATCATTTCCTCACTCACGCCAAGCTTCCTGGCGATTTTGTTCCAGGAACTTTTAGAACCTAGCATATCGAAATGGTCGGCAACAACCAGTAAGGCCAAATGTTTCAATGAGCTGGGCTGCGCGTTAAGCTGGATGGCCAGGCATTCCTTGATGTCGCGCGAGGCCACACCGACCGGGTCAAAATTCTGCACCAGGGCCAGCGTATCTTTGACCGTTCCTAAGTCCGCGCCGGCCGCTGCCGCTGCAATTTCATCAAGAGTTACTTTAAGAAAGCCTTCCTCATCTATATTGCCGATGATGAATTCGCCGATGGCTATAACGGCCGGATCGGAGATTTCCAGCCTTAATTGGTTTAACAGGTGGTCTTGAAGGCTCCTGGCTTGGGCCACAGGGAAAGGCTCCGACTGGTCTTCGTCATCCGTTTCTTCTGAAGCAGAGACTCTTGGCAGATGGGAAAGTTCCTTAAGCTGGTCCAAATTCAACTGATGCTCCTCCTTGGGGTCATATTCAACCTCAAGAAGGGGGTTGTTTTGCAGTTCCTGCTCAATGGCAGTACGCAGCTCCATCTGCGGCAGCATAAGGATGGCCACTGATTGCTGCATTAATGGAGAAAAGACCTGTTTTTGGACCTGTAGCTGAATTGGCCGTATCATAGTGGTTATTGAAAGAAAGTATACCACATTTCAATAATTTGGCAATTTTCTTGATTTCCGCAGTAAACATATTTTTAATTCCCATGTTGTAAAAAATAAACACACTTAAACCTATACATTCATGCTTTGTTATGGTTTGTCCTGTTGTGTCCTGGACAAGGATGTTCAATCTTTTAAACACTTACCATTAACATGGGCAGGTGGTTATTTTTCAGATTTTTCCATGCATTGTTATATAAGTATATGAAATTGCTAAAGTTATGTATTTATCAAAAATAAAAAGAGATTTTTTTCGAACATGGTATGGAAATTGCTCCCATAAAAGCGATTTCCACATGCAGGAATGTCATTATTACATTACATAATTAGGGAAAAGATTATAAACACCCCATAGGAAAGGAATTAGTATGGAACAAGAAGTTTTGAAGAAAGAAGGAGGTCTCAAAGCGTTCCGGATAGATGCCAAGGAACGCATGACCATCACTGAGGTGGCGGAGATATTAGGTGTCTCCACCAAGACCTTGGCGCGTTGGGAGAAAACAGGCAAGACCCGCAAGCCCAAGCGTGACTGGCGCGGGTGGCGCATCTATGATGCGGATGATTTAGATCATATAAGAAGCTTCCATGAAACCGTTTTTGAAGTTGAATAATATTAAGGAGATGAGCATGAAGAAATACTTTTTATTAATATGTCTTTTGGTATTAACAGGAATACCCGCCGCGCAGGCGCAGGCGGACAAGGAAGGCACGCTTAAACAGGTGATGAGCCCTTCAGAATATAAGGGATTTGAGGCTTCCCAGGCTTATGCCGAACAAAACAGCCACTACACGCTTGGCCCTACGGATATCGTCACCATCACGGTCCAGCGCCATCCTGAAGTGAGCGGCGATTACACCATTAATAGTGAAGGCAAGATCCAGTATGAATTCGTGGGGGATATTAAGGTGGCTGGTTTGACAAAGAAAGAGCTGACCGACAAGGTAGTTAAAAAACTCTCCACCTATATCATCAACCCGGAAGTCAACATCAAGATCAGTGGTTACAACAGCAAGGTGGTTTACGTCATCGGTGAGGTGGGTATGCCCGGCCGCATACAGATGCATGGGGACACGATCACCGTGCGCCAGGCCTTGCTCGATGCCGGTCTTCCCTTATTAAGCGCTTCCACCAAAGGGGCCAGATTGTTTACTCCTTCCAACAGCGGCAAGGTGGCCATGAAAAGAGTCAACGTGTACGCACTTTTGTATGAAGGCGATTTAAGGCAGAACTTTACCATGAAATCCGGTGACACGCTTTATATACCGGCCACGATCCTGGCCAAGGCCATGCGCGTGATCAGCCCTGTGACTCAGCCCATATCAACCACGGCCGGTGCCGCAGGTGCCGCCCGTTACGGTGCAGGGATATAACCAATAGAAAGGATTTTCACCGATTATGGAAGAACAATCACACGCGCCCATTGAATACATACGTATCTTTTTCCGCAGGAAATGGTTTATCATCATTCCGGCCTTTGCCGGACTGGTATTAGGCATCTGCGCCTGCATTGTCCTGCCGAAAGAATACCTTTCCAATACCGTGATCATGGTGCAGGAAAGCAAGTCGGACAACCCGTTGTTCCAGAATCTGGCGGTTGCCTCCAGCATCAGCCAGCGGCTTCAAACCATCAGAGAATCCATGCTCGGCTGGGACAGCCTGGTGGAATTGGTCAAGCGCCTGCATTTGGACAAGAATGTCAAAACGACCCAGCAGTATGAGCAATTGATCCTGGGTATCCGTAAGAACATTTCCATCCAGCTGCGCGGCAATAATGTTATCGACCTGTCTTATTTGGGTGACACACCCACCCAGGCGCAGGCCGTTGTCAAGAACATCACGGATATCTTCATCAACCGCAACGTCGATATCCAGGAACAGCAGACCAGCGATGCCATCAAATTCATCGAGCAGGAATTAAGGGTCTATCGCGGTAAGATCAAGTCAGCGGAGATCGCCAGCCTTAAGGACAAATTAAACACGCTTTTGGAAGATTCCACGGAAAAGCATCCCATGGTCATCCAGCTGCGCCAGGAGATCGCCTCCAAGATGGCGGCGCTTAAGAAAGAAAACCTGGAGTATACCAAAGAGGATGCCTTGAATCCTGACACCACCAGTCCTCTGGTGGCTGAGATCAAAAAGACCCTGGACACCATGCAGAGCAAGTCAGGGTCAGATTCGAGCCAGATATCAGCCCAGGGTACGAGCACGGACAACAGCGGGGTCTATAAGGTTCTGCTCTTGGACAAGCTTAATGATGTCATGGCCCGTGACGCCCAGGTCAATAACCAAATCTACAATGAACTTCTCCAGCGTCTGGAAACCGCCAAGATCACCCAGCGCCTGCAGTATTCCAAAGAAGGCACCCGTTATACCATCATCGATCCGCCCCAGGTGCCGTTTCAGCCGGCAAGACCCAACTGGCTTTTGGTGATCTCTATTTGTATCGTCATGGGCCTGGCCTCCGGCGTGGGGCTTGTGTTTGTCACTGAATTCATGGACAAGTCATTTTTGGACGTCAAGGAAGCGGCCACGTATTTCGGCAAGCCGCTGTTAGGGGCCATTTCCAAGATCACCACAGCGGATTTGATCGCCCTGGACAAGGAAAAGCAGAAATGGCTTTTATTCTGGATGTTTTCGACAGGGGTTTTTGTCATCCTTTTGACCGACATGGTTGCTGTTGTGATGCGTTTTTAGGGGAGAATTTATGTATAACGAATTTTATGGTTTCAAAGAACCTCCGTTTAACCTGACGCCCAACTCGCGGTTCTTTTTTGCCAGCGATAAGCACGCGGAGGCCTTGAGCAGCCTGGTCTATGCCATCAACCAGCGTAAAGGTTTTATCGTGATCACCGGGGAGATCGGATCAGGAAAAACCACGGTCACGCGCGCCTTGTTGAATAAGTTGGACGCCAAGACTGATGTGGCCCTGATCGCCAACACGCATTTGGGCAGCCGGGACCTGTTAATGGCGATCCTGGATGACCTGGAAATTGAATATAAGCCGGGCCCTAAGGCGAGGCTTTTATCCCAGTTTACCGAATACCTGATCCGCCAGTTGAAAAACCGTGTCAACGTAGTCTTGATTATCGATGAGGCCCAAAACCTTAAGCCCTCAGTGCTGGAAGAGGTCCGCATGCTTTCCAATTTGGAAACGGAAGAGGAGAAGCTTATCCAGATCATCCTCATCGGCCAGCCGGAATTGAAAAAGAAATTGTGCCTGCCTCAGCTTGAACAGCTGCGCCAAAGGGTGGCGGTTTATTATCATTTAAAGCCGTTGGACCGGCAGGAAAGCCGCAAGTATATCCTGCACCGCCTGAAGGTGGCCAGCGGCACGGACCGCCGCTATTTTACGGATGCGGCCATCGAGCGCATTTATGAATATTCCATCGGCGTGCCGCGCATCATCAACCATATCTGCGACCAGTCGCTTTTAAGTGGTTACATCGATGAAATACAAACCATTGACGAGCATCTTGTCCAGCAGGTGATCTTGGATTCGCCGCTGCTCCAGCCGTCTTCGGCCAGAAAGAATTTAAATGAGAAAGGAATCGAATCATGGGAAAAATCACACGCGCTTTAATGAAGGCGGCGGAAGAACGCATCGAACATATGGAGAAGGCCATCCAGATCAAGGAGTACGACCAGTTCGTGGCCCGCAAGATGGACAATTCTCTTATCGATGCCAGGATCATTGCTTATTTTGATCCCAAGTCGGTGATCTCGGAACAGTATAAGATCCTGACGACTAATCTGCTTTCATCCAATAACAACAAGCCGATGAAGGTCATTCTTCTGACCAGCTCCATTCATTCAGAGGGCAAGACCATCACATCGTTGAACCTGGCCATCACCATGTCCAGGGCCGTGCACAAGCCCAAGATCCTTTTGATCGATGCCGACCTGCGCAAGGGCAAAATGATGCGCTATTTGGGCATCAAGCAGGAAAAGGGCTTAAGCGAAGTGCTTAACGGCCAGGCTTCCTTCAAGGATGTGCTGTTTAACCTGGACATCGATCATTTGACCTTCATGGCCCCGGGCGCTGTTCCCCCTAATCCGGCGGAATTGCTGGCCTCTGATGCCATGAAAGAGCTGCTTAACGAAGCCAAGTCCATGTTTGATTATGTCCTCATCGATGCGCCTCCCGTCATTCCCGTGACCGATGCGGTCATTCTAGGCGGCATGGTGGATGGCTCCCTCATGGTGGTCCAGGCCGGCCGCACCCAGCGGGGCATGGTGGACCGCGCTGCCGAACTGCTGCATCAAGGCCATGTAAAAATCCTGGGGCATGTTTTGACCGGGATCGAGTATTTCGTGCCTGAATATATCTATAGGTATTTATAAGGGGCCTATTTCTTACAACCGTACTCTGAAAAATATTTGACTTTTTCAGAGTATAGTTGAGAAATCGGGTTTCTACATTATGTTATTTAATTATCCAAAATGTATATCATCTTGTAAAATTATTTTACATAATGTAATATTGTGGTATAT
>JAGWOI010000049.1 GCA_028870995.1 Candidatus Omnitrophota bacterium | reverse complement strand
GACTCTGTGGGAGGTTCCCATGTCTTGAACACGCGGCCCTTTTCATCTATGTGCTGGACCCATGAGCCCACCAAAACCGTCTCAGGATCGTTATCCAGAAATTCGACCTGTCGGGCAAACCGTAGGGGATGCGCCACATCGTCGGCATCGAGTATGGCCACATATTCCCCACGGGATTGGCCCAAAGCCTGGATCAGTGCCAGCGTGCGTCCCATATTCTGGGAAAAATGAAAAACCCGAATCCTGGGATCTTTGTAGCCGGCCAAAATCTCCGCCGAGGTGTCCGTGGATCCGTTTTCCACGGCGATTAACTCCCAATTTTGAAAACTTTGAGTCAATAAACTATCGATGCTCTCCTGCAGAAACGGTGCGGCATTATAAATAGTCATCAATACCGACACCCGGGGCGCTCCGACCGAAGTTCGACTAGTCACGCGTTCGCCCTTTGTTGCATGAATTGGCAAAATCTAAGTGTTTTCCTGATTTCGTCATCCATGTCCCCCTGTAACAAAAAGCCCGTTTGTCTGAGCTTGGCGACATCATACGTAAACTCTGCGGACTTTTCACTGGTCCCTGGCTGCGGTCTGACAATCTGCGGCCCGTACCCTAAAACTTCTTGACAACATTTAACGATGCGCTGGGCCATGGACAATACACTCATCGAATTCTCGCCTCCGACATTGAACAGACCATCCAAACAACGGTTATGCGGCAAATCCAAAAAATGGGAGACCACACCACCGACATCATGCAGGCTGATAAAATCGCGCTGTTGTATACCGCTGGAACGCAGTACCAATTTCTTGTCCCTGACAGCCTGCATGCAAAGGTCGTTGATCAGCAGGGACCAACAATCCACTCCCTCCCAAACGGGGGCGCCGAAACCATTGGACAGACGTAACACTATCCCTTGAATACAGCCCTTATCCCTGGCTGACAAAACAAATTCTTCGGCGGCATGATGCGTAATGGCATACGGATCCATGGGCCTGGGAAGCGAGCGCTCGGTGATACATCCTGCCAGCGGCGAACCATAAATGTGCACGGTAGAGAAATAAATAAAACGTTCGACGCCCATGCCCACAGCAGCATCCAATAAACGCAGGGTGCCTATGGTATTAGTTTCCACGGCCTTTTCGGGAAACCGCCGACTTTCGCCTTCATTGATAGCCGCAAGATGAACCACCGCTTGCACACCCTTTAAAACAGCCTCAAATCCTTCAGGTTTCGACAAATCAAAAGTCACCGTCTGCGCTTCAGGCAGCCAGGGTGGAACTTCTAAGTTCCGCCTGCTGGCTAAACATATCTGCCACGATGTCCGACGGGCCACATCTATAGCGATGCGTCCTCCTAAATATCCGAAACCACCGGTAATTAAAACCCTTTTGTTCATTAATCTTTCCCCCACTGATAGGGAATGGAGGCATCAAAGGGATTCCGGCGCTCTATTTCACTGGGTTCATGAGGCATAGACGAACAGTTGGCAATGATGGAAGGTTCCGCAGCCTTTCCTTTAAAGCCACACCAGATCATGGGAGGCACTGTCAACAAAGAATAGTTGCAGGCAGGCCCCATGAGGATTTCCATGACCTTTCCATAAGTCTCACTTTTGTCCCTCCCATCGTAAAGCACGAATTTAACGCAACCATGAAGAACAGCAAGATTAAGGACCATTTGCCTATGCCTGTTCCAGCCTTTAACGGCACCTGGATTGATGCAAGAAAAATAAATTTCGCCGAAACCTTTAAAAAAGGGCGAATCTCTGCGCAGCATATGCATCACCTTGCCCCGTTCATCGTCAATCTGTTTTAACGGAGTTATCTCAACTCCTTCAATCATCTTAATCCCCCATATAACTTGCAATCTGCTCTTTTGTTACCGACATCGTTGATTGACCGGTTGACACCTGCTTATACCATTTGACTGTTTCAAGAATGGTCCTGTCAAAATCCCATAAAGGATACCAACCTAACAACTGGCTGGCTTTATCACAGTTTAAATGCAAAATCCCGTCTTCATGGGGAGCGTCAACCTGGGGAGATATTCGAGCCTCACCATGACCCCATCCTGAAATAACCTGATCGACCAATTCCTTAACGGTTTTGATCGATTCCACACGGGGACCAAAATTATAAGAGCCTGAAAACTTTTTAGGATCTTCTAAAAGTTTCGCCGCAAGAGTCAAATATCCTGAAAGCGGAGCTAGCACATGCTGCCAAGGCCTGGTCGAATGTGGATTTCTGATCAATACCGGAGTCCCCTTTTTTAAAGCACGAATACAATCCGGGATGATTCTATCTACAGCCCAGTCTCCTCCTCCTATCACATTTCCCGCCCGGGCCCTGGCTATGCCAAAATCTTTCGTCGCCGCCAAAAAAGAATTTAAATAGGCCCCAAAGACCATCTCCGCGGCGGCCTTTGAAGCGCTGTAGGGATCCCGACCGCCCAGGGTGTCATTCTCGCGATATCCCCATACCCATTCATTATTTCTGTAACACTTATCAGAAGTGATGTAGACCACTGCTTTTAAAGATCCACTGTGGCGCACAGCCTCCAAAATATTTACCGAACCCCCAACATTGGTATCGAAGGTGTATTTAGGTTCCTGATAAGAGACCCTGACTATCGCCTGCGCAGCCAAGTGAAACAAAATTTCCGGTTTAAATGCATCGACAATGCCTTGCACTTGTTGCAAATCGCGGATATCTCCATCCACATGACGAATGATTGAACCTAATTTAAGAAGGCTGTAATGGCTGTCATCCCTGTCAGGCGGCAAAGCAAAACCACAGACGGCTGCGCCAAGCTCATGAAGCCATAAAGACAACCACGACCCTTTAAAGCCGGTATCACCGAAAACAAGAACCTTTTTGTCCTGAAAGACATGCCGCCACGTCTTCATTTCCATGTGACCCACGGAGCTTTCCCTTCTTTAAATAATGCATTCAACAAAGAATAATCCCTAGACGTATCCATTGGCTGCCAAAATCCGTTATGCTGGAAAACCATCATCTGTCCTTCGGCCACAAGATTTTGAATAGGACCTAATTCAAAAACCAGATCATCCTTATCATCGAGATATTTAAATATCTCCTTACGGCACACGAAAAATCCTCCGGAGATCAGGCCTGCAGCTGCCTGGGTCTTTTCGTTGAATTCAACGACTCTGCCAGTCCTGTCGCTCATCAATTCTCCGAACCGGCCCGGAGGCCTGACGCCGGAGACCGTCAGCACCTTGCCATGGGACAAATGGAAATCAACCAGCTTCTTTAAGTCGATGTCTCCGACTCCGTCACCATAGGTCAGCAAAAAATGGTCTTCGCCGGCGACATACTTCTGGATCTTCTTGACCCTGGCCCCGGTCATAGCATTCAATCCCGTTTCCGCCAGGATAATTTCCCACTCCGGCGCCTGCCGGCTGCCAAGCACCTTGGCTGCCCCTGCGTTGCCCAGGGAAATCACGATGTCATTGGTATTCAGCTCATAATTCAGGAAGAAATTCTTGATCACATGGCTTTTATGCCCAAGGCACAGGACGAATTCATGGTGACCGAAAGAGGCATAATATTTCATGATATGCCATAGGAGCGGATAGGGACCTACTGGGACCATGGGTTTGGGAATATCATCGGCCACGTCCCGGATCCTGGTGCCATGCCCTCCGCATAAAATAACGACTTTCATAGGGTTTTTCCTTTTATAGCGCTCTTAGGGAAAGCGCGGCATTCATACGTAATATAAAATGGTCATACGAAAATACCGTTTCGGCCTTTAACTTTGCATTTCTGCCCCAATGCCGGCAACCTTCAATATCCGACAAGATTTGATCCATGGCTTCTTTTAGGGCTCCGACATCCGCAGGAGGCACCAAAAGCCCTTCCTTGTGATCATCTATCGCTTCAGGTATTCCTCCGACGTTGGTAGAAACAATTATTTTCTGCGCTGCCATGGCTTCAAGCAGCGCGTACGGCAGTCCTTCCCAAAGAGAAGGAAAGACGTATAAATCCAAGGCTGAGAGAACATCGTTAATGCTGCCTCCATAATAACCCGGTAAAATAACCGCTTTTTCCATCCGTAATTGTTTGATATAGTTCTTTAACCTTACTGTGTCCCTCCCTGAACCGACCAGAATCAGCCTGGCATCTTTATGTTTGGCGGCAAGCTCGGCAAACGCCTGGACCAGATAAAAAACGCCCTTGGCGGCCTCAATCCTTCCGGAATATCCTACAATCTTTAGAGACTTATCTCTACTGATATTTATAGCCCTCAAAAAGGTTTCGGGGTCTGCACCATTTTGATTTTTATGGATGGGCGTATAAACAACCTGAATTTTTGCTTCTGAAAATTTTCTCTTGAACATCAAGGCTTCTTTAATGCTTTTAGAATTAACGATGACAACATCTACGGCTTCCTTTATTTTTCCATACAAAATTCTCTCGGACCATTTTATACGGGTGGGTGTACTGACAGCGCACAAATACCTTGTGATATTATGCTCTGCCGCCTCCAGAATCATATCCAAGCATGAATACCCACCGGGATAACCTCCATTAAAACTGAAAACCAAATCCGGCTTCACGTCATTCAAAGCTTTCCTGAACATATTCCTGTTATGCCTGGAGCATACAGCCGTAATAAGGACACGAAAAAATTTAAAAATGACCTTAAATAGGAATTGTATGACCGGGGGCCTATGGTGGAATTGGACGGACTTGTGCAGGGTTTCAATGGACCATACTTTCAGGGCCTCATATCGGAAAGGTCTCTGAATGCGCTTGAAATCCTGCGGGAACAGGCCGTTTTCATTAGAGAATATCAAAATATCGTTGTCTGTGCTGATCGCATTAAGGGCATCGACAAAATATCGGTTCCCACCTCCCACCAAATAGTTTTCTATATAACACAGGATCGAGGGCATACTTATTTGCGCATAACAGCCAAAATATAACCATTGAAGAAGCTGTTTCTGGTATTGTTAAACAAAAAACAAAGAATTCGGACAACGACCTTCATTATGATACGCAAGGGAACGTTAGTAATGGCATTAAGGTCAAACAAGCCTCTTTCAAAACCTCCAGCATAGCCTATAAAAAGCGGCGTTAATTGATGTGCGCGGGCAAATTCCTCGAATTTACTTAAATCCATGGCCTTTAGATTATGGTTAGGCAACATTTTGTGCTCAAGGAACCTGTCCACTATCCTCTGGATATAAAAATTAACGCCTCGGAAATTGGGTACCCCCAATACCAAATAACCACCTTCTGCCATACCCTCTAAGTGTTTTAAAAGAATCGCATCCACGTCGGTGAAATGCTCAATAAATCCCAGCGACAGGATGAGGGGATATTTTTCTTCCATAGCATCGCGGATGAAATCTCCTTTAACGACCTTAAATTGATCTTTCTTGATGCTCTGGGACAGAAGATTTTCGACGGTTTTCTCGGCAGCAGCCTCCACATATTCAAAGCCCGCCACTTTATACTGCAATTCTTTATTCAAAAAAATGAGCCATTTGCCCGGCGCACAGCCCACTTCGATGGCCCACTCCCCCCGAGTGGCCACCGGCACATACTTTTTGATTGTCTCGGCGATGATACGGTCATTCTTTAAACCATAATCTACCAAGATCGGTATTTTTATGTTCCCCCAATAATCGGCCCAGAATTCCTTATCCGTTATTTCCATGATCATTAGAAAACAGCCGGTCGAGAGCCTCGTTCATATCAATCCGCGGCCTCCACCCTGTGTCCTGCTTTATTTTGGTATTGTCACCGTAAATGTCGAGAACGTCCCCCTGTTTTAAATTTTCCGACCTGACAACAATCTTTATATTTTTTCGGGACCGTTCTATCATGCCCTGCAATATGTCCTTTATGAGAACGGACTCCCCCCGGCACAAATTATAGGTTCCTCCGTTTCGTCCTCTAAAAAGCAACTTCCAATATCCCTCCACAACATCCGCAATGTCTATGAAATCTCGACGGGTTTCAAGATTGCCGACATGAATGGCGCCGCCGTTTTTCACGTTTCTGATCTGATTAAGAAAGGACCCCACCGACAAAAAAGGAGATATGTGCCGGCCAATCACGTTAAAGGTGCGGGCGATAACCACTGGAACAGCGTGGTTCTTAAAATAATAATGGGCAAATTGCGATTGAATAACTTTCGATAATCCATAAGGGTTTACGGGATTTGGCGGTGTGTCCTCGGGAACCGGAAGACACGGAGGGAACCCATATTCAGCCGCGGAACCAATAAGTAGTATTTTCTTGACGGGCATATGCTGCCGCAGAACCACGTCGAGCAGGGTCCGGCTCACCTGGACATTGACCCGTATCATGTCCTCCATGGCCTCCGCACGAAGCAGGCCGGCAAGGTTGATCACATAGTCGGGCTCATGCCTTTTTATAAGCTTTTCACACTGTCCGTCTTGACATAAATCGGCCCGGACATAGTCGATATCCATGATTTTTCTGATCGACTGATCGACACCGACAAAAGCATACTTATCAGTCAGTCTTTTTCTTTGAATATAGCGCTGAAAGTGCCAGCCCGTAAAACCATTAATGCCCCAAATCATTATTTTACTTTTCATGATCCGGACCAATCATTTTTATACATCGGCGTTTTCTTCACGGGGTTCCTTTATCTTCCGCAATCCGGTCAACGATGATCAAAAGCCATGTTTGGTGGACCGTTTCCACAATATTATATTGAGAACTATTGACCCACAAATTAATGTCCCCCAGTTTTCTCAACGGATTGTCTTTGGAAAATCCCGATAAGGTGACGACTTTGAGCCCCAAAGCTTTTGCCCTGCGGGCAGCATTGACGATATTGGCAGACTGGCCGCTGCTGCTGATCAAAACAGCCACGTCCTTTCCATCGGCATAGAGTTCCAGAGCCTTCTCGACCCAATGTTCGTAGCCATAATCATTGGCCAGGCAGGTAATAAGATCCGCTTCGTTGAAATTGAGCGCTCGAACCCCCGCTGATTTTGTCAAATCAACCGCCACATGGCTGGCAATGGCTGCGCTCGCTCCGTTACCGGCGATAATGACCTTCCCTCCGACGGCCGACGCAGCACATACCAATTCTTTGACCTTTTGAAGGTCTTGCGGGTCAACCCCCGCCATGTGATCAGCTACTGCTTTAAGTCGTGAATTCCAATCCATCATTTTCTCGCCTTTACAATGTCACATCCGCTTTCTCTCCACAGGCCCCTTCGGCGTCCTGCAGAATGTCGGTGGAGGGTTCCTTTTTGAGTTCTTCTGCGACGATATCCCATGAGTTACGGTTCTCTATGCCGGGGGTGACTAAATATTTATGCTTATAATCGCTGAATTTGGCATTCGCACCGTCATTAATACGTTCTGACAGGTCTTGCATCTGCCGGGGATCATCAAGGTTGAGAGGCACCAATCCCAGCGCATTGGCCATGGCATCAATGAAGATGTCTCGTTTAGCTTTGACCATATCATCCGTTTTGACAAATAAGACGGGTTTATTAAAGAAAATGGCGTAGCTGATCGCCGTACTCGAATGTTCGATCACTAACCTACATTTGGCAACAAGCTCAATCGTCTTACCCTTAATGATCTTTCTTCCCTTAAAGGCCCCTGGATATTCCTCATAACGTGAAGCGGGATGCGCTGCAATGACAATATCCAGACCTGTTTCCTTTTCAATTCTATTGAAGAGCGAATTCATCTTGTCTAAATAACGCTGGCCATCCATCTTTTTCATTCTCAAGACATCATAATCATAAGAAAAGATCTGGGCATCATCGATAAAAATACAAATCTTTTCCTCTCCTTGGGCCGTCTTCCCATGCCG
>JAGWOI010000048.1 GCA_028870995.1 Candidatus Omnitrophota bacterium | reverse complement strand
AGAAGGAGATACCAGGCTCGACTGGGCCGTCAAAGCTATGGCCTCGATCCCCTCCTGCTGCATCACCCTAAGCTTATCCTCATCGACGGGGTTGTAACTGCCGTTAAATACCAGCCGGACATCATTGCCCCTAATGCCTTCTGCATCGAAAAAAAACAGGTCTGAAATGCGCTGGGGGTTGAGGCCGAATTCCAGCCTCGACTCTAAGAGCAGCCTGGTATCGGCAAACTGAGAAGATTCCTGAGTCCGGACTTTAGGCTGGAACACGGCCGATAAAATATGCCGCAGAAGCGCCTTGAGGACTTTTACATTTAATTTGGAGAACTTCTTACCTATTTTTTGCCAGGGGGCTTTCCAGGAATGGTATGGCTTCATCAGCGACAGCCTGATGTCCTTTGAGGCGGCATACGCACAAAGCTGTTGAGAAAACGGCCTTGAGAATAAAAAAAGTTCGGTGACTTGGGAAGCTTTGTTGATCGTGCCGGCATGCCAACGGACGAAATTAATCAACTGGACCGCCTGCCTGATAAGAAGGTACCTGCCCTCACAATAAAGATCCAGCGAACAGACCGGCGCCTTCATCAAGAACAGGGCAAGCCTCTTGTCATCCTTCAAGGAATCGGGGATGTCCCTGCGGATCATCCCCCCCATCACCGCAAGTTCTTCGTACACCACCTTTAATCGGACAGAAACTCCGTCTTTGTCCCTCACCTCGGCGCATTGGAACCTGAGCTCCTGAAAGGCTGCCGGGTAAATGCGGGACAACACCTCGGCCAAAGCTAATGCCGCAGGATCATGATCAAAAAAATAGACCTGTATTTTCTCCGCCGGTTTTAACTGAACCAGCTTGGGAAGAGCGGCTTGCAGCCATGCCAATGTCAGGCGTTCAAGATAAATGAGACCGGAAGGACTTTTCCGGGCAGAGGCCTCTGAAGCCATTATATTCTCCCGTTATTCTTGATAATACCGATGACCCTGCTCTGCCCGGCACGGCCCAACGTCATCGATGATGGCAGGCTTAAGGCTTCCTTATAAAGACGGACAGCCTCAGTGATCTGGAAGGAGGCACAGCCCTTAAAAATCCCCTGCAAATGGAGAGGTCGCCACAACGGTCTGGACTGGATCCCGGCCCCGGAAAGCTTTTTCATCAAGGCGCGGCTGTCCATCCCGTATTTTTTCGCATTGACCAACACTGTGTACAGCCAGAACGTTGACCTGGCCCAGGAAGCCTCCTGAGGCAGGAGAAGGCCTTCAAGCCCGCGCAGCCCCTCATCATAGCGTTTGGCTATGGCGCGTTTTTTTTCGACAAAATCGTCGAGCTTTTCCATCTGCGCCACTCCGATGGCAGCCTGCAAATTGGTAAGCCGGTAATTGTAACCGATAGCATCATGGATATATTCCACGCCATCGGCCTTGGCCTGGGTGGTCAGGTGACGTGAACGCTTGGCTATCTTGGGATCGTTGGTTGCCAGCATCCCGCCGCCCCCGCAGGTGATGATCTTATTGCCGTTAAAACTAAAGCAGGCGATATCCGCCGCAGACCCGGTGTTCCTTCCACGATATTGAGAACCGATACTTTCTGCGGCATCTTCAATGACTACAAGTCCTAAGCGTCCGGCCAATTCCATCAAGGGCGCCATATCAACCGGATGGCCCAGCAAATGAACCGGGATTATGGCTTTTATCTTCCGCTTAGTGAGGCGGTTAAATATCCCCTTGCGGGAAACCTTGCATTGACGGGAAATAAAATCCGCCGTCTTTTGCACATCGATCTGCCAATGGCGCGGTTCCACATCGACAAACACCGGCCATGCGCCGGTGTAGCGCACGGCAAAGGCGGGCGCGGCAAAGGTCAACGACGGCATGATGACCTCATCACCCTCTCCCACCTCCGCCGCCATCAAGGCGGTATGCAGCGCCGCCGTCCCGCTGGCGCAGGCAACAGCGTATTTGCGTCCGGCGTAACGGGCGACATCCGACTCAAAACGTTCGACGTAACTGCCCACGGAGGAGACCCAGCCGGTATCCAGGCATTCTTTGACATTGCGCCATTCATGGCCGCACAGGCACGGCTCGCTTAAAGGAATAACCTTGCCTTTTTTCATACGGCTGTCCATCCTCCATCCACCATCAACGCCTCGCCGGTAATATAAGACGATGCGTCACCGGCCAGGAATACCGCCGCATTGGCGACATCCTGGGGAATACCCATTCTCTTAAGAGGCGTTTTTCGCTCATAATTTTTCACAAAACGGGGGTTTTGACGGTCAAAGATACCGCCGGGACAGATGCAGTTGGCCCTGATGCCGTCCTTGCCGAAATAGGAAGCCAGGTAGCGGGTCAAGTTCACCACGCCGCCCTTAATGGCGCAATACGTCAATTCCCCGGACATCGGCGTGCCTTCATAAACGCTCAAGTCATTGGCCACCACTCCATAGATCGACCCGAAATTAATGATGGAACCTTTGACCTTGGCCTTTTGCATCAGTAAGGCGGCGCAGCGGCCAAGCCATAAATATGAATTAAGGTGCTTATCCACGTTCTCCCGGAGGTAGGCAACAGTCATTTTCTCCAACGGCCTGGCCCAATCCCGGCTGCGCGGATAGCTGGCATTGACCAGGGCATGCATGGGACCGTATTTTTTGACCAGCCGCTTCAAAGAAAATTCGCAGGCCTCCAGGTCAGCCGCGTCAAAATATTCATAATACAGACGGTATTTGTGTTTCCCGGCCCACCTTAAAACCGCTTTTGATTTATCGCTGTCCACATCCAAGACCACCACCTTGGCCCCGTTGGCAGCCGCCGTTTGAGATACGGCCAAACCCAAGAGCCCCAGACCGCCCACTACAAATACGTTCTTGCCCTTCAGTGAAAACATGCCGTCATGGTTTTTCATAAATGGATAATCTTCTCCTTGGATAGGAATTCTAAAAACTTGAAATCTATTTCCCTGTCAATGTCAAAACCTGACTCCTCGTTCATGACATAAACCATGCAGCGTTTGTTCAAGACAGAGGGATTGGCCCCCAGTAAATAATCGCGGTCATAAAAATAGATGGAGGCATTAACATCATAAACAATGGGAGCGTCCTGGCGCCGTTTGAGTTTGACCTTGAGCTGCTTGCACAGGCGCACCCTGCCTGAGGGGTCCAATTCCACCATATTAAAATAGGGATTTTTGTGGGACGGGACCACGGAGAAAAGGGTGTGCGGCCGGTGTTTGGCAAACAGCGCCAAACAATTGTCCAAATCCTGCACGGTACGGACCGGCGCCGTCGCATCCAGGTCCACGACCGCATCAAATTTTGTCTTATAAATCTCTTCGCAGGTTTTTAAGGCGTGCGCTATCACCGGCACCTTACCCGCCCTGTCTGTAGCCAAATGTGCCGGGCGCATAAAAGGCACCTGGGCCCCGTACCGGCGTGCAATCTTGGCAATCTCCGGGGAATCCGTGCTGACGACGACCTTTGAGGCCTTTCCCCAGCGCAAGGCCTGAAGAATAGTATGGGCTATCAGGGGTTTGCCCAGCAAGGTCCTGACGTTCTTGCCTTTGACGCCCTTTGAGCCCGCCCGGGCCGCGATCGTCAAAAGAATATTAATCGACATAACACTTTTGCTTAAATAGGCAAATCTTTCTAAATAAGTTAGATGCTTCAATGATGTTATTACTCATAGATGGGTTATCGATATTAGAAAAGAAGAAATTTAATTGGCGTCTAAATAATTCTTCACGTTCGATAGAAAAATTCATCTGTTCGATAACCGCATTTTCCTTATAAATCAAGATATCATTCTTAATTAAATCGGCAACAACGGTGCTTTCTTGAAGATAAGCAATGATTTGTCTTTGATGTAAATGACTTAAAAAACTCAAATGTATGCTGGCAAACCGTCCTTCTCGACACATGATATACATGTCGGCAGAGTCCTCCGCATCGACTGTCACATTGCCTCTTTTAGCACAAACGCCTTCAATATTTTCTACGGGTCCTAATATATAATTTACGTAATCAATTTCATGAGATAAATCAAAGACCACTCCCCCACCTAGTTCTCGCAAGGAAGAATAGCTTTTCTTAAGATCACGACCAGGCCGCCAGGTCGGTAAGAATGAAGCTGCCTCAATGCGTAAAGTCCCAGGATTTTTCTCAAGTATTTCTTTAAGCTGAATAATAACAGGATGAAAGCGTAAGACATATGCCACATAGGTGACAAGGCTCTTCTCTTTGATAAGCCTGAGCAATTCATCCAACCCTTTCTCGCTCGCACCTAAAGGCTTTTCTAAAAATAAAGCCATGCCACGCTCAGCGCATCGGACAGCAGTTTCGATATGCAAAGCGGTCGGATTAGTAATAAAAGCTACCTCGGGTCTAACTTTGTCAACTTCATCCCAATTTTTCAAAGCGTGAATAGGAAAATCGGGCTCAGACGCATCACTACACTGCGAGCGCAAAGCAAAAAGTTCGTGCTTCCTACTTTCCTGCAAAAGTCGTGCATGTCGTTGGCCAATAGAACCTAACCCAAAAAATATAATTTTCATTATGCCCCAAACATCTTCAGCGCTTTATGATATTCTTCCCATTGTCCCACATCAATCCATGATTGTTCATTGATTGGGAAAGTACCCACTCGAAACCCCTGCCCTTTAACTTTAGCAATCAAATCTGTGATATCGAAAGCCTTGTTCTTGGGAATCAACTTGAATAAATTTCGGTTAATCACATACATGCCTGTATTGACTAATAAATCATATTCCGGTTTTTCTCTAATTTGTTTAAGTTCTCCCCCCTGAATAATGTCGCAAACTCCATATGGGATAACATAATGACGACAGGAAACTACAAGAGTTAAATCATATCTGTGTTCGTCATGAAATCTAACCAATTCGGCATAATCGCTATTGATAATCACATCACTATTGGTAACCAGAAATTTTTTGGCTCTGTTAACGGACAACATCTTCAGACTTCCGGCCGTACCTAAAGGAATGTTCTCCTGCAAGAAGTCCACACGACACGGGATTTGAGCTTCTTGAAAATATGATCTGATCATGCGAGCTTTATGGTTAATAGAAACATAAAAATGATTCATACCATATTCAAAGAATCTCTCCATAATCCATTCAATGACCGGCTTATCCCCAACTGGTATTAACGGTTTAGGTAAAATTTTTGTAAAAGGATCCAAGCGGGTCCCTTTACCGCCGGCCATTATGACAACAGGTATATGTAATTTTTCTTTTGGACGGCTTATTTTATCAGCAAAAACATCACCCCACACAAGCACATTTTGGACTTGCCGTTTACCATTGATTTGAGGAATAGCATCTATCTTAAACTCTAACATCATGGATTTAACCGTTTCAATCGCAAAGTCTTCCCCTATTACCTTGGGCTTTTTATTACATATTTGTCCTGCCTTAGTTTGCAACCCTCCTCCTTTTAAAATCCATTTGCGGATATCCCCATCGCTTAAAGAACCTAGGAGCTGATTATTCCCATTAACGATAAAGATCTCTTTTTGGCCATTGGTGCTCATAAACCGCATGGCATCTTTAATCCTAAAACTCCCAGGAATTAAGAATTTCTTAAGTTTCTCATTCATTGAAAAACCTCCTGATAGCATAGGCTACCATACGTATTTGTGCATCGCTATAACGACTATCTAAAGGAATCGACAAAATCTGATCATAAAGCAAATTAGATAAGCCTTTCACAACGGGCCAGTGAGCCGGCAAAAAAATGCCTTGCTTAGCCAAATATTCTTTAAGACTGTCGCGACAGTTAACTTTAAGAACATAAAAGCTAAAGTTATCAGGCTTTAAATCAATTTTATAGGCATTTAAACATTTATCCAATATTTGATACTGGGATTGCCGGATCTTTTGTTCCTTTTCTAAGTTGGAATACTGAACTGGTAGTAATCCCAAGGTCATTAAGGAAGGTATATGTATGCCCCGGTCAGTGTCTAATTTGGCTTCCGCCATAGCAAACATATTCAGATAAGCCTGCTGATGCCCCTTTTGCAAAGTGAGATAATCGGCCTTAATCTGTTTAGCTTTATATTTGAATGTGGCAAATTCCCCAGCCGTTGACTTTATCTCCTCTGTTCTTAAAGGAAAGTTAGCTGCAACTAAAGCACCTTCTGCCAAAGGCATCACTTTACGTAAGCTATTGAATATCACCCAAGCCCCCACACCCTTTGGAAATTCCGGCAGCGGTGAAAAAACATCATCGATGATTAGGGTCTTTCCTTGCAATAATGCTGGCCGGATTTTAGTTTTTTGCCCGAAATAATTGATCACATAAAGCGCATCATAGCGCTTACCTTTAATCTGCTTCCAGTCAAAAGTGAGGTCTGGTTTAACATGATAAAAATCACAAGTCGCTTTATATTGATGCATAACCTCAAGAACTATTTTGCATAGATAATCCGGCAAAAGGATCCTCTTTTTCGCCAACCCACTGGCCAACAACAACCTCAATGCTCCCCGGCCACTATGGACCATTGCATAAAAAACGCCTTGAGCATTAAAAGGGGCTTCTCCCCCAAAAGGTTTTTTCATAAATCGTAGAATTTTTTTATAAGTAAACCTTCTAACTTTACTTTTTTTAGTACATTAATGATGCGTTGAGCGCTTCTCCCATCGCCGTAGGGATTATGCACTTCCTTTAACAAACGTTTGAAGGCCGGTGTATAGGCCCTAGCAATGGCCTTAGTAATGGCTTTTTGAACGGGGTGGCAATCGATCACATTAGACGCTTTCAAGCGTCCGTTTTGACGGTCTCCTACATTCACAGCTGCTTTCTGAAGACTAGGCGCCTCCACCAAAGCACTGGAAGAGTTACCGACAATAACATCAACTTCCTTCATCAGCGACAGGTACCGTAAACTACCTAAGGATGAAAACAGCACCCGGTTTTTTCTGTCTTGGGCCACAAATTTTTCTAACATTCCATTGATAGATTGGCCCTCGGGATCAGCATTGGCTTTAGTGAATATCAATTGAGTATTGGGAAATGTCGCTAGGCTTCCTAAAAGGGCTTCCAACTGCTTTAAGGACTCACCTTGTTTTAATAGAGTAACCGGATGGAAAGTCACTAAAATATTGCGTGTTTTAAAAGAAAACCTCAAATCCTCCTCAAGCTGTTCTTTTGTTAATAGTGACATCCCCTTGATTCGATCTAAGCCAACTTCTCCCACCTTAAAAACACGAGACGGCTGTTCCCCCAATTGAATGACTCTATGACGGTATTCTTCGTTGGAAACAAAGTGCAGGCTGCTCATTTTTGTCATGGCATGGCGGAAGGCATCATCAAAAGCACCCTCCGTTATCTCTCCCCCACTTAAATGGGCCAAAGGGATTCTATTCACAAAGGCCGCGGCAAAGGCACTGAAAATCTCAAACCTATCTCCCATTCCAATGACAATATCAGGCTGCAGCCTCTTATAAGACTTTGCAAAGCGCATTAATCCTAAGCCCATGGATTCAGCCACTTCTATACCCGTATCACCATTCACATCAATGTCAATTTTCTCATCTATTTTAAATCCGTCGGCCCGTATCTCTTTAGAAGTCATACCAAGCCGGGAGGATACATGCGCTCCAGTCGCAATGATCTGTAACTGGATAAATTTATCGTTCTGTAAAAGCCCTATCAAAGGCTTCATTAGCCCATACTCGGCTCGTGAACCTGTAACAACACAAATCTTTCGACGCATTTTTATTCGATCACCATATAAGATTGTACCGATGAATACCTATTACGGACTAAGCGGACATGGTTTAATCCAAAAACCTCATTAAGGGCAATCGTCTCTCCAGGAAAATCTTGAACTGACAGCTCGTCGAAACCAAGCACGCTCCCCTTAACCAAATGTGGCTTAATAAGCTCCAGACAACGCCTGGTGGGATCATAAATGTCGAAATCAAAATAGGCCAGAGCAATGATCGTCTCCGGATGGTTTTTTAAATATTTTTCGAGCTGGATGGTCGCATCTCCTTTGATCAATTCATACTTTTTAATGTGGGGGATGGGGCTTTCTTTTTCATGATAATCCAAAACTTCTTCCAAATAT
>JAGWOI010000047.1 GCA_028870995.1 Candidatus Omnitrophota bacterium | reverse complement strand
AACTTGACCGGCCTGTAAGGTTCTCCCGAAGGCTCGAAAAACCTGGAAAAAAATTCGTAATATTCCAATCGCAGGGCTTGAATGGCCACGATCATGCCTTCAAAAAAGATAATAAAAATATTCCCCAGAATGAGGACCGCCGTTGATCCTGCCACTCCCACGGCTTGTTGAACCATTTCGGCCAGATCAAAAACCGCCATCAACAATCCGGCATGGGCCAGCGCAAAGGCCGCAACACGGGCGAAAGACAAGGCATTGACGGCGTAGCGAAGAACGGCTTCCATGATCTTGATAATGCTTTGGACCGCTTGGATCAATCCTTGCCCGCTGCCCCTGTCCTGCACAGATGCGAAAATATTCCTGGATTTCCATGCGTTGGCCCCGTGAAGCAAAATGCCCGCGTTAATCATCACCAGCCCTCCTATGACGGCCGTCATCAAAAAGCGGGATACGTCATCAAAAGGGTCTCTCCACAATGGGTTCAATAATGCCAGTCCAAAAAATTTACCGTAGAGAAAACCAAAGACAATCGCGGCACCGCCGCAATAGGCAGCCAGAATGCCAAAAGCGGAAAGCATGCCTCCGGCCTTTCTGGAAAAGATGTACCCGGAGATCCCAAGAACCGTGCCATGCCCTATGTCCCCAAACATGACGCCGAACATTATTAAGTAGCTGACGGCAACAAAGATCGTGGGATCAACAGCATAGTATTCAGGCAGGCCAAATGCCGTCAATAAAAGCTCGAAGGGCTGCAAGAATTTAGGGTTGTCCAAAAGGACCGGCACCTTTTGACGCCTTTGGCGGACGGCGGCTATCCCTTCAGGCCTTTCTTCATCGATGAAAAAAAGAGCCCTGGTTCGGGCGCGGATATTTCTGATGATATTTTGGCGCCGGCTCACCGGCAGCCAGCCTGAGATCAAATATGTCCTGGTTGACTTTAAATAATTGGACTGGGCATCCGTCACATCTGATCCTGCGGACGCCAGCACGAGCAAATTTTCTAAAATCGGAACATAACGGGATGCATCAAGCGCCAGTGAATCATGAAGCTCATCGATCCTTTGTTGGATCAAACTTCCATTTTCCGGATGCTCGTCCATGGGCAGGTCAATCTTCACAAAACCGGCTTGTTCCAGGACTTTGTCCAATAAGCCCCGGTCTTTTTTAAGCGTTATCACCAGAGTCTCGGTATCAGGCCCCGTGACTCTCAACGGCAAAACAGCATGCGCCAGAGATGTCAGCCCTTTCTCCAGATAAAAGAAATTCCCTGTCTTGACCTTCCCCAAATGAACTTCAAGAAAGGCATAATCTCCTTGATGCACCTTGCCGATATCCCAACCACCAAGCATCCGTATTTGCTCATACCAGGATTCCCGTTCCTTCAGCTTCACCTGCAGCCTTTCCAACTCCTGTAATCGGGGATTCAAGGCTTTTTCAATTTCTTCCAAATAATGGGTGATGCCGTCTATATTTAATTTTACGAACCGCTGATCAGCCTCCTGCCGGCCCAAATATTTGGTTACACCAAGTTTATGAAGCATTTCTCTGGCCCGCTTTTGGACATCATGGCAGCATGATTGCCGTTTATCCGTTTCAGGCCTCTCCAGCCCCTGCGCTTCCATCTGAAATTCCCTGACAGATACCAAATGCATCACTCCAGTCTTTAACAGCATGCGGGTGATCCCATCCACATCCCTGTCCAAAACAATGACTGAAAGAAGCTCCATCGGTGCCGGTCTTAGCATAGGACGCCTCGTATGCGTTCAGGACTTTGACCGAAACTTTTGCTATAGAGAATGGACAAGACCCTGCGGGTTTCTGCGCCTTTAAGGATAAGATAGGCCAGGACGGTCCCTATGGTAAACGGAAAACCCGCAAGGACACGGCCGGTCTCATTAAAAAGCGCATGATACAGGACAACTTCCAATAAAAGGAGTTTCTGCTGCGTGTCTTTGGCGGCGATCGACACAAGCTCCCAATACGGCCCCACGGTCAATTCCTTGATCATCACACTGAATTCTCCCGTTCCCGCCCGCTGCAGGAGGCTCTCTTTGACTTTAAAACCCCGCGGCAGCATGGACTTCAAGGCCTCTAGAATGGAGAGATGAAAATTGCTTTTGAGACGGATCAGACGGCTAATATTCTCCATATCGGTTTCGATGCCCCAAAGCCGGGAAGCGGCCTGGCGGTCTTGGGCGGGCAGGCCATCAATTTGCTGCCAGACGCGTTGGAAATAATCAGCATCAAGGGCGTTCTCAACATAAAATAAGAAACCTGTTCTTTGGAAGTCTTCCCAAGCCCGGGCCAGGGGCTCCTTATAAGGCGTGTCTTTTAAGACATTGAGCAGATCATCCAGGCCTTGAGACGCAAGAAACCGGTCCGCATCGACGGTATGGGTGAAGGCCCCTGGGACGATCAATGATCGCACCTCATCGGCTCCCATATGCTGATGCCTGGCCCGAAGCAGGATCTTGACCTGTTTTAGTTCATACCTTTCCAGCAGTAGTTCCAGCAAGCGCCTGGCCTCAGACCATAAATGGGCGCTGATCTTAAGGTGCAGGCTGATATCATATTGGGTCAACCTCTTCTCCAGTTCTTCCAGATGGACATCCTCATTCTCAATAAATCGTGCGTAGGCCGAATTGCTTAATATTAAAACAGCGTCCCTCATATTCGGCGCATCGATCAGACGGTCAATCTGATCAGGAACAAGAAGCTTGCCGATCTGTGAACGGATCTTGGCGTTGATATAGGCATATCTTGACAGGTCTTGCATCGCTCATTATCCTTTCAGCAGCTCATCAAAAACCCTCCTTGAGACCGGCTCAATGCAGGCCCTGCCTTGGTCGACGATGTCTTGAGCCTGGATCTTGGCCTCGTTCAGAATTTGCTCTTTCTTTTCCAAGGCCTCCTTGTGTGCCCCGGCCAACAGGCGGCGCTTCATGGCCTCAGCCTCTTTCAGCTGCTCTTGCCTGCTTTTTTGAACTGCGGTTCTGGCCATGGAGATCATGCTTTCGATCTTTTTGCGTCTGGCATCGATATGCCGCCTGGATGCTTCTTCAGCCCTTAAAATTTTTTGAAGCGCGTCATTGATCATCCTAAAGCTCCGGCCACAAAAAAACCTTTCCATCCATTTTCACTGGCTGAAAAGGCTCCTGTACTGCCGATGATCCTCTTTTAAATTGTAGGATGACGGTAATTAAGCTTAAGTGAAGATTAAATTAAAAAAGACGCCCTTTGGAGGACGTCTTTTCAAGGATCATATTTATCATGTATTTCTTTGATTTTCGCCTCTTGCGTCGCCCTTTGTGAGGGCGCTTCTTTCTGCAGCTTATCTTCAACAAGTGCTTTCTTGCGGACGCTCGAGTCGTAGATGAGGAAATCAGCGATCTTCTCTAACTTTTTATCCATCATCGTTTTCTTGCGGACACTTGAATCGTAGACCATGAATTCGGTAATTTTCTTTGCATCACCCATGCTGATATTTGAGCCTGATTTATACATCATCCTTTTGATATAACCCTCCCATTCGACAGGCAGGGCATAATCTGAATTAATAGGAAGACTTAAAGGATGACATTGGACACATTCTTGCGTAAAGTAATTATTGTAGATATACCGGATCTTTTTCGGATAATGAGAAACATCGATGGTCCTGGGGCCCAATTCTGCTTTCTTAATGGCAGCTTCTTGGGCTTTATCCACAATTTTAGCTTGCGCTTGAAGCATCCCTGCCCCCCAAAGAACAAATACTGCGATAAAAATCCCCTTCATACCCATCTCCTTTTTTGAAAATCCTGCCCGAAATAAAAAAACCTTCCCAACCATATACTGGCTGAAAAGGCAACGGCTTTTTAGCGCTTTATTGCGATTACTTTCCGGGTGTTTTGAGGTATTTTATCACAGCTTGATATATACAAACAATCTTATTGTCAACCTACTGGAACGACTTATCAGGCATCGTTCCCTGCATTGTTCTGCTTAAGAAACTCCGCACTCTCCGGGCCCAATTCTCTGCTATCGTCTTCAAGGGGCTGTTTCAATAACAGCTTCTTTTGGCCGATCATGGAATTCAAAAACATTTGCCTGGATTCAGGCGTATTTTTAAAGTGAAAAATGGATTTCCTGTAGGCCTCCTCGAATTCGTCACGGGTGATCACATAAGGGCCGACCCTGGCCATGACTTTAAGATCAGGACGGCGACGGAAAGCCGGCGCGAACAAGACCGGCAGCAAAGCCAAAGCCCATAACCAAGGACTTAAGCCTTGAGGATTTTCCTTGGGCAAGAAGTGGTGCACATATTTTTTAACCAATTCCTTGGGTCCAGCCGAGAGAGAGGCCTTCTGAATTTCACCTTGAGGAACGGTATTTTTGTTCATTGAATTTAATTTGATGGATGCTGAAGGATAGTACAGGAAATTCCCACGCGTGGGGTTCAGGCTAAAGACATTTTGATTCTGATTTTGGGATGTTATAACCTGGCCCGGTGTGGCGGAGGGATTGCCGTTCCCCTGACCGGTGCCTGTGCCTTGATCGGCGGCGCCTGTTCCCGGGTCTGCACTTGTCGTTGCGGGATCAGTTGTACCGGGCGCTGAAGTTACAAAACTTCCCCCTAAATTCAACCCGCCTCCTGTCGTGGAAAGATCAAGCGCGCCGCCGCCGGTATTGATCAATCCCGTTGTGTGCACATCAAAACCGCTGAGCCCAATGGCACCCCCGCCGGAGTTTAGATAATCAGCCGTTAAAGTGCCGCCGGCGCTGATCGTCATGGGTGCGCCGTTGGTCGTGATATCGACTAGCTCCACTGCGCCGGTATTATGAATATTAATGGGTCCTGTCACGGACGAAGCGATAATGCTATGGACATTGGTCAACAACGGCACATCCGTGCCTATGCCGGTTTGGGCAAAGGCATTCAACCGGTCGGCTGTAATATAGGAATTAAGGCCTAGAATGGCGCCACCGGCTACCAGATCAACATCGGCACTGCCGCCTGCCGCGTTAATGACCCCTGCCGCCAGATCACCCGGAGAAGACAAATCGATACCGCCATTGACGGTGGATGCGTTGATCTTGGTTGAGGCATCGACCTCGAGGGGCGAGGTTTCCGTGCCTATGCTGTTGAAAGCGTTTAAAAAGACGTTGTTGGCGGTAATGAGTGAAGAACTTCTAAGAATGGAACCATTGTCCGCCGTCAAATAGACATCACCGTTGACGGCATGAATTTGCCCCGCCTCTAGATCGGCATTGGAAGAAATATGAATGTCGTTGAACTGGGAGACGGCATTGACCTGCCCGGCATGGGTGAAGATGGGCGCGTTGGGGCCGATGCCGTTGTAGGCATTCAGGTTAACCGTCCCTCCGGAAACGAAGGACCCGTTGTCCAAAATAGTACCGCTGTTTGATGACAAATTGACCGAACCGCTGCCGGCATCAATAAAAGCGATGTTCATCGCTGACCCGCTGTTAAGAGTAATGTCGCCCCCGTTGGAAGAGATAAGGGTCCCATGAGCCATATTAAGCGAACCCATGCCGTCAAAATCGGAATCCGCGGACAAGGTGATGTTCTGGCCGTGGGTGGTGATGTTGGCGTTGACATTGATGTCATTTTTGGCTTCCAGGGTGAAAGTGGAATTCAGGTCAACAGGACTATTGATATAAATGTTGCGGTCGGCCTGAAAATGCACCTCGCTTGCATCCAAAGAGCTCAAGGTCACAGGATCAATAAACATGTCGTAGGGATCGATCAAGGAGCCTGCTCCCCCGCTTTGAATGGTGATATCTTCAGGGTCCAGCGTGATGGTCCCGCCATGGGCAACAATTGGACCGGAAGAAACAACATTTCCGCCGGAGGCTACCAGCTCAACCGTGCCATTGTGATTGACCAAGGTATTGGCCTGGATGACGCCCGTATTGTTCAGTGCATGATCGAATACTTTGTTTAATACCTGGGCATCCAGCGTGACCTTGCCCCCGTCAGCTATAATCGAACCGGCATTCAAGACCGCGCTGTTGATCTTTTTGCTGTCCGGGCCGTAAACCTCACTGGTGTCCGCGGCGCCAATGGCCATGGAAATCCCGCTGTTATCATCCAATCCGACCGTGACCTGGGAGCCGGCCGCAAGAGCTACATGGCCCAGGGTGGCTGTTATGGTGCCGGTATTGGACACGGCATTGGACAAAAGCACCACATTGCCGTTATTAGCCGTAATATGGCCCTGGTTAAAAACATAGGCGGATCTTCCGTTCTGATAAAACCGGTACTTACCGGACATGAAATCCTGATTCTTGATGTCCAGGGACGAGGCCAATAGCCCAGAGGCATTGATCTGGGAATTTGGTCCAAAGACAATACCATTGGGATTGACCAGAAAAAATTGTCCTCCCTGCACATTCAATTGCCCCCAAATGGCGGTCGGCGAGCCTCCGGTGACCCGGCTCATATAAGGACCATTTAAATTGTAATTCACGTAATTGTTGCTGCCGATGTTGTGAGACTGCCAATTCAAGATGCCGCTTCCGGGCGCATGGATGGTCATGCCGCTGCCTGTGGTGGTGATCGTGGGAGCAGGCCCCGCGGCAACCGTTGGGTTTTGGGGAAGTTCATTGGTTGAATCGCCATAGATAAACGTTGATGGGAATATCAAAAGCGTAAGAATGATAAGTAGTCTCATAGGCCTATCCTGTCTTTAAAATTCCTTGATGACTTGCAGCCACAAATGGGCATGCCTGTGATCGGAGGTTGGAACACCTTGTACCGGCCAGCCGATCTCGACTCTCAAGGAAAAATTCTCGGGAAGATCAAACCTGACCCCGCAGCCGGCGCTTCCCAGACTCCTGTTTTTAGGCTCGCCTGCCTGGGGATTACGCAAATTGACATGCCCCCAATCGTAAAAGGCCACAAAACGCGTGGCGTCATACAGGCTGACGGTTGAGAAGGGCACCTTTACGGAAGTTGGAATAAAGTACAGGGGGACATTTAATTCCGTGCTGAGGCTTTGCCCAGTGTCGCCGACCGCTTCCAGGGGCCCAAAACCGCGGTTGTTGGCAATGCCGCCCAATTGGTATTCTTCAATGGCCGGCAAAACGTCGGATGAGAACTGCGCCTCCGATTTAAACAATAAGGACGTCTCCCACGGCAACTGCTGCAGCCGCAAAAAATCCACCACATCCTTGCTGAATTCCCCTCCCGCGCCCACCACACTGCTTTGAGGGTCCTTGGCGCGTGAGCCGGCCATGATGTCAGGGATACCCTGGAAGAATTCATCCGCGAAAATGTTGCGGCCGGCAAAAACATCATTGTAATAAACATTAAAACCGCTTTTGACGATACGCAGGCGGTCGCGGCTGACTTCATTGTTCAATTCAAAATTGAACACGTCCTTATAATCGAAACCGGCATTGGCCGTGATCTTGAGATTTTCTCCTTCGACCAGGGTTTGATTGATAAAGGCGCTGTATAATTTGCTCTTGCCCTGCGCGTTGAAGGCCTTAAGGTCTTTTTGCAAGACCACCCGATTTTTGGAGGCGGCCAAACCGATCTGCGTGCGGTTGGTCACGGGCACAAGATAGCTGACAGCGCCAAGCATATAGGCATAATTATTGCTTCCCTCATAACTTAAGGCCAGCGTGTCGTCAAACCCCAGCAAATTATTGTCCCTGAGGGTTGCGGTATACTCGTTTTTACCTATATACCTGGAGGCAAAGTTATCGTAGCTCAAATCCAAATGCACCGGCAGGCGGTCCTTGACCTCGATGAGCACATCCGTGGTTTCCGGCTCCTGCCCCGGCACCAGCACGGCCTTTGCGTAATGGTCGGAATATTGATTGATGTCCGCTAAATTATCCCGCAAGGTGTAGTAGTTGAACGGCTGCCCGTCTTTCAGCTCGATCCTGCGCAGATAGGCGCTTTTTCTATAATATTTGTTCCCCACCACAGTTATCTTGCCGGTCTCGCCTTCGATCACGGTCAGCTCCAAGGTATGGACGGTCAACCGTTGGGGGCTTAAAATGACCTTGGTGGTTATGTATCCTTTTTTACGGTAGACTTCGGTAAGCCGGTTTGCCGCCTGCTGCATATCAGCGATCGTCAGTTTACGGTTTTCAAAAGGAGCGATGATCTTGTTGATCTCCTGCGGGGAAAGAATGGTATTGCCGTTGACCACAATGGTGCTGACGAAAACCTTGACGGCACCCTGCTCAGCCGGCTGATTGGAAGAAACCTGACTTTTGATTTCGATGGGCTTGTTGGCCTCAAGGTTTCGGCGCAGATTTTCATTGCGCTTTTGCAACTCGTGCTGAGAAACCTGGCTGCCAGTCTGCTGGGTGGCGATTTCAGCAAAAACAAAGGATGGACTTAGAATAAAAAGTGAGAAAAAGAGAAGTTTTCTGGTAGCCAACCGCATATGTGGATGCAAATTAACAAAAGCCAAATGAAGAAA
>JAGWOI010000046.1 GCA_028870995.1 Candidatus Omnitrophota bacterium | reverse complement strand
TGCAAAATTCCGCTGAGATCCAGCGTCTGGTGCGCGTCGGTCAGTTAAATATCGATGTCAAGACCGTCAATTTAAAGAACATGGCCACGGCGCTGGTCGGCACCATTTACGGCACCATCAAGATTTTTGTCCCCTTGGAAGGCGTCATCGACCTGGAAACTGAAAAGAAACGCATGCATTCCGATATTCTGCAGAAAAGAAAATCGCTGGAGGCCTTGATCGCCCGGCTGAACAATCCGGATTTCTCCGCCAAGGCCCCTCAAGATGTCGTCATTAAAGAAAAAGAGCGTCTTGAATCCCTGATAAAGGAGATCAGCGCACTTGAAGGAGTATTGGCAAGCTTATCATGAAAGCCGAATATGTACGCACAATCGTCCAGCTGGCCCTTACCGAAGATATCGGCGACGGGGACATCACCACAGACAATCTGATCCCGCAGCCTTCCCGAAGCAAGGCCCGCCTGATCGCCCAGGCTCCCGGCATTATCTGCGGCTTGAGCGTTGCCCGTGAAGTTTTTAAAACATTAAACCCTCGTATTGTTTTCCGCACCCTGGTCGAGGATGGCCAAAAAGTGCGGCCAGGCCAGGTTATTGCCATAATTTCCGGTCCCACCCGGATCCTGCTTACAGGTGAGCGGGTGGCCCTGAACTTTTTGACGCACCTTTCCGGTATTGCCACAACAACCCGTACCTACGTTCAGGCCGTCAAGCCCTATAAGACCGCGATCATGGACACACGCAAGACAACGCCCTTGTTGCGCCAGTTGGAACGTTATGCCGTAAGGCAGGGCGGGGGCGTCAATCATCGTTTCAATCTCAATGATATGGTCATGATCAAGGACAACCACCGCGTTTTCTGCCTGCCCGGCATTCCGGAGGCTGTCGGCCGCCTGAAATTGAAAACCAGGGCCGCCATCGAAGTTGAGGTGGACAATTTTGATCAATTAAAAGAAGCGCTTCGCTCGACCGCAGATATTATTTTATTGGATAACATGACACCCGCGAAAGCCGCCCAAGCTGTTAAAATAGCCCGTAGGGCCAAATCAAGAGCGCTTTTGGAGGCATCCGGCGGGATTACCCCGGAAAACATTAAAAGGTACGCTGCCACCGGGGTGGATCGTATTTCCATCGGAGCCCTGACGCATTCCCCGCGGATACTGGATATCTCCATGGAGCTTGAATGAAAGTTGGCATGAAAATCTTCTCCTGCCTGTTCCTGGTGTTGCTCTTGTTGTCCAACACCCTTTTATGGGCTCAGGACAAGGATGACATCAACCAAACGAACATCGCTTCCGGCGCCATTTTCGATGACAAGGCCCTGCTGGAAGGCTACACCCAAAAGTACCTCGACCAGCCCAAGGATATTCTTCTTGAAATGATCGCGGACGACTCACTGGGCGCCTACAAGTGCACGGCGGCGCTGAGGGTGTTCAAGGAAAAGTATGCGCCCCAGGTTTTAAGCAAGGAAAAACCGGCCATCATCAAGACCCTCCTCCGGCGGCTTAACCGAAGCGATTCGCCCTTTGTGCAGGTGGAGATCGAGCACACCCTGATCGTCCTGGACCGTTTCCAGTATTTCGACTCCATGGTCCCGGCTCTGATCCAGAAGATGGACCACTATAATCCCGTGGTAAGCACCATGGCCTATGATGATCTTAAGGAAATTACCAAGAACAGCCTTTACCCGCGAGAGGCCAGGATCGTTTTTGAAAATCTGCGCAAGGAGTTGTTTTTGTCCCGCAATAAGCTGCAAAACATCACCACTCCGGACCTGCGCCTGCAGCAAAAGTTGGATTTGCTGCGCTGGTCCATCAAGATCCTGGGCACCCAGGAGCTCAAGCGCCTGCCCAACGAAGTCATCAATCTATTGTAATTTTCATCCTTTGTATAAATACCTCTTTTTGGTATACTAACACCCATGTTGCTCAATCCACTGACGCTGCATTTGCCCCAAACGCCCCTTGAGGCCGCCAAACTTTATAAGGAACTGGAAGATTCCAAGGTTTTGGCTGGAGGGACGTTTTTGCTCAACAGCATGAAATTATTGAAGACCAAAGGCACCAAAACCGCGCGCAATATTTTGAGTTTGGCCAAGGTCGATGAATTAAAGGGCGTGGAATTCAATGACGGCACCCTGACCATCAAGGCCATGACGCGCATCAACGAATTAATGGAGGCGCCTTTACCGGACGGCCACCTGAAGATTTTACATGCCGTCTGCCGCAATATTTCCACCAATCCCATCCGTAATATGGCAACCGTCGGAGGTAACCTGACCTGCCGCTACACCTGGACCGAGATGGGCGCGGTGATGATAGCCCTTGATGCTCAAATGCATTTTTTAGGCCCGGACGGCAAGGAAGATGAGGTCAGCGCCGAAAATTTCTTCAAAAATGCCGCCCGCTGCGAAAAGCTTTTTACTCATGTCACGGTCCCGGTCAACCCTCAAGCGCGCAGCGCCTACCGCCGGGTCAAAAAGACGATTCATGTGGATGTGCCGCTTCTGGCTGTTTGCGTTAAAACTGAATTAAAAGGCAAACAATGGTATAATACGCGTGTCGGTATCAACAGCGGTACGGCCTTTGCCCAGCGGGACTATGCGTTGGAAGAATTTCTCAATAAAAGCGTTTCCTCGCCGGATCTAGGTACTAAGGCCTTGGAACACCTGACCGCCGCCATTTACGACACACGCGCCAGTGAATACAAACAACACATGTTCAGGGTATCTTTAAGATCCGCTATTGAAGAAATAGCCGGAGGGGAATAATGCAAGTTAACTTGAATATCAACAAAAAGCAGTACTCCTTGGACCTTGTAGGCAACGAGACGCTGTTGGAAATCCTGCGCGACCGCTTGTCCATGACCGGCACTAAGACCGCCTGCCAGGAGACCGAATGCGGTACCTGCACGGTGATGATCAACGGCAAGGCTGTCTTGTCCTGCATTACGCTCGCAGCCAACGTGCAAGGCGACCAGATCACCACGATCGAAGGCTTGGCCGAAGGCGATGTGCTGCATCCGGTGCAGCAGGCCTTTATCGATCACGGTTCCGTGCAATGCGGCTTTTGCATTCCAGGCATGATCATGTCATCCGTGGCCCTTTTGCAAAAAAACCCTGAGCCCACCCAGGAAGAAGTCGAATACGCCCTGGACGGCAACATTTGCCGCTGCGCCGGGTATCCTAAAATATTTGACGCCGTTAAAGAAGCCGGCAAAAAGATGAAAAAATAAAATGGGCCTGACCGCAAAAAAATCCAAATTTGAAGACCAGTATGTTGATCCTGTGGGCAAAAGTGTGCCGCGCCTTGAAGGCAAGGGCATTGTTACCGGACAGCTCAAGTATGCCTTTGATGTGTCTTTCCCCAATATGCTGGTAGGCAAGATGCTGCGTTCGCCGCACGCGCACGCCAAGATCCTCAGCATCGATACCTCCAAGGCCGAGGCCCTTCCCGGCGTCAAGGCCGTTGTCACGGCCAGGGACACGCATCAGATCAAATTCGGCTCCAATGAATATTTTTTCCCACATACGGTTGACCAAATGGCCTTAGAGGCCGACAAGGTCCGCTATATCGGTGATGAGTTGGCGGCCGTGGCCGCGGTTGATGAAGAAACCGCTGATCAAGCCTTACGCCTGATTGATGTCAAATATGAAGTCCTTCCCGGTGTCTTTGAGATCGAAGAGGCCATCAAGCCCGGCGCGCCCCAGATCCATGAGGCGCTCAATAATATTGCCCTCATTCTCCCTGTTAATTTCAATAATCCCGAACGCATGATGAAGGAAGCGGATTATGTGCGCGAAGACAAGTTCTGGTGCCCGGTGGCCCATCCCTCACCCATGGAACCGCATGTCTGTGTAGGGCAGTGGGAGACCTTCACCAACAAAATCACCCTGTGGTCTTCCTCACAAGCCCCGTTCAAATGCCGCGAGGCCCTGGCCAAGACTTTAAAGATGGATTTAAACGATGTGCGCGTCATTAAAATGGCGGTAGGGGGCGGCTTTGGCGGCAAATTGGAAATGCTGCCCATGGATTTTGCCGCCTGTCTCTTGTCCAAGAAAGCCGGCGGACTTCCGGTTAAAATTTGTCTGACCCGTGAAGAAGAGTTCACCACCACCCGGCGCAAGCACGGCATGATCTACAGGGTCAAGACCGGCGTCAAAAAGGACGGGACCATTCTGGCCATGATGGGCGATGTTTTTGCGGACGGCGGTGCTTATTGCAGTTACGGCCCGACGGTTCTGGCCGCGGCCATGATGCGCATCTTCATGGTGTATAAAATCCAGCATTTTAAAATGACGGGCTACCGTGTCTATACCAACAATCCCATCAGCGGCGCCATGCGCGGCTTCGGCGGGGTGCAAAGCGGCTTTGCCATCGAATCGCACATGGATTTGATCGCCAAGGACCTGGGGATGGACCCGGTTGAATTTCGCCTCAAGAATATTACCGGTCCCAACATGGTCACGGTCAATAAAATGATCCTCACCACCAACGGCTTGCGTGAATGCATTGACAAAGCCTTGAAAGCATCCGACTGGGCCAATAAACGCGGCAAAATGAAACATCTCAAAAAAGGCATCGGCATCGGCATTGCCGCCGACGTTATGGGTTCCAAAATGTATAAATCGCATGAATCCGCCGGCGCCATCGTGAAGGTGGAGGAGGACGGCTCGGTTTACTTTTTTACCGGTGCGGCCGATACCGGACAAGGGTCGAACACGGCCCTTTCCCAAATTGCGGCCCAAGAGTTGGGGGTCAGCTTCAGCCGCATCAAATGCAAGGCCGGAGATACCGAGATAACTCCTTTTGACACCGGTTCCTTTGCCAGCCGCGTCACCTTTATTTCCGGCAATGCCGCTCTTTTAGGCGCCCGGGACGCCAAGCGCCAAATTTTGGATGTGGTGGCCAAAGAATATAAGATGTCCATTGAGGACTTGGACATCAAGGCCGAGAAAGTCATTATCAAAAAAGAGGGTAGGTCCTTAATGAGTTTTGACAAGGCCCTGGAGCTTTGCTATTCATTCAACTACGGCAAACAGATCATCGGCCGCGGCAGCTATAACCCCAAAACAACCCCGGTCGATTTCCGCTCCGGTGAGGGCAATGTTTCAGGTTCTTACGGCTTCGAGGCCCAAATCGCCGAAGTTGAGGTTGATACCGACACCGGCGAGGTCAAGGTCCTGGAATTGTGGGACGCCCATGATATCGGTAAGGCCATTAATCCGCAATCCTGTGAGGCGCAGATCGAGGGGTCGCTGGCCATGGGGCTTGGTTATACCTTTTATGAAGATTTGAGATTCAAGAACGGCCGTGTGCTGAATGCCAATTTCGCAGGTTACCGGGTGCCGCGGGCCATCGGCATCCCGAAGATGAATACCATCATGGTGGAGACCGATGATCCCGAGGGTCCCTTCGGCGCCAAGGGCATGGGGGAGGCGGCCTTGCTGCCCACCTCGGCCGCCATTGCCAACGCGGTGGAGGATGCCATTGGCGTGCGCATCAAGGAACTGCCCATCACACCGGAAAAGATCATCAAGGCCCTCAAGGAAAAGGCGGTTGAAAAGAGCTAAAATTTATTGTTTTGCCCTGAATTGATTATATAATTAAAAAAAAGAAAAAAATCATCCATAAGGCCATCTATGAAACGCACACTTCTTTCACTCGTTTTTCTGGGTCTGTTTGCCTCAGGCTGTACCGTCTATCAAATCAATTCCAAAGACATGTCCCAGGATTATTATCCGCCGAAAACCAGCATCGACCAGGTCACCTATATCCAAAATACGAACAAACCCTACACCCAGATCGGTGTGGTTTCCGTGACCACGGAACGCATCCAACCTTTTTCTGATGTAGTGCCCAAGTTAAAACAGGAAGCCGGCATGCTGGGCGCAGATGCCATCACCGACGTCCAAAACGATGCTACAGCGTTCTGGAAGAGGCTTAAGCCCCAGCGTCTCATCGGCAACGCCTATATCAGAACGACCTATACCGCCAAAGCCATTGTCTGGAAATAACGCGGCGAAGACGTCATCCCCGAATCCTATTCTTTTATTTTCTCCCACTCTTCCAGGGTATTAAAGCTTTTGACGATGCCGGGATCATCCATCTCTAAAATTTGCGGGGGATGGCCGGCAAACAAAGAATTAAGCCCCCGGCTCAAGGGAAGATAAAAAACTTCCGGGATTAACCGTTGATGTAAAATCGGCGGATGTCCCTTTTTATGCAGATAAGAAGGGATCAGGATATCAGGGGCGGTTTTCTTGAAATGATCGATGAGTTTATTGATGGTGGATGCCTGCACCAAAGGACAATCAACGGGCAAAAGCAATATTCCCTGGCTCTTCGCATCTACCGCTTTTAAGCCTTCCTGCAAGGAAGAAGTCTGTCCTAAATTATAGTTTTTGTTATAGACAACCCTGATACGGCTATGTATAAATATAAAAGGCATGATATCCTGCGCGCCGTTGCCTAAAACAACGATGATATTATCGCAGGCGGTGGTCAGCAGGGTGCTTTGAAGGTGCTCGATCACCGTCCGGCCGTGGAGATCGGCCAATGCTTTAGGCGATCCAAAACGTTGGCTGAGGCCTGCCGATAAAAGGATGCCGGTGATCATGAAATCATTATGGGCGAGGAGGTAAAACATGTCAATATTCTTATGTGTGCTTCTTCTGTTGGGAGCCTTATATTCGGTCATGAAAAAATTATGGCCGGAAATGTCCAAGCCGCTCCCGATACGCGCCTCACAAACGGATTCTCCTGACCTTTCCGGCCCCCAAACCGAATCCGATCAACGCCTCGAACGCCTGGAATCCCTGCTTGCTGAAAAAAGCAGGGATGTCTATTCCCTACATAAAGAACTGAAAATTCTCCGATCTCAGGTGCGCGATTTTGATAAGGTCAAATCCCTGCTTGAAGAAGAACTCTTGCGTTTACGAGAACAAAACCGGGTTTTCAGGTCAGAATTGGGCCTGCCGGCAGTCCAGCCCAAGGAAAACTCCTTAACGTAAATTTAACGAAAGGTCATCCGTATGTCCTTCATGAACCGTTTGTTCTTTTGCCTTATATTTGCTATCATACCTTTTTCTATAACCAAAGCCCAGGAGACCAACGTGACCCAGAATCCGACTGTCGTTGTTTTAGAAACAAACCAAGGCAACATCGAATTGACTTTATACCCGGACAAGGCGCCCAAAACCGTTGAAAATTTTGTCGGCCTTGTTAAGAAAGGTTACTATAACGGCACTATTTTTCACCGTGTCATCAAGAATTTTATGATCCAGGGCGGGGACCCGACCGGCACCGGAATGGGGGGCCAGAGCTTGTGGGGAGGGGCCTTTGCCGATGAGTTCAGCCCGGAGCTTACCTTTGACAAACCCGGTATTTTGGCCATGGCCAATCGCGGGCCGGACACCAACGGCAGCCAGTTCTTTATTACCACCGTTCCTACACCCTGGCTCAATGGGCATCACACCATCTTTGGGTTTGTGAGCGGAGGCTATGACGTGGTCTCCAAGATCGCAAACACGGCCACCGGCGCTGGGGACCGTCCCGTGAAGGAACAAAAGATCATTAAAGCCTTCGTCAAATAAAATGTCTTTGGAGATCCTCTACAAAGCGGTCGATGCCTCCCGAAAGGGGCGGAATTACGCCTTTGCCACCATTGTCGAGGCCACCTTAAAAGGGACGCCCCGGAAAACCGGCGCCAAAATGATCGTTTTTGAGGATGGCAGTTCGTTCGGCTCGATCGGCGGCGGACGCAACGAAAAGGCGGCCATTGCGGAATGCCTTAAGGCCTTGGAAACCAAAAAACCGGCGTCCGTGACCTACAATTATTTCGGGCGCCAGGGAGAGTCGGTCTGCGGCGGGCAGATGAAAGTTTTTATAGAACCTTTCGCCCCACAGGAGAATTTGATCATCTGCGGGGCCGGACACATCGCCCTGCCTTTATCGGCAATGGGCAAGGTGCTGGGATTTAAGGTCACCGTCATCGATGACCGCAAGCAATTCGCGAACAAAAAGCGTTTCCCTCATGTGGATAAGATCATTGTGGGAAACCATGCCCGCGAACTGGCCGCCACTCCGGTTGACAACAATTCCTATATTGCCATCGTAACGCAGGGCAATGAATATGATTTTGAATGTCTTAAAACAGTGATAAAATCAGCTGCCGCTTATATCGGTGTCATTTCCAGCAAACCCAAAAGGGTAAAATTCTTCGGGCGCCTCAAAGAATTGGGGATCGAAGATAAATATTTGAAGCGCGTCCATATCCCCATGGGGTTGGACCTGGGCGCCCAGACGCCGGAAGAAATTGCAGCTTCCATCGTCGCCGAAATGACGGCGGTCAAGAATAAGAATTATATAGGGACCGACAAGTTTAAAGCTAAATAGGAGGCTTTGATCATGACCAAGGAAGAGGCCATTGATATTATCCGCGACGCTGGTTTTGGCTTTCTGGCGACGGTTGACGGCAACAAGCCGCGGGTGCGCCCGATGATGCCTTATTTGACCGAAGACGGGGAACTATTGCTTGCCCTTTTGGGCCGTTCACGGACGCTCGCCCATATCAAAACCAATCCCCATGTGGAGGTCTGTTTCGTGGACCGTAAAATGTGGTATTGCCGGGTGGAGGGAAGGGCTGAGATCAGCCAGGATACCGCCAAAAAGCAGCTGGTTTTTGAGAATGTGCCCATGCTTCGCCAATACTTTGCCGGCGCCGAAGACCCTAACTATCATCTGGCGGTCATTCACATCACCGCCGTGGAAGCCATGACGCCGCACAGCCGGCTTCCGGAACAGATCCACTTGTAATGGAAAACCGACGCCGCCATAAACGTTTTCAAAAACCATTGGTCATGCAGTATTGCATTGCTGACGATTTCGTCAAAAAATGGGACATATCCATGGTG
>JAGWOI010000045.1 GCA_028870995.1 Candidatus Omnitrophota bacterium | reverse complement strand
AGGAGGACGAATAAAAGTTCAAATATCTATTGCAGGCGTCAATCGACGGATGTAATATATTTCCTGTAATGAAGGTCGTCATCCTTAATCCCTCCTTTGGAGATAATTTTGTTCGTGTGGCCCGTTGGGCGGCCAAGTCCCGCGGCCGTGTGCAGCGTCATCCTGAATATTTGTTGACCGCGGCGCAAATCCTTTTGGACGCCGGTCATGACACCCATTTTATCGAGGCTGCAGCACGCAACTTTTCAGCAGAAGAATCCGTTGAATCAACGGTAAGCCTCAAGCCCGACCTGCTGGTCATGCATGTGACCACTCCGTCCATCTATTCCGACATCGAGCAGGCTAAGATCATCAAAACAAAAGCCCATTGCAAGGTGGCTTTTGTCGGCCAGCACGCCACTGCTGAAGTGGAAAACACCTTTGAGATCGGCCGCGGGGTCGTGGATTACATCCTTCCCCGTGAATACGATTACGCCTTGCGCGACCTGGCCGATGGGATCGCCGATGACAAGAATTTGGGCCTTTGCTGGCTGAAGGACGGCAAGGTGGTGCGCAATCAGCCGCGTCCCGATATCGACGTCAATGAACTGCCCTTCCCGGCTTGGCAGCTCATCAAACCGGAGTGGTACCCTGATGCCGGCAAAAAATTCCCCTTTTTGACCCTGATCACCGGCCGCGGCTGCAATAATGCCTGCACCTTCTGCCGCGATCCTCAATTAATGTATGGATATAAATTACGCAGCCGCCGGGCAGACCTGGTCGTGGCTGAGATGGAACATGACCTGAAGCTTCACCCGCAGATCCGCGAGATCATGTTCGAGACCGATACCTTTGCCGCGGACAAGCAGCATGTCATTGATGTTTGCAACCTGATCATCGAAAAAGGGATCAACAAACGCATCACCTGGTCCTGCAACATGCGCGTGAATACCGATTTGAGCCTGCTTCCCCTGATGCGCAAGGCCGGCTGCCGCATGCTTATGACCGGATTCGAATTCGGCACGGATGAGAATTTACGGGTCATCCGCAAGGGCGGCGTATCCGTTGATATGGCCCGTCAATATTCAAGTGAAGCACATCGCCTGGGCTTCACTATTCATGGCTGCTTCATGATCGGCGCACCCGGTGAAACCAAAGAAAGCGCCCGCAAGACCATTGAGCTGGCCAAAGCCATGCCGTTGGATACCATTCAAATCACCGGCGTCTCTTCCTATCCGGGCACTTCCCTGTATAAGTGGGCCAAGGAAAACAATTACCTGTTAGGCAAGGATTGGAAAGATTGGTTGACCGAATGCGGGGAACAGCGCACCCTGCTGTCCTATCCCCAGTTTTCGCATAAGGACATCGACGAGCATATTGACATCGGCCTCAAGGAATTTTATCTGCGGCCCAAGCAGATATGGAACATGCTTATTTCCATCCGATCAGTCGGCGATCTGTTAAGAAAGGTCTACGGCTTCGGCGCCTTTGTTCATTACTTTACGCAGAAAATGTTGAGGACTTTCAAAGGTCAGCGCCAGGAAGACAAGCCCGCCACTAAATTCTTAAACCGCCGCATCCGGTTCCGTCCGGATCAGGACGTGCCCGTATTGACACCGGTTCATTGATTTGGTATTATTTTTAATAGGGATAAAACAGCGGCATAATTTAAAATCAAATTTATCAATCTTAAGGTAGGAGATTCTATGGCCCATATCGTCACTGAAGCTTGCATTAAATGTAAGTACACCGATTGCGTCACGGTCTGCCCTGTGGACTGCTTCCATGAAGATGCCCAGATGCTGGTCATAGATCCTGAGGTCTGTATCGACTGCGGCGCCTGCATACCGGAATGCCCTGTACAGGCAATTTATTCCGATGCCGATATCCCTGAGAAGCTAAAGAGTTTTATACCGCTCAATGCCACGAAGTCCAAAGAGTTGCCGGTCATAACGCAAAAGAAAACACCCTTGGCGCCTCCTAAAAGCTAATGAAGATCACGAGTATCTGGGACTTGGGAAGAGCCTTGCTTAGCGTTGTCATGGCTTTTACAGGGCTTGCCCTTTTGGGAATGCTTTTTTTTAATCTGTTGGGTTTAAACAAAGATCCCCTTCCCGAAAAAATTTTGGCAGGTCTTCCTTTTCTGGTAGCTGCAGTTTTTTTGGCCGCCGGCATGTACTTTGTTTTTGGGCGCTTGCGCAAAAAATGTAAAAGCGAGTGGGATTTTTGGATGATCATGTTGAGTTTCTCTTTGGCCGGTATGTTTATCATGCCGGTGCGCAAACTGATCTTCCATTTGCTGGGCATCGGCGACCACACGCCGTTTTGGATCAAAGTGATAGTTTATATCCCCATCATCCCACCCACCTATTACGTCGGATTGATTTTCTTCGGGACCTTGCTGGGACAGTCCCAATTTTTCAAGGAAATGATCGGCAAAAGGATTGCGTTTCTAACCGGCAGGAAAAACGTAAAGCATAAGATAAACTAGCACGCCCGTTACCGACACATAAATCCACGTCGGGTAAAGCCAGCGCGTGATGCGCGTGTGCTTCTTAAATTCTCCCCTTAAGGCAAACCGCAGGGCAATAATAATGAATGGCACGATCAATGCTGCCAGTATCGAATGCGGGATCAAAACCAGTAGATAGATGACTTTTAAAATCCCCTTGCCGGGATACCGGGAAATCCCGCGGGATGTCAGGTGGTAATAGAGATAGCAGCATAAAAACAGCGTCGAACAGGCAAAGGCAGAGATCATGAATTTTTGGTGTATCTCTGCTTTTTTATTTTTGATGGCAATGCCGCCCAAAATGAGCAAGATTCCCGCCATGGCGTTAAGGCTGGCGTTGATCGTGGGAAGAAGCGGAAGATGCATATGTTTTAGGACAAAAGCCCGTCAGCCAAGATCAAAATAAGCAACATCGGCAGGTACATGATCGAGGCGCCTAAAATTTTACGCGCATCGGCGTTGGACTGACTGTTTTGAAAGAGAAAGGCCGTGTATAGTACCACCAGCCCGAGCGCCAGAGCGCCCCAGAAATAGATGTGCCCTGACATGCCCATCATGGAAGGCATCAGCGAAAAACCGGTCAAAAGAAAGCTGAAGGCCGTGATCTGAGCCAGGGTAAATTTGGCGTCGGGATGCACTACGGGGAGCATTTTAAATCCGGCCTTTTTGTAATCATCCTTCAAGAGCCAGGCGATGGAATAGAAATGCGGGTGCTGCCAGGTGAACATGATCAGGAAAAGGGCCCAGGCGCCGGGATCCAGGTGATTGGCGGCCGCGGCCCAGCCCCCCAACGGCGGAATCGCCCCAGGAATAGCGCCGAAGCTCGTGTTAAGCCAGGTCAGGCGTTTCATGGGGGTGTAAATCAGTACATATAAAAAACAGGTCAGAAGGCTCAAGAACGCCGTCAGCAAATTGACTTTACAGCAAAATACTAAAAGACCCGTCAGGATCAGGGTGATGCCGAAACTAAACGCGTTCTCCGGTAAAATCACCCCCCGCGGGATGGGCCTGTTTTTGGTGCGCTTCATGAGGGCATCCACATCACGCTCCATGTATTGATTGAGCGCCGATGCTCCCCCGCAGGTCAAGGCGGAACCCAGCAGGGTCCACATCAATAACGCCGGATCAGGGATGCCGCGGTCGGCGAAATAAAACCCCAGAGCGGTTGTCACCAGCACCATGATCATGATGCCGGGCTTGGTCAGGCTTAGGTAAGCTTTATATAAGTTCAACCGTTCTTTCATTTAGTCAGCAGGACCTTAAATTTTTTGAAGGTCAACGGGCCTGAACGCAGGATCATTAAAAAAGCCAGGCCCAGCACAACGGCGCCCGTCGTCACATGCACGGTCGTGGTGTAGACTTCTTTATGGCTTAAGACCGTCGATATCCCCAAGGTTATTTGCAGGACAATGGCGATGTTCAGCCAGTAGAGGGTCTTAAGGATGAGCGGGCGATTCAAGCAGCGTTCATAGGCCACCTTGTTAACCCACAGAAGGTTGATAAGTATAAGTAAGGCCCAAAAGCGGTGCAAGAGATGGATGGCCACCTGCGCCAGATTGACCGGGTCCAGGTTGTTTTCAAAACGCCATTGGTTGATCCTGTTAAGCCAAGCGGCGTCAAAAGAGGGCCAAAAAGTCCATCCCATTGTCGGGAAATCAGGCACGGCCAATCCGGCCTGCGCATGGCGCATGACATTGCCGATAATAAGCTGAATATAGATCATGGCAGCCAGGAGAACCGTTAATTTTAAGAACCGGGCATCATAGCCATCCTCCTTTATGTTCAAGCGCTGGCTGCGCTCCACGGAAAGGCCGTAGGCGATCATGATAAGCATGAGAAAGAATGTCTGCGCCAACACCCCGTGCATCGTGGAGAGCCAGACCGGCAGGAAAAATTTGACGGTCAATCCTCCCAAAATCCCCTGCAGCACCACCGCCACAAAGGTGAAAATCCCTAAACGTTTGATCCACTCCGGAAGGCCCTTGAGCATCAGGAGCCATAAAGTCAGTGTAAGGGTCAATAAGCCGATGATGGAAGCCAGCAAACGGTGGGTGTGCTCATATTTGATCCCCCCATACATCTTATTAAGAGGATAGGCGAACATGAATTTTCCGTAGGTGGTCGGCCAATCAGGCACCGAAAGGCCTGAGTCAGTGCTTTTGACCAGGGCCCCCAGGAAAATCAGGCCAAGGGTTAAAAGACAAAGAATCTTGGAAAAACGCCTTATGGAAATCATTTCGGGTTTCATAAAAAAGCGCGGGCTTACACTTTAAGCGTTTTGACGATGAACCAGTAAACGGCAGCCAGCATGATTATAACAGAGGTGATCCAAATAAGGGTGTAGAAAAATGTTTTTGGATCAATTCCTGGGTTCATGATCATGGTGCGGTCCACACCGTTGAGGGACAGGACATAGGCTTCAAGGTCAGCGATCTGCGCCTGGGTCAGAGAATGGGAATCGCCGAAATCAGGCATCTTGGGTCCACCCTCGATGTTGGGGGCGCCATGCTGGATAAATTGGTCAATATGGTTGACAAAAAGCTGCGGATCCTTGTTGAATACAGCGCGATCAATGGGGTTAAGGCGCGGCACACCTTTGGGCGCCAGGAATCCCGGAGTTTTAGGGTTGCCCTGAGGGCCATGGCACATGATGCATGACTGATGGAATAAAATGGCCCCATGGTCCTTGTCACCGATGATATTGATGGAGGCGACAGGACTGGTCCCGCCTTGCTGAAGCGTTTGGGCCTGGGTCTCTGTGCCTTCCGATTCCGCCGCAAACTCCAACTTTCTGGTCGTCAAACTGCTCAAGAATTCAACCACAGCAGTGGTCTGTTGGTCATTGAGGCGTGTGGCAAAGGAAGGCATAATGCTCATTGGATTATGCGCCTGCGGTGTCATTAACTGCACTTTGAGCCAATCCTTGGACGGCTTGTCTTTTTTGACGGCCATGATGAGGTCCGGCCCCACCTTGTTGCTTGGGCGGCCTTGGATGGTATGGCACTGCAAACAGCCCTGGGTATTGACTAATTGCTCTCCGTATTTGATGAGCGCTGCCTTATTGGCCGCTCCTCCGGCCGCCGACGGCGGCGGTGGCGGCGGTTGAGCCGCTGGCTTGGGGGCTTGCAATCCTTCGAGATATTTAATCAGCAGTTCTACATTATGGTCGCTGAGATCCGAAAACGGCGGCATGATCGTGGTGGGATTATGTGTTTGCGGCGCGGTGATCTGGATGTACAGCCAGTCGTGGCTGCGGTTATTGCCGCGGGCGATCGCAAGATCCGGACCTTGCTTATTGCTGGGCTTGCCATTGACTGTATGACATTCCGTACAGCCTAGGGTCTTAAAGAGCTGTTCTCCTGACATGTTGCGGTTGACATTGGCATGCACAATCGCCACGGCGTGTTGATGGGTCCTTGTCGAAACCCTGGTAACAGGCGCCATTTGGGCGGCTTCGGCTGGACTTCTATAAATATAACCCACCCAGGTCAAATACAGGATTATCCCGACCAAAGCAAATCCGCTTAAAAGCACAAAACCGCGTTTAAAAGGATTTCTCTCTTGGGCTTTGTCCAAAAACGGCAGCGAGCCGAAGAGCAGCACAATGACCAAAGGAATGCCGGCGGTGCCTAAGGGCTCCAAAGGTCCAGGGAAAAATTTCAACGCCTGGTACAAAAACAGAAAGTTCCAGGCCGGTTTTGGCGTGACCAGTGTGTCCATCGGGTCGGCCAAACCTGAAAACGGCGCCGGGTGAAAAGCAGAGAGATAGACCAGTAAAAGAAAAATTAAAAAAGACACAATGACATCTTTAAAAATTTGTTCCGGCCAGAAATATCCGACACCTTTACGCTTTTCATTGTCCCACGGACCTGATTCCCCGTATTTACGGAAGGCCACCAGGTGAAGGGTCACAAACAAGGCAATAGCGCCGGGAAGAAGCGCCACATGCAGGACGTACATGCGTAAAAGAGCCATCTGCCCCATCTTGTCGGCACCCTGCAGAATCATTTGAGTGAAAGGGCCGACAATGGGCACGGTCCCCGCAATGCCGATACCCACCTGTCCCGCCCAATAACCGTTCTTGTCCCACGGCAGAACCGGGCCGGTGAACATGAATAAAGCTGTCAGAATAATAAGCACGATGCCGATAAGCCACACCATTTCCCTGGGCTTCTTGTAGGAACCCCAGATAAACACGCGCAGCACGTGCAGGCCCACCACAATGGTAAATAAAGTCCCGCCCCAATAATGGAAGCCGTGGATGAGCCATCCCCATGGCACTTGCAGGCGCAGGTAGCTGAGGCTGGAATAGGCATAATCCACCGTCGGCACATAATAAAACAATTGCCAGATGCCGGTAACGACCTGGATGGTCAACAGAAATAAGGCGGCACTGCCGAGGGTATATGAAAACCGGGTACCACCGGGAATTTCCTCATGTAGAAATTCCGCTCCTGCCTTGATCAGTCCGGTGCGTTCCTCGATCCAGTCCCTTACCGTAATCAGCAAATTTTTCTTTCCCGTGCTCATCCTTGTCCTATTCTTTTAGTGACCGGCCTTTTTAAACCACAACTTTTTCCGGGACACCGGCTTTAAATAATTCCCACTGCACATACAATTCGCCGCCCTGGATCTTATAAGGAAGTGTATCCAGCGGTCTGGGCGCCGGCCCCCCCAGCACCTTGCCCTCTTCATTAAATACACTGCCATGGCAGGGGCAAGCGAACTCGCCGTTAACAAAATTATAGCGGCAGTTGAGGTGCGGGCATAAAGGCGAATAGACCGTGGCCTTGTCGGGCGCGTGCTTGATAACCCAGACATCATAAACCACGTTACTGGTGATAAACCCTTGTTTGTCGACGTATTCAAAGGTTAGTTTGGTCGGCTTGCCTACCGGCAGAGAGGGAAAGTTCGGGACCTTGGAAAATTTTTCTTCCGTGCCCTCCTTTGCGGCAGGCACTAAATAGGAAATAAACGGAATGGCCAGAAAAAAGGTCATGAAGCCCAGGATGGCGCCGGTCAGCCCTTTAAGAAAATTCCGCTTCTGGATGTCTTGAGGTTCTTCTGATCTTGGAGTTGGATGATGGTTAGTCATGGATTCCCTTGTTTTGTTGTATCCACTGGTCATAATCGGCCTGACTGACCACGTGGATGATGCCCCTCATGCGGTAATGACCCGGACCGCACAATTGGGAGCAGGCTATTTCATATTGGCCGATCTTATCGGGCGTAAACCAGACCGAGGTTGTCATACCAGGGATTATATCTTGCTTAACCCGCATGGCCGGTACCCCGAAGCTGTGGATGACATCCTTACTGGTCAGGCGGATGATGACCGGCTTGTTGACGGGTAAGTAAATCTGGTTCATGGTGGTGATATCATCACGGCCGTCGGGATCGCTGGGATCAAGGCCGAGGGGATTGTCATTGAGGAACTTGGCGCTGGCATGCCCGAACTTTCCGTCGGGGCCGGCATAATGCACGTTCCAGGCGAATTGCTGGGCCACCACCTTTATTTCCAGGATATTTTTGCCCTGGGGAACAGAAGCCTGGTGTACGGCCCAGAAAGGTATTGAGAAAGCAAAAAGAAGCAGCAATTCCAGAAAGGCCACGGTCCATTCCACCGAAGTGGAGATTTTATGTGCGGCGTGGACTTCCCTGGCTTTGTGGCCTGGGCGTTGACGAAATTTGATCAGGACGGTGATAAAGTAAACAGCCCATCCGATAAAGAGAATGAGGATAAGTCCATGGATCAGATACATGAGGGTGTCGTTTTGAGCGCCCTCCACCGAGGCCAAAGGTTGCATGGGAAGCAGTTTTTGTAACAGGCTGTTCATATCAATTGACCGTAAATTCGCTGGGAGTTCGCGGCGAATACAGGATGTCCCATACCGGCCAGAACAATAAGGATAAAAACACGACGATTGTCAGCAATAAAAGCATGTGAAGGGTCTTTTTTTTTCCTGCCAGGTGCATGAAAAAATAAGCCAGGATCCCCGCCTCGCAACAGGCCACCAGGATGATCAGGACAATGCCCGGCACTCCCAGATGGAGATGATTGATGGTCAGGATCACGCACAACAATACAATGACGATCCCGTAGATCAGCAAGTCTCTTTTTAATTCAGATGGTTGTTGTTCCATAGATTAAAGCAGATAAAGGGTGGCGAACAAAAATATCCACACCAGGTCCACAAAGTGCCAGTAAAGGCCGGCCACCTCCACCCTGTTGATGAACCATTGCTTATTGATGGAGTACATGCGCATGCCCGGTCCTATATAAAAACTGTTGACCAGGATGCCGCCGATGATGTGCAGCGCGTGCAGTCCGGTCATCAAAAAGTAAAGGCCTAAAAAGACGCTGGTTTTGGGAAACTCGTGATGGCTGAAGTGCTGGTAATATTCCACCCCTTTCAGGGTCAGGAAAATGATTGCGAAAAGCAGCACCAGTCCCATGAACTGTTTGTATTTGCC
>JAGWOI010000059.1 GCA_028870995.1 Candidatus Omnitrophota bacterium | reverse complement strand
TCTTAGAATTTCTTAATTCGCCGTGGCGCACCTTAAAGCGGCATTTACATACAATCGGAAACAATACAAACAGGAGGAGTCATGAAGAAAATAGTTCTAACTGTAGCCACGGTAATGCTTTTCAGTTGGCAGGGACTGAGCTTTGCCGACAGCTCAGTGGATGCGCTGATCCAAAAGTTGGAGGACAAGGGTATTCTGACCTCTGAAGATGCTTCCCAGCTTAAAGACGAAATTTCAACCAAGGAAGAGGCTTCCCAGACAAAAACTTTTAAAAGTCTGCTTCCGGGCTGGCTCAATGGTCTGAAGATAAGCGGGGATATGCGCTTGCGTGAGCAGGTCAATTATACAAAGGTCCCCGGCTCGGCTAACTTTCATCAGAACCGTGCCCGTCTGCGCGCCCGTTTGAACGTTGAAGATCAAATCAACGATAAAGTCAAGGTCATTGTGGGGATTGCCACAGATGGCGGTATCCCTCGCAGCAGAAACTATACCTTTGGCGGCAACCCTGATTTTGGCACACAGGGAATAGTCCTGAATAAGGCATATGCCGTCTATACACCCAATAAGATGGTAACTCTCGAAGCCGGTAAAATGGATAATCCCATATGGGAACCTGGTCCAGGCGGCCCCGGCGGCAGCCTCTTTTGGGACCCGAATCTCACCCCTGAAGGCGGCAGCATTCAACTGGAAAAGAAGGTCAATAAGTATATGACCCCTTGGTTGCAGGGAGATATATTTGATCTTCGTGATGCAGCTCCATCCGCATCCATAAGAACAGATCCGTACATGTTGGTGACCCAAGGCGGGATTAAAGGCGACCTGACTGATAAGGTTTATTATAAGGCAGGTCTCACATGGTATAACATTAACAATCCGTCCCATTATTATGATAGTGCCTTAAGTGCCGGGACCAATTCGAGAGTCATAGGCCCTGCGGGTACATCGATCCTTAAATACAATTTCAGCAATGTGATCGTTGAGGGAGCGGAACTCGGCATCAATGATCCCTTCGATGACCTGCTGCCTTCTCCCATCTATATTCCCCAAGTAGGTATTTTTGGTGACTTTGCCGATAATTCGTCTACCGGCGATCATCAGAATAAGGCATGGATGTTCGGAGCCTATATGGGCAATTCCAAGATCAACGGATGGGGGACCTGGAGACTTCAATCCTATTACAAGGTCATTGAAAGAGACGCCTGGTTGGATGTTCTCCCTGATGCTGACTTCTATTCAGGTGGAACGAACGTAGCCGGTTGGCGTCAAGAGCTTGATATCGGTTTGGCCAAGAATGTTTGGTTCGATATCTGCTGGTTCCGTAGCAATATCTTCAAGACCATTCCTGGGATACAAGGTGTTACAGCAACCAATACAAATCCGTCAGAAGGGGCCCCGAATAACACCTTCCAGATGGATTTGAATTTTAATTTCTAAAGGTTATTTTATAGGACCAGTAAAAGAAAGGATTGTTTATGAAAAAGTTGTTAACCTTAGTTGCCGCCTTGTGCCTGTCCACTTCGGCCTGGGCCGGCCAAATCCAGATCACCGGGGCAGGTTCGACCTTCATTTATCCTGCCATCACAAAATGGTTTGAAGTGTATTCCACCATTGATCCGAACATCCAGTTCAACTACCAGGCCATTGGTTCCGGCGCCGGCATCAAG
>JAGWOI010000018.1 GCA_028870995.1 Candidatus Omnitrophota bacterium | reverse complement strand
ATCAAGCGGCTGGATTCATCTTTGAGCTCATCAGCACTAAGTTCGCTGTCGCCTTTGTCCAGGATGAAGTCGAACCTGAAGGGATCCTCCGCGTGCACCTTGATGCCTTTGAGCAAAGGCGGGTCTTCCGGAGGGCTTAAGGCTACCATCATGCCGGGTTGCGGCACCAGAAGATCGTCAGCTTTTGCCGGTAACGGGCCGAGGGTATTCAAAGCAAAAACCAACAAAACAAAAAAGGATAGAAATGGGGCCTTTTTCATACCAGCTAAAGTATGTCTTATATTTAAACTAAAGGCAAATAAGCGGCCGAGGCCTCATTTTATGGATTTTTCAAGGCGGGCCATGAGATCTTGCGCTTCGGAGAGGTCAGCTTTCATCTGGGAAGCATTGCGGGTGGCATTGGCAAAACAGACCAGATCGCTTTGTTCCAAAAGATGTTGAATGCGCGTAGGGATATCGTCTTGCAAACCGGCATGCCTCAAACGGTTTAAAATATCGTTGATGCCAAGAACAGCGGAAGGCTCATCCCATTTATCAGCCAGGTAATCACGCAAAGCCTTTGATAAAAGCGTATAAAAATCCTTGGGACTCCCTCCTGCGATCACCGCTTCCGCCTGAATTAAAATTTTTCTGGCTTGAGAAAACGCCTTAAGCCTGCGGGCAAAGGCCGTGTCATGGGCAAGGCGGTCCTGAAAACGCCTCCATAAAAAGTAAAAAATTCCGGCGGCCAAAATAATTCCTGAAATAATCCAAAACAGCAAAAAGCTGAAAAGTTTTCTAAACATATGGAACAGATCACCCAGCATTTGGCCGAATGAGAAACGGTCGGCAGCGGCCGGTGTCTTGCTTATATCCGTAAAGCCGACAGCCTTAAATTGCTGATCGGGGTTAGGCGCGGTGACCTTTATGGCGAAAGGCCCCTGAGTGATGGTTTTATAAGTTTTCAATGAAGGATCAAAATAGGAAAAATGCAGCGCCGGCACTATTTTGACCGCAGGCGAGGTGGGAATGATCACTTCTTCCGCTGCCTTGCCGTTCTCACTGCCCTTGATTTGCGGCTCGTAAGATTTAAAACCAGGGGCCTGAAAATCCGGAATCTTTACGTCCTTAAAATTACCGTTGCCCCGTAATTGCATTTTCAAGGTCAACGGATCGCCGGCTTTGACCTGTAAAGGCGACACGCTGGCTTGAAAATCAAACTGCCCTATGCCCCCTGAAAAATCCTCAGGCCGGTTTGCTTGAGACAGGGCGGAAACATGCAGGACCAGCGGCTGAGAGCTGACAGTCAATGACCTAGCGGCATAGGAATCAAAAAAACCCTTAAAAGCATCCCCGAACACGCCCTGGTCAAAGGGATTATTGTCCCCTCCTGTCTTATAAAGCACATTGCCCCGGATCCGTACCGGACCCAGGGTCAAATCCCCCAGCCTGTTGGGATAGATATAGGTCTTAAAGACCACCTCATCATACCTGACCCCATTGATGACACCGGAATATTGCTGCGGTTTGGCAAAATCATCAACGGTAATGCCCTGCTGGTCAAATTGCGGCATCTGCACATCCCGCAAGGTGGGCACGTTATTGATCAAAAGCTTCACCGTCAAAAGCACCCGCTGGTTTAGATAGACATCCTTCTGATCGACCGAAACAAGCACCTTGACCCTGTCTTGAAGGCTCTCTGTGCCGGGCGGTTGATCGCCGGATGCCGGCGCCTGGGACTCTGAGGCATTTTTGACCACATCTACCTCGATAGGCATGGTCGCGTAGGTCTGGCCGTTGACCGTTGCCGTTATGGGGGGGATTTGAAAATGACCGGTCTTGTTGGGAAACAGGTCATAAATAAACGAACGGGAACTGCTGTAGACGCCGTTGACGATGGAAACACTGGTCGAAGGCCCCAAATATTTAGCCGAGAATCCGTCCACATTAGGCAAACTCACCGGATTCAAATCCTGATTGACGCCCGTAAAGGTCAAGGTCAATTGCAAGACCTCGTCCATCGATATCTCGTTGGAGTTGACCGTGGCCTGAAAGTTTACAGCCTCGGCCCAGGCTGTCACGGATGTTACGATCAATATCAAACTAGTAATAAATATTCTCTTCATGGACAATATCACCAATCCTTCAATACAGGCCTGGTATCGATTTTACCGGACATATAATTCAGAAGCTTCCTGGGCTCTTCGTTCTCCCGGTAGTCTTCCAGCATGTCTTCAGCCTGCTTGCGGTCAAGTTCTTGGGGGCTCTCCCCTGCCTGTGATTGCCGGCTTTGAGGCTGCGCCTGTCCGGAAGGCTGTTCTTGCTGATTTTGTTGACGCTGCCGGTTTTGTTGACCCTGCTGTTGATTTTGCTTTTGCTGTTTGGGCTGGTTCTCCTGGTCCTGTTGATTGTGTTGATTTTGACTGTTCCGCTGTTGGTTCTTTTTCGACCGATTCCGCTGTTGATTTTGCTGCTGTCGCTGCTGTTGCTGCTGTTGCCGGCGCTTCAGCCGTTCAATCTCCTTTTTGACCACACCTTCATTAAAAACAGCATCCTGGTCTTTAGGATCGTCCTTAATGACTTGTTCGTATTGCCCCAACGAATCCTGCAGGGTTTTGAGCGCGCCATTGACATCACCGGCTTCTTTGCCCACACCGGACTTAAAAAGCGCGTTACCCAAATTATACTGCGCCTTAGATTTTATCTTAAGATCCTTTTCCTGGGAAGCTTGCCTTAAATATTCAAGGGCCTTGGTATAATCACCCTTCTTGTAAAAATCCGTTCCCAAATCATATTTAACCACCGGAGACTTATCATCCTTAGCCAGAGCCTTTTGATAAAGGTCGAGGGCGTCATCGAATTGGCCATGCTCATACAAGTGATTGGCCCGGTTGACATCGCCGGCGACCGAAGCGAAGCCCAAAGAAGGCAGAAAAAACATCGCCAGCATGGTTGAAAGAATGATTTCCATAGGCCTACGCATAAGTTTTCCTTCGGGTCAAAATAAACATTTCGATCAGCAACAGAACAAACGCCCCTGTAAGCGGCCACTGATACCTGTCATCATACAGCTTGGCCATCTTGACCTGGGCGTCATGTTTTTTAAGTTTGGACAACTGCCGGTCATACAGGTAGTCGAGCCCGAATTGCTCCGCGCCGCTGCGGATATAGGCCCCGCCGGTGATATAGGCGATCTGTTGCAGCAAGTTTTCGTTCAAATGCGATTTGACCACATCCCCATTGGCGTCTTTCAAAAATTCCATTTGACCATCGCTGCCGGGCACCTGGATCAAATCCCCTTCCCGGGTGCCAACGCCGACCGTAAAGATCCGTATGCCCTTTTGTTTGGCCCTGCGGGCCGCCGCCAGCGCATCCCCCTCTTCCTCTTCTCCGTCAGTAATCAAAACAACGGCCTTGTCAGAATCAATCAAGCCCTTATAGGCCTTGATGCTCTCATCAATGGCCGCCCCGATGTCCGTGCCTCCGCGGGGAATGGAATCAACGCCCAGATCATCAAGGCTTAACAAAAAACCGTTGTAATCATAAGTAAATGGGCACATCAACATCGCATCTCCTGCAAAGGCAATGAGACCGATATGGTCTGAACCGTCCAGCTTCATGACCAGATCCTTGACGGCGAATTTGGTGCGCTCCAGGCGCGAAGGTTTAACGTCCTGGGTCAGCATGCTTTTGGAAACATCGATGGCCACCATAATATCCAAGCCATGACGCTTAATGGAGCGCATATGGAATCCCCACTGGGGACGACTTAACGCGAAGACCATCAGCACAAAAGCGCCCATGACCAGCAGGGCCTTCCACCTGTAAAGTTTTTTGCTCCCCCGGTAAGCCAATTCACTTAATAGGTGCTCCTGAGCGAACCGGGACATCATTCGGCAGCGGTATTGGTAAAACCAGTGCAAGACCGCTGCGATCAAAGGCAAGAGCCATAGTAAATGCAAGGCTTGAGGATTGGCGAAATTCATGGGATCTTTAAAAACAACGTATTGGTTAAAATGATCTCCAGGGCCAACAGGGCCAGGGCCGCGTCCACCCAGCACCAAAACAGCGGCTTATAGATCTTGTAGCCTTTTTGCTCGACCTTGGTCTTCTCAAGTTTGTTTATTCTGGCATAAATATTCTTCAAGGAGGCGGTATCCGCCGCCCTGAAATATTCACCGCCCGTCATGTCCGCTATTTTCTTGAGGGTATCCTCATCCAGATCAAACTGGGCCTGTTCATAATGGATGTTGCCGAATTGGTCTGTCACAGGAAAAGGCACAATGCCGCCTGTACCGGCACCGATCGTATAAATTTTGATGCCTAAAGCTTGGGCCATTTTGGCGGCAGCCAAGGGCGCTATCGTGCCTGAATTATTGACGCCATCGGTCAAAAGCACGATGATCTTGGACTTGGCTTTACTCTTTTGCAGCCTCAGCAAGGATGTAGCGATCCCTGACCCGATCGCGGTCGCATCCTGGATGAGCCCAATGCGTACCGCTTTGAGGTTTTCCAGCAGCCAGTCGTGGTCCATGGTCAGGGGACAAACCGTATAGGCCTGGGAGCCGAAAACGATCAGACCTATCCGGTCGTCAGGGCGCTGTTTAATAAAATTCTCGACCGTCTTTTTAACAATATCGAGACGGCTGATGCGCCTGCCGTTCATCTGGTAATCCAGGGCCGACATGCTGCCCGAGACATCAAGGGCCAAAGCTATATCGATCCCTTCGCTGCTGACCTTGGAGGAGCCTAGGTATTTTTGAGGACCGGCCAGCGCAACGAATAAAAAAACCAGCACCAATATCCTTATTACCGTTGGTAAGAATTTCCAGCGCACCCGCCAGGTAACCGGCAGCTCATGCACCAGCAAGAGGGATGAAAATTTTAAAGGCATGCCCTGCCGGCGCCGGTAGGCGTACCCTAACAAGACCAGCAGTGCCGGAATCAACAACAAAATCAAAGGTGTTTTAAATTCGGGTATCATCCACCAGCCTTTTAGCTAAATCAAAATTCGTCGAAGCTTCTTTAAGTGTCGGGTCATATTTGGCAAACTTGACCATGTCGCATGAATTTAAGAACTCCTTTAAAGCGTTCTTTTGGGATTCATTCAAATGCCCGCTTACCTTTAAGAAATACAAAAATTCTTCCGTAGACATGTGCGGCGCGCGGATATCAAAGCGGTTTTCCATGTATTGACGAACGATGTCCGCAACCCTGGTGAAGAATTCCTTGAAAACCCCTTTGTCCGGCAAATTCTCCCGGCGCAAAGCTTCCAGTTGCTGGTAGGCCTTTTCCCAAGCGGACAATTCCGGCACCGGCGTCACTAACAAAGCCTGGTTGTTTTTTTTAGAATAGCGGCGGAAGAGATAAATAAGTGCGGCAGCGGCTATTAAACCAAGGGCCACCCACAGCAACCACCAAAAATCAGGCAAACCGACAGGAGGTTTAACGTCTCTAATATCATTCATACGTTATCGGTTCAAACGGCGGCGCCTTTTGGCAAAGAATCCTACCAAAGCCTTGGTATAAGGCACATCCGTTGAAATATCAATATGGTCGATACCGATTGTCTCGAACAAGCGGTTGCGGGCCTTGAGCCTGTTGGAGGCTTTATTATGGTAGACCTTGCGCAAAGCCGCATTCGAGGTATCAACTACCGTTCTGGATCCGGTTTCCGCGTCCATCAACTCCACCAGGCCGCAATCCGGCAAATCGATTTCTCTCGGATCGGTCAGGGTAACGGCAATCAGGTCATGGTGCTGATCCGCAATCCGCATGGATTTGCGCAACGAATCGTCTTTAGGGTCCAGAAAATCCGAGATAATAAATACAGTTGAGCGCCGGTGCAGCACCTTGATCAAATGTTCAAGCACCTTGGGTAAATTTGTTGCCCGGCCCTGCGGCTTAAAATACAAAATTTCCCGGATCACCCTCAACACATGGGCCTTGCCCTTTTTAGGCGGGATGAACAGTTCAGGGCCGTCAGTGAACATTAAAAGCCCCACCTTGTCGTTGTTACGAATGGCGGCGAAGGCCAGCACTGCGGCGATCTCCGCGGCCAGCTTGTTCTTCATTTGATTGGTGGAGGCAAAATGCACAGATGCTGAAGCATCCACCAGGATCATGACGGTGAGCTCCCGCTCTTCGATATATTTTTTGACATGGGCCAGGCCGGTGCGTGCGGTAACGTTCCAATCGATGGATCGGATATCATCGCCCGGCTGGTATTCGCGCACCTCATCGAATTCCATCCCCCTGCCCTTAAAGACACTGTGATAGGCGCCGGCAAACACGTCCGTCACCAGGCGGTTGGTGGTGATATCGATGCGCAGGATCTTTTCGAGAATTTCTTTGGGCAGCATTTTCTTTTAAGGGACTTCGACCTCTTCCAGTACCCGTTTCACCAGGTCTTCCGGCGTCTTGCCCTCGGCCTCGGCTTCATAGCTGGGAATGACCCGGTGACGCAGGACGTCCATGCCTATGGATTTGACGTCCTGGGGCGTCACGAATCCCCGTCCCTGGATAAACGCATGCGCCTTGGCCGCCAGGGCCAGATTGATGGTGGCCCTGGGGCTGGCGCCGTAAAGGATCAGTCCTTTCAAATCATCGAGTTTGTACCTTTCCGGGCTCCGGGTGGCTTCCACGATACGGACAATATAATCTTCTATCTTCTCATCGGTATAAATCTCATCCACGACACTGCGTAAACGCACGATGTCCTGAGGTGTTGCCACGGCTTGCACCGAAAAGGACTGGCGGGTGGTGGCCATGCGTTTAAGGATCTTTAATTCTTCGTCCATGGCGGGATAGGTGATCTTGACCTTGAGCATGAAGCGGTCAACCTGAGCCTCAGGCAAAGGATAGGTCCCCTCCTGCTCAATGGGGTTTTGAGTGGCCAGCACCAAAAAGGGGTCATCCAATTTCAAGGTCTCCTCGCCGATCGTGACCTGTCTCTCCTGCATGGCCTCCAATAAGGCGCTTTGCACCTTGGCCGGGGCCCGGTTGATCTCATCGGCCAGGATGATATTAGCGAATACCGGGCCTTTTTTAACATTAAAAACCCCGGTGCGCTGATCATAGATGAGCGTGCCCGTCAAATCAGCCGGCAGCATGTCAGGGGTGAATTGCAAACGGTGAAAGGCGGCCTGGATGGTGGCCGCCAGGGTCTTGACCGCCGTGGTTTTAGCCAGTCCCGGCACCCCTTCCACCAGCACATGGCCATTGGCTAAAATACCGATTAAAAGGCGGTCGATCAATACGCTTTGGCCCACGATCACCTTGGATGTTTCAAAACGTATCGCGTCTATGATTCCCGATTCCTTTTTGACCTTTTCATTGATGAGACTGACGCCTGTACCAGCCATGCTTAACGCCTCCTTAGATGCAGATTATTTTTTAAGAAAGACTGAAGAATAAACAGCAGTAAAAATATTATAAAAAAATGGAAATACAATGCAAGCAGATTAGATTTTTCTAACCCTTGAGGATTGACTACCCGGTACTTTTCATGCCTGAAGCAATGCCGTTGACCGTCAATAAAAGGATGGCGTCAACTTGGGAACGGCAGGAAGCGGAAGCAGCATCCCCTAATTGTTCTTTTTCCTGCAGGAATCTGACTTGAATATAATTGAGCGGGTCCACATAAGGATTGCGAAGCTTGATCGATTCCTTCAGGACTTTATGGTAATCCAGCAGCTGCTTTTGCTCAGAAATCAACAGCACGCTCTCGACCGCAGCCTGGTGCTCCCGTTCGATAGCCTGGTGGATATTTTTGCGCAGGGTTTCGTCGCTGACCACCTCCGAGTAAAGCTCGGCAATATAAAGGTCCGTCTTGGCCAAAGAGATCTGCAGGTTGTGAATAATGGAAGAAAAGAATGGCCATTGTTTATACATCTGCCGCAAAGCATCCAATCCTTCAGGATTTTCGTCCATGAATTTCTTAAAGGCATGCCCCACACCGTACCAGGCAGAAATGATATAGCGGGATTGCACCCAGCTGAAGACCCAGGGAATGGCGCGCAGCTGTTCAAAACTTTGGGAGGCCCCGCGGGTGGTCGGTCTGGATCCGATCTTGGTGATCTTAAGGATGTTGATAGGCGTGGCCTGATTGTAAAAGTCCAGGAATCCGGGAGTTTCAAAAACCAGGCTGCGATAAAACCTGAAGGAGTTTTCTGACAACTGGACCATGAGTTTCTCCCAACCCGCCAATTTGGGGTTCCTCTTGATCTCGCGGTTGGTGACAAGATTGGTCCAGGCCACCGCCGTAATCAGCTGTTCCATATTGCGTTTGGCCACCATGGGGGTGGCGTATTTTTGGGAAACGACCTCGCCCTGCTCGGTGATCTTGATGCGGCCGCCCACCGCGGAAAATGGCTGGCCCAGGATCGCACGGTGCGACTCCCCGCCGCCCCGGTCAATGGTACCCCCCTTACCGTGGAAAAACTTGATCTTTACCCCATATTTTTCCGCCACCTTATATAAATTTTGCTGGGCCAGATACAAATGCCAGTTGGCGGCCAGGTACCCTCCGTCCTTGCTGCTGTCGGAATAGCCAAGCATGATCTCCTGCACATCATTCCTTACCTTAAGGTAGGAACGGTATAAGGGACAGGCAAAAAGCTCTTCCATGATCAAGGGACAATTGTGCAAGGCACTGATGGTCTCAAACAAGGGGACAACACCTATGACAGCCTTCTTGACCCGCTGACGGGAGACGACAACAAGCCCCTCATGTTTGGCCAAATACAGCAGGGCCAGCAGGTCGGCGGAAGACTCGGTCATGCTTAAAATATAAGAATCGACGATGTCCCTGTCAAAAAACTCCTTGAGCTGCCGGAAAGTTTTAAATTGGCCCAGCACATCCTTGGCTTCCGCAGAAGAAGCCTTTACGTTTCTTACCTTTACACCGGCGATCTTATGCAACAGCACCGCCGGGTCCATGCCTTCAGGACCCAGGATTTCCTTGAGGGTGATGTGGACTTTACGGGCATGATCCCTGAAATCGAGGCGCGCCAGAAAGAAGCGGAAAGCCTTGGCCTGGATGATAAGACGCCTCAAGTCGCCGCGGGAGGCATTGTAACCCCTGTTCTTCTTTAAACTTTCCTGGATCGTCAACAGATCGGCGATAAACTCGTCGGCGTCTTTATAGCGGCCGGGTTTCCCAGCCAGCGTGCATTCCAAGCGGTGGTGGATAAATGAAAATTTTTTACGGTAGATCTCGGTTGCCTCGTAACGCTCCAACTCACGGGCCTGTTGGGGCATTTTTCTCATATCGGCTTCCAGGGAATCGAGCATTCTCTTGCCGACGCTGATATATTCCGTCGATTGGCTGAACTTGCGGATGAAATCCTCGATCGACAGCAGGTAAAATTTAATGATGAGCCTTCTTTGCTTTTTGGCCGTAATTAAGGTGGTCTCCGGAGTCACATTGGGGTTGCCGTCGCGGTCGGCGCCCACCCATGAACCGAAATGGATAAAAGGGTCGATCTCCTCCTGGGAGCCGGCACCCAGGGCCTGGAAGGAACGTTGTATTTTTTCATGGATATTGGCCAATAGGCTGATGATGGTGCGCTCGAAATAATACAGGGTATTGTCCACTTCATCCATCACCTCCACCTTACGGTGGCGCACTTCGGATGTTTGCCAAAGGATCTCCAGGCTTTCTTTAATGCGCCTGGTCAGCAGATCATGCTCGGGGATGGTCAGGTCCTGACGGTTGAGCTGGAGCAATTGACCGGTGATAAAAAAAAGGTGCTCCAGGACCGTGCGGCGCTTGGCTTCGGTGGGGTGAGCCGTCAAGACAGGGCCTATGTCGCAGGAGCTTAAGAAATCTAGGATTTGCTTAGGGCTATACCCCTCTTCCATGAGGTCCTTGAACAATTTCTTGAGTGACATCTCATGAAAGACGTCCGGTGAACGCTCATAATCCCGCAGGCGGCGGATACGCTGGACTTCCTCGGCGATATTGACCATCTGAAAATAAATGGTAAACGCACGGGCCACCTTGTAGGCCTCATCAAGGGAAAGCGAGCGGATCAGTTTCTTTTGCGACTCGATCATCAGAGACTCGCGCTTGTCCCTGATCTCCTGGGCCAGGGTGCGGATCTCCTCGATCTTAAGCAAAAGGTCTTCGCCCTCCTGCTCGCGGATGATCTCAGTCAAGAGCCTGGTCAAGAAACGGATATCCTGGCGCAACTGATTCTGGGAAGGTGTGAAAGGTACCAGTTCTTCTTTAAACATTCAGCAGTGATTGATAACCGTTTACATTAATCTTCTGTCCGACCTCTTCAATTTTCTTTCTTAAACGTTCTTTATGGACCTTGATCTTTTCGGCCAGAACTTTATCGCCGGTGGAGATGATCTGGGCGGCCAGAATGCCTGCATTCTTGGCACCGTCCACGGCCACCGTGGCCACAGGAACACCCTCGGGCATTTGCACGATGGACAGTAATGAATCCAAGCCGACGATGGAATTGGATGATTTGACCGGAACGCCAATGACAGGCAGGGTCGTCAAAGCGGCGATCACACCGGGCAAATGGGCCGCTCCGCCGGCACCCGCAATGATCACTTTAAGCCCCCTGGAAGCCGCCTTGGAAGCGTAGTCCACCGTCAGGTCAGGAGCACGGTGGGCTGAAATAACATTGACTTCATTGGGAATGCCGAACTCATCCAAAACCTGCGCTGCCGCGCTCATCAATTTTAGATCAGACTGACTTCCCATCACGATACCGACCAGAGGCTTTTTCATAAAAATCCTTTCTTAGAATTTAATTTAAAAACACGTCAATACGCGAAAGCGCGCCCTGGCGCGCATCCAAGGCATAAGTCCCGCTCAAACGCCCGCCGTTGATCTCAACCCGGCGACCCTTGGGATAGGTCAATATTATTTTATGCGCCTTCACCCCATGGCTTGAGAAGGTGTCCTTCAATTTAGGATTATGATAAACCACCATTGTTTTGGCAAACAATTTGAAGGCATAGGTCTTGGCCGGAAATTCCCCCTTGGCCTTTGAAGTAAACAGCCACGCCGGCAATAGCGGTTTGAAATCCATGATCAAGCCCTGCTCGTCGACGCCGAAAGGCTTTAACCCTAAGTTCATGAGCAGCCACATATGCAAAAATTCAGCGGTGCTGCCCGAAAGCCGCGCCACAAATCCCTGGCCGTGCAATTGCCTGTCTTCATGGGCCGACGACACAATGAATGAGGAGTTCTGTAAAATACTGCGGCCGTAGACTTCGGGATCCAAAAAGGGAATCAAGGCCTTGCGGATCCCGGCATAAAATTCTTCAACCAGCCCGTCCCGGAGCAATTCCAACAGGTATTTGTACTCCATGTGCAGCCAAACCGATTCATTTTCAAGCCATCCTGCCGGAAAGATCCGGGTGCGGCCGATCTCATCGGATTCCCTGGAAAGGTCAGCATTGACCTTATACATGGCCAACCCGCGATCGTATAGGGAACTTGATTTAACCGCTTTATATAAGGCCTTGACCTGCGAAAATTCATTCTCGACACGCAAGGCATGCACAAAACCTTCTAAAAACAACGGTAGGTCATGTCGGCGGAAGGCCTTTGGGCTGACCTGAGAATGGCCGTGATGAGACTTTTCCAAAATATCGTATTGAACCACTTCATGATAATAATAAGTGGCGAAAACTCCGTCAGGCCGTTTGGCCCTGGCAATGCCGGCATTACATTTATCAATGCAACCGTCCAGGAATTTGCCTATATCGCCGATGGACAACAGCTCCTCCTGCCCCTTGATGCCGTAGCGTACAGACTGACGGAATTGCTCTTTAAGATCGTTGGCCCTCTGCCAATATTTCAAGGGATCATTTTCAGCCGATAAGATCGGGACAAGCCCAAGAACAAAACCCGCCAGCTCCTCAAAAACCGGCACCGGGGTCTTAGGATCCAAGCCCAACCTCCCTATTGCTTCCTTAAGAAAAGCGGCGAAACGTTTGACCTCAAGGGTCTCGGAAATGGATGAGCCCAGCAATCCAGGCAGGCCGTTAAGAGCATCGTACCAATTAGGCTTGTTCGCCTCCATTTCAATCCCGATGCCGCTGGGATCGAGCGTCGCCACCTTATTGGCCAAGAGACACATGAGTTTGACCAACAGGATCGTGGTATAAACCTCACCTTGCCCTCCGGCCGTCCGCAGCCGGTATCCTTTGGCACGGGCCTTGACCTCTTTGTCATGCTCCGCCACCGAATGGTATTGCCGGACACCTGCAGGCGTCAGGACCAAACGCGCTTCCCGCGGCAGCACATAAAAATCATTCAGGAAGAAATGAAAGGCTTTCTTCTCCCATAGAATTTGCCTTAAATTCTCGGGATAAAGCCTAAGATAACTTTCTATAAGGTCCAAGTTATAAGTCCAATGATCCGTCCAGAAACCTTCACCGGGATCGGCGGATTCATGCTTGACACACATGCCTAAAACCTTGGTGAGGAAATCATCGGCTTTGCCCTTGATCGGGGCCTCGCGCATCACCAGCTTCAACAGGTCTCCCGGCATAAAGCCTTTTTTAAGCATATCCTTCAGGGCTCCAGCACCTTTGCTGACACCGTATTCATCCAGAAGCCCCTGGATGTTCTCTTCGTCCTTGACCACAAAGGTGGTACCCTTGATGACAAGGGGGTTATAGCCGTCAGCCTGGATCAAATTGAAGAAATTAATGAGACTGCTGTCCCCGACGTCCCTATTGAACCACACATCATTGCGCCGGTTTTGATTGACGTCCCTGTAATTGCCGTTGCCCTGGGACAAGAAGGTGGGGCTGAGCATAAAAAAGTTATAATCGCGTTCCAGGTCACCATGCTTGCGACCGAAGACATTAAAAGCCACAGGGCCTTGAGCGCTGTTCAAGGTCACCGGCAAACCTCCGCGAAGGACATTGTCCAGGAAGTTTTGGCCGCAATACTGGTTGAATTCATCACGGGCGCTATGGGTAAAACAATAATCCTTGATCTGATCGATGATCCGGCGGTTAAGCCCGGCCTTGGTATCAATATAATTCTTGACGGTAGACTTAGCGACCACCTTCTTTAATTCCGCAAGATCATGGGCAAAACCCGCCAGGGCCGTCAATGAACGATGCCTGCCCTTGCCAAGTGAAAAATGGAAAACGCTCATGGCTGACGGCGTACGGTTGGACGTCTGCTGGCGGACAGGTACCGAAAAATTCTTTTGGGCCAGAAAGTTCTCCGGCACCAAGAAATCTGTAGCCTGTCCAAAAACACAGGAAGCTTCCACCACCGTGTCTAAAAGTTTTCCCGAAGACTCATCAAAAGCAAAATAGAAATTCCCTTCCTTGATGGGCGTGACCTGCGGCGTATCGGCAACCTCCACCTTCAACTGATAAAAAGGCGCCTTATGGGCGTTGTTATGCACCTTGACCCAGGCCTCGACGGTACGACCCATGTGTTTGGCCAGCCAATCCTTAAGTCCATAAGGGTTGATGACAGGCAGCCCATCGACGCCGCTGATATCCAAAGACCTGCCTCCTATGTTTTCGACCGTGACCCGCCGGACCAAGGCTGCGAAAGGCTCCTGAGGCATGGTGAAATAATTGACGGCTATTCTAAGCCCGAGGGTCTTATTGATTTCCTCAATGGTCAAGTCATGGCTGGTGATCCGCATGCGCTGCTGGATCTTATAAGGGGAAGTAAGGCTGTTGTCAAAAGGCTCGTAAAAATATCGTTTGCCGCCGGTGCCGACCTTCAAAAAAGTCCTGAAGCCGCGGATGGAACATACACGCGGGGCCTTGTTGGCCGGGTAGAATTCCATGATGGCCTTGTCCTTGGACTCAATGCCGAAGGAGCTGATGGCCTGGCCCCGATTCACGTAAAAGGCCCACATGGGCACCCCGTAAAGGCCCGCGATCCCGGGAAAAAAATCTGAGAACAGCTTGGCGTGCTGGTAATCCTCGATGACAAAAGCGCCGCTTTCATCCACATAGTAACGCTTATTCATATAAATATCCTTTCAACCTGCCCCCCTCGCATTTGAAATGGCGAAATAGATTATAGTAACCAGAAAATTTGGCCCAGAGGATCAGGCCCCAGTACCTGTCGTCGGAATTATTGATATGGATACGTTTGAGCTCATAAAGGTCGTGGTCAAACCTATCCGTGCCGCGATTGGTGGTGACGGCGGCCTTATATCCGTCCCGTTGGACCATACGCTTGATCTCTTCGGTAAATCCGCCCACAGGATAACAAAAATAATCGACGGGATGCCCCAGATGCTGCTCAATGATCTTCTTGCTGCCGGCTATTTCAGACTGCGCCTGGGCCAGTGACAGCCTGGGCAAATAAGGATGATGCTGCGTATGGGCGCCCATGGTAATGTTGCTTTTTTCCATTTCCTTGACTTCATCCCAGGTGAGCATGCCCTTTTTCCCGACCCAACCGGAAACCAAAAATATCGTTGCCGGGAAACCGTACTTTTTTAGAATGGGAAAAGCCCGCGTATAATTATTTTCGTAGCCGTCATCAAATTCTATGACAACCGTATTATGAGAAAACGATTGCCCTTTTTTGAGCCCTGATACCAGGTCGTCAAAACTAATAACGTGATAACCATGGCGTTTCAAAAAGCTCATCTGATAATTAAAAGACTCAGAGCTGACGGAATTAAGACGACACCGGGGAGACGGAGGGTTGCCGATACTGTGATACATTAAAATGGGAACGACGTAATGACTACGCGGCCAAAATAAAAAGGCAAGGCCAAAAACTGCAAGGATCAAACATGAGGCCAGCAAAGATTTTTTTAAATTCCCCATACCAACCTATATCTTGGCTAAACGTTCCTTGACAAGAGCGCTTACGGTCTGATTGTCCGCCTGGCCTGCCGCGCGGGCCAAAACATCCTTCATCACCTTGCCCATGTCTTTCATGGAAGCGGCACCATGAGCAGCGATCACTTCTTCAATAATGGCCTTCAACTGCTCAGCGGACATTTCAGGCGGAAGGTACTTCTTTAATATATTTAACTCCTTCTCTTCTTTATCCGCCAAATCCGCGCGGGCCCCGGCCTTGAATTGGGCGATGGAATCCAGGCGCTGCTTGACCTGCTTTTTGATGACACCAAGGACCTCCTCATCAGCCACAGCCTCCAGCCGTTTGTCGACCTTGACGTTTTTAATTTGAGCCCGTAAAAAGCTCAAGACGGATGAAGTTAAGGTGTCCCTGGCCTTCATGGCCTGGACATAATCCTGGCTGATTTTGTCTTCCAATGACATACGGTCCCTCCCTAGGGTTTTAAAATTCCCAATATATTAACGATTTTATGACGGGATTTCAACACTTTATGCCAAGTAATGAAAAGCCCGCCGTAAGTGCAAGGCGGGCTTGGAATTAATCAAATAAGGGAATTATTGGACAACCTTGACATCGATGGCAAAGCTTTTATTGGTGCCGTTAGGCTTTTGTACCTGCCCGTTATGCACCACATAGCCATCATTGCCGTTCAAGGTGGCCAGACGGTCTTTTTCTTTCTGGGCGGCGACCTTGGCCAGGTAGGCTTCATGCTTCAGGAAACGCATATGCTGTTTGACCAGCCTGATCTTGTTCTGGAACAGGACGATAAGAGACCGCCCTTCCTTAAGGTTTGAAAATTCGCCGTGGAAAGCCCGCAATTGGCTCCTGAGATCGGCCAACTGTGTGCTGATTTGGGAGTCACGGTCTTTTAAAGCATTGATCTTGGTCTGTAATTGGCCAATATTTTGGACATTTTCCGTGCTACGGAGATTGTCCAAGCCCTGCAATTCCAGCTTCAACTTTGTATTCTCCGCCTGGGCCTGGCCGAGCATCCCCTCGGTTTGAGAAAGCATGTCCCGTGTGGAGTTCAACTGGGCCGTCACCTGATCCAGCTGGCGGTTGACAGCTTCCAATTTACGGGTGGTTTCGTCCAATTCAATTTTCGTTTCCCTATATTTACCGACATAAGCCATGTAATTTTGGGAGGCATGCCCGCTGGCGGAAAGGGCGATGCCGGTGGATTGTGACAGGATGTTGTAGTTCTGATGCTGCAGGTTCAGCACATAAACCGTCAGAGCGATCATCACCAAGGAAAGCACAACGCCTACGATCCTTTTTAAATGGCCATTCTGGCGTTGAGTATCAAGTTCTTGTTCCGGTTTCGATTCCTGCTGGTTCAATAATGACTCGGCCACTTCAATACCCCCTATTGTTTTTGCTGCTAAATTCCTTCTTGCTTAAAATGCCAGATTACTTAGAATTTTTGCGTCTCCGGCCTCGCTTAAGCGGCTGATCTTCATTTCCAACCACTGTTGAAGACTGTTATCGGGCTTTTCCGAAAGAAACTGTATCCCGCACAAAAAACGATCCTGCGGGGTACGGATCCGCTGAAACCACACCATTTTCCCCTTTTTAGCGGCAAAGGGCAGGTCCTCGGCCCCGGATTCAATGGATAACACGCAATTATCCGACGGCTGGAATACCTTGTCGGTTTGCAGCAAAAGACCGGAAGCCGAGATATTGACGACCGTCCCCTCACCCGAGGCGTCCTGTCCATCCACCTTCCAGGAGACATCCAAAAATTCCCTTAAACGGAAATGTCGACGGTTTTCAAACATATCTGGGCACTATTCTACCCGCGTAATCCTAAAAGGGCAAGGAAAAAAGGACGGGCGCATGGCGGTCCATTTAAAAATAAAATCACCTAAAATGGACAAAAATCCTGCCAAAATTCTTATCATCCTTTTCAATGCGATGGTATAGGGCTTTGATATGCTTCTGTTCCAGAAAACGCAGCACATGCTTCTTTAACTGTCCGCTGCCTTTACCGGGAATAATTTCGACCAAAGTGATCTTTTTATCCACCGCTTCCCGGATGACCCTGTTAAGTTCCGTTTCGATGGCCTGACCCTTATTAAAAATGTCGTGTAAATCCAGCTTGAGTTTAGCCATGAGATAAAGCAGCCTTTCCCTGTATTATTTTAGCGATTTGTTCCGCCGGATCCTCCAAATGGAAAAGGTGTATGGTCTTGCCCCGGCGGTCGATCAGGTAAAGAAGGTCCGTATGATCGAACATGTACCCCATGGCCGAAGAACTCGTTTCCTCTTTGGTGTATGAGGCTTTATAAGCGTTGATCACCGTATCAATTTCAGCCTTCGTTCCGGTCAAGCCAACGGCATTGATTTTAAAATACCGCAGATATTCCTTGAGCTTTTGCGGCGTATCGCGCTGGGGATCGATGCTGACAAATACGGTCAACAACTGTGAACGCATTTGCGGCCCCAAAAGCTCGTACACCCGCGCCAATTTTGACAGGGTCGTAGGACAAATATCGGGGCAACTGGTATATCCAAAAAATAAAAGGACCATTTGTCCCCGATGGTCCTTCAGATGAAAGATACGGCCGTCCTGATCGTGGAGGACAAAATCCCGTTGAGGATTAAGAACGCCGTAACCCGAGACGGATTGAGCAACCTGCTTGGTGCAATTGACGGCGGATAAACATACACCCAACAATAAAACCAAGCTGAATTTATTGATTACGCGCATGAGCATTGACCTTTATGGTTTCTCCGTCTTTAAAATGAAGGCTGATCGGAACAACATCGCCATTATTGACGGGTTTTTTTAGATCAATAAGCATGAGATGATAACCGCCGGGCTTTAAGGTGACCTTCCCTTGGGGGGGGATGGTCAAGCTGGCCACCATGGACATGCGCATCATTCCTCCGTCATCCTTCATCTGATGGATCTCTGCGGCGCCCGCAATGTCGCATGACGCTGACGACAGCACAACATTTTGCGAAGAATTGTTGGTAATCGTCATGTAGGCCGCACTGATGGAGCTGGAAGGCGGCATGGCCTGCACCCAGGCATCGGTAACGGAAATCTTGCCGGCCGCTGCCGCGTAAGCGGCGGAAGAAGCCAGCAAGGCGAAAACACCCGTTAAACATAAAAGTTTTCTCATTCCGAACTCCTTCTTTAAAATTACGTTTTACTTTGATTGAGAAGCGGTTTTTGCTTTAAAGATTGCAGGTAATCAATAATTTGATCCATTTCACCCGGTGGAATATGTTCAAAAGAGGGCATAATGCTCCCTTCTTCCTTGATGCCGTAACTGATGGCGCTTCTGAGGCTGTCCCTGCCGCTGCCATGACGGTAGGTACGCAGGTCATGAAAATTGGTAGGCGGAGGATCGAATTTGGACGCATTAAGACCATCCCCCCGCCCATCAAGCCCGTGGCACAAGGCGCAGCCGTAAGACAGGTATAACTGCCGGCCCTTGCCGGTATCCGCCAGGGCCATGGAAGGAAGAACGCTTAAATAACATAAGATCAATATAGCCCTGTTCATTTAATAAGCACTTCAAAATTTAGATGGATGTTCGAATGAATTTATAAACCCAGACAATGCCGAAAATGACAGCGGCAAACATCACGATCGAGGCGCCTGACGATGAACCAATATAATAGGAAAAATAAATGCCTCCAATGGCAGACACCACCGCAAAAACGCACGAAAGCATTATAATAAACTTAAGCCGGTCCGTCAAAATCCTGGCCGCTGCCACCGGAATGACCAAGAGCGCATTGGTCAGCACTGTCCCTATCGCCTGGATACCCGCCACCACGGTCAGGGACAGAAAAAAAAGCAGGCCGTAATGCATCAACTTGACCGGCATGCCGATGGTCTGGGCATAGTTCGGATCGACTGAAAACAATTTCAATTCCTTGAAAAAGAGAAGGATGAAGAACAGGGAGACGACGGCGATGACGATAATAAAATGAAGATCCCCGGCGGTGATCCCCAGGATATTGCCGAAGAGCATCGAAAAAAGGTCACGGAATGACCGGGAAGTGCTGATAAGAAGGACACCAAAAGCGAACATGACATTGGGGACCATACCCACCATTGTATCCTCGTAAACCGACTCGTCACGGCTTAAGAAACCAATACCGAAAGCCGTCGCAACCGTGGCGGCCAGCGCGCCGGTCATGAGATTGCCCCCCATCAAATAGGCAATGACCAGTCCAGGCAAAGCGCTGTGCGTCAAGGCGTGCCCCACCACCGCCATTCGCCGCAGGACCACAAAAGTCCCCAGGCAGGCGCAAAGCAGGCCTATGATCACCGCCGACATTATGGCGCGCTGTATGAATAGATACTGTAATGGATCGGTCAAAAAATGCATAACTCTACCTGCAATCGCAATCCTTGTGGCCTGAATCATCCTCGCCCTGTTCAGGGTCTACTTTTTTACCGTCTTTCAAATAAACGGCCTGGTCATAACGGCCTTCTTCCTGGTCGTAATAATGGGTGGCCACGATCACGGTCTTGCCTTGGGACTTTACTTTATGAAGCACGTTGGCCACCGTCTCCCTGGTGGAGGCATCAACCGCATTGAGGGGCTCATCCAACAAAAGTAAATCCGCGTCTTGCGCCAGCGCGCGGGCGATCAAAACCCGCTGCTGCTGGCCCCCGGAAAGCTTACTGATCTGGCGACCGGCCAAATCCAAGGCATTCATTTCTTTCAAACTCTGGCGGGCCAAATCGACATCCGCTTTAACGGGACGCTTAAACCACCCCAAATAAACATAGCGCCCCATCAACACCAATTCCAGGACGCTGATAGGGAAAAACCAGTCAATGGCGCTGCGCTGGGGAAGATAGACCACGCGGTGATGGCAGGCGCCCAGAGCGCGGCCGAAAACCTCGATACTTCCGTTCCGGACCGGCAAAAGACCGCAAACAGCCTTAAATAAAGTCGATTTACCGGCACCATTTGGCCCCACCAGGGCCGTGGCTGAACCTGCCGGAATGCTGATATCAAAATCCTTTAAAGCAAATTTATCCTCGGAAGAATAAGAAACCCTTAAAGACCGGATTTTCAAAGCAGGGGCCTGGCGGTCAGGAGAACTGTGACGGTGTTGGCAATAAGGGAAAATCATACAGGTTTATTTCAAATATTTCTTCAAAAGCTCAACATTATAACAGATCATTTTGATATAGGTCTCCCCCGCACTGCCCGCCGGTCCCAGGGCATCGGTGTACAAATCCGGCGCCACGACAACCCCCGCTTCCTTGGATAGGGCCCTGGCCAGTTTGGAACTGGCGATATTTTCAGAAAAGACAGCATGAACACCCTGGGCCCTGACGACATTCAACAGCCGGGCCGTTTCCTTGGCGGAAGGATCGGCCGCCTCAGTGGTTGCTGACGGGATCACCGTGCCGATGACCTGAAAACCATACGCCTGTGCAAAATAGCCCAGGGCATCGTGATTGGTGACCAGTTTACGCTTATCCGCAGGAATGGCGGCCACCTGTTTGCGGACCCACGCATCCAATCCCTGGAGCTGTTGGATATACCGATAGGCATTGGCTTCGTACAGATCTTTATGGACAGGGTCAACCCTTTCCATGGCCTCACGAATATTTTTAGTGAAAATTATTACATTAGCAACATTCTGCCAGACATGGGGGTCTATGTCTTGAGGATTATCCTTAAAAACCCTTAAAGGCACCCCCTTGGAGAGCACCACCCGACGGGCAGACGAACCGCTGGCACTGTACAATTTATCCAGCCAATGCTCCAGGCCCAAACCGTTTTCAAAAATGACGCCCGCCTTGGCCAGATCGACGGAAGCCGCCGGTGTAGGCTCATATTCATGCGCATCCCCGTTGGGACCGACAAGGACAACCAGGTCAACGGCATTGCCCGTCACGTTCCTCACCACATCACCGATAATGCTGGTCGTAGCGACAATGTTGATCTTTGCCGCGTGAACATCTGCCGGAAAAGTCAAAATGACACTCGCAAACAGCATTAACCAGGCAAATTTATAAATTGCGTTTTTCTCAATAGAAATTATTTTCATTTACACCTAAAAATTATTACTTACTGCTGCACTCGTTACAAATACCGTTGATCTGCATCGAATGGTTTAAAATTTTAAACCCCTTGATCCCCTTCAAGTCAGGCAAAGGACATTCGGGAAGATCGTCGACCTTGCCGCAATCGACACAAACAATATGGTGGTGATGATGGCCGCTGTGATCATGACACAGGGCGTAATAACGCTTGCGCCCTTCCCGGTCAACCCTGACCAGGATCCCCTGCTTGACGAAAATTTCAAGATTACGGTAAACGCTGGGAAGCCCCGACCGCTTGAAAGTTTTTTTAAGATGGTCCCAAATAGCCTCCGGCGACAAACACTTGTCCTTTTGGTCAAAAAGCTCCAGAATTGCCCGGCGTTTGGGGGTGATCTTGAATCGGCCTTTTTTTAATTGTTGAAGATAGTCGGCATTCATAAACAGAAATTATTTCTGTTTATAATATCCTCCCCCGCCAAAATGTCAATAAAAAAAGGACAGCCCCTTTTATAAAAAGGGACTGCCCCTATTTTGCTTTTTTAAGAACTGAAAGGAACCTTCCAGATGTCCTTGGCATATTCCCGGATGGTGCGGTCTGAGGAGAAAAAGCCGCTGTTGGCCACATTGATGATGGACCTCTGGGCCCATTGTTCCCTGTCCAAATAAGCCCTGGAGACCTTATCCTGCATCTGGCAGTAGGCATTGAAATCCGCGCACACCATGTAATGGTCATGCCCTGTCAATGAGTCCACGATGGGCATAAAAAGATTGGCGTCCGGCGAACTGAAAAATCCGCTCTGGATCAACTTAAAGATCTCCTGCAGCATGGGACTTTTTACGATGAATTGATGCGGGTCATAGCTGCGGGCCCTCAAATCCTCGACCTCATGGGCCTTGAGACCAAAAATAAAAATATTCTCCGCACCCACCATCTTGGCTATTTCGATGTTGGCCCCATCGAGCGTGCCAATGGTCAGTGCGCCGTTCATCATAAACTTCATGTTGCCCGTGCCCGAAGCCTCGGTACCGGCCAGGGAGATCTGCTCGGAAAGGTCGCTGGCCGGAAAAACTTTTTCCGCCAGTGAAACACGATAGTTCTCAAGAAAAATAAGCCTGATCTTATCATTGACGCTTTTGTCCTTATTGATGATGTCCGCGATGCTGTTGATGAACTTGATGGTCAATTTGGCCATGTAATAGGACGGGGCCGCCTTGCCGCCGATCATAAAAGTGCGCGGATAAATGAATTCCTTCGGGTTATGTTTCAGCCTCAAATATTGGGAAATGATATAAAAAGCAAAAAGCATCTGGCGCTTGTATTCATGAATGCGCTTTATCTGCACGTCGAAAATGGATTCCGGATCAAGGCTGATATTCATCGTGGACTTGATATAACGGGACAGGGCCTTCTTGTTCTGGCTTTTGATGTCCATCCATTGCTCGCGGAAGGCTTGATTGTTCTTAAAGTTTTCGATCTTGGAGAGCTTATTCAGATCCTTGATCCAATCGTCACCTGTCTTTTCGAGAAGCAGATTGGAAAGCCGCGGGTTGGCTTTCAAGAGCCAGCGGCGCTGGGTGATGCCGTTGGTCTTGTTGTTGAACTTTTCGGGAGAAAACTCATAAAAGTCTTTAAACAGGTGTTGCTTGAGAAGCTCTGAATGCAACTGGGAGACGCCATTAACCGAGAAACTGCCGATGATGGCCAGGTAGGCCATGCGGACCCTCTTGGGATTGCTCTCTTCAATGAGCGACATGCGGCGCAGGCGGTCCGAATCGCCCGGATACCGCAAAGCGACTTCTTTGAGGAAATGGGCGTTGATCTCATAAATGATCTGCAGATGGCGCGGCAAGAGCCTGCCGAAAAGCTCGACACTCCAGCTTTCAAGGGCCTCGGGCATCAGGGTGTGGTTGGTGTAGGCAAAAACCCTGGTGGTGATGTCCCAGGCCTCCTCGAAGGCGTAATCATATTCGTCGATCAAAAGCCTCATCAATTCAACAATGGCCAAGGTAGGATGCGTGTCGTTTAATTGAATGGCCACTTTTTTGGCCAGGTCGGCCAGATTGGAATTTTCCGACTTAAAACGCCTGATAATGTCAGCCATGGAGGCGGCAGTAAAGAAATATTCCTGCTTTAAACGCAATTCCCTGCCCTGACTTTTGTCGTCGGAGGGATACAAGACCTTGGAAATATTCTCCGAAAGGATTTTCTTATAAACCGCGTGCTCATAGTCTCCGGATTTGAAATAATCGAAATCGAACTCCTCGGTCCCCCGCGCCGACCAAAGGCGCAAGGTATTGACCACATCGTTCTTATACCCCACGACAGGAAAATCATAAGGAACAGCCAGCACGTCCTGGGTATCGACCCATTTTTGCTTGGGGCTACCCTTGCTGTCATGTTCGGTCACTACGTTGCCGTAATAACAGACCCGCACGGTATATTCCGGCCTTGCGAATTCCCAGGGATTGCCGGCCTGAAGCCATTCATCCGGGCGTTCCATTTGAAAACCATTTTGGATCTTTTGATTGAATATCCCATATTCATAGCGGATCCCGTAACCATGGGCCGGGATGCCCAGACTGGCCATGGAATCAAGGAAACACGCCGCCAGCCTTCCCAGGCCGCCGTTTCCCAAACCCGCATCGATCTCCTCTTCCCTGACTTCTTCGATATCAAGCCCCAACTCATCCAAAGCATCGGCAGATTGCTTTTCTATGCCTAAACTGTACATGTTATTGCCGAGCAGGCGGCCGATCAGGAATTCCATGGACAGGTAATAGACCCTGCGTACGTTCTTTTTATGGTAACTCTGCTGCGATTTGATCCATCTTTCTACAATGCGTTCACGGACCGCCAGCGAAAGGGCCAGAAAGTTATCACGCATGGTGGCTGTATACTGGTCCTTGGAAAGGGTATATTCACGGTTCATCTGGAAGGAAAGCTTCATCGCCTCCTTGGTCATTTCTTTGTTGGAGGCAAACCACTCGGCTTCTTTTTTGAGGTTAACGTCTTGCGGCATAGGCAAACTCCTTAAGAATAATGACAATGAATAATAGTGTTTTTAATTATACGGCAAGTAGGAGCAAGTTACAAGGGATTCGTAGGGCCTTTATTGACAGGGACTTAAGATAAAAGGCCTATTTTACGGCTGGAGTAAAGACAATCAACTCCCCTGTAAATCTCAAGAGGGAATCACCATAGTAATAGCGATACGTGGTGGTTTTAGCGTTGATGATGGCATCCGCTCCCCTCTTTCGGGCAATTTCTCTGGCATCGTTGGTCAAACGCGTGGGAGTGACGCCATCGCTGACAAAACCCTCAACCGACACCTTGCCGATCACATAATAAGAGCGGCCGGCAGAGAGTGTTTGGGGATATACGCTGACACTATAATTTTTATCCTTAGGGGGGAATCTATGATAGGTATAACCTACATACCTTGAACTGGTGGCACATCCTGCTAAAACTAAGAGACTAACACCCAACCATAATATTTTTTTACGCATAGAAACCCCCGCTAAAATCATTTCCCATACATGGTTTGGAGCTGCGACACCTTAGGAAATTCCGAATAAAACTCGCCTTGGGGACCGACAAAACCTTTACCCGACTTCTTTAAAATAACCGGCGTGTATCCCCCTTTGCTGTTGGGAATATTAATGGTAATCGTGTCGTCTGAGGCGGTCGTGACCTGCGGTGTAGCCGGCGCGGCCGGCGCACCCACGGGTGCCGCCACCGCCTGATAACCATACTGGCCATAGGTATAGTAGACCCCATTATTGGTATAGTACGTAACACCATTGATCACCACCGGCTGAAAAGTGGACGTATCGATCACGTAGTCAGGCGGGTAATAGTAGGCCGGCGGATAATAATAAGGATAATAGGGATAGTAATAGTCAGGCCCCGGCCATCCGGCACTGAACCAAACGTGGGTATGGCCGCGCCAATAGGCGTAAGAAGAAGGGATCGTCAGCAAGCTAAAGCAGCATAAGAGAAAAAATATTTTCAGCGTCGTTTTCATAACCGCCTCCCTGCCTGTCTTAGGACAGGCTCTAAAACCACACCTAATTTTAATACCTCCCATTTAAGAGGTCAAGTCTTCGCTAGCTTAGACAGCAGCAGGCGCTGAAAAGTTCCTTTATAAAACGCTTTTTGAGCTATTTTCTTAAAACCAGCTTTTGACCGGCCTGGTCCAGCGTGAAGTGGAATTTGCTTAGGAAGGACATCCCCAACAAGCCGTCTTTGATCTCCTTATTGTCTTGAAGTAAAACAACGGCATGCACGTCCCTGGCCTGCATTTGCCCCAGTTGGACGCTGTTCAAGGACACGGCGGCTGCTTTGTATTTACCGTTCAGCACTTCCACGTATCCTATCTGGGAATGCGTCAGATCAAGGCCGAGCTTTTGAGCAAAAGCGGAACCTAATAAAATAACGGGAGAGCCTGTGTCGACGACCAAGGAGGCATGGGTTCTGTAATTGATCACAACGTCAGCCGCCAGGTGACCATGATCATCTGCAACCAGGGGTATCGACACCCCTTCGATGTCCCGGCGCCTCTGCTGTTCTTCCATGTTCAAGTCATCGCTCAATTGCTCCTTGGCGGCAAGAATTTTTGAAGAACTCCCCGAGGCCCTGGCCTCAGCCAGCGCCTGGCGGTCAGCCTTGATGATGTCACTTTCATCGGCGGAAGACGATGTCGCCGGGAATAGAATCAACAGCAGGCTGATGCAAAAAACCGCCCCGGCAACAAGACCCTTTAATGTCATTTTTGAACGACCTTTTTCTTAAACGCCGCTTTCGCAGCCCGGGATGGCTGATGAGGCTTGTGATCCCTGAAAGAATACGGCGTAACGATATGAAATTCGCGGCAGAGCTTATGGATGGCCTCAATGAGCGGACCATTGTCCGCATTATATTGCAGCCGGCTGATCAAATAATAGACCTTGTGAAAGGCCCAGTCCCGGCCTATCTGTTTATCACCCATCTGGGCCCGGCTCAGAGACCCTGCCACCATGAACTCCTTCTTTTCCGTAGCCATATCTCCCCTGATCTGAATGGCGAACTGGTCTTCATGGGTATACCGGCCGTAAATCACAAACTGGGAGCCTTTGAAAAAATCCGGCATGACACGGGGAAAAATTTCATTCTCATCCAGGCCGCTGACATAATAGCGCACATGCAAGAGCAACGGATCCTTGATCTGGTCATAAAGCCTATCCAGCTGGCGGCCCATAGAATATTCCCGGTCAACCACCGTGGACCAACCGCGGTTTTTGAACGCAATGAAATCAAGCATGTAGGGGTCCACGTCCGCACCGCCCCCAAAGGTGAAAATACTGACCTTGTTGTCATTGATGTATGAGATTTCATTGATCACATGCCGGTCATCCACGATGCCTGCCGTTGGAATTCCATCGCTGATCAAAACCCTGTAGGACGGCACAAAGGGATGAGGCATGGTGATGCTGGAGCGCAGGGCGCCGTAGATGTCCGTCGTGGACCATGATTTCAGGTCATGAAGAAAAACCAACGCATTTTTAATGTTGGCAGCATCAGGCTTTAGGGACGATGGACTGAAGCTGACGGATTTGTCTTTAAAAACAACGATATTAAAACGGTCCTGGGGATTAAGGTGTTTCAGGCTGTAGGCGATGCCGGCCTTGACCTGGCTTAGGCGCTCCTTCCCAATGCTGCCTGAGGCATCCAGCAGGAAAATAACCTCCTTGGGGATGACCGGAAAATTCAGGGTGGCATCCCTGACCTTGACGATAAGCTTAAAATATTTTTCACCGGAAGGCGCCTTATACTTGAAAAGTTGATAAGTCAACGACGTGCCCAGGTCAGCCATCTTGGTTTCAGTCGCCAGGCCCGAAGGACTCCTTTTCATGACCTGAAATTCGCTTTCGGTATTGGCACTGCGCAAGGATGAGGCCATCTGAGCCCTGGCCGGCACAGAGCTTTTGTCGAGGAAATTCCTTGAGATGTCCTCTCCCGAAACCAGCACCGGCGCCCCGGAAGAAAAGCTTTCATTGGGGATTTCACCCAGTTGCACCAAATTCTCCCTTATAGCATGACGCACCCTTTTGGTGGTGACAATATCGTTGAAATCGGACTTCTTGAGGAGCTCGGCCGGTTTCACCGATGAAGGCACCAAGGACTGTTTGTTTTGTTGAATGGAGGACTCGATGTTGTTCTTGACCAGCTCTTCCGACTGGATCTTGGGCTTGCTGATCAGGTTTTCAAGGAAGGGATTGTCCGGCTTAGGAGTTTTGCGGGCCTCATTGGCAAATCTTACCTTCTGGGACCCTACCTGCTCTTCCTTGGCAATCCGGACATGGAAAACCGCTTCGGGTTTCTCGGGCAAGGACATGGCCGGCAGGATCCTGACAAAGTAACTCCAGATCAAAAATCCGGTATGCGCGGACAGGGAAATCGCCAGGGCGATCATAATGCGGCGCTGAACAATGGGAGTCACTTTAAAAGGCCTATCTTTTGCCTGGCGGCAGCGGCTGCCGGGCTGTTTTTATATTTGGTCAGGATCTCCGAATAAGCTTTTAAGGCGTCCGCCTTGCGATGCTGGCGCTCAAAAATGCCGGCAGCTTTTAACAGGCTCTGGGAACAATAGTGTTCATCGTCGTAAATGGTGGCCACAAGCAGATAAAGCCTGGCCGCCTCATCCAGATTCCCCTGGGCATAATCGGCATTGGCCATTTCGAACCGGGCATGCGCGGTGACCGTGTAATCATCCGGATTTTCGTCCAGAGACTTCTTAAACTCCTTTTTGGCCTCGTCAAACCGCTGCTGCGCCTCCAGACACAACCCATGGCCGATATGCGCGCTGCCTGTAAATGCATTCTTGGCCTTTGAGGCCGTAACAAGGTCATACTCTTTGACCGCCTCATCGCAGCGGCCCAGCGCACGGAAGGCCTCGGCCTTAAAATAACTGATCTCCGTCAAATCCCCGGCGGGAAATTGTTTTTCCGCGCTGGCCGCCACCCGCAAGACATCCAGATATTGCTGCCTCTTGAGATACTCGTTGCAGACCCAGACATAGGTTTGAAGCTGAAGGCCGCTGGATCCGGGCTGGTTGATCAGGCGGTCAAAAAAGACCCTGGCTTGGTCAAAATTTTTCTTTTCCAGACAAATAACGGCCATATTCTTGACGGCCTCGGTATAAAATTTGCCGTTCTCCTTGGCAGGATCGACCTTCGCATAGGCCGCCAACGCCTGATCGGTATCACCCAACAACTGAAAATTATAGCCTAACAAAAAATTGGCGGCATTGGGCCTTGCGACCGAAGCCGAACTTAAATACCCCTCCAGCCATTTGACCGCCTCCTGCGGTTGATCGTTCTTGGCCAAACTGTCCGCCAGCAAAAGCAGGACATCGGCATATTGCGGGCCTTGGGGAAAATTCTTCAAATATTCCCGGGCGCTACCGATCGTTTCCTGCACATTGCCTGTCTGGACGTCCATCACGATCGAATCATATAAGGCCTCGGCCTTTAAATCGGGCTGGTCCTGGAGGTCGTAGTACTTTGAAAATAAAGCCTGGGCTTCTTTAAAGCGGCCGGTCTGACGCCGGCAATGAGCCTCGCCCAACAACGCCGCCTTATAAAAACGGGAGTTGGGAAAATTCAAATAGACGTTCTCAAAAAGATTGAAGGCCTTGTCATAATGACCCATGCCGAAATAACACTGGCCTTTAAGAAAAAAATTCTCGTCGGCATTATCCGTGTTCGCCGAGGAATACGCGTCCAGCAGCGCCAGCCCGTCCTTATAATTTTTCTGCCTGATCAGGATATCCGCCTTTTTAATAAAGATCCTGGCATTCTGCCAGGGTTTAAGCCCGCCAAAGGCCAGCATGCGGTCCAGCAGCTTATTGGCCTTATCATATTGGGCCAGCTCGATATAGGCCATGGCCGCCGCCAGATGTACTGGAAAAAACGCAACGTCGTTCTTGATGAGCTTGGCGTATTGCTGGTAAACCTGGAGCACTTGGCCGTACTGTCCCATGTTAAAATAAGCCAGCAGCGTGTTGGCCAAGGCGTCCTGATCGAAGCCCAGCGAAGGATATTTTTCGATGACCCGCTCAAAGGCCTTGACGGCCTCCGGATACCGTCCCGATAAGAATTGGATTTCGGCGATCCTATAAAGCAATTCTCCTTTGAGAGGATCGTCCGCAGCCAGGGTCAAGGCCTTGTTGTAGGCATCCAGGGCATCCTGGTAATGGGCCTGCTGGGCATAAATCTTGCCAATTTCCTTGAAGGCATAGGCGCTGTAATCAGAGGCGCCCACCACCTGGGCGGCTTTTTGAAAAAAAGACAAGGCATCAGGCATGTCCTTCTTGCCCAGATAGGCTTGGGCCGTATAAAAATCAAAGGATTGCAGCATCTGCCCTTTCAGCTGCTGCCCGTCAATGGAGGTTAATTCCTTTAAGGCCTCATCATACTTATTCTGTTCGATGTCGATCTGCCCCAAACGCAGCACGCTCACCGGCAACTTGTCCGAATGGGGAAAAAGCTGGATGAATTGATGAAAAATATCCATGGCCTTGACGAAATTTTGAGACAAAAAATATCCCTCGCCCAAGTACAAGTAGGCCTCGGGCAGAGAAGCGCTATGGGGATATTCGGCAATGAATTTCCGATACTGGGAAATGGCCATGTCATACATGCCGCGGGAAAGCAGCCCCTGGGCAAAGTCCAACTCTTCGGTCTCCCTGACGGAGTTTTGGGCATGGGCATAAACGGATGTGGCCGTCAATCCCACGGAAAGGACCATGGTGATAAAAAAAGCTTTAAGATTCATTTACGGTGATTCATCCTTGATCGTTGAAAATGAAATATCCGACAGACTGGCACGGCCGCAGGCATCCAGGGCTTTGATCACATATTTCTGATAGGCCAGCTCGTCAGCCCGGATAATGACCTGCTGATTGGGAAACAATTTGGACACCTTGGTCAGCATGACCGCCAAACCGTCATCACTGTACTGCTTCTGATTGACGATAAAGCGGCCGTCCCTGGTCACGTTGATGACGATCTTGCCCGTGCTCTGGGCGGACTGGACCGCTGTTTTGGATTTGGGCAGCGTCAGGTTGACCTGGGCTTCCATCTGGTTAAAGACAGCGATGATCATAAAGAACATAAGCGCCCAAAATGCGATATCCACCAAAGGGGCCAGCTGGATCATCGGCCGTTGGCGCTGGTATTCGGAAAAATCAAATTTCATAAAAGCTCCCGTTCGATCAACCCTGGATTTTTTTGATGATGTCCGTGCTGTAGATCTCCACCATATTGGTGATCTGCTGCACGTGGCCGCGGAAATACGAATACGCCATCAGGGCCGGAATGGCGACAATAAGCCCGGAGGCCGTCGTCACCATGGCCTTGGAAATACCCGCGGCCAGCATCGTGGTTTTGAGGCTGGCGGATTGCAGGGGCACAGCATGAAAGGCCTGGATCATGCCGAACACCGTGCCGAGCAGCCCCAAAAGCGGCGCTACCGCGACAATATCGGAAAGATAGCTGATGTTCTGCCAAAGATTGGTCACTTCCACGCGGGCGGTGTTTTCCATGGCTTCGCGGGCGGAATCATCCAGGGGATTACGCCGCTCCAGACCGGCCAGCACCACCTTGGCGATGATAGTATTATTCTCCTGCTGGCAGACGGTCTGGGCCCCGTTAAAGTCGCGGGCCTTGAGTTTGCTCATGACCTCATCATATTGCCGCCGGGGGCAAAGTTTGTTGACGTTGAGCATCATGGCATCGTAGACCATGATGGCCAGGGCCGCTATCGACAGGAAACCTATCCCGATCATGGTGAAGCCGCCGGCCTTGATCATCTGCCACAAGGTCATTTCCGCGGGCATTTCCGCCCCCGGAGGCAGGGCCGCTGTCTGCGCATCAGCAGCCGATGTTCCATAATGCATAAACAACAACACCACCAACATGCCCCAGACACAACCGCACACATTTTTTGAACTGATCATTTTAAATCCCCCTGATTGTTTTTAAAATCTATGGAGCCATTTTAACTTAAGAAGGCAGCCAATACAAGACCCAGCAAAAAAACCCGGGACACATTGATTTTTTTAATAAAAAGTCAATGTGTCCCGGTTTTTATATAAAATATACCCATGAGGAAGAATTTATTTATTCTTTGCCTGATTACGGCCTTTGCCTGCACCCCGGCCCTGGCCCAGGACCAAACGGCCGTCCAGCTGTTGGACAACGTACGCTCATCGCTGGTGGAAGTGCGCGGCATTGACACCAGGACCGTGAATGACAATAACGGTCACACCGCCCTTGAAACTTACCACGCCCAAGGTTCGGGCGTCATCCTCGACTCCTACGGCACCATTGTCACCAACACCCACATCATCGCCAACACACCGCGTATCATGGTGGGCCTCTCCGACGGGACCGTACTGGAGGCCAAGCGGGTTTATTCCAGCGATGCGGATTTCAGTTTTATCAAGGTGCAGCCTCCCCATCCCCTCGACCCCATCACCTGGGCTGATTCTTCCCTGGCCCGCGCCGGCACCCCCGTCATAGCCCTGACCACGGCGGATGACGGCCAGCACATCCTGGGCGGCGAGATCACCAACCCCATCAGCGGCGTTGATTCAGGACAAACGGAAGCTTTTGAGCTAAATCTTCCCCTGGTGCATGGCGACAGCGGCGGCCCCCTATTAGACAGCGAGGGGCACTTATTAGGGTTAATTATGGGCCGGCAAGAAAGCCATAACGATAAAAGCTACGCCATCGCTTCCAACAAGATCCATCAGGAATACATGAATTATCAACAAAACCTTCCCAACTAACAGGAGAATGTATGCGCACCATCATATTGTTGACCATTTCCAACATTTTCATGACCTTTGCCTGGTATGGGCATCTGAAATACAAGAGCGCGCCCTTATGGCTGGCTATTGTGGTCAGTTGGCTTATTGCTTTTTTCGAGTATTGCTTCCAGGTTCCCGCCAACCGTTTTGGCTACGGTGAGTTTAATGCGGCCCAGCTCAAGACAATCCAGGAGGTGATCACCCTGGTTGTCTTCAGCATCTTCTCAATTTTTTATTTGAAAGCGGATTTAAAATGGAATGTGATTGTGGGGTTCGCGTTTATGGTCGTGGCCGTGTTCTTTGTTTTTAAAAAATGGTAATAAAAAAAGACTGTCCCCTTTTTTACCGGCCGTACATGGCCTGCAGCTGTTCCGTGGAGGGTATCTGATCGTAGTACTCGCCTTGCGGCCCGATATAGCCGTTGCCTGTTCTTTTAAGCACGACTGCTGTATATCCTCCCGTGGAATTGGGAATATTGACCGTGACCGTATCCCCTGCGTAGGTGGTAGTCGGCACAGCCGGCTGAACCGCAACGGGCGCCGGTGCCGGCTCTTCCACCACGGGTTTTTGGATTTGGGAACCCACGGCAGCACCGGTAACAGCACCCAGGGCCCCGCCGATCAGCATCCCGGCGCCGGTATCATGGCTTTGATGACCTATGATCCCGCCGGCCAGCATACCCACCGCGCCACCCGTGGCCGCGCCTTCACCGGCGTTATTATAAGGGTTACAGCCGGCCAGAACGGCCATTAAAAAAAACACCGTCAAGCCATAGAGACATTTTTTCATTTTTAAATCTCCTTCTTAGCATTATACCAAATATCCGCCTTTACGGCACGACCGTTTCCACCGCCCAGTTTTTATTGACCCAAAGTCCGACGATTTGCAGGGAAGGCCAATGCTCCTTTAAACGCCCGACAGCCTCGCCAATCTGGCGGCGATGGACACTTTCTTCCACCGGATTGCCGCGGCAATCATAATGCCCGACCACGAAGATCAGCGCTGATTTATTGATATTGACCGAAACAGTGATGCTGCGCAGCACTTCTCCAATATATTTCTGCGTGGCCAGCACATTGTCCATGCCCGCTTCCGTGATCACATCCACAAAATCAACGGCATAGTTGTCCTTGATCCAATGCAATACGGGCAACTGCACACGGCCATCCATACAATTAAGGCAGGTCGCTCTTTTATCCGTTTTATCCACCATCCCTCCTTAGACAAGAATGTTTACTTAAAAGTTCCCCACATATTAAAAGACCACCTGATGGCCAGATGGTCTTTTATAAATCATCCTCTCCCAACCTCCTAAAATTCCTTTGTTAAAACGTCGTACAAAGGCTGGGATTGGATCCACAGCTTGGCGGATTTCGCCGGGTGCTCGGTGAGGTACTGTTTGGCATAAGCATGTATCCACTCTCTGGAAGCCCTTTCGAAACCGATATCCTTACCGCATTTTTCGCTCTCGATCCATTTGTGCTTATTGATCTCTTCCAAAACATCCTTGTCTTTCAACAGCTGATCATTCGCAATGGAGGCCATATCCCACCCTTTCATTGAGAAAAAATATCTTGAATAGCTGTTATTATAGCACAAAAAAAGCGGACAAAAGGAAAAACATTTAAGATGCCATGCTTTCCCCCATTGAAGCCGTCTCGAAGTGCCCTTTTCCAACCGGTATCATCAGGACAAAGGGAACGCAGATCAGGAACATGAGCATCAAAAATAATGAGATATCATTATAGGCCATCATTTGGGCCTGCCGCGTCACCAAAGAATTGACCAATGCCATCGCCGCCTGGTGAGCCTGGTTGACGGCCATGCCCTGCTGGTGCATAAAGGCAGCCGTCTGATGATAAAATTGCACAAAATTAAAATCAAACCGACTGATATGTTCGGCCAGGTAGGCATGGTGGATCTGGGAATTCCTTTCGACCAGGGTGGCCATGACGGCATAACCAATGTTGCCCCCTACCTGCTGAAAAAGATTAAACAGGCCCGAAGCGGATGTCATATTCTCCTTTTCCACGGAACTCAACGCCACGGTGGACAGGGTAACAAAAACAAATGGCAGGCCGCTTCCCATCAATAAAAGGATGGGCACGATGGTGCCCTGTGCTGCCGTCGTGGCCAGATGGGCCAGTTGAAAATAGGAGATATTGACGACAATGATACCGTAAATGATCAAGGCCCGCGGGTCAATGAGATTATATAATCTTCCGACGATGGGCAACACGCACATCAAGGCAATGGCCCGGGGCATCAGGACCAGCCCCGCCTGGTAAGCCGGATAATTAAGAAGCTGCTGGGTAAACTGCGGTAAAATAAAGGTGGTGCCGTACAACGCCACACCGAACAAAAGGATCACCAGGGCACCCATGCGGAATTGAGGGTTCTTAAAAATCTTGAAATTCACGACGGGTTCAGGCTCAAACAATTCCCACAGCACCAAGGCCAGAAGAGCGGCTGCCGTCAGGACAGCCATCCACACGATCCAGGGAGACTGGAACCAATTTTCCTCCTGGCCTCTTTCAAGAACGACCTGCAGGCCCGTCAGGCCGAGGGTCAGCAGAATGATGCCCCCGACATCGATGCTCTTTATCCCCCGGCGAAGGTAGGGAGGGTCTTGCACAAAAATGCTGACCATGAACATGCCCACCACGCTCACCGGGATATTGATAAAAAATATCCATTCCCACCCGTATTGGTCGGTCAGCCACCCGCCAAGGACCGGACCAATGGCCGGCGCCACTACCACCCCCATGGAAAACATGGCCATGGCCATGCCCTGCTCGTTCTTGGGAAAGGTCTCGCGCAAAATGGCCTGGGCCAGAGGCACCAGGCTGCCTCCGCCCATGCCCTGCAGGACGCGGCAGATGATCATCTCAGGAAAAGTATGCGACATGCCGGCCAGGATGGATCCGACGGTGAAAATCACGAACGATAATAGATAAAAATTTTTGCGGCCCATCAAGGTCGCCCACCAGCCGGACATGGTCAACATGATGACCGCGGCGATGCTGTAGCTGGTGGCAACCCAGGTAATGGCCGACAGATTCTGTCCGAAGGATCCCATCATGTGCGGCAGGGCCACATTGACTACGCTGACATCCATGACGCCCATAAAGGCGCCGATCATGACGGATATGGCTACCGCCCATTTATTGGGTTTGTATTCGGTTTTGACGGATCTTTGCGCATTCATTTTTTCTTGCCGGAAGCCAGGTCTATGACAGGCACGACCGACATGCCCAAGACCAAAGGCCTTTGAGGGTCAGGGGGACCGTCAAAAACGATCTTGACCGGCACACGCTGGACCACCTTAATGTAATTACCCGTGGCATTTTCGGCAGGCAGCAGGCTGAACCTGGAACCGGTACCCTGCTGGATGCTGTCCACATGGCCGCGATAAACAACCCCGGGATAAGCATCCACCCGCATGTCCACCCGAAGCCCGGGGTGGATATGGGCCATTTGGGTTTCCTCCAAATTATCAATCACCCAACGGTCCGGCAGGACGATGGACATCAAAGCCTGGTCCTGCTGCACAAACATGCCTGGTTCAACGCTTTTACGGGTCACGATCCCATCGACAGGAGCCGTGATCTTCGTATAGGATAAATTCAATTGCGCCTGTTGAAGACGGGCCTGTGCGGCATCCAGCTTGGCATTGCCGGTTTTCCAGCGCAGGAGGACCATATCAAACTGGCGCTGGGAAATATCCTTAGAGGCCAGCAGTGCTTTGTAGCGCTCCACATCCTGCCCGGCCTGCTGCTCCTCCAGCTGGGCGGCAAGCAGCTGGGCTTGTGCCATATCAAGGCTGGTTTGAAAATCACGGGGATCAATAGCACAAAGCAGGGTCCCGGCCTTGACAGGCTGGTTATCCTTGACATAAACCTTATCGACATAACCCGAAACCTTGGGGCTGATGACCGTGACATCTCCCTCGATGAAAGCATCATCGCTGGATTCGTGAGTAAAAATATAATGAAAAATAAAAATCAATGCCACCGTAACAAGCACCGTAAGCACGGCGGCGATTTTCCAATACCTGCGGTGAAGCTCGTAGACCTTGCTGAATAACTTGTTGACCATAGCCTTGGGCAGACTAGCCTTTAACCTCCCTGCTCCTGTTCCTTAACCGTATCAAGACATCATTAAAGACTTTTTTGTCACTAGTACTGAAAACCGCGCACATGTTGTGCATAAATTTATAAAAACCCGGCAAAACGGCATCCAGAAGCCTTTCCCCCTTGGGCAGCAGCTTGATCATGTTGACCCTTCGGTCATTCGGATCATCGATGCGCTCAACCAGGCCTTTACGGGACAGACTGTCCACCAGACCGGTGATATTGGCACGGCTAACCAGCATCAACTGGCTGATCTCATTTTGCTTACACGCCTTGCCCTGACTGCGGCTCAATATCCTCAGAACATTGAACCCGGCCCGGGTGATGCCATAAGGGGTTATAAGGCCTGCAATTTGACCGTTAAGGACATCATAGGTATAGGTCAAATTCAGGAACATTTCCACGGCCGGCCAATCAAAAGACGGATATTGGGCGCCATGCTTTTTGACCTGGCTCCAATAATATTCTTCCCTGCGGTCAATTTTAGGTGTCGCCATTGCTCCTCCTCGATGATTAAAGCATACAATCCCACCGGAATATTGTCAAGTACTTAACAATTAATTCATTGACTAAATGCCTGTGCGCTTGATTAAGTAATATTACTTATGGAAAAACACTTTCTTCCATAGTATGATTGGACATTCTTCAAGTGCAATGATGTGCTTGACCTTAGACGTTCCTTCAGGAGCATTGACGTCCCTGATTGTCTAGGGGGACGCATCGACGTGTCCCGCCGGCGGTATATCAACGTAAGAACTGTCCCTTTTTTCAAATTTTAAGGAGCAAAAATGAACAGCATTTCCATTAATCCTGTTGATACGGTCTTTGTTCTCTTGTCAGCGGCGTTGGTCATGTTGATGACGCCCGGATTGGCCTTGTTCTATGGAGGCATGGTCCGACGAAAGAATATTTTAAGCGTTCTTATCCAGTGTTTTGCGGCCATGTGCGTTTTGAATGTTTGGTGGGTGCTGGTGGGCTACAGCCTTTCCTTCTGCCCCAGCAACGGCTTTTGGGGAGGTCTGGGCTGGTTGGGCTTGAAGGGTGTCGGGTATGCGCCCATGCCGGATTATTCATCCACCGTCCCGAACCGGGTCTTCATGATCTTCCAGGCCATGTTTGCCGTCATTACACCGGCCCTGATCATCGGCGCCTTTGCCGAAAGGATGAAATTCTCTGCCTATATCGTTTTTACCCTGCTGTGGGCCACCTTTGTCTACGCGCCCGTCTGCCACTGGGTATGGGGCAGCGGCGGATGGCTGAAACAACGGGGCGTGCTGGACTTTGCCGGCGGGATCGTGGTCCATGCCACGGCCGGCGTGGCGGCCCTGGTCACCACCATCGTCATCGGCAAACGCAGGAACCTTTTTCATTCCCCTGCCCCGCATAACCTGCCGCTGGTCGTCCTGGGCACGGGGTTATTGTGGTTCGGCTGGTTTGGTTTTAACGCAGGCAGCGCCCTGGGGGTCAATGAGGTTGCGGTCAATGCCTTTATCACCACCAATACCGCGGCGGCAACGGCAGGCCTTGTCTGGACCCTGCTGGAATGGATCCGCAACGGCCGGCCGACGGTATTCGGCGTCATCACGGGCTGTGTCGCGGGCCTGGCCACGATCACGCCGGGCGCAGGCTTTGTCAGTGTCGGCTCATCCATGATCATCGGCGCCTTTGCCAGCATTTTATGCTTTATTGCCGTGGCCATCATCAAGCCGAAATACGGCTATGACGATTCCCTGGACGTCTTCGGCGTGCACGGCGTGGGCGGCATTTTAGGAGTGGTCTGTGTGGGTCTTTTCGCCACCAAATCCGTCAATACCAGCGGTGCCGACGGCCTGTTCTACGGCAACCCGCAGTTATTGATCACCCAACTGACAGGCCTGTTGGCGGTTATCCTTTATACCACGGCCGTCACCTTTATCATATGCAAATTCGTTAACATATTTTTAGGGGTGAGGATCGGCGAGCAGGATGAAAGCATAGGCCTTGACCTGGCCCAACACCGGGAAAACGCCTACACCCTGCTTGAATAACTGAAATGACCTGGATTTTTGAGGAGAAACTATGAAACTGATCGTTGCGATCATCCAGCCCTACAGGCTGGAAGAGGTTAAAAAAGCCCTTTATGCCAAAGAAGTCAATTTGATCACCGTCAGCGAGGTCCTTGGCCACGGCCGCCAAAAAGGCGTAACCGAATATTACCGCGGGGTCAAGGAAACCGGCAACCTGCTGCGCAAAATCCGCCTGGAGATCGCGGTCAATGAAAGTTTCGTTGAACCGACGATCGCCGCCATCATGAAAGGCGCCCAGACCGGCAAGGTCGGAGACGGAAAAGTCTTCGTCATGGACCTTAAAGAATGCGTCCGCATCCGTACCGGCGAGCGCGGTTCGGAAGCCATCGGCTAAGACAGCCCCCTCAAGGGGAACCGGACCTTGTCGTGGTGCTGGTTGTCGTGGTCGTTACCGTCGGATTGCCGCCGCTGGTCGTGGTCGTGCGGCTGCTGCCTGAAGGAACGGTGATGCCGACGGTCTCCGGCACCTTTACTGCCGTTGTATTGGACAGCTTGGTAATGGTCCTGGCCAGCATTTCACTGTTCTTGCGTGCAGGGTCTTGAGCATAATAGACCCTTACGGCATCGCCGTCCCTGAGATCCGACAACTGGTTGAAGTTGACATAACTGGTGCTGGGCGACAAACGGAAGGTCAGGCCTCCGCCCTCATCCGCTGCCGAAGGCGATTTGCCCACCACGGAAGGAACATCAATGGTGACGGTGTTGCCGTAGGCGGCCCGAAAAACGCCGTCAATGGGATTGTTGTAATTGGCCGCCCACCCCGACCCGCTCCAAGGGAACATTAAAGCCAGTAGAATCGATAAAATTTTACGCATACCCACCTCCTTGTCCTTTCTTTTATAAAAAAACAGATGAAGCGGGCATTAAACGAAAATTAAGCCTTGTTAGGATTGCGGAGGGTAATGCAATTTCTTGCCGGAAATTTTGGCCATGGGATTGATCTTATGGGGATTTGACTTGCCCCGGCTCATGATGTCCACGGCCTCGAAACCATGCACCAGCAAAGCATCGGCGATCAGGGAACGGTGGCAGCGCCAGGGGACGGCTTCCGCGCACATGATGGCCACCACTTGCTCACGGGCCTGCTTGATCAGTTCTTGCAGGTTATCCTCGAACTCCTGGGTTTGCATATAATCCGCGTAGCCCCTGAAGGAGGCGTTGCGCCACCCCAGGTTAACGGAGTCGTTTTTAGGCGGCCTTAAGCCTCCCAAGCCGCGCATATGTTCATACAAAATGCCCTGGGCAGGAAGCTTTTGTGAAAGGTTTTCGATATTGAACTGCGGATTGAACCTGGACTTCGGCAGGGTCCGCACGTCAATAAGCTTGGCCACATGGAAGCCCCTAAGCGTTTCAATTAATTCTTCAAGCGGCTGGGTCGAATGTCCGATGGTGTAAAGAATTGCTTTTTGCATTAAATACTAAAGCTCCTATCATACCGATAATGTCCTGGACGGAAAGCTTGTCGGTATTGATGATCAAATCATAAAGCCGGGGGTCATTGATATCTTGATGAAAATACTTGCGGTAATACTCCCTGCGTTTACGGCCTTCCCGGATAATATACTGTTTAGCCTGACCTTCCCCTATTTTATAATATTCCATGAGGTAGCGCACTCTCCTGTCGACGGAGCCGATCAACCGCACATGGACACCGCGGGGCATTTGGCCGGTAACCACGTTGGCCCCCCTGCCCACCAGGATCACGTAACCTCGTTGGGACAAGCGCAGGATGGTCTTGTTCATCTTATGGACCAGCACGTGACGGGAAGGATGCAGGCCGATGACTTCTTCAATGATGTCTTCCAGCTCAGAGGCCGCCGTGCCCAGATAAGGCAGAACATCCGATGAAAGCTGATGGTCATTGATCACTTCTTCGAGCAGATTGCCGTCAAAGAGCTGCCAAATGCCTGTCCTGCGCCTTTCCTTCCTGGTTAAATATTCCTGAAGGCTTGTCAAAATGCTTTTGGCACAGGCCCCCAATTCATAAGAAACCGTTACAAAAGGCCTTTCCCAACGCCTCTCTTGTTGGTATTGGTCCACCATATCCCTTTCAAAAAAACCCCCGGCGCCCCTTCCCCGGAAGGGAAGGCTTAAAGCCCAGGAGGAGAAGGCCTGAGTTTAAACTAGGCGCCGAGGGTCATGAGCCCCAGCTAGTAAGCATATGCTTACTTTTACAATATAACACAAAACATCCTTTGTCAATCCTATTCTGCACCGATTTAATCGGAATGAGAAGGCGGGATTGGGAAGAATTAATACTGGTGGTCGGAGGGCCCGGCGGTGCCAAAAACTACCTGATATCCGTGGCGCAGCCGGCCACGGATATCAGCAGGACTATCACGAAAAACTTTTTCATCCCCTAAAATACCCCCTCTGAAACAACCACCACATCGCCGGGCAACAGCGGGACATCGACCTTGGAATTGCCGGCGGTGACTGCCTTGATATTGACCCTGATGACACCATAGGCCCCTGTTTTGTCATTCATCCTCAGGATCTTGACCTTGCCGGCAGAACCGAACCTGGTGAAACCGCCGGCCATGGAAATGGCGGCCAAGGCTGTGGTTTTAGACCCCAGCGGATACATTCCCGGCCGGTTGACTTCCCCATAAACATAAAAATTATCGGCGGTAACCACAATGGTATCCAAAGGACGGATGGTGATGTCGGGCACATTGCCGCTTAAGACAGAACTAAAATCCGTCTCAAACGCCTCCTGCTTCCCGCCTGCCCCTCCGGAGCGAAGCAGCTTTATCTTCCCGCTGGTGCTTGAGGCTGCCAGGCCGCCGGCCGTAGTGATGGCATTGATCAAGGACATATGTTCTTCCACCGGATAAGCACCCGGGTGATTGACCTGCCCTGTCACGAAGAACTTATCCAGGGAGACGACGATCGTATCGCCTGCCCTTACCCTGACGTTTTGGTTGTCACCGCTCAAAATCGATTTAATATCGGATTCGAAGACCGGCCCCTCCCCGGCTTCCGGCTTGGCACGGAAAAGCTTGATCCGGCCCATGGAACCTGACTGGATGAGCCCTCCAGCGGCCGTGATAGCATACATGATGCTCATGTTGTTGCGAACCGGATAAGCCCCGGGCCGGGCGATCTGCCCGTAGATATAAAACTTATCCACCGTAACATTGATGGTGTCTCCGGCCTGGATGGTCACCCCGCGGTCCTTGCCGCCCAAAATATCCTTGATGTCCAGGGTGATCTCGCCGCCTTTGGCCCTTGAAAGCCTGACCACCCCCGTGGAACCGCGCTCGATGAAGCTCCCGGCCATGGTGATGGCGTCAAGCAAGGACATGTTCTCTTCCAGGTAGTAGCTGCCCGGCTTGTTGACTTCGCCATAAATAAAAAATTTATCTATGGTCACGACCACCGTATCACCGGGTAAAATGACCACGTCTTGTTTAGAACCATTGAGTACGGCCGTGATCTCGGATTGGAAAATAAGGGATTTGCTTTTACCGTCTTTCTGCGTGCGCAACACCTTGACCATGCAGGTTGAACCCGGGACGCTTAAACCGCCGGCCAGGCTGATGGCACGCAATAGCGACATATTGGCTTCCACCGGATAGGCGCCGGGGCGGATAACCTGGCCATAAATGGTGAATTTCTTACTGCGCGCTTCCAGCAAGGACACGGACACCACCGGATAATCCATATAGGATGAAAGCCGCTCCTGGATTTCCGATTGGATATCCGCGAGCGTACGCCCTTTGGCCCGCACGGCCCCTATATAGGGAAAGGTTATATTGCCGTCGGAGGTCACAATTTCCCTGGTGATGAATGGAATAGGTTTGATGACGCTGATCGCAAGAACGTCGTCAATGCCTATCTGATAGGCATCCTTGGGAATGTAGACCCTGGGCAGGTTCAACCCCGGCGCTTGAGCGGCACTGCGCGGAAGGACGGAGGCGGCCAGTCCAGCCTCCATTGTTGAGACGGCACTGCCGGAAGCAGGACTCTTCGCGGCATTTTCTTTGGCGGCAACAGCGGCAGCCGGTGCGGCTTGAGGCTCCGGCTTTGGGACTGTAATCGATGGCCTGACCGCTGGGGTCGGTGCCGGAGAAGACGGCACTGGAGCGGGGATGGCTTTTTGAGGAGGAACGGCAGGCGGGATCTTATCGTCCTGCGCGAAGGTCAACGTCGAGGTAAAAAAAGTTACTATCAGGATAAAGTTACACATATATCTCATAGGATCAGCTCCTTATCGCTTAATCTTCCATGAAAATCAAAAACGGGCTTATTTTGGCAAAGGACAAATGAAGAGAAGATGAAAATAAGATGAGAAAAACGGCAAATTTCCCGCGGGGTTAAATCATTTGCATGATATGGCGCCAGAGAAACATTTCAGGCGGATGAGCCGGAACACGATGTTGAGGCGGATGGGAATAATACCTGGTTTGCCTGACAATAAACTCGGTGGGAACCTTATTGATAACAGTTAATATGTCTCTTTTATTGACACCGTTGATCATGCGGATCACTTGCGATCTGGTGGTTTTTTCCGTAAACGCATAGGTCTGCTTGAGATTCGACGGCAGCTGTTGATACACCACAAAAAACTTCATATAGTATTTACGGAATTTATCCTCCCTCATGCCGGAAATTTTCTTGATATATTTGGCTTTTAACTTCGGCAGGTTGGAAGTCTTCACGTAGACCTTGGCCAGGGTCTTGATCGTCCCTCCGACAATCAGATCATAAAGCGAAGCCTGGGCATAGGAGGCCGGCAGCAGCAGAAGCAAGAGGAGGATGACCGATCTTAAAAACATGGCTATATTCTAACAGCGGCGGAGGCCTTTAGACAAGTTGAATTATCGCTCCATCAGGCGCGATTTAAGTAATTTTAAAATAAAGAAACCTTCACGGCCCTGGTTTTCCAGAATATCGTTGATGTATTTGATGGTCTCTTGGTAATCAGGCAGATGGATCTTTTCCAGGGCATTCACCCTCCGGGTGGTCTTGCGCACCGCCGCTGAAAGCCGCAAGACGCCGGTACGCAGCTGGGCCAGTTGAACAGTCAATCCTAAGACCTTCCTGAAACGCACGGCGGCATCATCAAGCGTGATGCTGGTATCCATGAGGCTGTAGCAGGGTTTAAGTTCCCCGGTCCTCATCTCGATGAGCGGCACACGCGTGCCCATGACCTGCCTCATCCGGATATTTATATCCCCATCTGCATCCACAGCCAAGGCTGCAGCCTTGACCCCGCCGCGCCCCATCCTGACCATGGCCTGCTCAAGCGCGCCAAAAGCCTCCTTGAGCGCATCATCTACTTTTTTCTGCATATCCCCGGTCTTGACCGCAGCCGTCATCAATTCCAACATCAGGACGTCCCTCTTTTCCTCCAGGAAACGGTGACCCTCCCTGGCGAATTGTTCTTCGCGTCTCAACGTGAAAAGATTTGTTTTGGTGGGGGCCACCTTGTATCGTGCCATGGTCATTTACCGTAATATTGGGCCGTTTCATCGGCGCTGATCCTATGGAGCTCTTCCTTGGGCAGCAGCGTAAGGATCTTCCACCCTAAACCCAAACTCTGCTCAAGGCTGCGCTCCTCCTGTTCTCCCTGAGAAAGGAACTGCTTTTCAAATACATCTCCGAATTCGAGATATTGACGGTCCAAAGCGCTCAGCTCTTCCCGGCCGATGACCAGGCTTAAAGCCCGCACATCCTTGACCCGGGCGTAACAGGCAAACAACTGGCTGGCCAGGTGCGGATGATCGTCCCGCGTCAGGCCGCTGCCGATATTATCCTTCATGAGCCGCGACAACGACGGCAGGCCCGCGATCGGCGGATAAACACCCTTTTGCGACAGTTCTCTTTCCAGGACTACCTGCCCCTCGGTGATGTACCCCGTCAGGTCCGGCACTGGATGGGTGATATCATCATTAGGCATGGTCAATATCGGCATCTGCGTGATCGAACCTTCGCGGCCTTTGATAAGGCCGGCGCGTTCATACAGGCTGGAAAGATCGCTATAAAGATAACCGGGATAACCTTTTCTGGCCGGAATCTCGCCGCGCAAGGTAGAGATCTCGCGTAAAGCCTCGCAATAATTGCCCATGTCCGTCATGATGACCAGGATGTGCATCCCCTTCTCAAAAGCAAGGAACTCGGCACAGGTCAAGGCCACCCTTGGTGTAATGATCCGCTCGATCGAAGGCGCATCAGCCAGGCTTAAAAATACGGCCGCATCCGCGAGGGCACCGCTTTCCTGAAAAGAATCTATAAAAAACCGCGCCACGTCGTGCTTGACCCCCATGGCCGCGAAGACCACGGCGAAACCCTGCGTTTCCCCGATAATTTTGGCCTGCCTGGCGATCTGTGCCGACAGGATATCGTGCGGCAGACCGTTGCCCGAAAAAATGGGCAATTTCTGCCCCCTCACCAGCGTTGTCATGATGTCTATTGAAGAGATCCCTGTCTGGATGAATTTACGGGGATAGTCCCTGGCTGTGGGATTAATGGGAAGTCCGTTGACGTCCGAGATTTTTTCCGGCACCGGCGCCGGCATCTCATCGATAGGCGCTCCCAAGCCGTTGAAAATCCTTCCCAGCATGCCTGAGCCGACCCCTAATTCAAAAGGCCGTCCTTTGAATTTGACCCGTGAGCCGGCCAGGGAAAGCCCGCCGGTGGTGCCGAAAACTTGGACAACGGCCTTGCCCTTGGCGACCTCCAGGGTGATGCCCAATTTCCGCAAGCCGCTGTCATCGACGATCTCGACCAGCTCGTTATAGCCGACATCATGGATGCCTTCAATCACAAAAAGCGGCCCCTGCACCTCCTGGATGCCGACATATTCACGGTCCCCGAAACTCAATGACGATACTGCCATCAGACCCCGGCCTCCACCTTAAAATTCCCAACCTCTTTCAATAAGGCGTCGAGTTTTTCGATCTCTTCGTTGGAACAAGCCGATTTCATCCGCAAAACCGCAGAACGCAGCGGTGATCTCTGCACGTCTGCGAGTGAAGCGCCGGCCTTGACCGCCTCAAGGCTTTTTTCATAGAACGTCAGGATGATCTTGAGCATTTTTATCTGTTTGGCCGGCACGGAAAAGGTGTCGACCTTATCAAAGGCGCTTTGCTGCAAAAAGCCGTTCCTAAATATGGCGGCGGCTTCGAGGACGATCTTTTGCGCGTCCGGCAAGGCGTCCGGTCCCACCAGTTTGGCCACCTGCTGCAAGCGGGCCTCCTGCTGCAGGAGTTCGATGATCCTATTTCTCATGGAAAGCCATTGGGGATCGAAATTCCCGTCCCACCAAACGGCAACATCACTGAGGTACTCGGAATAGCTGTCGGTCCAGCTGACGGCCGGATAATGACGGGCATTGGCCAGGTCCCGGTCCAGGGACCAGAAACAGCGGACATAGCGTTTGGAATGCTGGGTCACGGGCTCGGAGAAATCCCCTCCCGGAGGAGAGATCGAACCGATGATGGTGATCGAACCCGGCTTTCCCGACAAGGTGTTGACGCTCCCTGCCCGCTCATAAAATTCCGCCAGCCGGGTGGGAAGATAGGCGGGAAAGCCTTCGTCCGCCGGCAACTCCTCCATACGTCCAGAAAGCTCGCGCAGCGCTTCGGCCCAGCGTGACGTGGAATCGGCCATGACCGCGACACTGTAGCCCATGTCACGATAGTATTCTGCCATGGTAATGCCAGTATAAATACTGGCTTCCCTGGCCGCCACCGGCATATTGGAGGTATTGGCGATCAGGATCGTCCTTTCCATCAACGGCCGTTGACTGCGGGGGTCAGTGAGCTTGGGAAAATTGACCAGGACATCCGTCATTTCATTGCCGCGCTCCCCGCAGCCGATAAACACGATGATCCGGGCATCGCACCACTTGGCGATCTGGTGCTGCACGACGGTCTTTCCCGTGCCGAACCCGCCGGGTACAGCCACGGCCCCGCCCTTGGGCACCGGAAACAGCGTATCAATGACCCTTTGGCCGGTGATCAAAGGCTCTGACAGGCGAAGCTTGGCAAGAAAAGGCCGGCCCTGACGCACCGGCCAGCGTTGACACATGCTGACGGTGTGTTCTTGATCATTATTATCAAGGATAACGGCCACTTCCTCATCGATGGTATAATCGCCTTCCGCGGCAATCGCCTTCACCTTCCCCTGCACGCCTGGGGGGACAAGGACCCGGTGCTCGATAAGCGCTGTCTCCGGGACCAGGCCGATGATCGTGCCGCCGCCTGCCGTGGCGCCCGGCTTTAAAACCGGCTGGAAGCGCCATTTCCTTTTCCTATCAAGGGCAAGAGCATGGATCCCCTTTTGGACGTATTGTCCTGAGGAAGCCCTGATGACCTCCAAGGGCCGCTGGATCCCGTCGTAAATAGCACCGATAAGACCGGGCCCCAGCTCGACAGCCAGCGGCATTCCCGAACCGTACACCGGCGCACCAGGCTTCAATGAAGTCGTATCTTCATAAACCTGTATTTTTATCCTGTTTCCCTGCAGGCGCACGATCTCCCCTACCACCCGGTTATCACCCACCTCCACCATCTCCAGCATATGCGCATGAAGGCCGCCTTCAGCTTCAACCAAAGGTCCTGCCACCCGCACGACCGAACCGATGACCTTAAAGGGATTTGCCATAAAGTTCCTTCAAAACCGTTGAACGGATTTCTTCGTAATGCCTGGCCAAATGCGCCGAAAAGGTATTATCAAACAGCAGGCGCCCATCCCTGGAGCGCAATATAAAGCCCATTTCATTCCAGTCCATCCTGGTTTTAAATTCCAAAGTCACGCCAAGCCCGTGCTTTTCTTTGAACTCTTGCTCGATGCCTGCCAGAAAATCATCATTGAGGATACTTTTCTCGATGCTGCCGCCCAATATTTCCACACAATCCGCCTGAAGGACAAGCAGCCCTTCGATAATTTTCGTTTTTAAATATTGCGGGTATTCCCCGGATCGCCGGTAATCAGCGGCCTTTGCCTTGACGGCGGCCATGATTTGGCCAAAAACCTCTTCCCTGGCCCCCAGGATGGTGCGGCGAACTTCCAGGTTTACTGCTCCCATTATCTTTTGCCTACAGGATTTTACCTCTTTCTGTGCTGATTCTTCGATCCGGCGGCACATCGCCTCAGACTCTTTGGCGCCTTCCTCAGTGATCTTACGTATCTCATCCCGGGCTTGGGCAAAAATTCTCCTGGCATCATCCAGCGCATCCTTGCTTATTTGAGTGCAAAGCCCCTCAATGGACCCTGATGGGATCGGCTGGATCTTCATAGGCTGATCCCCACAGCCCCACGGACAATATCGGCGACGGTTTTTCTTTCATGGGCCGGTCCCTGGGCGTCCGGAACCTCAACGATCAATGGGCCTTCCCGGTCTAATAAGAACGCGTCTATTTCAGGACGAATCATGCCTGCCGTCTTCTCGCTGATGATGATGAGACCGACCTCCGGCCTGGCGGCGGCTGATAAAACCAAATCCCTGGCCTGGCCGGGGGTAGTGGCGGCATGCCCCTGCACACCGGCCAGCCGGAATCCCGTCACGGTATCTTCATCAGCAATACAAAAGACTTTCATCAGCCTTCCCTTGGTTAAATACGGCTTAAAATGATGAGGGCTATGATCAATCCGTAAATTGCTATCCCCTCCGCTAGCCCTACAAAGATAAGCGCCCGGCCAACGATTTCCGGTTTTTCGCTGATGGCGCCGACTGCTGCCGCTCCCACATAAGCCACAGCAAAACCAGCGGCCAGGGAACTTAAACCTACGGCTAGCGCCGATGACCAAAAAGCACCGAGCCTGGCCGAGTCCGAGGCGGCTGTTTCAGCTATTTCGTGAACGGCCTGTCCATGGGCCGGATGGACCAGCATGAATGAAAACAAGAGCAGCACCAGCACCAAGCTGATAAAAAATACCAGGAACTTCTTTTGCACACCGTTTGCGGCCTCTGTTTTTGGCATAATCTCCCTCTCCTTGCTCCCGCAGGAGCTTAAGTGA
>JAGWOI010000017.1 GCA_028870995.1 Candidatus Omnitrophota bacterium | reverse complement strand
TGAAGAATCCGAAGCGGCTGTCAAAAAGATCGTTGATCTGCTGGTCAAGGCGGTCGTCCTTGACCCGGAATACCAGATCTAAGGTCAAAATGCCATAGCCATGGCTTCAACCATCTCATTTCCACGTTTGTATATATGCGGCCCCTATGAGCGCATGGGGGGCGCGGTAAATACTTTTACACCTTGCCAAAGGAGAAGCAAGGCTACCCAAAAAGGCCCAGCAAGCCATACCAGCAGGAGAAACAATCTTTGCCCAGGTTAAATACCCGTATGAATTGGGCTTTAAACGCAATGAAATTTTTTATGCCGACTTTTTAATTCCGGGCCCGTATCCGGGCTTGTCCGTATTTAAAGGATCCAGGGAAGCAAGAAATTATCTCGTTTCAAGGGGCATAAAGTACATTTTATATGGATACTCCTTAAAAAACAGCAGCAAGCCCAACATCTCATTTATATTAAATCGCCCCAACCGCTGGAGAAATAATCCCTGGAGCAGGTAACAATGCCTATTTACTTTAAGACTGCAGCAAATTTTGGCAAAACTGTCCAAAACGGATAAAAATTATACGATTATGGGAATTTTGTGGTGATAAGGCTGGATAAAAATCCTGTTGATCAATCAGCGCAATGATCCGGATAATCAATTTTGATAAGGGATTTTTAATTATTCTTTAATCTTCTTCTAATAAGGTGTAAGCTATACTGCTACAATTTGGTAACCGGCATCATTCCTATTGTATAACCTTTAAAAAGGAGAAATTCGTATGAAAAAGGTCCTCATGGGAACGTTGTTTGCTGCATTTGTCTTAACAGGGACAGGTTTTGCCCAAACCCTGCCGCCTGACGCCCCGGCCCCTAGCGCGGTTATGCACAAGAAGATGGACAGGCGCCATGTGCGCCATCCTGAAATCATGAGGGCCGTGCGTAAATTAAAAGGCGCCCGTCATGACCTGCAGCTGGCTGCCCACGATTTTGGCGGACATAGGGTCAAGGCCATCGCCGCCATTGATGAGGCTTTAAAGCAATTGCACCTTGCCGTACTCGCAGCCGATAAAAAATAACGTTTCATTGATCTTAATACAAAAGCGCCTGATTTATGTCAGGCGCTTTTTATTTTAAAAAAAGCCTCCGAGTTAATCGACCACGCAATCCGCAGGGAAAGTCTTGACCATCAAATCAGACGTGACAGGGTTTTCCTTAAGATGGGAAATAATGGCTTCCATGCCGATACGGCGGTGGAAATAACCGACATCTTCACCGGAACGGGCATTGGCCTTCCAGTTCTTCAAAAGGACATCAAGGACCTGCGCCACCCGTTCGCGGGGGATGGACCTAAGATAAATTCCGTTGCCATCCGAAGAAAGCATGGGCAGCCCCTGGTGGCGGGCATCCTCAGAACCCATCAATTTCAACTGATAACGGTTGAATCCTGAACCCACCAGGCCGAATGTTTTGGTCGCCGGCCTGAAGCACTGGCGTTCGCAACCGGTAATACCGATGGATTCCTTCAAATCACCCCAGCCCATGGCTTCCAACTGGTCGATCAATTCCGGTTCAAATTTCTCGGAATCAGTATAGGTCAACCGGCAGGTATTGCGGCCCACACAGGCCCCGGAAAGCAGGCGCAGGGTGGAGAAAGGCTTGCCGTTACGCTGGCCGTATTCAAATTTTTTAAGATCGGCCTCGAACGCCGATTTCATATTTTCCGGCAAATCGATGAATAAGGCGTCCTGATTGGGCGTGATCATGAACTTGACCGGATAGGTGTTCATTAGGTGCCGGCATAACGATTTTAAATCTCCGTTTGGAGATCCGTCGATGATGCGCCCGTTCTCAATATACATGCCATAAGCCCACAGGCCGTTACTGGGCTGCTTGATCCAGCCATGATGCATATGGCGGGGACCAGGATCCAAATCAGGGTCGGGCAATTCAAGTTTTTTACCAAGGACCTGCTCAACTTGTTCGCGGTACCAGGCAATGCCCTTCATTTTAACAACAAATTTAACCCTGGCCCAATGGCGGTTTTCACGGTCGCCCCATTGCTGGTGCACCTTGACCACCGCGCTAATGGTCTCCAGGAGGTCGGCTTCATCCACCTGTGCCAGGGGTTGGCCGAAGCAAGCCATGGAGGGCTTGCCATTACGTTCGCCCTGGCTGCCGCCGACATAAATCTGAAATTTGACCACTTGGTTGTTCTTGACCACCGGCACCACACCCATATCATCGCTCAAGACTTCCGCGCAATTGTCAGGCACCAGATGGCCGTGTTCATCCTTATGGACGGTGGCAAAGCCGATCTTAAATTTACGGTTGAGCATGTTCGGACCGTAAGCAAAAGACTCTCCGGGCTTGCGTATCTTGTTGGGATCGATCTGCCATACCGAAATAAAGGGCTCAACCGGCAGCTGGAAAAAGGAACCGCACCGGCGGGCCAGGGCATTGGTGTTTAAACAATCGGAAAAATGGTCGATGGGGCAACCCATGACGTTACGCGTGTTGTCCCCGCAGCCGTTGAGCGTGTTCAAGCCCGATTCAGCGAGGGCCTTGATCATCACCGGGACGCTGGACTTTCGGACCCAGTGAAACTGGATATTCTGACGGTTGGTCAGGCGGATGGAAGCCCGGCCTTCGGGATTTTTGGTGTATTTTTCCGTCAGGTCATCGACGATATTGTATTGTTCACGGGTAAGCGGCCCGCCGCCGGGAATGCTGATGCGCAGCATGAAGATCCATTCCTTGGAGGTGCCTGCCGCTTCCTTGTCGCGGTTGAACTCCAGGTAAATGCCGTGCGATTTGGCCACCTGCTCGCTTTCCCAGGCAATATCGTCCCGGCTCAGGTCCCTGATATCCGCCGTCAAGTTGCCGGTGATGGGCCAGGCCGCGATCTTGTTGTGTTCTTCCTTGGAAAACTTTTCCGCGGAAGTATGAAGGTTGGGAGTGCATGGTTTCCGGTTCATAAGAATCCCTATTCTAACGCATCACCGTCGAAAGTCAACCTTTGCTTTTGCAATCTATGCGCTGCTGATTTTTTTAGTTTTTTTGACGGGGAAGATTTGTTAAGACGGGACTTTTATGTTATCATGTTTTTCTTGCGGCCGCAGGAACGGCCGGCAATAAGAACCAATGAAAAAATTTTTCGTCCATATCGGCACCTATATCCTGCGCGGCATCCTGGCCGTTATCCCCATTTTTCTTTGCTGGATATCGATCTGGCTGCTGGAAAAATTCATCGATGAGCAGGTGCTGAAGTTCCTGTCCCACTACATCGATATCCGCCAGATCCCCGGCTTAGGGATTGTTTTGCTGTTGGCCTGCCTGTATATCATCGGACTCATCTTCAGCAATGTTTTGGGCATCCAGGTCCTTAAAATCATCGATGGTGTGGCCAGCCGCATCCCCATCATTAAAATCATTTACGGTGTGGGTAAGCAGTTTTCCGATACCTTATCCGTCGCCGACCCGCAAAAACAGGCTTTCAAAAAAGCTGTTTTTGTTGAGGCCTTCAACGGACAAGGTTGGATGCTTGGTTTTATTACAGGCAGCCTTAAAGGCCCGGCAGGGGAAGACCTTTTTAATGTCTACGTGCCTTCCTCGCCCCACCCGTTGACAGGGATCGTTTTTATGGTCAAACCTTCCCAGGTCATGGACTGCGGCTGGACGGTGGAAGAAGCCCTCAAAATGGTGGTCTCCATCGGTATCATATCGCCTGAAGAAGTTAAAAAAATTAGCTAGATGATATGCCTTGTTTAGCCCGTTATTGGAAAAAAACCGATGATGGCCGTCTCCAGTGCCATTTATGCCCGCGCCTGTGCACTTTAAGTGAGGGACAGCGCGGGTTTTGTTTTGTCCGCCAGAATATCAACAATATGCTGGTCCTGACCACCTACGGCCGTTCCAGCGGGTTCTGCCTTGACCCCATCGAGAAAAAGCCCTTGAACCATTTTCTGCCCGGGACATCATGCCTATCCTTCGGGACGGCCGGATGCAATTTGGGTTGCAAATTCTGCCAAAACTGGGACATCAGCAAATCCAAGGAATTCGACCGCCTGACCGATGAGGCTGACCCCAAAAGTATTGCTGTGGCCGCCCGCCGTCTGGAGGCCAAAAGTATCGCCTTTACTTATAACGATCCCGTGATCTTCGCTGAATACGCCATCGATACGGCTATTGAATGCCGCCGCTTGGGGATAAAGACTGTGGCCGTGACCGCCGGCTACATAACGCCGGAAGCCAGGGAAGAATTTTATGAATATATGGATGCTGCCAATGTAGACTTAAAAGGCTTTACCGAAGATTTTTATCATAAAATCGCCTCCGGTCACCTTCAGCCAGTTCTTGATACCCTTGTTTATTTGAAAAAGAAAACCCGGGTCTGGTTTGAGATCACCCATTTGATGATTCCGGGCGCCAACGACAGCAGGCAGGAAACCGCTGACCTATGTCAATGGATCGCCGACCACCTGGGGCCTGACGTGCCCCTGCATTTCACGGCCTTTCATCCGGATTATAAAATGATGGATATACCCCCAACGCCTCACGAAACCCTCCGGGCCGCCCGCGAGATCGCCCTGTCTAAAGGACTCCATTATGTTTATACCGGCAATGTGCACGATGCCCAAGGCTCAAGCACCTGGTGCCCCTCGTGCAAAAATTTATTGATCGAACGCGATTGGTACATGATGGGGCAGTATAATTTGTGCGATGGCAATAGGTGCCGTTTTTGCGGGTATATTCTCCCGGGTATTTTTGAGGAGATCCCGGGAAATTGGGGGGCCAAAAGGGTCCCGGTCCAGCTATGAAGATCCTTTCCTGGAACGTCAACGGCATCCGCGCCATCGAAAAAAAGGGGTTTTTAGAATGGCTCCATAAGGAATCCCCGGACATCCTTTGCCTGCAGGAAACCAAGGCCCACCCGGAACAACTTTCCGAAAGCCTCCTCAAACCCAAAGGGTATTACACCTACTGGTCTGCGGCTGAAAAAAAAGGGTACAGCGGAGTGGCCATTTACACCAAGACAGCGCCTAAAACCGTCACCGAAGCCTTGGGACTGGTCGAATGCGACACCGAAGGCCGCACCCTCATCGCCGATTATGAGGATTTCATCTTATTTAATATTTATTACCCCAACGGCGGGCAGGGCAACAAACGCGTGCCCTTCAAAATGAAGTTCTATGATACCTTCCTCAACAAAGCTGAAACCTACCGCAAAAAAGGTAAAAAAATAATCGTGACCGGCGATGTCAACACCGCCCATACCGAAATAGATCTGGCCCGGCCCAAGGAAAACCAAAAAAATACAGGTTTTCTTCCGGAAGAAAGAGAGTGGGTGAGTAAGTTCGTCAACCTTGGTTATGTAGACACCTTTCGGCACTTCACCAAGGATGGCGGGCATTACACCTGGTGGGATTATTACACCGGCGCCCGGGCCCGCGATGTCGGCTGGCGTATCGATTATTTCTTTGTCACTGAAAACCTTTTGCCGAACCTTAAGAAGGCCTTTATTTTAAAAGATGTCATGGGATCAGACCACTGCCCCATTGGCATCGAATTAAAGCAGCACATTACTTAATTCCTAAAAGAACCTGGGTATTTCGACCTCTTCCTACGTATATCCACTAATACCGGTGGAAGGTTTTGTCCTTTAAAATTAAGGCAATAATGATAAGGGACTTATATGCAGCTTTACCATCGCATTATTATTACTTACGGCCTTATCCTGGCGGTAACTGCGGCAGCCTGGATCTGGGCCATCGAAGAATTCTCCGGCCATCCCGTTCTTCTTGGATCCGCCTTTCTGGCCTACGCCTTAGGGTTACGCCATGCCGTTGATGCCGACCACATCGCTGCCATCGACAATGTGACCCGCAAGTTGATGCAGGAGGGCCGCCAGACCGTCAATGCCGGCTTCTTTTTTTCCCTGGGGCATTCTTCCGTAGTCCTCCTGGTCTCAGCCGCCGTGGTGATGACCGCGGGTGCTTTCAGCGGCAAATTCAACGCTATTTCCTCATTCGGCAGTGTCTTGGGAACCGGCATTTCCACGGTTTTTCTATTAGTTTTCGGGCTTATTAATGCCGTCCTGTTCGCGCAAATATATAAGACCTTTAAACAAGTCAGGGAAACCGGGATCTACTCTCAAGAGGACCTCAACCACCTGCTATCTCAAAGAGGGTTTCTTTCACGCCTGTTCCGCCGTTTGTTCGGCTTGATCCGCCGCAGCAGGCAGATGTTTTTCATCGGTTTCCTCTTCGGTCTTGGGTTTGACACTTCAACGGAAGTGGCCATGATCGGCATTGCCGCGGCCGGCGCGCTTAAAGGAATGAACCTGTGGTCCATCATGATTTTCCCGGTTTTGTTCGCGGCAGGAATGAGCTTGGCCGACACCACGGACGGCGTTATTATGCAGGGAGTTTACCGGTGGGCTTTTCTGACACCGGTCCGTAAACTTTATTACAATCTCGCCATTACGGGCGTATCGGTTGCCGTTGCGCTTGCGGTCGCAGCCATTGAGGCTCTCGGTCTGCTGGGGGGAAAACTTTCGCTTAAAGGCTCTTTCTGGAATTTGATCGGTGCCCTAAACGGCGATTTCAATACCATTGGCCTTATTACGGTAGGTATTTTTATAAGCGCCTGGGCGCTGTCATTTTTGATCTATCATTTCATGCGGTGCGACGAGGTCAAACCACAACACAATTTTATACGTACTTCTACCTAATATTAGAGTACGTTTGCGAATACTTTTATATGGCATTCCTTTTTAAAATAAACCGGAGTTAGTGTAAGGAGATGTATGGTGAAAAACCTGAACCGTGCTTTTAAACCCAAACGCGTTGCTATTATCGGCGCCTCTCCCGATCCCGCCAAGATCGGACACCAGGTCATTAAGAATATTATCGAAGGCGGATACAAGGGAGAGATCATTCCCATTAATCCCAAGGCCGATAACATACTGGGCGTTAAGGTCCATAAGTCTTTAAACGATGTCCCGGAAGGCGTCGATCTGGCTGTCATTGCCATTCCGGCGCCTCTTGTCCAAGCGGCCATGGAAGAATGCGCGCGGCGTAAGGTGGGGGCTGTGGCCATCATCACTTCCGGGTTTGCCGAAGTGGGAAAGGCCGCGGAGGAATTAAAATTAAAAAAGATCGCCGATGAGAACGGGATCGCTCTTTTGGGGCCAAATATTTTCGGCCTGGCGTATAGCCCTGAAAGGTTGAACGCCAGCTTTGGTCCTAAGGACATTTATCCCGGCAAAATCGCCTTTATTACCCAAAGCGGGGCCTTAGGCATCGGCCTCATGGGCTGGACAGCCATGAAAAAAATCGGTTTATCAGCCCTGGTCAGCATCGGCAATAAAGCGGATATCGATGAAACGGACCTGATCGAATACTTCAATAAAGACAATAATGTCAATGTGCAGTTGTTATACATGGAAGGCATCAAGAACGGCACCAAGTTCATGCAAACCAGGATCGAAAAGCCCACGGTGGTGTTGAAAGTCGGCCGTTCCACCCGGGGCGCACAAGCGGCAGCTTCCCACACCGGCTCTTTGTCAGGATCGGATAAGATCTACGACGGAGCCTTTAAGCAGATCGGCATGCTGCGGGCTTCCACCTTCATTGAAGCCTTCAGCTGGGCACGCGCCTTGTCACAGCCCCTGCCCAAGGGGGAAGACACGGTCATTATCACCAATGGCGGCGGCATTGGAGTGGCGACAACCGATGAATGTGAAGTCCAGGGGATTAAAATCCTGGACGATCCCCAATGGCTTGAGGCCAAATTCCGCCCCACCATGCCGGATTTCGGAAGCACCAAAAACCCGATCGATGTGACCGGAGGCGCAGGCGTTGACGGATATCGCCGCGCCCTAAAGATCGCCTTTGCGGAGGAGCGGATCAAATCCGTGATCGTCCTTTACTGCGAAACAGCCGTCACCGATCCCATGGACATTGCCGCAGCTGTAAATGCGGCTTTTCAGGAAGCGGGACGCAACAAGCCGGTGGTCGTGGCCATGGTCGGCGGGGAACGCACCCGTGATGCCCTGGTCTACTTGAACGAAAAATTCATCCCGGCCTCAAGCCTGGTTGATGTTTCCATTTCGGCCTTAAAGATCATTTACACCTGGGCGGAGATCAAAAACCGTCCGCAGACCAAGCCTGTTTTGGAACAGGCTCCGGCCGAAGTCCATAAAATCATTGCTGCCGTCAAAGGACAGGGGAGGGAGATCCTCATGGAGCACGAGGCCAGGCAGGTGATGGAGCTCTGCGGCGTACCCACTCCCCAATGGGGTTTTGCCCAAAGCAGCGCTGAAGCCATCAAGATCGCGGACTATAAAAACATGTATCCTTTGGCCATGAAGATCGCTTCCCCTGATATCGTCCACAAATCGGATGTTGGAGGTGTAGTCTTGAACATCAGGGACGGAAAAGAATTAAAGGACAGGTATGAGGCCATGATGACCCGGCTGCAAAAGGAATGCCCCAAGGCCAAGCTGCTTGGCGTCAACCTGATCCAGATGGTCAACGGTATCGAATGCATCGTGGGCATCACCACCGACGCTCAATTCGGTTCAGCCGTGATGTTTGGTCTGGGCGGAGTATTTGTAGAGGCTCTTAAGGATGTCACCTTCCGGGTGGTCCCTTTTGACGAAGCCGAGGCCGGTCGGATGATCGGCGAGATCAAAGCCAAGAAAATTTTGGATGGTTTCCGCGGCATGAAAGCGGATAAAGCCTCCATTATCAAGACCCTGACAGCGGTGCAAAAACTTGCACCCCTGGTCAAAGAAATCGACATTAATCCTTTGTTGACCAATGAAAACGGCTCCTACGCCGTGGATGCAAGGATCGTATTAAAATGAACAATGCCCAATTGGTACAAGCGCTTCAGGCCTCTATCGCCCCATGCGTATTGATTTCAGGGGGAGGGCTTTTATTGTTGTCGATGTCCAACCGGCTCTCCAGGCCGATCGAAAGGATCCGTCACCTGTGCGATGTGATCAAAAACCACCCCCATCATAACCACGAGTCTACCGTTGAGCAGATCCGTATCCTTTATACCCGCAGCAAGCTTTTGCGCAGCGCCATTGCCTGTCTCATCTGCAGCATTGCCCTGGTATCGGGGATTGTCCTGCTTTTGTTCCTGGGAAGCCTTTACGCTTTGACCGTCACCCCAGCCATCGATATTTTATTTGTCCTGAGCCTTATTTTCCTGCTGATATCCATGGGCCTTTTCTTAATGGATATCTATTGGGCCTTGGACTCTTTGCAGATCGAAATCCGTCATTCCCAGAATACGCACTCCGTTTAAGGCTCATCATAAAAAAGGACAAAGCCTATGAAAGCCAAAAAATCCATTCTCGACGAAAACCTTTCGAGGAACGATCCGCGCATCAAGCAGATACTTGCCAAATTAAAAAAGGAGAGTTACCGCCCGGATGCGCTCATCGAAATTCTGCATACGGCCCAGAACTCCTTCGGCTACCTGCCTATGAACGTGCTGGCTTTCATCACCAAGGAATTGAAGGTGCCGCCCAGCCGCGTGTATTCGACGGTCACGTTTTACCATTTTTTCTCCCTTAAATCCAAAGGCGAACACACCTGCCTTGTCTGTACAGGCACCGCCTGTTATGTCAAAGGGGCTGAGCACATTTTGAATGAAATAGAGAGAGAATTCCAATTGAAACCAGGCCAGGTCTCAGCCGATAACAAGCTGGGCCTGTCCACCGCCCGCTGCATCGGCGCCTGCGGCCTGGCCCCGGCCATGGTTGTGGACGATGAAGTCCATGCCAAGACCAAACCCGAAGACGTCAAAAACATGATCCTTTCCAAAATTGGAGCCCGTGTATGAACCGTCAGGATTTGAAAACGATCGCTGAGTCGGCCAAGGCCGAGCATAATCAATTTAAACATAAGGTGTGCGTCTGCTGCGGGGCAGGATGCCTTTCTTCCGGTTCGGAAGCGGTGCTTAAGAAATTACAGGATGAAGTCAAGGCGCGCGGTTTGGACAAAGAGATCAGGGTCGTCCCTTCCGGATGCATGGGACCCTGCAACCAGGGCCCGCTGGTCAAGGTGATGCCGGAATATGCGATTTACCAGAAGGTCAATTGCGAAAATATTGCCGCCGTGGTGCAGAGCCAATTGGTCGAAAAAAGACCGATAGAAGATTTATTGTTATTTGCGGATTCCCGTCCCAAGCCATATGTCAATGCCCAGGAAGACCCGTTTTTTAAGAAACAACTTAAAGTGGTTTTGAAAGACTGCGGCAGCATTAATCCTGAAATCATCGAAGATTACATCGTTCGCGACGGTTACAAGGCCCTGGACAAAGTCTTATTCCAGATGTCCCCTGAAGAGGTCATTGCCGAGATCAAACACAGCCGCCTGCGCGGCCGCGGCGGTGCCGGTTTCCCCACCGGCATCAAATGGGAAACGGTGTACAAATATGTGGCAGACCAGAAATATGTCATCTGCAACGGCGATGAAGGAGACCCCGGCGCCTTTATGGACCGCAGCGTGCTGGAGGGCAATCCGCACCGTGTCCTGGAAGGCATGGCCATTGCCGGCTATGCAGTGGGCGCCAACAAAGGTTACGCCTACATCCGGGGGGAATACCCGCTGGCCATCAAACGCTTTGAAGCCGCCATCAAATCCGCCAAAAAATTGGGCCTGCTCGGCGCCAACATTTTAGGCAGCACTTTTTCTTTTGACATCGAGATCCGTATCGGTGCGGGTGCCTTTGTCTGCGGTGAAGAAACGGCCCTCATTGCCTCCATTGAAGGCAAACGCGGCACGCCGCGCCCCAGGCCTCCGTTTCCGGCGGAATCGGGATTATGGGGCAAGCCGACCCTTATTAATAATGTGGAGACCCTGGCGAGCATAGCGCCCATAATCAACAAGGGCGGGGAATGGTACAGCGAGATCGGCACCCCCAAAAGCGCCGGCACCAAGGTCTTTGCCCTGGCAGGCAAGATCAACTATTCCGGCCTGATCGAGGTGCCCATGGGCATGAGCCTGCGCGAGATCGTCTATGATATCGGGGGAGGCGTTCCCGGCGGCAAGGAGTTTAAGTCTGCCCAGACTGGCGGCCCCTCCGGCGGCTGTATCCCCAAGGAACATTTGGATGTCAAAATGGATTATGAAAACCTGGTTAGCCTGGGCTCCATCATGGGTTCCGGAGGGCTCATTATCATGGATGACTCCTCGGACATGGTGGATGTGGCCCGCTTCTTCATGGAATTCTGCATGGATGAATCCTGCGGCAAGTGTGTCCCGTGCCGGGTGGGGACAAAAATGATGTATGACCTCCTGACCAAAATTTGCAACAGGCAGGGGACCCGGCATGACCTCGACCGGCTGGAAGAACTGGCTGTTTACGTCAAAGAAGCCAGCCTCTGCGGCTTGGGGATGTCGGCGCCGAATCCGCTGTTGAGCACCTTAAGATATTATAAAAACGAATATCTGGCGCACATTGAAAGGAATACGACCCTGGAAGGAGTTTCCCATGGCTAAAATACCGGTGACCATTGACGACAAACCTTTGGAAGTCGAAACGGGTAGAACCATCCTCGAAGCCTGCAAGGAAAACGGCATCGAGATCCTGACCATGTGCCATTTGGAGGGGATCGGCGATGTGGGTGCCTGCCGCCTTTGCTTGGTTGAGATTGAAGGGATCAACAAGCTCCTTCCGGCCTGCACCACCAAGGTAGCGGCCAATCAGGTCATTAAGACCAAAACCGAAAGATTGAAAAAATACCAGCGCATCACCACCGAATTGTTCTTCGCCGAACGTAACCATATTTGCGCGGTATGCGTGGCTGACGGCAACTGTGAACTGCAGGATTTGGGATACAAGGTCGGCATGGACCATGTGCGTTTCCCGTATCTTTTTCCACAGGCCAACGTCGATACCTCGCATCCCATGTATGTCATGGACCATAACCGCTGCATCATGTGCACCCGCTGCGTGCGTGTCTGTTCCGAGGTGGAAGGGGCGCACAACTGGGGCATCAAGAACCGCGGGATTGAAGTCAGGGTCATTTCCGACTTTGATACGCCTTGGGGAGATTCCACCACCTGCACCTCGTGCAGCAAATGCGTCAATGTCTGTCCCACCGGCGCTCTTTGGCCCAAGACCGTGGTGCAGGGGCAATTGGTCAAACAACCTAAAATGGTGAGCGAATTGGTCGCCAAAAGGAAGATGAACCTATGAAAAAAAAGAAGATAGGAACAGTGTGGCTGGGCGGCTGCTCCGGATGCCATATGTCGCTCTTGGATATTGACGAGCGCATCCTTGAAGTGGTCAAACTGGCTGATATTGTCAAATGCCCGATTGTCGACCAAAAAGAATTTCCACAAGTGGATGTGGCCCTGGTGGAGGGTTCGGTAACAAGTGATGAACATCTGCATGAACTCCTGCATGTGCGTAAGCAGGCAACGTGCCTGGTCGCCCTGGGCGATTGTGCCGTAACAGCCAATGTCACCGGGATGCGCAATTATTTAAAAAAAGAAGAGGTTTTGAATTACGCGTACGTGGAAGCTGCCAGTAACGACAAAGAAGGCAAGATGCCCCAACACCCGGCCCTCCTAAAATTGCATGAGAAGGTCGTGCCTTTGCAGGAAGTGGTGCACGTCGATTATGTCATTCCCGGCTGCCCGCCGTCTGCGGACACGATCTTTTACGTGTTGGCGGAGCTTCTCAATGACCGCGTTCCCAATCTGGAGCAGGAAAGGAAATTGAAATATGGATAATCAGATCAACAAGGACAATACCCTTTTGATTTCGCCGGTCACCCGCATTGAAGGCCATGCCAAGATCACCATCGATTTGAACCAGGACGGGGCGGTCAGGGACGCCCGCTTTCATGTCAATGAATTCCGCGGCTTTGAAAAATTCTGCCAGGGCCGGTATTTTACCGAGATGCCGGCCATCACGCCGCGTATCTGCGGTATCTGCCCGGTCAGCCATTCGGTTGCCAGCGCCAAGGCCTGCGAAATGATCATGGGGATCGAACCGACCTATACTGGAAGATTGCTGCGCCGGCTCATCCATTTGGGACAGACAATCTCTTCCCACGCCTTGTCGTTCTTCCATCTGTCTTCACCGGATTTCATCTTAGGATGGGACAGCGACCCGGCAACACGCAACATTATAGGATTGGCACAGCACTCTCCGGACCTGGCCCTGCGGGGAATACGATTGCGTAAATTCGGGCAGGAGATCAGCGAACGCATAACGGGCAAGAAAATCCATATTATGGGCATTGTCCCGGGTGGAGTGGGCGCGCCGTTAAGCGAGGAAAATCGCAAAGCCCTGCTGGGCTGGATCGCAGAAGCCGCCCAGACGACATTAATGGGCATTGATATCATCAAAAAATACCATGAGCAGAACAGGGACATGGTGGAGAGCTTCGCCAATTTCCCGACCCTCTATTTGGGTACTGTCGGCCCCGAAGGCGAGTGGGAATTATATGACGGCAAGCTAAGATTCATGGATATTAACGGGAAAATTTTAAACGACCAGATCGATCCTAAAAATTACCTGAATTATATCGCTGAACGGCCCATCGAGTGGTCCTACTTAAAATATCCCTATTATAAACCGTATGGATTTGAAAAAGGCTTTTACAGGGTGGGGCCGCTGGCCCGCCTGAACGTAGCTGCCAAGATGAAGACACCCAAGGCCCAAAAAGAATTCCTGAATTTCAGATCGCTAAACGGCGGGAAGCCGGTCCACGGCACCTTTTATTTCCATTACACCCGTCTCATTGAAATGCTGGGTGCCATTGAAGAAGCTGAGATCATCCTAAAGGACCCCAAAATCACGGGACAGGAGACCCAAACGCAGGGCAGGCATAATTACACTGAAGGCATTGGTTCTTCCGAAGCCCCCCGCGGCACCTTGTTCCATCATTATAAGACCGATGCTACCGGTAAATTGACAGAAGTCAATCTGCTGATCGCCACGGGGCAAAATAATCCGGCCATGAACCGTTCGGTCCTGGAAGTGGCCAGGCAGTACGTTCATGGCAAAAACGTCAAGGAAGGAGCGCTCAATAGGGTCGAAGCTGCCATCCGTTGTTACGATCCCTGCCTGTCATGCTCAACGCATGCCATCGGCGCCATGCCCATCTTGATCGAGATCAAAGACCACTTGGGCGAAACGCTTCATGTCGTCAAGCGGGGATAAACGCAAGGGCGTTCTGGTCATTGGGGTCGGGAACCCTTTACGTTCCGATGACGGGGCAGGACCCTGCGTGGTTGAACAAATCGAGGCCAAACACTGGCCTGGCATCGACACCTGGATCGTTCAGCAGTTGCAATTGGAAGACTTGGACCGCATGCTTGCCTATGATCAAGTCATCCTGGTGGATGCCTCGGTATCCGGGCCGCCCCTGGACTTCCGGCCGCTGGAGAAGTCGTCACGGCAGACACTTCCTTCATCGCACCACCTGTCAGCGGAATTATTTGTCAATTTGGCCAGTGAGATCTATCATAAAGAATTGAGATTGCATCTGTGCTCCATCAAAGGTATTTCCTTTGAGGTTGGCGACCGGTTGTCCGCAGCCGTTCAAAGGCGCGCCGGACAGGCTGTTGATTTGATAAACGGATTTATTAAGAAGGGACAAGCCTGAACATGCACGAAGGTCACTTTACGGAAAACATCGTCACAGCCATCATCGGTGAACTCAAAAAATATCCGGATAAGAAAGTTGAATCCGTCACTGTAAAAATAGGGGAAACCTACCATTTGGCACCCGATTCCGTATTGATGCATTATGATCTCATAAGCAAGGGGACGCCGTTGGAAGGCGTCCGGCTCAACTTGGTGGAAGAACCTTTAAAAGTCCTTTGCGGGCAGTGCGGCCAACAAGGACCGGTTGAGGATCATCATCTTCTGCTTTGTACTTTTTGCTCTTCCCACCAGGTCAAACCGGTGTCCGGAGAGAGCGTCACCATCGATCAGATCAAATTCAGACCATGAAAAAATCGCTGTCACTCAGAATACGCGGCACCGTGCAAGGGGTTGGATTCAGGCCCTGGATTTATCGTCTGGCCAATCAGCTGCATTTAAAAGGCTTTGTACGCAACACCTCTCAAGGCGCCGCCATTCAAGTAGAAGGCTCGAAAGAAGAGGTGGATAAATTCGTTCACAAAATCCGCACTGAACCGCCCAAGAATTGCGTCATCACCCAATGCCAGCAAAATGATTGTTTACCTCAAGGATTCCAGCAATTCCAGATCCTGGCCAGCCAGAGGACCGAGGCCAACGAGGCCCTGGTCCTTCCGGACATAGCCGCCTGTCCTGAATGTTTGAGAGAAATATTTGATCCTAATGACCGGCGGTTTTTATACCCCTTTACCAATTGCACCCATTGCGGACCGCGCTATTCCATCATTGAAGCCCTGCCTTATGACCGCAAGAATACGTCCATGAAAAAATTTGGCATGTGTCCGGAATGCCGTCAAGAGTACGGTGATCCTTCCGACCGCCGTTTTCACGCCCAACCGAATGCCTGTCCGGTTTGCGGTCCCAGGCTGTCTTTATGGGATGACAGGGGACGGGCGGTGGCCACGGCGGCGGAAAGCCTGCCGGTGGCATCGGACCTGATCAAACGGGGCTTGATCATGGCTGTCAAGGCCTTGGGCGGCTTTTATTTAATGGCTGATGCCGCGAATGATGATGTTCTCGCTGAATTGCGCCGTAGAAAGGCCAGACCTTCCAAACCGCTGGCGGTGATGATGCCTGATCTTTCCATGATATCCCAATATTGCCTTGTCAGTCATGAGGAAGCCCTGCAATTAAAATCTCCTCAGGCACCCATAGTTCTTTTGCGGACGAAAAATAAAGGCCTCAAGGTTTCCGGACTGGTCGCTCCTGAAAATCCTTATCTGGGATGCATGCTGCCTGCCATGCCCTTAATGCATATACTTTCCAGAATGACAAACAGGCCGGTGGTGGCCACCAGCGGTAATTTAAGCGAGGAACCGATCTGCATTGATAATAGCGAAGCCCTTGTCCGTTTAAGCGGCATTGCCGATTTCTTCCTCATCCATGACCGGCCCATCGTACGCCACGTGGACGATTCCATTGCCCAAATCGTCGATAACAAACCCATGCTGCTGCGCCGCGCCAGAGGCTGGGCGCCTTTACCGGTGGCTATCCGCAAAGATTGCGATGGCATCCTGGCCGTAGGCGGCCACCAGAAAAACAGCATCGCCTTAGGCGTCGGGGATAATGCCGTCATCAGCCAGCATATCGGTGATCTTGACAACAGTGTCTCGTCCCAAGCCTTTGAACGTACCATTGCCGGTTTAAAATCGATTTACGATGCCCCCATCAAAATGGTTGTTTGTGATAAGCATCCTGACTATACCTCCAGCCAATGGGCCCATGATTTCAAAAAGGGGACAGCCTCCTTTTCAGAAGCATCCCTGCTTGAGATTCAGCACCACCATGCCCATGTGGCTTCCGTCATGGCGGAACAGGGTATCCCGGGCCAGGTGCTGGGCATCTGTTGGGACGGCAGCGGATACGGTGATGACTCGACCATTTGGGGCGGGGAATTCCTATTGACAGAGGGCGTCGATTATCAGCGCTTCGGCCACTTATGCACCTTTGCCCTTCCGGGAGGAGAATCGGCGGTCAGGGAACCAAGACGTTCGGCCTTGGGACTCTTGTTTCAACTTTGCGGGGGTCACTGGGAAGAATATAAGGACCTGCCCAGTGTCCTGGCATTCAAGGAAAAGGAATTGGCCATTATCCAACAGATGATCAAGAAAGGCATCAATACGCCTAAGACATCCAGCATGGGCCGTTTATTCGATGGTGTGGCTTCATTAGCGGGTTTATGCCAGCAGGCCAGTTTTGAGGGCCAGGCCGCCATGGCCTTGGAATTTCAAGCCACGCAAGAGGAGGTCAACACCTATGCTTTTCAGTTATTAAAATCGAGCCCTGGCTGGCTGGTCGATTGGTCCGGCATCATCAAAGGCGTCATCGCAGATATCCGTGAAGATAAAAGCCCGGCCTTGATATCGACACGCTTTCATCAAACATTAGTTGAAATCATTGTTGATATCGCCCGCGCGGCGGGACTGCCGGATACAGTACTTTCCGGAGGGTGTTTTCAAAACAGATGGCTGCTTGAACACGCCGTCCGGCGCCTGCGGCAGGAAGGATTTCAGCCTCACTGGCCGATCCAGGCACCAGTCAATGACGGCGGTATTTCATTGGGGCAAATTTTTATTGCAGCCGGCAGGAACACCAGGGGCAAAAAATAGGGGAATAACAATGTGTTTAGCGATACCGGGGAAAATTGAAAACATCCAGGATTCCGGGGACAACGCCCTCAACAGGAAGGGCAGGGTCAACTTCGGAGGCATCTTAAAGGAAGTTTCTCTGGCCTACGTGCCCGAGGCCCAAATAGGTGATTATGTCATCGTGCATGTGGGCTTTGCCCTAAGCATCGTGGACCAAAGCGAGGCCTTGAAAGTTTTTGAATATCTCAACACCATGGAAGAACTAGAAGAGGAGCTTAAGGAGGCATGAAATACTTAGACGAATACCGGGACCCTAAATTGGCCCAACAGCTGTCCCGGCAAATCCATAAAATCACAACCAGGCCATGGGTCATCATGGAAGTCTGCGGCGGCCAGACCCATGCCATTGTCAAATACGGCATCGACACGGTTTTACCCAGATCCATTGAGCTCGTCCACGGTCCCGGCTGCCCGGTCTGCGTCACCCCCCTGGAAATGATCGACCGCGCCCTGGCCATTGCCTCCCAAAAGAACGTCATCTTTTGTTCTTTCGGTGACATGCTGCGCGTTCCGGGCTCCAAACTGGACCTGCTTTCGCTTAAAGCGCACGGCTCCGACGTGCGCATCCTGTATTCACCCCTGGATGCCGTCAAGACAGCCGCAGAAAATCCGGACAAGGAAGTCGTTTTCTTTGCCGTTGGATTCGAAACAACGGCACCGGCCAATGCCATGGCCGCATACCAAGCCAAACAGTCAGGTCTTAAAAATTTCTCTTTGCTGGTATCCCATGTGCTTGTTCCTCCGGCCATCGAATCGATCCTGTCTTCGAAGAGCAATCGCGTGCAGGGATTCCTGGCGGCCGGCCATGTGTGCACGGTCATGGGTTACACGGAATATCCGCCGATCGCAGCCAAATACAAAGTACCCATTATCGTCACCGGCTTTGAACCCCTGGACATATTGCAGGGGATAGCCATGTGCGTGGCACAACTGGAAGAGGGTCGTTTTGAAGTTGAAAATCAATATGCCCGCTGCGTGAATCAGGAAGGCAACCGCCATGCCCAGGACCTGATTTCAAAAGTATTTTGCGTCATCCCCCGTAAATGGCGCGGCATCGGTGAAATACCTCAAAGCGGCCTCGGATTGACCACTGAATTCAAGGAATACGACGCTGAACTTAAGTTTAATGTCGACGAAGTACAGACCAGGGAAAGCGACCAGTGCATCAGCGGACTTGTTTTACAGGGTGTCAAGAAACCGTTTGAATGTTCGGCGTTCGGCCTCAAGTGCAGGCCGGAACAGCCGCTGGGCGCCACCATGGTTTCTTCTGAAGGCGCTTGTTCAGCATATTTCAAATATAAAAGAGAGTACCTATGTACGCACTGAGGTGTCCTTTTCCCATCCGCCAATATCCCCATGTGCTCTTAAGCCATGGGGGCGGCGGAAGATTGATGAACGACCTGATCAGCAAAATGTTCATCCATGCCTTCGGTCCCAAACCCGCATCGGGCTTGCATGATTCAACGGTCCTGGAACTGCCTGCGGGAAAAATCGCTTTTACGACCGATTCCTTTGTCGTCAATCCCTTATTTTTCCCTGGAGGGGACATCGGCACCCTGGCCGTCAATGGGACGGTCAATGACCTGGCCATGTCCGGCGCCAGGCCCCTGTATCTGTCCTTGGGCTTCATCATTGAAGAGGGGCTGAGCATGGAAGATCTCTGGATGATCGTCAGGTCGATTAAAAAGGCGGCGGACCTGGCCGGCATCAAAATCGTCACCGGTGACACCAAGGTCGTTGAGCACGGCCATGGCGACGGCATTTTTATCAACACTTCCGGGATCGGGATCATCGAACATGATCTATCGATCGCACCGGGCAATATCAAAGAAGGGGACGTCATCCTGGCCAACGGCCCCATCGGCCGCCATGGCATCGCCATTATGGCCGGCCGTGAAGGCCTCGACTTTGAAACCACCATTGAAAGCGATTGCGCGGCCTTAAACGGGGTGGTTAAAGCCCTTCTTGAAGCTAGAATTGAAATTCACTGCCTGCGCGATTTGACCCGCGGCGGCCTGGCCAGCGCCCTTAATGAAATCGCCCGGGATTCTTCCAAAATCATTCGGATCGAAGAGGCCTCGGTGCCCGTGGAAGAACAGGTGGCCTCTGCCTGCGCCATCTTGGGATTCGATCCGTTATATGTGGCCAATGAAGGCCGCTTCATTGCCTTCGTCCCCGCGGCAGCGGCTTGCGAAGCCCTGGAAGTCCTGCGGGCCCATCCCTTGGGCCAGGGCGCCTGCCGCATCGGCGAGGTCACCCGGGAAAGAGGGGGGCTGGTCATGCTTAAAAGCATCCTCGGCGCCACCCGCGTTCTGGACATGATCAGCGGCGAGCAACTGCCGAGGATCTGTTAAAAGGGTTGACAAACCGGCCAAGTTCTTGTATAAAGCAAGCAATTGCATACTGAAATTCTTTAAGGGTCTGGGAATTTGCCAGAGGTAAGCTCTGATGGTCGGGCCGCCATCTGATTTAATCAGATGGCGGTCTTTTTATTTTACGTTCATGAGAAAGATTTGTGGGATGAAATACATTTTCAATGCGCTGGATGCCATAAAAAAAGAGATGTCAGGCAAAGAGTTATACCTCTTCCTCGATTATGACGGAACCCTGACCCCCATAGTAGACCATCCTCAGCACGCCGCGCTGCCTGCGCCCACCAAGAAATTATTAAAAGAGTTTATCAAACAACCGCACTGCAAGGTTTCCATCGTGACCGGAAGAGCATTGTCGGATATCCGTCGCGTGATAGGAATGCAGCATATCACCTATATCGGCAATCACGGCTTTGAGATCGATGATCCCAAGGTCAGTTTTAAAGGTTTCGATCTCACCCATACCCGGGAAATCCTCGAATACTTGAAATGGCAGATCAACAAGGAATTGGTTTTCTTCAAAGGAGCATTTATAGAAGATAAGGGAATCTGCCTATGCATCCATTACCGCCAGCTGCAGGAAGGGCAGACGGAACCTTTTAAGGCCCTATTGCATGAAATAGTAGTACCCTTCTATTTAAAAAATGAAATATACATAGAGATAGACAAAAAGGTCTTTGAAATAAAACCTTCTTTCGAATGGGACAAGGGTAAGGCTGTACTTTGGTTGCTGAATGCGTACAAAAAGCATGTCAAAGGCGATATCCTTCCGGTTTACATCGGTGACAGCATGACGGACGAATACGCCTTTAAGGCTTTAACCAGCAGAGGCATCACCGTCAGGGTAGGCAGGTCCGATAAGTCCCTCTCCCAATATTATATCAAGGACCAGAATGAAACTAATACCCTGCTTAGCCTGCTTTTGAAGTCAACGGCCAAAAAAGGCTAATTCAGATTGTTGACCCATTTAAAAACACCCAAGTGACCTTTAATCTCTGCTTGACTGGCGCCCTCGAATAAAATCCCAATCATCCTGTCAATAAGGACCGGCAGCCCCTGAGACTTATCGAAATAACCCCGGGCGGAAGGGACCAGTTCTCTTTGCCGTTCAAGCGAATAAACGCTCGAAATCACCACCCTGAGTGAAGGGTCATATTCGCGGATCACCTCGAACATCATCTTCCCGTCGACGCCGGGCATTTTGATATCCAGCAAAACCAAGTCGATCTTCTCCCTGATTATAATATTCAGGGCATTCTCGGCATTAGCAGCCCAGCGCGCCACAAAACCGAGCTCCACCAGCATTTTGGTATAAATACGTAGAATGCTTGGTTCATCGTCGATGATTAAGACTTTTTTCCGATCAAAAGACATTGAAACCTCCTTATGCTTTCCGATGGCGGCCCTGGCCAAAGGATAAGGCAGCGGGCCTCTCCGCCAACAATAAAAGATTAAATCCCGTGATAAATTTTTCTGACTAAAGCAGTGTAGCAAAAGAAGATTAAAGGAAGATTAAAAGCAGATGATTTTATAAATGAGGCAGGACCACCTTAAAGACGGCACCTTGCCCGGGTCGGCTTTCCACAAGGATGCGCCCCTGATGGAGACGGGCGACTGTCTGGGCAATGTTAAGACCCAGCCCCTGGCCCGCCACATTATTATCCACCCTGAAAAACCGATCAAAGATCATGGGAAGATGTTGCGGGGCAATGCCAGGCCCCGTGTCGGCGATGGCCACGGTAATTTCGCGCTCATGTACGGTCACGGTCAAGTCGATCCGCCCTCCTTCAGGAGTGAATTTGACGGCATTATCGATAATATTAAAAAAAAGCCGGCGCAGGTGAAGGGGCGTGCCCTTGATGTCGACCTTGGCCGAAGGGAGGTCGCACTTGAAATGGATGTTTTTCTTGGAAGCCAAAAGTTTGGCACGATCACAGACCTCACGCAGGAACTCAATGACGTCGAACCTTTCAAAGACCAGCGTTTCCGGCTTATAGTCCAGTTTGGTGAGCAGCAACAGATCCTCAACGGTCTTTAAGATCCTCTCGACCTCAATCAGCGTCACTTTATATCCCCTCTTATATTCTTCAGGGGAGCGCTCCTTCATGAGGACCAGCTCCGCTTCTCCGCGGATGATCGTCAAAGGCGTCTTTAATTCATGGGCCACATGATAACTAAAAGCCTCAATATGTTTGAAAGATTTCTCCAGCCGGCTTATCATATCGTTGAAAGCCCCCGCAAATTCTTCCATTTCTGCGTCAAAATCTTTAGGATCGATCCTGAGCGTCAGGTCATGATGGGTGATATTTTTGGCCAATTTGGTGATCTTATTCATGGGATTTAAAATCCTCGAAGCCAGCAGGCGCCCCATAAAACCGGTCAAAATAAGGACTAACGGGATAGCCAGGGCAATGGAATAAAACCATTTGGACAAAAGACGTAAGACTGAATTCTCAGCGATACCCACTTGGATGATATATCGGCCCCCCAAGGAGCCCGAATAGGGATAATTAATAACCCTTATTTTGGTCTTATGGTAGGTTATTGTCTGAAACAGGATCCTGTTCTTAGGGAAATGAAGGTCCTCCAGAAAGATTTTAAGGAGATTATTACTCATATTGTCCGAGTGGACATCGACGCTGTCATTTCTGCCGATAAAGGTAATATAATATTGAATGACGCTTGAGCGCTTGACCTGTTCCCACCAACGCTGAAAGCCCGAATTGAGATTACGGCCAAACAGAAGCTGCCTATTCATGGCGATGGTCGTCACGGCTGCCGTTTTAAGGGCCCCGGGCTTGTCTTTCAACAAGGCCATATAATCATCAATGGTGCTGGCAACGGCCCTGGCTTTCAAATTAAGCTCCGTATCAACCTCATAAGTGAGCTTATTGGAAATAAAATACAATAAACCGCTGAAGACAAATAAAATCAGCGCGAGGATGACCGTATAAAGGACACTGATCTTGAATTTGATCGAATTGAATTTCATTGCGGCGTTCCCAGCATATAGCCGGCACCCCGGACGGTGCGTATAAGTTTTTTCCTGAACCCCTTGTCGATCTTCCGGCGGAGATAGGCGATATAAACATCGATAATATTGGTCATGCTGTCGAATTCCTCATTCCAGACGTGTTCGGAGATCATGGTGCGGGAGATGACGTGCCCGGCATTCAGCATCAAGTATTGGAGCAGCATGAATTCCTTCGTGTTGAGTTTGATGGGGCGGCCGTCCCGTTGGACTTCGTAAGTCAACTGGTTTAACTGAAGGTCATCGACCTTTAAGACGGAGGTCTTATTGCCGGTCGTGCGCTTCAACAGGACCCTGAGGCGGGCCAGCAGTTCGCCGAATGAAAACGGTTTTGTCAAATAATCGTCGGCCCCGCTGTTGAGACCATCGATCTTATCCTCAACGGCATTGCGGGCGGTCAGCATCAAGATGGGGGTGTTGATCTTACGGGCGCGCAGTTCTTGGCACATCGCGATGCCGTCTTTTTTAGGAAGCATGATATCGAAAATCATGACATCGTAGGCATTGATCTCCGCCAAATACATGCCTTCCTCGCCGTCATACGCCACATCCACGGCGAATTTCTCTTCTTTCAAGCCGCGGGCCAGGAATGATGCAATGCTCTTTTCGTCTTCAACAACAAGAATGCGCATGACTGTTCCTTTTTTTTGTTTTACCATTCTCCGGCATCTTTTGCAAGATTATAAATTGGCCATGCCGATGAGATCATCGTGTTTATGGCTTTTTTTATGGCTTTTCTTTAACGCTTATGTACAATAAAAAACATGTTGGATATTGAAAACACCAGCCTTGCCGTCATCGACGTTCAGGGCAAGCTTTCCGGCTTGATCCATGACCATGAGAAGGTGCAGACCCATATCGGCTATTTCATCCTTGCCGCCAAATCGTTTAATCTTCCCATTCTTTGGAGCGAGCAGGCGCCGGATAAAATCGGGGGGACCATCAAACCCATCAAAGAACTGCTGGATCCGGTGGCCAAGCCTATCGCTAAACGCAGTTTCAGCTGCTGGGGCGAACCTGCTTACGTGAAACATCTTCAAAAAATCAACCGGCGGCAAATTTTAATAACCGGCATCGAAGCGCATGTCTGTGTTTATCAAACCGCCCACGACCTCTCCCGGCATGGTTATGAGGTGCACCTGGTGGCGGATGCCACTTCCTCGCGCAAGGCCCTGGACCGGGATACGGCCATCGAACGCATGCGCGCTGAGGGCATGGTGATCACCACAACGGAAATGGCCATGTGCGAATTGATCAAAACAGCGGACCATCCTGAATTTAAGTCGGTCGTGAGCCATCTTAAACGGCGCTAGGAGCTATGGACGAATTCAAATTTGAAGTTGACGATCTTTACCACGAAACCCGCATCATTCATCCTTCCGCATTATTCCAAAACCTTTCCAACATAAAGGACGATTCTCTCTACCAAAAGGCCAAGGCCGACCGCGTCGCTTTCTGGGAAGAATGTGCCGGAAAACTCGACTGGTTCAAGCCCTGGGACAAGGCCCTGGTATGGCAAAAACCTTACGCCCAATGGTTCGCCGGCGGCAAACTTAATGCGTCCTATAACTGCCTGGACCGCCACATCAAGGCCAATTTGGGCAATAAAACGGCACTCTTTTGGGAAGGGGAGAACGGCGATGAAAAATCCTTTACTTATGCGGATTGTTACCTGGAAGTCAATAAACTAGCCAATTGCTTAAAAAGCTTAGGTGTTGCCAAAGGCGACCGTGTGGCCATCTACATGCCCATGATCCCGGAAGCGGTTTTCGCCATGCTGGCCTGCGCGCGCATCGGGGCGATCCACACTGTCGTGTTCGGCGGATTCAGCGCCGAAGCCCTGCAGGAACGCATCAACGACGCCCAGGCCAAGCTCTTGATCACTGCCGACGGCGGATGGCGGCGGGGCAAACTGGTGCCGCTCAAAACCATCGCGGACGCCGCCTTGGCCAATACGCCCAGCATCCATGACGTGATCGTGGTGCAACGTGCCGACGGCCGTGTGGCCATGAAATCAGGCCGGGACCATTGGTACCATGACTGCCTGCGCCACGCCAAACCTTATTGCGCCCCCGAAGAAATGGACAGCGAGGACATCCTGTACATCCTTTATACATCCGGCACCACAGGAAAACCCAAAGGCATTGTCCATAGCACCGGAGGTTATTTGACCGGTGTCAATGTCACCACCCATTGGGTCTTTGATCTAAAAGCCAATGATGTCTTCTGGTGCACCGCGGATGTGGGCTGGGTGACCGGCCACAGTTACACGGTTTACGGTCCCATGAGCAATGCCGCCACCCAGGTGATCTATGAAGGCGCCCCGGATTTTCCTGAACGCGACCGCTTCTGGCGGATCATCGAAAAGTACAAGGTGAGCATTTTTTATACGGCCCCGACAGCCATCCGGGCCTTTATGAAATGGGGCGAACAATGGCCTAAAAAATGCAATTTGGGATCTTTGCGGCTATTGGGAAGTGTCGGTGAACCCATCAATCCCGAGGCCTGGGTCTGGTACCACGAAAATATCGGCAATTACCGCTGCCCGGTCGTGGATACCTGGTGGCAAACGGAGACCGGCGCCATCATGATCACGACCCTGCCCGGCCTCACTCCCATGAAGCCGGGTTCGGCCGGCAAGCCTTTGCCCGGCATCGACGCCGAAATCCTCAACGAAGAAGGGCAGGCCATACCCGTCGGCGGCGGTTTTTTGAGCCTCACCAGCCCCTGGCCTTCAATGCTGCGCGGCATTTGGGGAGACCCTAAACGTTACGAACAAACCTACTGGGGGCGCTGGTCGGGAAAATACTATTTCGCCGGTGACGGCACCAAACGCGATAAAGACGGTTATTTCTGGTTCCTGGGCCGCGTGGATGATATCATGCTGGTGGCAGGGCACAACATCTCCACCGCTGAAGTGGAAAGCGCCCTGGTCGACAACCAAATGGTGGCCGAGGCGGCGGTGGTCGGCGTTAAGGATGAAGTCAAGGGCCAGGCCATCGTTGCCTTTGTCATCCTTAAGGAAGGCAATCCCATTAACGCCCAATCGGAAGAAATCCTTAAAGAGCATGTGTCCCAAAAAATAGGCGCCATCGCCCGGCCTTCCCGCATCATTTTTACCGCCGATGTGCCCAAGACCAGGTCCGGCAAGATCATGCGCCGCCTGCTGCGCGACATCGCCGAGGGCAGGGTATTGGGCGATATCACAACCCTCGCCGACCCCAACGTCGTTGCCGCACTAAAAGAAAAATATCAAGAAGCCTAAAAAGGGGAATAACCATGCCCCCCGATCCAATCACCCGATGCGCCGAATTGATCCTGCAATCCAACCGTACTGTTTGTCTGACCGGGGCAGGTGTTTCGACCAGCGCCGGGATACCGGATTTCCGCGGCCCTCAAGGCCTTTATGTCAGCCGGTTATACGACCCTGAAAAAGTTTTTGACATTGATTATTTCCTCAAAGACCCCAAACCCTTTTACGAATTTGCAAGGGACTTTATCAGCCTTGAAACTTCCATCAAGCCCACCTTCACCCATTATGCCTTGGCCGCCCTTGAACGGGCAGGCAAACTCCAGGCGGTCATCACCCAAAATATCGACGGCTTACACGAAAAATCCGGCTCAACAAAAGTCCTGGACATGCACGGGTCTTTTTTGAGCAGCCATTGCCTTAAATGCCGCAAGGTGTATGATTATACCAGCCTCAAAGCCATGATTTTACGCCAGGGGATAATCCCGCATTGTTCCTGCCGGGGAGTCATCAAACCTGACATCGTTTTTTTCGGTGAAGATGTCAAGTATTACCATGAATCCCTTGAGCTGGCCCAAAATGCAGATCTTTTCCTGGTCATCGGCACTTCCTGTGCCGTGTATCCGGCGGCTTCCTTGCCGCAATTTGTTCCAGGTAAGGTAGCCATAATCAACAATACTAAGGTTGGCTTGAATGTGTATAATATAGCGGTGGAAGTTGAAAGTGATATTGATACGTTTTTTAAGGCCTTGATGGAGGCCGTTAAGATTAAATTGAACATATGAAAAGCTTTGCAGCTGTTTACATAGGGTTATTGATTTCTCCGGCACTGGTTTGGGCCGGTTCACCGAACATCAGCTCCACGGCTTTCGATAATAATGCGCCCATACCGTCCCAATACACCTGTGATGGGGCCAATATTAATCCGCCTTTGGCCTTCCACAATATCCCCGCCAAAGCTCAGAGCCTGGCCCTGACCGTTACCGACCCTGATGCTCCTGGCCGCACATGGACCCACTGGATCCTGTATAACATTCCTCCTGATACCAAGGAAATTCCAATAGGCAGCCATCCAGGGAAGCAAGGCTTGAATGATTTCGGCAAAACCGCCTACGGAGGGCCCTGTCCGCCTCCGGGTGAGCTTCATCATTATATTTTTCGTCTTTATGCCCTGGATTCCGTGTTAAACATCAGGGAAGGGGAGACGCTTTCAAAGGTTGACAAAAGCCTAAAAGGCCATGTCATTGCCAAAGCCCAATTGACCGGTACCTATCAAAAGAAACTCTTCTAAAAAAATTTGTAAATTAATAGATTTGATTTCTTAAAATGTTATAATCGAACTTATCCTCATGAATCAAACAAAGACCGAAGCCCATTCAACCAAATTTGCTTCCACTAACCGTACCGATCTTTGGTGGCTTGAACCAGCGGCCACGGGTTTTGGTTTCTTATGTTTTGTCGTTTACACCACCTGGGCCATGTTTCAAGCCGGCTATTACTATGCCGCACCTTATTTATCGCCTCTTTATTCGCCGGTGCTTATGGTCGACCCGTCAGCGCCCGGCGCTGCCCCTGTTGCCCATGCCTGGTTCGGGACTTGGCCCCCCTGGTGGCCGAAATTCCTGCCCCCATCGCCGGCCATGCTTGTCCTTTTTGGACCCCTGGCCTTCAGGTTAACCTGCTATTATTACCGCAAATTTTACTACCGGTCTTATTTTGCCACGCCTCCTGCATGTGCAGTGACCGCCTTGCCCCAAAACAACTATAAGGGCGAAACAGGTTTTTTACTTTTTCAAAACATCCACCGTTATACCCTATATATCGCCATCTGCTACATTTTTATCCTGGCCTATGATGCCTTCAGGGCCTTTTTCAACCACGGCCAATTCGGCATAGGTGTCGGTACAGTTATCTTGGTCATTAATGTTCTATTGCTGGCTCATTATACCTTCGGCTGTCATGCCTACCGTCATTTAATGGGCGGACGCTTGGACTGCTTTTCCTGTCCCAACGGGAAGGAACATTTGGGGCACAACCTGTGGAAGAAAATCACGACTTTAAACGAAAATCACATGTTTTGGGCATGGGTCAGCATGATCTGGGTGGGATTTACCGACCTTTATGTCCGTATGGTGTCGATGGGTGTTTGGCATGATTTTAATACATGGGGTCATTAATGGATATCAAGGAAATTCAAACCATTGATCATGATGTGCTGGTTGTCGGCGCCGGCGGCGCCGGGATCCGGGCGGCCATTGAATGCGCCCAGCTGGGCTTAAATACCGGAATGATCTCAAAATCCCTGTTGGGCAAGGCGCATACGGTCATGGCTGAAGGCGGAGCAGCGGCCGCAATGGGCAATGTCGACAAACGTGACAACTGGAAGATCCATTTCCGCGATACCATGCGGGGCGGAAAATTCTTAAATCAATGGCGGATGGCCGAACTCCATGCCCAGCAAGCCCCGGACCGGGTGCGGGAACTGGAAGAGTGGGGAGCTGTCTTTGACCGGACGCCTGACGGGCTTATCAATCAACGGAATTTCGGCGGCCATCGTTACCCGCGTTTAGCGCATGTGGGCGACCGCACCGGCCTTGAGATCATCCGAACCCTCCAGGATTTTTGTATCCATAAGGGCATTGCCACGCACATGGAATGCACGGGTCTTGATCTGCTGCTGGATTCCGGCCGTGTTGCCGGATTGGTCGGATATTGGCGGGAGACAGGGCGGTTTGTCATTTTTAGGACCAAAGCGGTCATTTTTGCGACGGGCGGCGGCGGACGGGCCTGGCAGGTGACGTCCAATTCCTGGGAATATACCGGCGACGGATTGGGCATGGCCTACCGGGCCGGCGCTGAACTTATGGATTTGGAATTTACGCAGTTCCACCCCACCGGCATGATGTGGCCGCCGTCGGTCAAGGGGACCCTGGTGACCGAAGGCGTGCGCGGCGAGGGGGGCGTTCTTTTAAACAATAAAGGTGAACGCTTTATGTTCAAATATATCCCTCAACGGTTTGCTGCCGAGACGGCCGACACCATTGAGGAGGCGGAACGATGGGTCAAAGGCGATAAAAATGCCAGGCGCCCACCCGAACTTTTAACGCGTGATGTCGTGGCGCGCGCCATCAAAAAGGAAGTGGAAGAAGGCCGAGGCTCCCCGCATGGAGGCGCTTTTTTGGATATCGCTTCCCGGCGTCCCGCTGATTTTATTAAAAAGAAGCTGCCGTCCATGTACCATCAGTTCAAGGAACTGGCGGAAGTCGATATCACCAAAGAGCCGATGGAAGTTGGCCCGACCCTTCATTATTTTATGGGCGGTATCCGCGTCGATGCCGATACACAGGCAACAACGGTTCCAGGCCTTTTTGCCTGCGGCGAATGCAGCGCAGGGATGCATGGCGCCAACCGTTTGGGAGGCAACTCCCTCTCAGACCTGCTGGTCTTCGGCAAATTAGCGGGCATAGGCGCACGCGATTATGTCAAAAATGTTTCTCAAGGCAAGATTGACGAGGGACAGGCAACGGCTGTTATCCGCAATGCCACAGCCCCTCTGAATAGGGAAGAAGGCCCCAATCCTTATACCGTCCAGGAAGACCTGCAAAAAACCATGCAGCAATTGGTCGGGCTCATCCGTTCGGCTGCCGAATTGCAAAAAGCCCTTTCCGAAATCGAGCGGATCAAAAAAGATATTGAAAAGGTCAAGGCGCACGCCGCTCCTCAATATAATCCGGGCTGGAATGCGGCGATCGATCTTAACAATTTGATCGTGACCGCCCAAGCCGTTGCTATGGCAGCCCTGGCACGGGAAGAATCGCGCGGCGGTCATACCCGTATTGATTTTGAAGGGGAGCGCGAAGAAGGCCTTACCTATAACGTTATTCTCAATAAAGACCCCAACGGTAAAATGCAGCTGCGCAAAGAACCGAGACAAACGCCCCCGAAGCATCTGGCGGATATTGCTTACGCAAAAATAGAGGATTTGGAAAGGCAGAATGGCTGAACGGACTTTCCGCGTCTGGCGCGGGGACAAAACAGGCGGTCAATTCGTCGAGTATAAGATTGAAATCGACAAGGGCATGGTTGTCCTGGATGCCATTCACCGTATCCAGGAGCAAAAAGCCAGCGATTTAGCCTGCCGCTGGAACTGCAAAGCCGGCAAATGCGGCTCCTGCAGCATGGAGATCAACGGCAAGCCGAAACTCGGCTGCATGACCCGCATGAATTCTTTCAAGGAAGACGAGGTCATTACCATCAAGCCGCTCAAGACCTTTCCCATCATTAAAGATTTGGTGACGGATGTCTCTTGGAATTATGAACAGAATAAGCGCATCGCGCCGCTAAAACTGCCGCCAAGGCCCAAGGACGGGAAATACCGGATGTACCAGCGCGACGCCGACCGGGTGCAGGAATTCCGAAAATGCATCGAGTGCTATTTGTGCCAGAACGTCTGCCATGTTTTGCGCGACCAGCATAAAAAAGACAAATTCGTGGGGCCGCGATTTATGATCCGCCTGGCCTCTTTGGAAATGCATCCCCTGGACACGGAAGACCGCATTGAAAAAATAAAAAATGAATATGGTTCGGGATATTGCAATATCACCAAATGCTGCACCGATGTCTGTCCCGAGCACATCCATATTACCGACAACGGCATCATTCCCCTCAAAGAACGCGTGGTGGACCGTTTCTTTGATCCGATAGCGATCCTTCTCCATAAGATTTTTGGCAAGAAAAAATCCTCTTAAAGCAGGACCTGCTTGTTTTCTAATCATCCTTGGAAAACTCTTCCGGATTTGATATCCTAATTGCAAATGTCCTTGATGATCGATAAAAATATGCTTCAAAAGTACGATGTCGCAGGCCCGCGGTATACCAGCTATCCCACGGCACCGCAGTGGTCCCCCGAAGTCACCGCCGACACGTACACGGCGGCGCTGAAAGCCTTTGGCCAAAACGACAAAACCGTCTCTCTTTACATCCATATCCCTTTTTGCGAACAGCTGTGCTATTTTTGCGCCTGTAACAAGGTTATCCGCGCCAAAGAAGAGAAGGTGGGGGATGAGTTCCTGGAGTACCTGTTTAAAGAAATGGATATGGTGGCCAGGGCCATCGGCCGCCGGAAATTGATCCGCCAGTTGCATTGGGGCGGGGGAACGCCCACCTATTTGTCGGAAAAGCAAAGCGAAAGGCTTTTCGCCAGGATCAAATCACTCTTTGATATCGATTTCAACGAAGAGATCGCCATTGAAGTGGACCCCCGGACCGTGACCCGCAGCAAACTAGAGGTGCTGCGCCAGCTTGGCTTTAACCGCATTTCCATGGGCGTCCAGGATTTCGATGAAAAGGTACAGGATGACATCAACCGCATTCAGCCTTACGAACAGGTCGCCCGCGTTCACCAGTGGTGCCGCAACCTGAATTTTAAATCAGTGAATTATGACCTCATCTATGGGCTGCCTTATCAGACGAGGGTGACGTTCAAGAAAACCGTTGATTCAGTCATCGGATTGAAACCTGACCGCATCGCCCTGTACAGCTTTGCTTATGTGCCTTGGCTCTCCAAACCCCAGAACAAATTCAATCTGGAGGCCATTGCCCTCCATGACGAAAAGCTGGACATCTTTCTTCAATCACGCCAGAATTTATTGGAACACGGTTACCAGGCCATTGCCATGGACCATTTCGCCCTGACCACCGATGAGATGACCAAGGCCTTTAACCAAGGTTTACTGTACCGCAATTTCATGGGTTACACCTTAAGACCGGCGGACGAGTATCTGGGTTTAGGCCCCTCCGCCATCGGTTTTTTGGAAAAAACCTATGTTCAAAACATCAAAATCCTGCCAGAATACTATAAGTGTCTTTCCCAAGACCGCCTTCCCGTGGAAAGGGGAAAGCAGTTAAGCCGGGACGATCAGGCGCGCCAGTGGGTGATCAACAGCCTGATGTGCCAATTCCAGGCGGACAAAAAATTATTTTCTGATAAATTTGCCTCTAAATTTGAAGATTATTTTGTCCAGGAACAGCAGCATATCCGCGATTGCGTGGAGGACGGCTTGATTCTGGAAGACGGGCAGAGGATCGTGGTTACCGATTTAGGGAAAATCTTTATTCGCAACGTATGCATGGGGTTTGATTACTATTTAAGGCAAAAGGATGCCCACCGCCGCTTCTCGAGAACAGTCTGACATTTTACTGGCCTTCCAGGGCAAAAACAAACGCGTGCCTGTATGGTTCATGCGCCAGGCCGGCCGTTATCTGCCCCAATACCAGTCCCTGAAAGGCAACCGCCCTTTGGCCGAACTCTTCCGCGACCCGGAAGCGGCCGGCGCCATCACCTTGCAGCCTTTGGAAATCATAGGGGTGGATGCGGCCATCCTTTTTGCCGACATCCTGACCATGCCTTCGGCCATGGGCTTCAGGATCGACTTTATCAATGGCAAGGGCCCTGTGATCGGCAATCCCATCCACCATTACCGGGATCTGAAAAATCTCGGCAAATACAGCGGCCTTGACTACCTCACCCGGACCATTCAACTCATTAATTTGGTATTGCCGCCCGCCATTCCCTTGATCGGTTTTGCAGGTGCTCCTTTTACCGTGGCCACCTACCTATGCCCGCGCTATGCCCATATGATGTATGAGAACCCCGCGGCCTTCCATCAGTTAATGGCTTTGCTGACCGAAAATAGCATTGCCTACTTAAAGCAGCAAAAAGAAGCCGGCATCAAACTCTTTCAACTTTTCGATACCTGGGCCGGCAGCCTGCGGCATAAGGATTACGAAACCTTTGTCCTGCCTTATGTTCAAAAAATTTTCAAATCGGTCAATCTGCCGTCCGTTTATTACTTAAAGAATTGCGCGCACCTGATGGATTTGATGGAAAAAAGCGGGGCGGAAATCCTTTCCGTATGCGAAACCGTGGATATCAGGAAGGTCAAGACCAAGAAGGGCATTCAGGGGAACTTATTGAATACGCTCCTTTACGCGGACGACAAGACCCTGATCGAAGAGACCCGGGCCCTGTTGAAAGCCGCCAAAGCACGCCACCGCAAATACATCTTTAATCTGAGCCACGGCATCATGCCGGACGTCAACCCCATGAAGGTCAAGCTGGTGGTCGATGAGGTGCATAAATTCAAGTGGAAATGAAACGCATTTCTATCATCGGCGGCGGAATATCCGGCTTGTCGGTTTTGCACTATTTAAAACAGCAGTTGGGCGAGGCCGCTGACATTACGCTGTTCGAACGGGAAGACACCGCCGGCGGCACCATCCGAAGCTTCAAAAAAGACGGCTGCCTCTTCGAATGGGGCCCCAACGGTTTTCTTGACAATCAACCGGCCACCTTGCAGCTCATTGATGAACTCGGCCTTACCGGCCAGCTCATCGCCGCCTCTCCTACAGCCAGCCAGCGCTATGTTCAGATTGACGGGAGGCTGTACCCTGTGCCCATGACACCGGCGGGGCTCATCCGATCCGATCTGCTGTCCTGGCGTGATAAACGCGCTCTCATCAAAGGCCTGTTTAAAAGAAACGTCTCCACCGATTGTTCCATTTATGAATATGTCAGCCGACGATTTTCACCAGCTATCGCCGAAAATCTGGTGGACCCTTTTATCAGCGGTGTTTATGCCGGGGACATCGAGCGCCTGCATTGCTGCGCCTTTCCCAAACTGAAAGGCAAGGGCTTTAAAAAAAGCCGTCTGCATTCCTTTAAAGAGGGCATGGGCCAGATCATCCAAGCCATGGAAGAGCGCTATAAAAACCACATCAAAACAAACTCCATCGTCACCTCGATCCGCCCTGAGGCAGGCATCACCATCCTGGCCGTGCCGGCATACGCCGCGGCCAAAATCACGGCCGCACTTAATCCGACCTTGAGCGAGACCCTGGCCCAGATCGTCTATGCGCCGGTGGCTGTGGCCGGCCTGCTTTTTAAGCAGGATTCTTTCAAAAGGAAACCTGACGGTTTTGGATATTTGATCCCGTCCAGGGAACATAAAGAGATCTTGGGTGTTTTGATTGAAAGCAATGTTTATGACGGCAGGGCGGACAAGACACAGGTCATGCTGCGCATATTACTGGGAGGGATGCATAATCCCGGCATTATCAGCGACACCCTGGAGCGTATCCTGGCCAAGGCGGTCAAGGAAATCGACACCACCTACGGTCTTATTTCCAACCCGATCGAAGGTTTTGTCAAATTCTGGCCGCAAGCCATTCCGCAATACGAAATGAATTATCCAAGCCTCAAGTATGCCATTGCGCAGGAGACCGCACAAATCCCGGGGCTTTATTTGTGCGCCAATTATCTGGACGGCGTCTCCTTCAATGACTGCATCAAGAACGCCCGGTCCCTGGCCCTTGCCATCCAGGCCAAGTAGTGAGATAATATTTTTATGGTTTCTCCTTCAGAAGCGCACAGGATCATCCTGCAGAGTGCCAGGCTTTTTCCTATAGAAACTATCGAATTGTCCAAGGCTGTCGGCCGGGTGCTGCGGGAAAACGTCAGCAGCGACCGGGACCAGCCGCCGTTCAATAAAAGTCTTATGGACGGCATTGCCATTACCTACGAATCCTGGTCCAAAGGCCAACGTATCTTCCCCATCGAAGCCGTTGTCCCCGCCGGTGTGGCACCCAAACCGCTTAAAAAATCTTCCGGCTGCGTGCGGATCATGACCGGCGCCGTTTTACCCAAAGGCTGTGATTGCATTATCCCGGTGGAACAGATCGTTGTAGAAGCTGACAGCGCCCGATGCAAGGACTGGACCATGATCAAAAAACACCAGTTTATCCGTTCCCAGGGCGCCGACGGTAAAAAAGGGGATATATTGCTCAAATCCGGCAGGCAGCTTTGGGCGCCCCATATCGGCATCGCCGCTGGTGTCGGAAAAGCCAGGATCAAGGTCAGCCGGTTGCCTAAGGTTGCGATCATATCGACCGGAGACGAATTAGTGGATATTCATAAGCCGGTTAAACAATTCCAAACCCGCCTGTCCAATTCCTATGCGCTGCAGGCGTTGCTTGAACAATCCCAGCTGGCGGAAACTGAAATCTTTCACCTGCGCGACGATCCAAAATTGATGCGGCAAGGACTTACAGTCATGCTTAGGAAATTTGATTCCCTCATCCTGAGCGGGGGAGTTTCCATGGGAGAATTTGATTATGTTCCCGGCGTGCTTCAACAATTGGGCGTCAAACAATCCTTCCATAAGGTTTCTCAAAAACCGGGCAAACCTTTTTGGTTTGGGCTGGCCAAGAACGGTAAGGCTGTTTTCGGCCTGCCGGGCAATCCTGTTTCGACCCAAATCTGCGCCTACCGTTATGTCATTCCTTTTTTTAAGAAAGCCGTCGGCCTGCAGATCAAACAAGAATTTATTTCGGTATCGGAGAAGATCAATCATCAATCCGACTTGACCCAATTCTTACTCGTGTACCAAGGGCGGCTGGTTACCACCGGCGGTTCCGGCGACTTTGCCTCCTTGGCCGATGCTGAAGGGTTTATCGAGTATGAAAGCTACAAATCCCAAACTCTTTGGCCTTATTTTAGCTGGCGGGTATAGCAAGCGCATGGGGCACGACAAGGCTCTGCTTGAATTCCACGGCAAGCCCCAGGTCGAATTCATCCATGAACTCCTTCAACAATACTGTGCCGGGGTTTTCCTGTCGAAAAGGGCCGACCAAAAGCCTTATAAAGGCCTGCCCTTTATCAATGACGACCCCGCATTCGCAGGCCAGGGTCCTTTGGGAGGCATCCTGTCGACCATGAAGGAATACCCAGGCTGCGGCTGGCTGGTTGTGGCCTGCGACCTGCCCTTGATCAACAACGAGGCTCTTCAGGTACTGATCGATGGGAGGGTATCCGCCAAAACGGCAACCGCCTTCATCAGCACCTATGATGGCCTTCCGGAACCGCTTTGCGCCATCTGGGAGGGACAAGCGTACGGGGCCATCCTCAGGTTATTTAAGGAAGGTCTTCGTTGTCCGCGCAAAGTCCTGATCCAAAGCGATATCTGCCTGCTCAAGCAAAACGACCCTCACTGGCTGGACAATATCAATACCCCCCAGGAATACGAGGGGTTTAAAAAACCAAGCTGATCCCAGGCTGATCCCAGGCTGGATTTGTTTTTTCGGGTTTTATCGGGTATACTTGCAGTAAGAGTAGTTCATTGATCGATAATAGCAAACTTGCCGGAAGGCAAGGACGCAAAGCTATAGGGTCCAACCCCAAGGACAGCCTGGCTGCCGAAACGATGAATAAAATACTTGTTGTCGACAAAGAAGAGAGCACCGCTACCCAAGCCCAGGATAGGCTTTCATCCATAGGGTTTGAAACACTTCACGCCCGTGACGGCATGCTGGGTTTCCGCATGGCCAAGGACAAAACCCCCGATTTGATCATCACCGATGCCATGACTCCCGTCATCAGCGGCTACGAACTGTGCAAGGCCATCAGGCATGACGAAGAGACCCAGTCCATCCCCATCGTTGTCATGACCGAAAAACACCGCATGGAGGAGTCCTTCATGTTCCTTGGAATTAAGGACTTTCTTGACAAGCCGGTGAACATGAACGAGCTGGAAAGGATGGTCAGGAACAAGCTCAATTTTTCACAGCTGATGCAGCTACAAAGGTCCAAGGTGCTTATCAGCGGCAATCCTGAAATCTTGACTGAATGCCGGCAACTGCTTAAATATGACCGGTACTGGATGGGCTGTTATGCCGACAACAACGATGCCTGCCTGGTTGATGCCGTTAAATATGCTCCGGACGTGATCGCCATCGACCTGCTGGCGCCTGGGATGACCGCCGATGAGCTCATCAAAAGGATAAAGGCGGTACCGGAGCTGAAGAATTCAGTTATCCTGACTTATTACGCCGCCTTCAGGAACAAAGAATACATCGCCGTGCAAGTCCAGATGATGGAAATCCAATATATGAAGGCCCTGGCCATGGAAGCCGGGTCCAAGGAGCACATAGGGGCCTTTAATCCTGCCAATTTCCTGAATCTCATCAATATCTACCGACGCGAATTCAACTTTATCATTTAAAAATTTGCCTGGTGGCCGATATTTTGGTAATATGCGTTATACCTTTTGGCCATCATTGGATTTATTTTATGTTGATCGCCGGTTTAAGCCATAAAACAGCGCCCATTGAGATCCGGGAAAAGTTCTATTTGAGTCCTTCCCAACAGGACCTGTTGTTAAGCGAACTTAAAAATCATCCCTTGGTCACCGAATGTTTTGTGCTCTCAACTTGCAACCGCACCGAAGTCTACCTGAAACGTCTTGATAAAACCATTGATGCCGCTTTTATCGCGTCCATGATCGCCCGGGTCAAAAAGATGAATTTCGATTTTGACCCGGCTTCCTATATTTATACCCACGAGGGGACCGCTGCCCTTGAACATCTTTTAAGGGTAAGCTGCGGTTTGGAGTCCCTGATGCTGGGCGAAAAGCAGATCCTGGGACAGGTCAAGCTCTCCATGGAACGGGCGCAGCAGGCCTCAAGCCTGTCGCGGTATTTCAATATCCTGACCAATATGGCTGTGCGCACCGGGAAAAAAGCTCAGCAGGAGACCGATATCAGCCATGGCGGCTCTTCCATTTCATGGGCCGCCATTAAAATGGCCGAAAAATACTTAGGCAGCCTTCAGGAACGCTCGGTGCTGGTCATCGGTGCCGGTAAAATGGGAGAAATCGCCCTTAATCATCTGTATGACCTCGGCGTTAAGAAGGTTTACCTGATGAACCGTACCGGCGAAAAAGCGGAAAGCCTGGCCGCCAAATATAACGGCATCCCGGCTTCTTTCTGGAACATCAAGGAGATCCTAAGCGAGGTGGACATTTGTTTTTGCGCGGTCGGCGCTCCGCACTACATCCTCGATAAGGAGAAAATTTCCGGCATCATGGAGCTGCGTCAAGGACGCAGGCTTGTCCTGATCGACATTTCCATGCCCCGCAACATCGACCCTGAAGTCAAAAGCTTGGAGCATGTCCATTTAAGCGCGATCGATGACCTGCACGAGGTTGTAGACCATAATATGAGGAAACGGGCCGGTGCCGTCAGTCAGGTGGAAGCCATCATCGCCCGGAAAATCGTCGAATTCAATAATAAGATCGCCAAATTGCAGCAAAACCCAGATTCGGATTTCTTTTCAATCCAGGACATGGATCAAACCATATGAGCAGCGTTGTTTTAGTCATTTACGGGATTTTTCTCATCGCAGGCGGCCTGATGGGCTTTAAAAAGGGCAGCAAGGTCTCGCTCATTGCGGGGCTGATCAGCGGCATCCTTATTTTTGCCGGCGTTTGGATCACAAGCGTGTCTCCCAAACCCGGCTGGATATTCCTGACCTGTGTCAATGCCTTGTTGACGTTAAGCTTCACTTCACGACTCCTCAAAACCCGCAAATTCATGCCTTCCGGCATGCTTTTAATTATCACCCTGGCGGTTTTGATCTTTTGTATAACCAAACTGGTTTAAGCCAAAGAAGATGCCAACCGACAAGATGCCCGGCAAACGCCCGGATTATTCTTTATTGGTGAAGGTCCTGAATCTGGGCAGCGGCATGCTGGCCCTGGCCTTCCTGGGCTGGCTGATCGACAAGAAATGCCACACGTCCTACACGTGGACCTTGATCGGCTCCGGAGTGGGAGTGCTGTACTGTTTTTTTGAAGCCTGGCGGGCCTTCAAAGAAAATTAGACGCCGAAGTACTTGCGTCGTCTTGACTAATCGTTTATTATATCAGCCATGTTCCCCCATTTTAATTTAAATGAATACATCATGCAGCATGTGAGTAATTCGCACGAGTGGCATCTGCCGTTCTGGGGGCCGCTTCCGCTGCCTGGCATTTTGACGCTCCATGCCTTGATGATGTTCATTGCCGCCACCATTGTCCTGCTGTTATTTTTGGTAATTTACCGCAAGGAGGATCGGGTACCGACGGGGATGACCAACTGCCTGGAGATGTTCGTGGTCTTCATCCGCGATGAGATCGCCGTTCCCAACATGGGGGAGAAGGACGGCCTTTCGTTTACTCCCATGCTCTGCACCACCTTTTTCTTTATCCTGATGATGAACCTCTTGGGACTGATCCCGCTTTTTGCAACGGCCACGGGCGATGTCAACGTGACCGGCCCCATGGCTTTTCTTATTTTCATTTTATTGACACTGGGCACCCTGGCCCGAAACGGCCTCAAGGGCCTGTGGCATGCCCTGATCCCATCGACCTTGCCTAAAATCCTTATACCTTTTTTCCTGATCACCGAAATTTTCAGCTTGATGGTGCGCAGCGGGGCCCTGATGATACGACTTTTTGCCAACATGATGGCCGGCCATATGGTGATCCTTTCCTTCCTGGGTCTTTTTGTCTTGTTCGGATGGGTGGCTTGCCCGGCGATCCTGATGGCGGTCTTCATCTACTGCCTGGAACTTTTTGTGGCGTTTTTACAGGCGTATATCTTTGTGCTGCTTTCAGCCGTATTTATAGGACAAATGTATCATCCGGAACATTAACATCTAATTAATTAGAAAGGAAGCTTTTTATGAATCCACAATTATTACATTTAGGGCAGATTTCCGCCGGTGCAGGCGTCGGTCTTTCTGCTGTCGGGATGGGTATCGGGGTCGGCATGATTTTCGCTTCCGCCATCCAGGCCATTGCCCGCCAGCCTGAATTGACCAATAAACTGCAAACCCTGATGTTCATTGGCGTGGCCCTGGTGGAAGGGGTGGCATTTTTCTGCGCCATTATCTGCTTCCTGGCGATCAAAGGCTAAAGGGAGGTGTCCGCCATGCCTACCAGTGCACAAACACAAGTTCCATCGAGTGCCCAAGAACAGGGAGGGATCCTGACACCGGATAATACCCTGCTGGTCCTCACCTGGGCAACTTTTTTTGCCCTGCTGTTCATCCTGCATAAATTCGCCTGGAAACCGATCCTGGCCGGCCTCAAAAAACGCGAAGACTACGTCCGCAAGTCGCTTGAGGATGCCGATAAGATCAACCAGCAATTGGCGGATATCGAAAAGGACAAGACCAGGATATTGAATGACGCCAAGGAGCAGGGCAATGCCATCATCGAACAGTCCCGCAAAATGAGCATTGAGATCTCATCCAAGATCGAGACGGCGGCCAAAAAGAATGCCGAAGAGATCGTCAACAGCGCCCGGCAGGAGTTGGCCGGTGAACGTCAGAGGGTGATCGGTGCATTAAAGAAGGAAAGTGTCGCGACGGCCGTGGCCTTGGCCGAAAAAATCCTTAAAGAAAATTTAGACAATGAAAAGAACCGTAAATTGATCAACGACGCCATGAAGGACGTATAGGCCAATGAGCCAAGCCGCCAACCGTTACGCCAAAGCGCTTTTTGACCTGGCCCAGGAACAACAAATTCTTGAGCCGGTCCAGGGGTCCGTGGCCGGCATCCGCAAGCTCATCATCGATCTTGGAGATTTCCGCAACTTCCTGGGCAATCCGTTACTCTCCTATGAAGAGCGCCGCAGTGTCTTAAAAAGTCTTTTTGAAGGCAAGGTCCCTGGACTGACCCTTGATTTTCTATTGTTTATCACCTTTAAGAACCGCTTAAACCTGCTCAAGGAGATCAGCGAATCCTTTGACAATCTATGCCTGGCCTCGACCGGGCAGGTCAGGGCTTACATTAAAACAGCCTTGCCTATCACTGACCAGGACAAGGCCTCGATCGGTCAACGTTTGCACGATAAACTCCATCAACAGGTCATACCTCAATGGACCGTTGACTCGTCACTCATCGGCGGCTTTCGTATCTTTATCCAAGGCCGGATTTATGACTACAGTTTTAAAAACCAGTTAAATCACTTCGCGCAAACCTAAAAAGGAATTGCTTTATGCCCCAACAATTGAATCCCGATGAAATATCATCCATCCTCAAACAACAGTTAGGCCACTTCACCAGCAAGGTGGAGACCTTTGAGGTGGGCACCGTGCTCAATGTCGGCGACGGCATTGCCCGTGTTTTCGGCCTTTCCAATGTCATGGCCGGCGAGATCGTGCAATTTGCCAATGGGATCAAAGGCCTGGCGCTCAACCTGGAAGAAAGCAATGTGGGGGTGGCCATTTTCGGTTCCGACGCCGATATTAAGGAAGGTGATGAAGTCCGGCGCACCGGTAAAATCGCTTCCGTACCGGCGGGTGACGGGCTTTTGGGACGTATCGTCGATGCCCTGGGTGCAGCGGTGGACGGCAAACCTGCCTTTAACGCCGCGGCCTTGCAGCCCATTGAGGTCAAGGCACCCGGCATCATCGACCGCAAAAACGTTCATGAACCCCTGCAAACAGGGATCAAGGTTATCGACGCCCTGACCCCCGTCGGTAGGGGCCAGCGCGAATTGATCATCGGCGACCGCAAGACCGGCAAAACCACCCTGGCCATCGACACCATCATTAACCAAAAGGGCAAGGGTGTTTACTGCTTTTATGTGGCCATTGGGCAAAAAAGATCGACCGTAGTTCAAGTCTTCGAGACCTTGCGCAAATTCGGCGCCATGGAATACACGACCATCGTAGCCGCCACAGCTTCCGACCCGGCGCCCATGCAGTTTTTGGCACCTTACGCCGGATGCGCCATGGCGGAATACTACCGCGACAACGGCAAGCATGCCTTGATCATCTATGATGACTTGACCAAACATGCCCAATCATACCGCCAATTGTCGTTGCTGTTGCGCCGTCCGCCGGGCCGCGAAGCTTATCCCGGTGACATCTTCTATCTCCACAGCCGCCTGCTGGAACGCGCCGCCAAATTATCCGACCAGAAGGGGGCCGGCAGCCTGACCGCCCTGCCCATTATTGAAACACAGGCGGGTGACGTCTCGGCTTATATCCCCACCAACGTCATTTCCATTACCGACGGCCAGATCTTCCTGGAGAGCGATCTTTTCAATGCCGGCCAGCGCCCGGCCGTTAACGCCGGCCTTTCGGTGTCCCGCGTAGGCGGTGATGCCCAGGTCAAGGCCATGAAACAAACCGCCGGTTCCCTGCGCCTGGAACTGGCCCAGTACCGCGAGCTGGCGGCCTTCGCCCAATTTGCCTCGGATTTGGATGCAGCCACCCGCAAACAGCTCGACCGCGGCCGCAGGCTCATGGAGGTCATCAAGCAGGGCATTCACGTGCCGATGCCAGTCGTCAAACAGGTGGCTGTTATTTTTGCCGGGACCAACGGGTATCTGGATGATGTCCCGGCCAACAAGGTGCGAGAATTCGAGGAGTATTTGTCCGCGCAGCTTGATTCACAATACGGTGATTTTGTCCAATTATTCAATAAAACCCTGGCCATGACCGATGATGTCAAGGCGGCACTCAAAAAACTGCTGGACGAAGTCAAACGCTCATTCAAGGTTTAAAATCCATGATCGGGATCAAAGAATTCAACAAAAAGATCGCTTCGCTCAAGAACACCCGCAAGATGACCAAGACCATGAAGATGGTCTCGGCCAGCAAATTCAAGCGGGCGCACAAGGCCCAGATCAGCGCCCAGGATTATGCCCAAAAACTGACTGAACTTATGGGGCGTCTGTCCGGCGCCGGACCGACCAATCATCCCTTGCTGAAAACCAGAAGGGCCGTGACCAGGAGTTTGGTCGTCCTGTTCACCTCGGACAAAGGGCTGTGCGGGGGATTCAACAATAACCTGATCCGAAAGACGCGCCACTGGATCATTGATAATCCCTACAAATACACGACGATCGGCATGAGTTTTTGCGGACGCAGGGGCTACATGGCTTTTCGCCGTAACGCCAAGGTCGTCAAAAATTATGAAGGCATCACGGTCAAGCCGGAATTCGAGAAAGCCTCTGAAGTTACCAAGGACATCACCGACGCCTTTATTAAAGGAGAGTACGAGGAAATTTATCTGGCCTATAACAAGTTCAACGGTCCCATGAGCCAGATGCCGGTCATTGAAAAGATCCTGCCCCTGGATGCTTCGTCATTGACCCCCGCCGGAAATCAGGAACAAGCTCCTTCACGTTCCGGCTTTACGTCCCAGGATTACACCTATGAACCGGAAGAAAAAGAAATTTTGTATGCCTTGATCCCAAAATTCTTAAACTTTAAAATTTTTTATACGCTGCTGGAAAACGCCGCCGGTGAGCACGGGGCCCGCATGGCGGCCATGGACAAGGCTTCCCAGAATACCGCTGACCTGATCGACCGTTACACGCTCTTGCGCAACCGGGCCCGTCAGGCGGCCATTACGACGGAATTGATCGAAATCATTTCAGGCGCTGAAGCGCTCAAATAAATAAAATTTATTAACCTTTAAGAAAGGTGCTTATGAACCAACCCAGCAAAAAACTTCCAGGCAAGATCGTCCAGGTGTTGGGCGCCGTCGTGGACGTCTATTTCCCCATGGAAGGGCTGCCGCCCATTGAAACCGCCTTGAAAACGACCAATAAATTCATCAACGACGTGCCCGACAATTTAACCCTGGAAGTGGCCCAGCATTTGGGCGACAACCTGGTGCGCACCATCGCCATGGACACCACCGAAGGCCTGGTCCGCGGCCAGGAAGTCACGAACACCGGCGGCGAGCTGCAAATGCCCGTGGGGGAATGCGCCCTGGGCCGGATCATGAACCTGCTGGGGGAACCGATTGACGAAGCCGGACCGATCAAGGCCACCAAGTACCTGCCCATTCACCGTCCTGCGCCGGAGATCGACCAGCAGGACACCTCCAACACGGTATTGGTGACCGGCATCAAGGTCGTCGACCTCTTGGCGCCTTACCGCAAGGGCGGCAAGATCGGGCTTTTCGGCGGGGCAGGGGTGGGGAAGACGGTCATCATCCAGGAATTGATCAATAACATCGCCAAAGAGCACGGCGGGTATTCCGTGTTTGCCGGAGTCGGAGAACGCACCCGCGAAGGCACGGCGCTTTATAAGGAAATGAAGGAAGCCGGCGTTTTGGATAAGACCTCCCTGGTGTACGGCCAGATGAACGAACCGCCGGGCGCGCGCGCCCGCGTGGCCCTCTCGGCGCTCACCGTGGCGGAATATTTCCGCGACGAAATGCACCAGGACGTGCTGTTGTTCATCGATAACATTTTCCGCTTCACCCAGGCAGGTTCCGAGGTCTCGGCCCTGCTGGGACGCATCCCGTCGGCCGTCGGGTACCAGCCGACCCTGGGAACGGACATGGGCGAGCTTCAAGAACGCATCACCTCCACCAAGAACGGCTCCATTACGTCGATCCAGGCCATCTATGTTCCGGCGGACGACTACACGGACCCGGCTCCGGCCACCACCTTCGCGCACCTGGACGCCACCACCGAGTTGTCCCGTCCCATTGCCGAGCTGGGTATTTATCCGGCGGTTGATCCTCTAACGTCCACCTCGACCATTCTGGCCCCGGAAATCGTCGGTGAAGACCATTACCGCACCGCCCGCCGCGTGCAGGAAATCCTTCAGAAATACAAAGAACTGCAGGACATCATCGCCATCCTGGGTATGGATGAGTTATCTGAAGAAGACCGGCTGACGGTGGAACGGGCCCGCAAAATCCAAAAATTCCTCTCCCAGCCTTTCCATGTGGCGGAGCAGTTTACCGGCATCAAGGGCAGATACGTTCCTTTGGAAGACACCATCCGCTCCTTCAAGGAAATCCTCGACGGAAAACATGACGAGGTCCCCGAACAGGCCTTCTACATGGTGGGGGATATCAGCGAAGTATTAGCCAAGGCTAAAACATTATGAGTTTTAAACTCTCCATCGTAGCACCCAGCGGCAAGATCTTCGAAGACACGGTTGATTCCATCGCCGTTACCGGCAGCGAAGGCGGCTTTGAAGTCTACAGCATGCATACACCTCTTATCGCCACGTTGAAAGCAGGGAAGGCCAGGGTTCGCCGGAAAGACAAGGTAACCGCTTTCGAGATCGGCGGCGGCGTCCTGGAAGTGGACCTTGAGCACAACGTCACCCTGCTGGCTGACTCGGCCGAAGCAACCTAAAATCAAATGAAAAAGATCACGGAAAAAGTCCTTTACGAAGGCCAGTGGCTGGCCGTGCATGAGACCATTTATCTGACCAAAAACGGCCTGCAATTGACCTGGGAGACCGTACACCGCAGGCGTTCAACCGTCGGTGTTGTTATCGTGCCCCGGCTCATGCCTTCCAAACGTTTTATCCTGATCAAGCAATACCGTCCCGCCATCGACGGCTACATCATTTCTTTTCCTGCCGGCCTGGGCTTTAACGATCCCAACCATGCCCTGGTTGAATTAAAAGAGGAAACAGGTTACACCGGCGTCATCAAGGACGTAAGCCCGGTGGTCAAGACCGGCTCCTCAATGATCAATGATAATGCCAGGATCGTCTACGTCGAAGTCGACGAAGAGGCGGCGGTCAACCGCAACCCGGTGCAAAAGCTTGAAGATGCCGAAGACATCGAAGTCTGCCTGGTGGCCAAGGAGGATGCCCGGCAATTCCTGCTGGACCAGATCGGCCAAGGTGTTCACATTTCGGCCAATTTGTGGTATGTTTTTGGAGGCATTCCATGTTTCTGAGGTTTCGTTTATGAAAAAAATATTGATCGCGATCATTTTCGGCCTTGCCCTTGGCAGCCGTGCTTTTGCCAACGGCTCAATTACCGGGACCGTCACCTACAACGGGCCTTTGCCGCATGAGCGCCTTATCCATATGGATGCCGATCCTGTCTGTTACGCCGTCAACAAAGGTAATTTGCATTCCTCGCCCATCGTGGTGGGGGATAACAATACTTTAGGCAATGTCTTTGTCTTTATCAAAAGCGGGTTGAGCAAGACCAATTACCCGCCGCCCAGCCGGCCGGTGGTCATCAATCAGGCGGGGTGCAACTATAATCCGCACGTGGTGGGCGTCATGGTGGGGCAGAAGGTGAAATTCCTTAACCCCGACGGCACGCTGCACAATGTGCACGGCCTGTGCAAGATCAACCCCGAATTCAATGATGCGATGCCCGATTTCCGTAAGGAAATGGAAAAGGTCTTCTATAAGCCGGAGTTCATGTTTCCTTTGCGCTGCGATGTCCATCCCTGGATGCAGGCCTGGGTCGCGGTGATGCCGCACCCGTTCTTTGCCGTAACAAATGCCACCGGCCGCTTTGAGATCGACAATATCCCCAACGGCACCTACACCATCGAAGCCTGGCACGAAAGGCTTGGCACCAGGACCGCCACAGTGACCGTGACGTATAATTCCCGTCAAAATATAGATTTCACTTTTACCCGGCCAAAATAGTGTTAAGATTGAATAAAAGGCTTATTTTACCGGGCAGAAAGAGGTTTTATGGGTGTAAAGAATATCCATGTGGTGCTGATCATTGTTTCCATTATCCTGTCGCTCGGGTTTGGCTTTTGGACACTTGGCCATAATTACATCCTATGGGGATATGCCTCGTTCGTCCTGGCAGCTGCCTTGACTCTTTATTGTGTGAAGTTTGTTAAAAAAATGAAGGCTTTGTAAAAATGATTTTCTGCGCTGTCTGCTTCGGAGACCCCTCTTCGCCGTTGACCCATGGATATAACTATGCCGTGTTCACCATGCTGGCCGTAGTGGCCGCCGTATTGTTCGGCTTTGGCATGCTGTTCCTTAACTTTCGCAAAAGGGCCGGATCTTCGCTTAACAAATAAATTTTAATAATTGAATTTACCTTTCCGAAATTTGTGATATAGTTTGATTCTCAAAGCAAGATAAAAATTCCCAAAAATGTCTCCATAGGAGAGCAGTGATATGGGCGGTACCCCCAATCCTTCTCAACATCACATTCATACTGCCGATTCTCATCAGGAATCATTTATCCGCAAATATATTTTATCAACGGACCATAAAGTCATTGCCATTCAATACCTGTTTGTAAGCCTGTCTTTTCTTCTTTTTGGATTTCTCTTGATGCTGCTGATGCGCTGGCAATTGGCCTATCCGGGCCAACCCGTCCCCGTATTAGGGAAGCTTTTGGGCGAAAATCTCATGCCCGGCGGCGTCATGCTCCCCGAATTGTATAACCAGCTTGGCGCCATGCACGGCACCATCATGGTCTTTCTGGGGGTCGTTCCTTTGGGTTTCGCCGTATTCGGCAATTACCTTATTCCCTTGCAAATCGGTGCCAAGGACATGGCCTTTCCCAGATTGAACATGTTCAGTTTCTGGGCTTTTTTTGCGGGCGGCATGCTCATGATGTCCAGCTTCTTTTTGCCCGGGGGGCCTGCCAGCAACGGCTGGACCTCCTATGCGCCTTTGTCCGACATAGCGCACGACGGCCAGACCATCTGGCTGTGGAGCATGTTCATCGTTATCATCTCCTCGCTGCTTTCTTCCTTGAATTTTATCGTCACCATCTTCAATTTACGCGCGCCCGGCATGACCTTCGAGCGGCTGCCGTTTTTTATCTGGGCCCAGCTGGTTACCGCCTTTTTGCTCTTGCTGGCTTTCCCGCCGCTGGAAGGCGCCGCCTTCCTGCAGTTATGCGACCGGCTCTTGCACACCAGCTTCTTTTTACCCAGCGGTTTGTTCGTCAACGGCCAGGTCTATAATGTCAGCGGGGGAGGCAACGCGCTTTTGTGGCAGCATTTGTTCTGGTTTTTGGGCCATCCCGAAGTTTACGTCATCATCCTGCCGGCCATGGGCATCATCACGGAAATCATTGCCAATAACACCCGCAAAAACATCAGCGGTTTTCAAAGCATGCGGCTTTCCATCATCTTTTTGGGATTTCTTTCCTTTATTGTATGGTCCCACCACACGTATTTGACCGGCATGGGCACGGACATCACGGCCTTTTTCCAGACTACGACGATCATCATTTCCATCCCCTCCATCATCATCATTTCGGCCCTGTTTATCACTTTATGGGGCGGGTCTATCCGTTTTACCATGCCCATGCTCTTTGCCCTGGCCTTTTTGCCCATGTTCGGCATCGGCGGCTTGACCGGTCTTCCGCTGGGCCTGGCGGTCACGGACATTCCCTTGCATGACACGTATTACGTCATCGGCCATTTCCACTATGTCGTGGCGCCCGGCGTCATTCTGGGCCTTTTTGCCGGGATCTACCACTGGTTCCCCAAGGCCACCGGACGAAAAATGAACGATGTGCTCGGCCATCTGCATTTCTGGCCGACACTCATCACCATGAACTTTGTCTTTTTCCCCATGCTGATCCAGGGCCTCATGGGCGTCAACCGCCGCTTATACGATGGGGGGGCCACCTATTTGTTCGCCCATAAGGTGCTTTACTGGAACGTCGTCATTTCCTGGGCCGCCTGGATCCTGGCCCTGGCCCAAATTCCTTTCATCATCAATTTCTTCTGGAGCATCTTTAACGGCGAAAAGGTCAATTCGGACAACCCCTGGGAAGCCACCACGCTGGAATGGGCGACCCCGACACCGCCGGGACATGGAAACTTTACACAGCCTATTACCGTTTACCGGGATCCGTACGGCTACAGCCTCGACGATGCCCCCAAGGATTACAGCCCTCAATGGCAAAAGGAAATTTAACTTATGAGTAATACCGCTGAAGAATTTATCCCATATATCGTCGAACCAAGAGAAGACACCGGCCTTTACAATTCCAAATTCGGCATCTGGCTATTTTTAGCCTCCGAAGTGATGCTCTTCGGGTCCCTGTTTTCCGCCTATATCCTGCTTCGCGCCGGGTCATTCACCTGGCCGGTACAGTCCGAGATCCAGAACATTCCCATCGGCGCCATCAACAGCGTCGTGCTTTTATCATCCAGCATCTTTTTCATCCGGGCCTGGACCCATTTGAAACAGGGCAATATCGGCAAATACAAACAGTTCATGGGACTGGTGCTGCTTTTCGCAATC
>JAGWOI010000044.1 GCA_028870995.1 Candidatus Omnitrophota bacterium | reverse complement strand
GATTTCGCCAAAAGGGTGACCCAGAAACATTATTTAAGAGTCGATACCAACCTGTCTTTGACCCAACCCCTGCGCCGCTTTGCCCATACCATTGATCCGGCGAAGGTCGTTGAGATTTCTTTTTCGACTCATATCCAGGAGAGGGAAAAGTCAAAAATAGACATCATGGGGCTGGTGAATCTGGTCAAAGAATTTCAGGCTAAAGGGTTTAAGATTTATGGCAATTATGTCGCCCACCCGGCCCTTTTGGGCAGGTTGGAGAATGATATTAATTTTTTTGCTTCGCACGGAATCACGGTCCTGCCGACCCTGTTTCAAGGTTATTATAAAGGAAAACTGTATTCTTTGGATAGGGCGAGCACCGCTTATTCGTCCGGCGAATTGGAATTGATTGGACGATTGAATCCTTTGGCCCTGCTGATCTTGGAGAGTACTTATAGAAAACCCTGCCAGGCCGGTTGCACGACTTTCTGGATGGACGAGAATTACGAAATATCCCCCTGTTTTATGATGCGAAAGACGGTCAAGCTTGGGACATTTTACGGGGATTGGGGGCTCTTTCCCAAGGTGATCCAATGTCCCAGGAAAGTTTGCACGGATCAATACAATGAAACTTTTTGTGCCTGTTTGCCGGACATGAAAGAAGGGTTTGCCTACACCCAGCAGAAAGCCATAGCCGTTTACGGGGTGGCCTCCTGGCTCCAAACCAATCTGCTGATGGCATCCACTTGGCCGAGATCGATTTTTAGCAAGATGCGCAGGGTGACCGCAAAATTAAGAAGGCTTAAATGGTCCAAAGGCCGCTTGATCGATCCCGCCACGTGGCATCGATCCTGTTCTTGAAGAGAAGGGGCTGCCATACCTCTGACATTTAAAAACAGTATATATATTTTCTTAGCAAAGTTTTCTTACGTCCTGGCGTCGCTGGGCTTGAGCGTAATGGCTGCGCGTCATTTAGGATTGGAAGGGTTCGGTATTTTTACCCTAGTTCTAAGCCTGTACACCATGTTTGAATTAGCGGTGTGCTTCGGCTTCGATAATATTATTGTCCGCGAAGTCGCGTTACGGCATACCAATGCCAAAATTTATTTCACCCACGGAGCGCTCATCGGGGCAGCAGCATCAATGATGGGCGGGTTTCTGTTGGTCGTTTTAGGCAATGTTATGCACTATCCCTCTCAGATCAAGGCTTCCATTGGTCTGGTCAGTTTGCTGTTGTTCCCATCCTTTTTGTATTATCTGCTGGAAAACATATTTATCGGCTTGGAAAGGGCCAAGTATATTTTATTAAGCGCTCTGGGCAGGGATACGATGCTCATCATTTTAGGGATCGTGGTGTTAGGGAGGCAAGGGGGGATCAATGCGGTCATCCTCGTTATGCTATGGGCCAGGATATTCGGATTTATCTGCCTTTTGTGCTTCGCGAAGCTACATAAACTAGAGCTGTTATCCCGCCTTGATTTTATCTTTCTCGATAAAATGGTACGGTTGCTCCCGACATTCTGGTGGATAGCTGTTTCATCCTGCCTTTTTCTCGAATTAGACACCGTCATACTCTCCAAGGTCCTGCCTTTTTCTGAACTAGGACTATACAACCTGGCCAAAAGGATCTTCCGGGTGGCAAATATTTTCTATTTTAGCTTTTCTATGGCTTCTTATCCAAAAATTGCGCAATGTTGGGGAGGTCCGAAAGACGATCTTATCACGATATACCGCCGTTACTTGTGGATGATGTTCGTGCTTTGCCTGTCGTTAGTCTTTCTGGCTCTTTTCTTATCGGGATTTTTTATCCACGTCTTCTTTGGTGATCAATATATGCCGGCCATGCGGTACCTCAAGGTGCTTGTCTGGTCCAGTATTCCATTGGGAATTTCGCTGTTGCTTTCACGGTTTTTAATAGCCGCTCACAGGCAGAATAAAGATTTATTCTCATCATTCTTGGGAGTCATCAGTCTGGTCTTTACTGGGACGGTCTTTTCTATGCGATGGGGCGGGGTGGGTATGGCCGCGGCGTATACCGTATCGGCCTTTATCATGATGGCGTTTTTCTATTACTTTACCTCAAAGCAATTGGCGCTTAGAGAGGCGTGAGGCCGTAACGGTAATATTTCATCGATGCATAACAAAAGAATAGGCCTGTTGAAATTCGTCGACCATTGGGTGGGAATGCCTATATGCATTGTATTGGCATCATTCAACCGCCTTTTTGACCCGCTTTATCGGACACATTCATCCGTTCCTGCCGGATCTTTACCGCCCCGTAACATCCTTGTCATTAAATTCTTCGGGTTAGGCAGTATCTTGTTGTCTTCCGCGTTGATTGCTAATATCCGTAAAGCTTACAAAGGATCCAGCATCATTTTTTTGACCTTTAGCGAGAATGTGCCTTTGCTTCAGGCCTTATCTTTGGCCGATGATGTTTTGACCATTGAGACCAGAAACCCGCTGGCCTTGATAGTCAGCGTATGGCGGACCGTTTTGTATTGCCATAAAAAGAAAATCGATATTGTGATCGACATTGAATTTTATTCAAAGTTCAGCACCATCATGTCATTTCTCTCCGGCGCTTCCTGGCGCATAGGGTTTTATTTAGCCAGATTTTGGAGGGACTCGCTGGTCAATGTTCCTATATTTTTCAATTCTAACAGGAACATATTGGAAATATACGGTATGATTGCCGGCGCTTTACACGTCAAGGTTTCCAGCATGATCCCTGAGAAGGTAATGATCGGTGAAGGCAAGAAGAAAGAATTGCAGGCCATTCTCAATAACAAGAATATGTTCGATCTGGGTAAAACGATCGGCGTGAATATCCATGCCAGCGACCTGGCGTTATGCCGCCGATGGCCCCTGCGAAGGTTCGCGGCACTGAGCGAACAGTTTTTGATCCGTTATAGCCGTTGGAATATTATCCTTACAGGAACCGAGGAAGAAATCGCACATTCCAGGGAATTCTTTTCATTGGTGTCTCCCCAATGGCATTCCAGGATCATGAATCTGACCGGAGAGCTCAACTTGTCTCAATTTTTGGCCCTTCTTTCCCAATTGCCTCTTTATATTTCCAATGATACAGGCCCCTTCCATATGGCCAAAGCCGTTGGGACCCGCACGATTTCATTATGGGGGCCGGGCTCCATCTATTTGTATGGCCCCTACGGGCCGGAGAATGACTTTCATGAAGTGATTTATAAACGCTTTCCGTGCAGTCCTTGTATGTATTTATATCGAACGAACGCCGGATTTTTTTGCAAACAAAAAGCGCCCTGTATGGAGGCGATAGAGGTTTCCGATGTTATGGAAATCATCGGTAAATATCTTAAGGATTGATGGATGTTGACTTGGCATCGTATGAATTTACAAAAATACTCGACGGTTCTCATTATTCTGCTTAGCCTTGTTTTATTTTCTATAAGACTGTTTATTTGTGACCATCTTTTTCCGGACATCTTTTCCTATGATTTTTACGGCTACATCAAATTGGCAAATAATATTTTTAACCATTTTGATTTTACCGTTTCCTGGTTTTTGGGCGACAGGGTTAGATATCCGCCCCTGTATCCGATATTGGCCCATCTTCTTTCCTTCGTGATGAAGAGTCCCATCGTTTCCATGCAGTACATCAACGCTGCCAGTGCCAGCTTTTATATCGTGCCGTTGTACCTTCTGGTTAAAGGCATTTTAAACAAAAAATTGGCCTTTTTGTCAGTGGTATTCGCAACGGGTTTTTACGGCTTACAAAGGCCCTGCTATGTTTTGCATATGGACTATTTCTTTTCATTTCTTACGATCACCATCTGCTGGCTGACCTGGCTGGCTGGGCAGAGGGGTAAGCCGTTACTTGCATTTGGCTTGGGTGTTTTAATTGGACTGGCTTATTTGACCAGATATCCGGCTTTTATTTATTGTTTTATTTCAGGCTCGGTGATTTTTATTTCTATGATTAGAAGCCGCTGTGATTTTAAAACTGCTTTGAAAATGGTTTTATTCCTGGCTTTAGGGTTTTTACCTGTTTTCATCGCTTACCAGGCGGTTTTTTATACCCCTTCTTTGAAAAACAGGATTTCCCCTGTTTCCGATATTGGAACGTATGTTTTTTTTGACGATAACGGAAGGTATGGATTTGAGAGTTTGTATAAGCTTAATCCAGATGGGACAGAATTCGATTACCTTTCAAAACCAGGGAGAAACAATATTTTCAAATTTTCTCTCAGGCATCCGGACATGGTTGAACTTAAATATATCAATGGCTTCAAGAAAATCTTACACATGACAGGTGAGGCTATAATTCCGTTTATTTCAAGGGCGGCCAATGGGAAGTTTTATATAATACTACCGGCGTTGATTTTTGGAGGGGGCATTGCACTGATGCTCCTTAAGGGGCCTGATAAGATATTGCTTGTTTTTTTATTTGCCTTATCTACGCTAGGAATACCAATTCTTTCCTGCGATGGTCGTTACCTCATGCCTTTCATACCCCTGTGTTTTGTTTTATGCTTGATAATGGCTGACGCTTTGTTCAACTTCTTGAATGCCCGATTGGCCAATGGTTCTGAAAAAATATTTCGTTTAGGGGCAGCGGCATTGTATACAGCGGGTATTATACTTTATTTAGGGGTCTGCTGGCAGCAGGAGATATCTTTTATCGGAGAAAAGAAACAACCATATAGAGAATATGAACAGATTGCCTCTTGGATCGAAAGGGTCGCTCGAGGCATTTCCAGTAAGGGGAAGATAATGTCAGACCGTAATGTCCTGGCTTATTTGACAGATTCGGATTTTATCATGCTTCCTTCTGTTTCCGAGGGATGGGAGAGGATCATTCATTTCGCCAAATTGAAAAATGTCGATTATATCATCTTGGATAAACCCTGGATACGGAGACGCTTGGCTTATCCGAAGGCGAAATACTTGTCATTTAGGTCCCAGATCCGGCTGGTCTATCACGATCAAAATCAGGCCGGTCCGATGGTATTTAAAATTTTGCCTTGAAATAAAGAATATCCCGGGGCTCACCAAGGGACGGATAACTATGAGCAGATTGATATTCTTACAGGACAATGAATAAGATAGGAAGGGCAATGCCTGATCCCGTTGGTTCTAAGACAGCGATTGTCATCGGTGCCGGTCCCGCCGGGCTTACGGCAGCTTACGAATTGTTGCAGCGCGCCCCGCATATCAAGCCTGTTGTCTATGAAATGAGCGAGGCCCTTGGCGGCATTGCCAGGACCGTCAATTACAAGGGTAACCGGATAGACATCGGCGGCCACCGTTTTTTTTCCAAATCCGGCCGGGTGCTGAAATGGTGGCAGAATATCCTGCCTTTGGAGACTACCGATGAGCGCCGCGTGACCATCAATTATCAAAACAAAACAACCAGCTTTCTTCCTACAGGCCAGATCGCCGACCCGCAGAAAACCGATAAGGTGATGCTGGTCCGCCATCGGCTCTCGCGCATCTTTTTTGAGGGAAAATTTTTCGAATACCCGGTCACGCTCAATAAAAACACCTTGGCCAATTTGGGATTAGCCAGGATCCTTAAGATCGCTGCCGGCTACGTCCGTGCGCGCCTGGCCCCAAGGCCGGAAAAGTCTTTGGAAGATTTTTTTATCAACCGCTTCGGCAGGGAGCTTTACCTCCTTTTTTTTAAGGACTACACCGAGAAGGTGTGGGGTGTGCCTTGCGCGCAGATATTGCCTGAATGGGGCAGCCAGCGTGTCAAAAGCCTCTCCATCAGCAGGGTCCTGAAGCATATGTTGGGAGAATTCTTTCCTTTTTTAAAAGATCACCGCAAGGTGGCCACGAGCCTTATCCACCAATTCCTTTATCCTAAACTGGGGCCAGGACAAATGTGGGAAGAGGTGGCCGCGCATGTCCGGGACGGAGGGGGCGAAATACATTTGCGCCATCAAATCGTCGGGCTGGCGGCCAGAGACGAGAAGATCGTTAAAGTCAAGATCAGGGACCTGGCCACGGGCCTGGTGGAGACAAGATCCGGGGACTATTTCTTTTCCACCATGCCGGTCAAGGAACTTATCGCTGCCCTTGAACCGCCTGCGCCGCCGGTTGTCCGGGAGACGGCCCAGGGCCTTGAGTACCGTGATTTCGTGACCGTGGGGCTGCTGCTTAGGCAATTGAACAATAAGGATATTGCCCGGGAGAATTGGATCTATATTCAGGAAAAAAAGGTCAAGGTTGGCCGCCTTCAGATATTCAATAACTGGAGCCCATATCTTGTCAAAGATCCGGGCACGATGTGGGTGGGGCTGGAGTATTTCTGCTGCCAGGGCGATGCGCTTTGGAGCAAAAGCGACCGGGACTTTTTACAATTTGCCATCGACGAACTTGTCCTGATGGGGATGATCCGCGCAGAAGACGTGCTGGACGGGACGGTCATCCGCATGCCCAAAGCTTATCCGGCGTATACGGGCACCTATCCTTCATTTCATTTGATACGGGATTTTACCGACCGCTTTGAAAATCTTTTCTTGATTGGCAGAAACGGCATGCACAAATATAATAACCAGGATCATTCCATGCTGGCAGCCATGACAGCCGTGGATAATATTGTGACGGGCAAGGCCTCCAAGGACAATATATGGGCCATCAATATGGAGGATGATTTTCAGGAATCGGATTAAGGCAAAAGCCTGAAAGGAAGGAGACAATTCATGCAAGACACCATCAATAAAGGTTATGAATATTTCGTCCAATACGGGATGAATGTGGCCGCGGCCATCATCATTTTTGTGGTCGGGCAGATGGTTTCCAAATTTGTTGCCGAGCTGGCGGCAAAGACTATGACCAGCGCCAATGTCAGTAAAACATTGACCAGTTTTGGCAGGCATTTGGTTTTTTACGTGGCCATGACCTTCGTATGCATTGCGGCGCTTAATAAATTGGGGGTCGAGACCACTTCGTTTATCGCCGTCCTGGGTGCCGCCTCCCTGGCCGTAGGCCTGGCCCTGCAGGGTTCCTTATCCAATTTTGCTTCCGGAGTGCTGATCGTCCTTTTTCAACTTTTTAAGGTGGGCGACACCATTGATGCGGCCGGCGCTTCCGGCGGCGCCAAAGGCCGGGTGGATGAGATCCAGATTTTTTATACTGTCCTGACCAGCGACGGCAAGCGCATCATCGTTCCTAATTCAAAGATCACCGGTGACAAAATAACCATTGAACCCTCGTGAGGAACACATGCACAAAGGTGAAATCATCCCCCCAATAAGTTTCTGCCGGTGGTGCCTTGGCCTCATATTGTTTGGCCTCGTATGTTATCCTTCAGTTGCGCAGGCCAAGGCAGATAACCAGCAGAAGGGGATCATTCTCTTAAACGACACGGCCGCGGCACTCGAAAGTTCAAATCCGGCGCTTTCCAAGGAATTTACGCAATTAGCCGACGAGCAAGAAAAGGAATGGGAAGCCCAGAATGCCGGCAAGGCCAAAGCTCCGGCGGCTTTAAGCGTTGCGGACAGGGCGCAGAGGATAAAGCTTTTAAAGCAGGCCGCCGGTGCGGTTGCGCCTCTTTATCCCATGATGGCCAGGGATTTGGGCAGGATGGCCGACGATACGGCCCTTGCGGGGATCACCGTGGGAATGTCAGAGAACGATTTTTGGGCCCTTTATCCCAAGGATCATTTGCGCAATTTCAGGCATATCGGTCCCGATGACTGGCTGACCTATAATGAGCCTGTCGATGATCCCTTTGATGCCCTGATCACCTTTCATTTCAACGGCGATAAACTGGCCGCCTGGAAGTTCAATGACCGCCCTGAAGTGGTCAAGGAATACCTGGGTGAATTCTGCTTTTACCAGCCGCCGTCCCTGACTTATTATGCCCTCCAGGATGTTTTGGAGAGGATGCCCTATAAAGATTTTTTAAGCGCCACCCGCCGCGAGCGGCCTATGCTTTTTACGGAATTTTATAATGAAGGCACGGCCCGTTTTGCCAGCTCGTCCGAATTTATCGTCAACAGCGAGTACCCGCCCTGCTGCCAGGAAGGCTTTACCATCGTCAAACTGGGGATGTCCCTGGGGCTGGCCAAGACCAAGGGCCCCATTGAGGGTGTCGTGGCCCACGAAATCGCTCACCGTGTTCTGGATACCATCAGGAAGGGGAACGCCAACTGCGATGGAGAAAGAAGGGCCAACCGGCTCATCATCAAGTGGGGCTTCGGCAAAGAATTCAAGGAGGCCAGCCGCTTGTTCGGTCAAAAAAAAGGAGACCCGGCAGGCTGCCAGGAAGTACCGCACTTAAAAAAGGGAAAGTCCGTTATAAAAAAGTAAAAAAAGGACTGTCCCTTTTTAAAGTTGGAAGGAGATTTTTTATATGAGGATTGCCGCCTCCTTATTTTTGGGATTAATTCTTATGGCTGCGGCAGGGCGGACGGCCCTGGCCGTGGAGCATACGCAAAAGGACGGATTATTCAGCCTGGACGTGCCGGCGGAATGGCATTGGGTTGAGTATCCCCAAGATATCATCATCACCTATCCTGACGGCCAGACCATGGCCATTGATATTGAGATTTCGCCCAGTGGCAAGCTTTCCCCGGCCCAGATGAAGAAGGCCCTTAAGGAAGCCAATGATAAGATGATCAGCGAAGGGGTCCTGGCCCATCACGGGACAGTGATCGACAATAAGGAGATAAAGGTGGATGGCGTGTACGCCACCCGCCTTGATTTTAAGACCGCCCCTCCGCAGAACGTGACGGTCGCCTATATTGCTTTTTTTAATAAAGGGTATGCCTTTACGATAACCTATGGGAGCACCAAACCTAAAACGCTTATGCTTTTGGATGATGTGGCGGCGAGCTTTAAATTCAGATGACTTCTTCTTGTGTCTCCAAGCTGTCCCAGAGCGTGTTGACAATGTCCTGATCGATCTGGTCTTTCATGCTGCGCAGGATCTTAATGGCCTCTTGCGGTGATTTTTTGGACCGGTAGGGGCGTTCGGTGGTCAGGGCGTCGTACATGTCCGCCACGGTCAGGATGCGCACCAGCGGAGAGATCTCTTCCCCTTTGAGCCTGTCCGGGTAACCGGACCCGTCGAGTTTTTCATGGTGGTGGCGGATCAGGTCGCATAAGTGCTGCAGGGAGCGCACCGGCTTGATGATGCTTTCGCCGATTTCCGGATGGCGGCGCATGATCACCCATTCCTCGTCGGAAAGGGAGGATTCTTTTTTGAGGATTTCGTCCGGAATGCCTATTTTGCCCACGTCATGCAGGCGGGCAGCGTCCCTTAAAGTTTCTAAGTCCTCGTCATCAAGCCCCAGGGCTTTGCCGATCATCACAGCGTGGTTCATGACGCGGTCCAAATGGCCGCGGGAATACTGGTCCTTGGCATCCACGGCCAGGGCCAGGGCGGAGATGGTCTCAAAGTAAGTCTTCTCAATATCGTGGTTGAGCTTGGAGTTCTCGATGGCCACGGCCGTTTGGGAAGCCAGGTTGAACACCAGGTTTAAATCTTCTTCTGAAAAATTCCGCTGGTCTCCGTCCGGACGGCTGATGATCATCAGGCCGCTGACACGTTCATGGTAGATCAAGGGGGCGCAAAGAAGGTTTTCCGTAAAGAGTTCCTTGAGCAGGGGGTTGTCCTGGGTTTGCAAAAAAATGCCGGAGACGCTCGAAGGGCGTTTTTCCGTGACGACCCGGCTTAAGGGAGAGCCGGCCAGTTTCAGCTGCAACTTTTTTTGGGGGTCGTAATCGGCGCCATAGACGGCGGCAAGGGACAATTCCGTGCCGGCTTCGTTTAAAAGCAGCAGGGTGCCGCTTTTGCCGTTGAGCGCGTTGGTCAATGTCTCCAGGATCAGTTCAAGGAAGGCGTCGATGTTGCCCATATTGGAAATGCCGTGACTGACCTTGAACATGACCGCGTGCAAGGTCTTCTTGGCCACCTCAAGGCTGCGGACATTCTCCTCCAGGCGTTGGGTCACCGCGGAAAAAGAACGGCTCAAGACGACGATTTCATTTTCCTGCTGGTTGAGTTCCCGCACGGTCTCGGGGCTGAGCAGGTTTTCAAGGGCCTTGCTGTTTTGCCTGGAAATATCAATAACTTTGACCAGCAGCGAGCGGATGGCGATAAACCCCATGAAAACGCCCAACCCCATCAGCAACATGGCGTAGGTATAATTTTGGGGGGTGAGGGCAATGTGCCCGAAATGATTATTTTGATAATAAAAGTAATACAGCAGGGACATCGGGATGATGGAGGTGATCAAAAAAAGGATGGTGAACTTGCGCAAAATGGAGGCGTCTTCAAAGGAAGCTAAAAAGAGGACTTTCTTGTTCTTTTTGCCCATGCCGTAACTTTAATCCCAAATTCAAGTGTTGAAAAGGGAAAACAATTTAATTTTCTCTATTAGTATAGCATATGTAATCTGCTACAATCATGCTGATGAAAAG